>JASGIN010000001.1:0-137628 GCA_049841015.1 Nocardioides sp.
AAGGTTAATAGGGAAACACGATAGAATCCGAACAGCACCTGGACGTCGCAGGACCCGCCCAGCAGCTGCTCGCCGGCTACAAGATGGGCATCGCGGACGTGAACGCCGCGGGCGGGATCAACGGCAAGAAGCTCGTGCTCGACGTCAAGGACGACAAGTTCGACCCGAGCCTGGCGGCCAACGTCGTCAAGCAGCTGATCACCCAGGACCACGTGAGTGCCATCCTCGGCACCTTCGGCAGCGCGGCCGGACTCACGACGTCCGCCGTCGCCGAGCAGTACCGCGTGCCGATCGTGCACACCTTCGTCAGCGACCCCCAGGTCGTCAGCCAGGGCTACAAGTACACCTTCAACCTGTTCCACCTGGCCTCCCAGGTCGAGCCGGTCACCGACCAGTTCATCGCCACGCAGCCCGACCTGAAGACCGTCGGCATCGTCCACCTGAACCTCGGGTGGGCCGAGGCCGGCGCGTCGTCCAGCACCAAGGCGCTGGAGGCCTCGGGCCGCAAGGTCGTCTCCGACGTCGCGGTCCCGACCGGGCAGAGCGACTACACCTCGGCGCTGTCGAAGATCCGCGCGGCCAACCCCGACGTCATCAAGCTCATCGCCTACGACGGCGACATCGCGACGATGATCAAGCAGGTCAAGCAGCTGCAGCTGAGCCCGAAGATGCTGTACATCGAGGGCGACCCGACGGTGAACCCGGTCGTCACCGAGGCGCTGGGCGCGGGTGTCAAGGGACTGACCGGGACGCCGAACTGGTTCCCCGGCGACACCGCGTTCCCGCAGGCCAACAAGGTGGCCGACCGCTACAAGTCGCAGTCGGGGAACCCTCCGTCGACGGAGGTGGTGAAGGGGTACCAGGGCGTGCAGGTGCTCGCCGCGGCGCTGAAGGCGGCCGGTAGCACCGACGGGAGCGCCATCCGGGATGCGCTGTCGTCACTGCAGGTGACCACCGACCTCGGTCCCGTGAAGTTCGAGTCCGACGGTCAGGCCGACAGCCCGGTCACGGTGGCGCAGTACCAGTCGCCGACCAAGCTGGTGACCTTGTGGCCGCAGGCACTGGCCAACGCCAAGTATACGCCGTTCAGCTGAGCGCCGAGGCGTTCGGAGTCCGATGAGCCGAGCACGAGGGGAGGGATGACGTGACCGAGTTCCTGCAGACGGTGGTCAGCGGGGTGTCGCTCTCCGTCGTCTACGTCATGCTGAGCCTCGGTGTCGCCCTCGTGTTCGGCGTCCTCGGGCTCGTGAACTTCGCCCAAGGCGACTTCATGACGCTCGCTGCGTACGTCGGCCTGACGGCCGTGACCTCCTGGGGGCTGCATCCCCTGGTGGCCACGGCCGTCATGGTGCCGGTGCTGCTCGTGGTCGGCGTCGTCTTCTACTACGCGATCGTCGTGCCGACCAGGAACCGCTCGCACGAGGTCCAGTTCATCGCGACGTTCGGGGTGGCCTTCGTGCTCCAGGGTCTGGTGACCCTCCACTGGGGGGCGACCCCGCGAACGATCCAGCGCGACCTGCACGCCTACCAGCTGCACGGCGTGACGGTCCCGCACGAGACGCTCACCCAGGTGGCAGTGACCGCCGTGGCCCTGCTGCTCCTGTGGGGCTTCATGTCCGGCACGAGGATCGGGCGCGAGATCCGCGCGACGGCGATCGACCGGACGGGTGCGGAGCTGATGGGGATCGACACCGGACGGGCCCGGCTCGCCGCCGTGCTGGTCAGCTGCGTCCTGACCGCCGGGGCGGGCTACATGATCCTCACCACCGCGGCGCTCACGCCGACCGTGGGCTTCTCCCTGGTCTTCAGCGCCTTCGCCGTCGTCGTGCTCGCCGGGCTCGGGAGTCTCGGCGGTGCCGTGGTCGCGAGCCTGCTGCTCGGCCTGGCGACGGCGTTCACCGGCAGCTACCTCTCCACGTCGGCGACCGACGCCGTCCCGTTCGTCGTCATCTTCTTCGTCCTGGTCGTGCGGCCGGCCGGTCTTCGCGGGAAGGTCGCGACATGAGCACGTCGGTCGACTCGCCGCCGACCTCCCGCGCAGGGGTCGAGGGGCCACCCGCGCCCCGTTCCGGCTTCCGGTGGCGCTCGCTGGTCTGGCCGCTCGCCGTGCTCGTCGTCACCGCCGTCGCGGTGCCCGCGATGAACGACGCCTACTACGAGGGCCTGGCCGTGAGCGCCCTGATCCTGGTCACTCTGGCGACCAGCTGGAACATCACCGGCGGCTTCGGTGGACAGCTCTCGTTCGGTCATGCGGCCTTCTACGGCGTCGGCGCGTACACCGCAGGGGACGTGGTCACACACCTGCAGTCCCGCGGCATGGCCGGGGTGGTCATCGCCCTGCTCGCGGCGGTGCTGGCGGGTGCGGTGTCCTCGGTCCTGGTGCTCCCCGGATTCCGTTCGCAGGGCCCTTACTTCGCCATCCTCACGTTGGCCGTGGCCGAGTCCTTCCAGCTCCTGGGCCAGTACTTCCTGCCCGGCAAGGCCAACGGGCTGCTGGTGCGGACGCCGTTCGGCCCGGACGACCACCGGCCGTTCTACCTCGCCCTCGGGGTTGCGGCGGTGGCGGTCGCGGTGGCGGTCGTGGTGCGCCGGACCCGCCTGGGCATCGGGCTGTTCGCCATCCGCGACGACCTCGAGGCGGCTGCCTCGGTCGGGGTGCCGACCGTGCGAGTGCGGGCAGCGGCGTTCGCGGTGTCCGCCGGCGTGGCCGGCGCTGCGGGCGGCGTGTACGCGCTGACCCAGATCTTCGTCGACCCGCCGACCGTCTTCGACGCGAGCCTCTCGGTGCTTCCCGTGCTCATCGTCACCCTGGGCGGCACCGGGACCATCGCGGGCCCGGTGCTCGGCGCCCTGCTCTGGGCCGGGCTGAACGACGAGATGAGCCAGCACACCGCGAACTCCGGCTACACCACCCTGGTCTACGGCGTGCTGCTGGTGGCCCTGGCGATCCTCCTGCCGAGCGGGCTGATGGGTCTGCGGCGGTACCTTCCGCTGGGCCGCCTCGAAGCGGTCAGGACCCGACTGCGGTGGCGGCGCTCGTGACGACGCCGGTGCTGGAGGTGCGCGAGGTCACCAAGCGCTTCGGCGGCCTGGTCGCCGTTCGCGACGTGAGCTTCAGTCTCGAGCCGGGGGAGATCCTGGCCGTCATCGGGCAGAACGGCGCCGGCAAGAGCACGCTCCTCAGCGTGGTGGGCGGAGCTCGCAAGCCGACCAGCGGAGAGGTGTTCCTGGACGGACGGCGCGTGACGAAGCGGTCGACGGACCACATCTGCCGGGCCGGTCTGTCCCGCACGTTCCAGATCCCCAAGCCCTTCTCGCGGATGACGGTGCGGGAGAACGTGCGCGTGGCTGCGACGTACGGCGGGCGGCGGCGCGGGGTCGCGGAGCACCCCGACGAGATCCTCGAGTTCTGCCAGCTCACCCACTGCGCCGACGCCCTGCCCGCCGAGCTGGGGCACGGCGACCACCGGCGGATCGAGTTCGCCCGGTCGCTGGCGACCAACCCTCGGGTGATGCTGCTCGACGAGCTGGGCGCCGGGCTGTCCGACGTCGAGCTGCGCGCCTTCGCCGAGCTGGTGCGGCGCGTGGCCGAGCGCGGCATCGGCATCGTGTTCGTCGAGCACGTCATGAGCCTGGTGATGGCGCTGGCACAGCGGATCGTCGTGATGGAGACCGGGCGCGTCATCGCCGACGGCACGCCCGAGGAGGTCGCCACCGACGAGGAGGTCCTCCGCTCGTATCTCGGACTCCCAGGAGACGTCGCATGATCCTCACCATCGACGGGCTCGCCGGCGGGTACGGCCGGATGCAGGTCTTCGAGGGCATCGACCTCGAGGTGGCTCCGGGTTGCTGCGTCGCGGCGCTCGGCCCGAACGGCGCGGGCAAGACGACCTTGCTGCGCTCGGTGTGCGGCCTCCAGCGGCCGTGGGCGGGGCGCGTGCTCCTCGACGAGGTGGACGTCGGTGGTTGGCCTGCCCATCGGCTGGCGCGGGCGGGCCTCGCCCTGGTCCCGGAGGGCAGGCATCTGTTCGGCACTCTCTCGGTCGCCGACAACCTGCGGCTGGCGGCCGAGCACGCCGGCTCCGCCGGTCGGCCCTGGTCGGTCCGCGACGTCTACGGCCTGTTCCCGGTGCTGGAGGAGCGAGCCAAGGTCGAGGCCCGGAGGATGAGCGGTGGTGAGCAGCAGATGCTCGCCATCGGACGCGCCCTGATGCTGGCGCCCGCGGTGCTCGCCCTCGACGAGCCCTCCACCGGACTGGCACCGCGCATGGTCCGACTGGTCATGGACGTCGTCCATCAGCTCACGGAGGCCGGCGTGGGCGTGCTCCTGGTCGAGCAGAACGCCCGCGAGGTCATCCGGGTGGCCGACCAGGTCAACATCTTGACCCACGGTCGCTTCAGCTGGTCCGGAACGCCCGACGAGATGTCGGACGACGCCGAGCTGCGAGCGTCGTACCTCGGCGTGGCCGGTGCCTGACTGGCGCGACCGCCTCGTCGGCCTGGTGCGGCCCGGCGACTGGGTGGTGTGGGGACAGGGTCCTGGTGCCCCCGCAGGCCTGGTGGAGTGTCTCCTGGAGGAGCGGCACCGGATCGGAGGCTTCACCACCTTCAGCGGGTACGCCTTCGGCCTGCGGCTCGACCCGTCGTACGCCGATGTCGTGCGGTTCACGGCTCTCGGGGCGTTCGGCGACCTCCGTGTCCTCGCCCGAGCAGGAGTCCTCGACGTCGTGCCGGCGCACATGTCCGACCTGCCCGGGCTGATGGCAACCGGGCGGATCCGCTCGGACGTCGTGCTGGTCCAGGTTGCCCCCGCTCGAGCCGGCGCCTACTCGCTGGGAACCGCGGTCCAGCACCTGCCCACGGCCATCGAGCACGCCCGGGTCGTCGTGGCCGAGGTGAACGACCAGATGCCGGAGACGTCGGGCTACCGGCTCCCGGTCGAGCGGGTCGACTTCGCTGTCGAGGTCTCGCGGCCCCTCGCCGAGATCCCGCGGCAGGAGCCGTCGGACACGGTGCTCGCCATCGCCCGGCGGGTGGCCGAGCTGGTGCCGGCCCACGCGTCGCTGCAGCTGGGCGTGGGGTCCTTGCCGGACAGCGTGCTCCACGGCCTGCACGGCCGCTCCGACCTCGGTCTCCACACGGGCCTGGTCACCGATGCCGTGGTCGATCTCGTCGAGGCGACGGACTCGGGGTTCCTCGAGCTCCCGGTGGTGACCGGTGCCGGGTTCGGGACCCGGCGGCTCTACGACTGGCTGGCCTCCTACCCGGGCGTCGAGGTGGCGGGCCTGGACCGGACCCACGACCACGCGATGCTCGCGGCAGTGCCACGCCTGGTCTCGGTGAACTCCGCGCTGGAGGTGGACCTCACGGGTCAGGTCGGAGCCGAGTCGGTCGACGGTCGGACCCGCGGAGCGGTCGGTGGGCAGGTGGACTACGTACGCGCGGCCAACGCCTCACCCGGGGGAGTGTCCGTGATCGCCCTGCCTTCGACGAAACCGTCGGGTGGGTCGACCATCGTCAGGTCCCTGAGCGGCCCGGTGACGACGCCTCGCAGCGACGTGCGCTACGTCGTCACCGAGCACGGCGTGGCGGATCTGTGGGGACGCACCGAGGCGGAGCGGGCGCAGCAGATGGCCGCGGTCGCCCATCCGGACCACCGTGCCGAGCTCGTGCGATGAGCGACCTCGCGATCGGCCTTCGGCTGGACGTCGTCGGAGACGTGGGCGCCCAGGCGCGTCGCGCCGAGGACGCCGGGCTGGACTTCGTCTGCGTGGGGGAGCACATCTTCTCCCACGGCCCCAGCACGAACCCGTTCGTGGCGCTGGGCGTCGCCGCCGGAGCCACGAGTCGGATCAAGCTGCTCAGCGCGGTCACGTTGCTACCCCTGTATCCCGCGGCTCTCGCGGCGAAGATGGCGGCTGTGCTCGACGAGGCCTCTGCTGGACGGTTCCACCTGGGCGTCGGTGTCGGAGGCGAGCACGAGCGCGAGTTCCGGGCCGCAGGTGTGCCGGTACGCGAGCGTGGACGCCGTGCCGACGAGGCGCTCTCGGTCATCCACGAGCTGTTCGAGGGCGGGACGGTCACCTTCCACGGACGGTGGAACGATCTGGACGGCGTCCGGCTCATCCCGCCGCCCGTGCGCCCCGGAGGTCCGCCGATCTGGGTAGCGGGACGCGGCGAGCCGGCACAGCGTCGGGCAGGGCGCTGGGGCGCGGCCTGGATGCCGTACCTCGTGCGTCCCGAGCGAGTGGCGTCCGGTCTGGAGGTGATGCGCGCACAGGCCGTCGAGTCGGGACGGGATCCGGAGGGGCTCGGCTGTGCCGCCTACGTCTTCGTCTCGGTGGGTCGCGACGCCACGGCGGCGCATCGTGACGGCACGCGGGCGCTCGGCACCAAGTACGCCCGACCCGAGGGCGACCGCCTGACGACCTACGTCGTAGCCGGGGACGTGGACGAGTGCGTCGCGCAGCTCCTGGAGTTCCGAGAGGCGGGTGCCGACACGCTGCTGGTCAACCTGTCCGCATCCGACGAGGACCGGCCGGCGATGGAGAGGCTGCTCTTCGAGGAGCTGGCTCCGTCTCTCAGGCGGGCCGCAGCGAGGCCGTGATCGTGGCCGACCGGGAGATCGCGAGCTCCGCCGCGCGCTTGCGATCCTTCTCGTCGAAGCGCTGCGCCGGCCCCGAGATCGCCAGGGCGGCGATCACGCGCCCCTCGGCGCTGTGGACCGGCACCGCGATCGACGCGATCCCCTCGACGGTCTCGGCGATCGCCTCGCAGTAGCCCTGGCGCCGCAGGTCGGCGATCCGGGCGTGGATCCGCTTCATGCTCAAGGGGGTGACGGTGCTGATGCCGGCCGCCACCTCGTGGTCGAGAGCCGCTTGGATCTCGGCGTCGTCGAACTCGCTCATCAGGACCGCGCCGCTGGCACCGGTGACCAGCGCCCGCGTGGCACCGACCGGGATGACGTACCGCAGCGGCTGGTGATCGGGCTCGACCTTGCGGATGACGATCCGCTCCAGCCCGCTGCGGATGTGGAGGCCGACGGACTCGCCGATCTCGTTGCAGAGCCGCTCCATCTCCGGTGCGGCCAGCGCCGCCAGGGTGAAGTGGGACTCGCGCCCGAAGAAGCAGCGCTCGATCGCCGGGCCGAGCCAGTAGCGGCGCTGGGTCGGGTCTGTGGTCACGAAGTCGCGGGCGATCAGCGTCGACAGCAGGCGGTACACCGTGGCCCGGCTGAGGTCGTTGCGCTCGGCCAGCTCGGGCGCGCTGAGACCGCCGGGGTTCTCCGAGAGGCAGGTCAGAAGCCGGAGGCCGCGGTCGAGCGCGCGGGTCGAGGGTTGCGCCGTCGGGGTCGTCTGCACGGCGTCACCTGTGGTCATGGCCTCATCCTCCCTCACCAGGCCCCGCAGCGACCTGATGCGGCGCCGGTCGTTGACGGTCTCTCGTCACCGCCGATACTGTCACATCTAGAGAACACTGCGTTCATTAGTTGAACACGAAGGAGCAGGGGGCGTGCGGGGACTGGAAGGCATCCGGGTGCTCGCCTTCGAGCATGCCTGGGCCGGTCCCTACGGCACGATGATGCTGGCCGACATGGGGGCCGACGTGGTCCGGGTGGAGCCTCCCGGCGTCGGCGACCACGTCCGGATGTGGACCGGGAACGACCTCGGTGGGCTCAGCCCGCACTTCCTGTCCGCCAACCGCAACAAGCGCTCGGTGGTCTTGGACCTGAAGAGCGAGGACGGGCTCGCCACGGCGCTGCGGCTCGTCGCGCAGGCCGACGTGGTGGTGGAGAACTTCGCCCCCGGGGCACTGCGCCGGCTCGGGCTCGACGCCGACTCCCTGCGTGCGGAGCACCCGGCGCTCATCTACTGCTCGGTGAGCGGGTTCGGCCAGTACGGCCCGTACGCCGCGCGCCGCGCGTACGACCTGCTCGTGCAGGCCGAGAGCGGGCTCATCGCCGTGACCGGCCAGGACGAGGACACCCTGGCGAAGGTCGGCGTGCCGGTGATCGACGTGATGGCGGGGATGGTGGCGGCCTTCAGCGTGGTCTCCGCGGTCCTGCGACGCCAGGTCACCGGCGAGGGCGCGACGGTCGACCTCGCCATGCTCGACATCGCCGCGTCGGTGATGTCGTTCAACCTCCTCACCTACGGCCTGTCGGGGAGCATCCCTCGACCGATGGGGACGGCCCACCCCCTCCTCGCGCCGTACGAGGTGCTGCGCGCCGCCGACGGCCCGATCGCGATCGCGATCCTGACCGAGGAGCACTGGCGGACCTTCTGCGGGATCCTCGGACGTCCCGATCTGGTGGCCGACCCGGACTTCGCGACCGCACCGTACCGACGCGACAACCGGCAGCGGCTCAACGCCGAGCTCAACGCCGAGCTCGCGCGCTGGAGCTGCGCCGACCTGATGGCGGCCCTCGATTCCGCGGGACTCGCCTTCGGCCGTGTCAACGACGTGGCCACCCTCCTGGAGCACGAACAGCTGGAGCATCGAGGCTTCTTCGAGGAGTGGGAGCTCGACGGCACCCGCGTCCGGGCCGCGGGGGCGCCGTGGCTCCCGGGCGAGAAGGTCACCGAGCGGATGCCGCCCCCGGTCCCCGGCCAGGACACCGCCGAGGTGCTCGAGGAGTGGCTCGGAGGGTGAGCGGCGCCCCCGGAGGGCCACTCAAGTCAGCGGGCGGAGGTCCGGGACCACCTTCGCGAGGTAGTCCGCGCGCTTGATCGACAGACCCAGGCGTCGGGTGACCGGCGACTCCGCCTGCTTGCGGGAGGGCAGAGCCACGACGGCGGTCCCGGGCATCGTGTCCACACCGTGCTGGTTGCGCGACCAGACGTCGATCCCCACCCGGCCCTCGCCGGTCTCCGGGTCCTCCCAGACCTCCCTGACCCGGCCTCCCAGCTCCTGGACGTCTCCGAAGAAGTTGAACTGCCGGTACTGCGCGTTGCACTCGACGATGAAGCCGCTGTCGCCCACCCAGTTGGTCAGGAGGTGGAACAGCCACTGGTGACGCTGGACCCCCAGGTCGTACGGCGCGGGAACGCCTGCCGCGCGAGCCGCGTCGACGTCCTCGTGGACCCGGATGCCGGGCTCCAGCGCGCCGGTGAGGGTGTTGCGGTAGTAGAACATCGGCTTGTGCTGGTACTGCTTGAGCGCGAGCTCGTGTGCCGGACAGTAGATCGGCTGTGAGCCCACGTACCACGCGATCATGTCGGTGAGCGTGAGCGGTCCCTTGCGCACCGGCTCCAGCTCGTCGCCGACCTTCACGTCCTCCCAGAAGCGCGGCTCGGAGCCACGGGGAGCCTCGGCGAGCTGAGCGGCCTCCAGTGGCTCGATCTCCTCGGGAGACCAGCGCGTCATCTCCCAGTCGGCGTGCTTGTCCTTGTCCCGCGCCTGGTGACGCTGCACCCGCATCGAGGAGGTCAGCACGTCTGCCAGGACCTCGTCGTTCTCGTCGAAGTAGACGGTGCGGAAGTAGACCAGCACCTGGTGGCCGCCCATCCGGCCCTCTTTCTCGACGACGTCGGCGAGCCACGTCGTGGAGGTCGGACGCTGGCCGACCAGGACCGGCTTGAACAGCGTCCAGTTGGTGTTGGCGTGGAATCCGTGCACGCCGGCGAAGCCGATCTGAACGAAGGTCGGATGGATCGTGTAGAGGTAGCTCGGGGGAGCGGCCGCGCCGCCGTAGTCCGTCGTCGCGGCGTAGTCGGGGTCCAGCCACAGCGGGTTGTCGTCGCCGACGCCCCAGGCGAAGTGACGCACTCCGTCCCAGGTCACCTCGCGGTTGAAGCGGTAGTTGACCCGCATCTCCTGGTTGACCAGGGCCCGGACCTTGTCCAGGCCCTCGTCGGTGATCTCACCGTGCGTCAGCACACTCATCGTGACTTCTCCGATGTTCATCTACTAGACATGATGTTTGCTACGCGAGACACTAGGGCTCGGCCGGAGGCGTGGTCAAGGAACCGGGAGGCGGGGTGCGAGGGCATGACGACCTGGCGTGAGGCGACCGACCAGTGGCAGGAGTCGGTCAGTGGAACGAAGGCGAGAGACCGACGAGGTGAGCTCGGCGACCCGCTCGCCCTGTCGTACTTCGCCGGCGACGAGGCGCCGCAGGAGCAGGTCGACCGGATCGGCGTTCCCGGCGCGTATCCCTTCACACGCGGTGTGTACCCCGCGATGTACCGCGAGCGGCTGTGGCAGATGCGGCTCTACTCCGGCTTCGGCACGGCCGAGGACACCAACCAGCGTTGGCGGTTCCTCCTCGAGCACGGGAACAACGGCGTGAGCTGCGCCTTCGACCTGCCGACCCAGTGCGGCTTCGACAGCGACCACCCCGAGGCAGGGGCCGAGATCGGCCGGGTCGGCGTCGCCGTCGACTCGGTCCGTGACTTCCTGGTTCTCTTCGACGGACTTCCGCTCGATCGGCTCGCGGTCTCGCTCAACGCCCACAGCACCGCACCCATGCTGCTGGCGATGTTCCTGGCGGCGGCGGAACGGACCGGGGTGGACGCAGGGCAGGTCAACGGGTCGATGACCACCGACGTGCTCAAGGACTACGTCGCGCGCGGCACGTGGATCTACCCACCCGCCGCCGGGCTGCGCCTGGTCGGCGACGTCCTCGAGTTCTGCTCCGAGGAGATGCCCCGGTTCTACCCCCTGGTCATCCGCGGACCCGACATGCGGGACGCCGGCGCGACGATGGCGCAGGAGGTGGGCTTCGCGTTCGCCAACGCGGTGTGCTACCTGGACTACGCACGCGAGCGCGGGCTCGACATCGACGCCTTCGCGCCACGCCTGTCCGGACAGTTCTACTTCTACGGACACTTCCTCCAGGAGGCGGCCAAGGCCCGCGCGGCACGACGGATCTGGGCCCGGATGATGAAGGAGCGCTACGGCGTGCAGAAGCGCTCGTCGTCGCTGCTGCGCATCACGGCCTCCGTCGGTGGGACCCACTATCAGGCCGCAGAGCCCGAGACGAACATCGTGCGTGGGACGCTCGGGTGCCTCGGCGCCATCCTCGGCGGGACACAGGGGATGCTGCTGGCGGGCTACGACGAGGCGTACGACATCCCGACCGAGCACACGGCGCGCATCGCGCTGCGGACTCAGCAGATCGTCGGCTACGAGTCGGATGCGACAGCGGTCGCCGACCCACTCGGTGGCTCGTGGTTCGTCGAGGCGATGACCGACCAGATCGAGTCCGCCGTACTCGCAGAGATGGACAAGGTGGCGGCAGCCGGAGGTGCCGTCGCCGCGATCGAGAGCGGCTACATGCAGCGCATGATCGCGTCCTCGGCCTACGAGCAGGAGCGCGCCGAGAGCGACGGGTCGAAGCCCCTGGTCGGCGTCAACCTGTTCGCCGAGGAGGACAGCACGCAGGAGCTGGTCGTACACGCGCCGGATCCCGACGTGCGCACCCGCCAGCTCGCGCGGCTGGAACAGCTGCGCCTCGAGCGCGACGACGCCGAGGTCAGGTCCCGGCTGGAGAGGCTGCGCAACGCAGCGGAAGGAGACGCCAACCTGATGCCGTTCCTCATCGACTGTGCCCGCGCGGAGGTGACGCTCGGCGAGATGGTGGAGACGTTGCGCACCGTGTTCGGTGAGTTCCGGGAGCCGGCGCTGTGAGCGCCGACCCGCGCCCGGTGCGCGTCCTCGTGGCCAAGCTCGGACTGGACGGTCACGACCGCGGCGCCAAGCTCGTCGTCCGCCTGCTCCGCGACGCCGGGATGGAGGTCATCTACACCGGGCTCCGGCGTACCCCCTCGCAAGTCGTCGCCGCGGCGGTCGACGAGGACGTGGACGTGCTCGGGCTCTCGGTGCTCTCGGGCGCACACGTCGCACTGGTGGAGCAGGTCCTGGCCGAGCTGCGCAACGCCGAGGCCGACGACATTCCCATCGTCGTGGGCGGCACGATCTCCGCTGGCGACGAGAAGGTGCTGCTCGAGCTCGGAGTCAAAGAGGTCTTCCCCGTGCGGTCGGACATCACCACCATCCCCGACCGGGTCCGAGCACTGGCCGGCGTCGAGGCATGACCGACCTCGCCTTCGAGGACCTGACTCCGGGTCGCGCACTGAGCGGCGGGTCCCGGACCATCACCGACGCGGAGGTCGCTTTCCTGCCCGCCCTCATGGGCGCCAGCAACCCGCTCTTCCACGACGAGGTGACCGCCCGCGCGAGCGCCATGGGGCGCCGGGTCCTGTACGGGCCGGCCCTGCTCGGCATCTCCATCGCCTTGACCGAGCACCTCTTCAAGGCGAACGCACGGGGCCTCGTGGGGCTCACCGACGTGAGGTTCCTTGCACCGGTCGGGGTCGGGGACACCATCACCGCGCGACTCACGGTCTCCGAGGTCTCGAGCCGCCCCGACCGGCCGGGCGGCAAGGTCGTGGTGCTCGACGAGATCGACAACCAGGACGGCACGACCGTCCTGCGCTTCTCACGGTCGCTGCTCCTGGCGAGCCGGGACGATGGCTGAGGCTCGGTCCATCCCCAGCGCCGAGGAGCTGGCCGCGGGTGTGCGGGCCGGAAGCCGTCGCGCACTGTCGAGGGCCCTGTCGGCCGCCGAGGTAGACGACGAGAGGGCCGCCGACCTGCTCGGTCTCCTCCATCCGCACAGCGGGCTGGCCGCAACCGTCGGCATCACCGGGCCGCCGGGTGCCGGGAAGTCCACCCTGGTGGGCGCTCTCGTCGGGGTGCGCAGAGCCGAGGCTCGCGACGTCGGCGTGCTCGCGGTCGACCCCAGCTCGCCGTACAACGGGGGCGCCGTCCTGGGCGACCGGCTCCGGCTGAGCGACCACTTCGAGGACCGCGGAGTGTTCATCCGGTCGCTGGCCAGTCGAGGTGCTCTCGGCGGACTGTCGAACGCGACGGGCCGGGCCATGGTCGTGCTCGACGCCTTCGGGTTCCCCGAGATCCTCGTCGAGACGGTGGGCGTCGGCCAGTCCGAGGTGGACGTGGTGCGGCACACCGACACGGTCGTGCTGGTGCTCATCCCCGGGTCGGGGGACTCCATCCAGGCCATCAAGGCGGGGATCATGGAGATCCCCGACATCGTGTGCGTCAACAAGGCCGAGCATCCAGACTCCGACGGCATGGTGCGGGACCTCCGGACCGCATTGGCCGGGGCGGGCGAGCGCGGGTGGCGGGTGCCGGTCCTGGCGACGGAGGCCTCGAGCGGTCGAGGTGTCGAGGCTCTCGCGGAGGCGCTGGACCAGCACGCGCGGCACCTGCGCGAGAACGACGGTCTCGGACCACGCCGGGAGGCGGCGTCCGCGGCGCTGGTCGAGGGGATCGCCCTGGCCAGGCTCCGCCGCCAGGTCGGCCACCAGATGCGCAGCGGGCCTGTCCGTGAGGCACTGCGTGACGTGGCTCGTCGACGCGCCGATCCCGCCACCGTGGCCGAACGGGTCATCCGCTCCGCGGGCTCGGCTGTCGAGGCCTAGGCGCCGCGGGCCTCGGCCTCCGCGACCCGGGCAGTCGTGTGGCGGTTGACCGGGACCGGCAGGCCGAGGTTGCCGCGCAGGGTGGTGGCCTCGTACGCCGTCCGGAACAGCCCGCGCTCCTGGAGGATCGGCACGACCTCGCCGGTGAACCGGCGGAAGATCGAGGGATGGTCGAGGTGGATGTTGTAGCCGTCGCACCCGCGCTCGACGAACCACTCCGCGAGCCGGTCGGCCACGGTCGCGGCCGAGCCGACGAACGGTCCGGTGATGGTCGTGTGCCGACGCTCCTCCACGACCTGACGCAGGGTGAGGCCGTGGTCCTGGGCGCGCTGGGTCACCCGCTGGGCCTGGGTGAAGAAGCTCCGCTCCGCCGACTGCAGCGCCTCGGCCGGGAACGGCGCGTCGAGGTCGTGCTGGCGGAAGTCGTGCCAGCCGAAGCGGCGGGACAGGTCCGCCAGCGCGTGGTCGAAGCCGTGGTCGAGGTCGCGGTTGTGCCGCTCGAGCTCGACGCGCCTCCTCGTCGGTGTCGCCGACGACGACCCGGATGCCCGGCATGATCACGATGTCGTCGGGGTCGCGGCCGGCCGCGACCGCGCGACGGCTGATGTCGGCGTAGAACGCCTGCGCCCCGGCAAGGTCAGCGGCGTGGGTGAAGATGCCGTCGGCGGTCTGGGCGCCGAGGTCGCGGCCCTGGTCGGAGTCGCCGGCCTGGAAGATCACCGGCTGCCCTGGCGGTGAGCGCTCGATGTTCAGCGGGCCGCGTCACCGAGAAGTACTCGCCGCGATGGTCGCAGCGGGTGCTGGCGCGACGGGGTCGAGGAAGCGGCCCGTCTCCTTGTCGCGCGGGAAGGCGTCGTCCTCGTAGGAGTCCCACAGCGCCCGAGCGAGCGTCGACGTACTCGTGGGCGCGCCCGTAGCGCGTGTCGTAGTCGTAGTGCTCCTCGAGCCCGAAGTTGCCGGCGGCGCCCGGGTCGCCGCTGGTCACGACGTTCCACCCGGCGCGGCCGTGGCTGATCAGGTCGAGGGAGGCGAGGCGCCGGGCGAGGTTGAACGGCGACGTTGAACGAGGTCGTGGCGGTGCCGACGAGGCCGATATGCGAGGTGCGCGGTGGCCAGGGCCGACAGCAGCGTCAGCGGCTCGAGCCGGTTGAGGTAGTGGGGCGGGGAATCGGCGGTGATGAACTGGCTGTCGACGATGAAGACCAGGTCGAACTTGCGCCTGCCTCGGCCTGCCGCACCAGCGTCGATATACCAGTCGATGTTGACGCTGGCGTCGCCCGGAGATCTCCGGGTCGCAGCCAGCAGGTTGTGGTCTCCGGGGCCGCCGGCGCCCATCGGGATGAGGCCGAGCTTGATCTGCCTGGTCGTCGGGGTCGTCGGGGTCATCGGGGCTCGTCCTCCCTCGTCGAGCATCCGGATGGCCTTCATCCCGTGGGTGTACGCCGCGCCGGCACGCAGCGCGGCGGTGACGAACGTCGTCTCGGCGATCTCCTCCTCGGTGGCCCCGGCCGCGACGGCGGCGGCCACGTGGCTCTCGAGGCACATCTCGCACTGCGTCGTCAGGGCGACGCCGATCGCGATCAGCTCGCGGTACTTCGCGGGGATCTGGCCGTCGGGGTTCTTCAGGGCCGCCTCGGCGAACGCCGAGTAGCCGGCCGCCTCCTTCGCGGCCGCCCGGCGTAGCCGGGGCGCGTAGCTGCGGTCGGTCGTGCTGCGTTCTTGGATGGTGGTCATCTCACTGTCTCTCTCTGCTGGTGTTGAAGGGTCGTCCGCCTGAGGTGGGGCTACTAGCCCCACGTCAGGCGGACGACCCGGGTTCAGGAAGCGGTGCCGGGCTCGGTCCAGGTGGACACGAACCACGACACCTCGCCGGTCTCGGGCTGGTACGAACGCCGGCGGAGGGTGCCGATGTCGGCGCCGTAGACGTGGATGCCGACGCACGGCTGGTCGCCGGAGCAGAAGACCTGGTGCACGTCGTCGTCGGTGGTGCAGCAGATCGTGACCTCGCCCGGGCTCCAGTCGTGGACGCCGTTGCCGACCAGCGCGACGCCGGGCCGGCTCGGCTTCTCGAAGCTGATCTCGTGCTCGACGCCCGAGTGGATGCCGACGACGCCCCACGTCTCGTGCCCGTGCACCGGCGTGCCCTGGTCGACGTTCCAGACCGCGGAGGCGATCGAGAACCGTCCCGCCGGGTCGACGTGCAGCGGGTACATGACGTACCGGTCGGTCCCCGGGGTCGTCACCTCCGGCGGCAGGTCGATGCCGTCGGCGAGGGCGGCGTGAAGGCGCTCGGCGACGAGCCGGGTGAGGGCGTGCTCGTCGGGCTCGCGGTCGACCAGCTCGCCGAGCTCGGCGACGAGCCGGGCGAGACGGGGGTCGGCGACGACGGTGGCGGTCATGCGGAGGCTCCTTCTGGGGTGCGGGTGAGGGATCGGTGTCGATAGGCGCGGACCCGGTCGGCGAGCCCGGGCTCGGACGCGAGCGAGCGGACCAGGTCGCCCAGGGGGTCTCGGGAGGAGGACCCCGCCGCCGCGGCTCGCAGTCGTACGCCGGTGGGCCCGGGCAGGAGGGCGGACGACGCCGCGAGCCGGTCGAGACGCGCCTCGACGTCCTCGAGCGTCTCCATCGAGGACCAGATGCCCGCGGCAGCCGCGTCGGCCCGGTCGACCCGTCGGCCGGTGAGACCGAGCTCCGCGGCGTACGACGCGGACGTCTCGGCCGCGAGCCGCGACGTACCGAGGACGGCGCCGAATCCCGACCCTGGGAAGCGCAGGCTCGCCCCGGGCAGAGCCAGTCGCACGTGTGCGGCGAGGACCAGGTCGGCACCCGCTCCGACGGCCGCGCCCTGCACCACCGCCACCACGAGGGCCCGCGAGTCCCGGACCCGCTCGAGCAGGAGCTGCACGCGCACCAGCCGGAGCAGCAGCGTGGCGTCGGTCTCGTCGTCCACGTCGGCGAGGTCCAGGCCGGCGCAGAACGACCGCCCCCGCGCCTCCAGCACGATCACGTCGGCGTCGTCCGCCTCGGTCAGGGCGACATGGAGACGCTCGACGGTCGCGGGATCGAGTGCGTTCGCCCGGTCGGGGCGGTCCAGGACGACTCGCACGATTCGGGGATCGCTCACGCCACGCCCCACTCGGCCGCGACCTCGTCGGTGTGCTCGCCGAGGCGCGGCGCCGACTCCACGCGCGGCGTGGTCGCGGCCTCGCGGACCGGGAACGCCGTGGTCCACGACGCGCCGGCCACCGGCACGTCGTAGGGCTGGAGGAAGCCGGACTCGCGCAGGGCCGGGTCGGCCAGGATGTCGGCGAAGGTGTTCACCGGGCCGGCCGGGACACCGCGGCCGCGCAGCTCGCGGACCCAGTGCGCGGCCGGGTGGTCGGCGAAGCGGTCGTCCAGCAGCTTCTCCAGCTCGAGCTGGCGGGCGACCCGGTCGGCCTGGGTCGCGAACCGCGCGTCGTCGGCGAGCTCGGGCTGACCCACGACCTCGCAGACCGCTCGCCAGAGCCGGTCGTTGCCCGCCGCCAGCACGAACGCGACGTCGGCCGCGCGGAAGACCTGGTACGGCGCGTTGCGGGGATGGCGGGTGCCCAGCGGCACCGGGGCGACACCGGATCCCCAGTACTCGCTGGTCTGCAGCGCCGAGGTCGCCACGAGGCAGTCGAGCATCGGGACGTCGAGGTGGACCGAGCGGCCGGTGTCGCGCGTGCGAGGCAGCCAGGTGACCACCCCCAGCGCGGCGTACAGCCCGGCGACGAAGTCGCCCACGGGCACGCCCGCCTTGACCAGGGTCCCGTCGTCGGTGCCGGTCACGCTCATCAGGCCGCTCATCGCCTGCACCACCACGTCGTAGGCGCCCAGCGCGGCGTACTCACCGGTCCGGCCGAAGCCCGAGACCGAGGCGTAGACGAGGCCGCGGTGGCCGGAGGACAGCTCGTCGAAGCCGAGCCCGAGCCGGTCCAGGACGCCAGGCCGGTAGTTCTCCAGCAGGACGTCGGCGGCCCGGCACAGCCCGCGCACCCGCTCGAGGTCGGCCGGGTCCTTGAGGTCCGCGACCACGCTGCGCTTGTTGCGGTTGACCGACGCGAAGTTGTGGCTGAAGCGCTCGCCGTCCCGCACCGCGATCGGAGGCCAGCCGCGTAGCTGGTCGCCGTCCGGGCTCTCGATCTTGACCACGTCGGCGCCCAGGTCGGCCAGCAGCATGCTGCCGAACGGGCCCGCGGCCACGTGCCCGAACTCCACGACGCGTACGCCGCTCAACGGCCGATCCGACACGAGCAAACCTCCCGGTGGTGACTTGCGTCTTTGACTATATGGTGTAGTAATAATAGTAAGTCACTCGACTTACACCAAAAACAGTACACCCGGTCGGTTTCCATCGGGGATCGATCCAGTTCTACCCCATGGCACCAGCGGGCCACCTCATCCGCACGTCCACCACTCTCGGGATCCGAACACCCACCCGATCGAAAGGCGTCACCCTCGATGACCGTCACGACCACGGCCACCACCCGCCGCTCCCTGCTCGGCCTGGGGCTGGGCCTGGGCACCGTCCTGGCCCTCGACGCCTGCGGTAGCGGCACCTCCGCGACCGCGACGTCGGGCGGCGGCAGCGGGACCCTCAAGTGGGCCTGGCAGATCCCGACCACGTGGGACCCGGTGACCTCCTCGGCGGGCTCCGACGTCCAGATGCTGGGACTGACCTACTCGGGCCTGACCACCATCGACGAGAAGGGCAACGCCCAGCCGCACCTGGTGACCGGCTGGAAGTACGCCGCCGACGGGACGTCGGCGACGTTCACCCTGCAGGACGGCCTGGTCTTCAGCGACGGGTCGCCACTCGACGCCACGGCGGTGAAGAAGAGCCTGGAGCGTGGCCGCGACGCGCAGAACTCACTGGTCGCCCCTCAGCTCGCCGACCTGAAGGACGTCGTCGTCAAGGACGCGAAGACCTTCGAGCTGCACTTCGCCGGGGCGAACTTCCAGTACCCCGAACCTCCTGGCCGGCAAGACGGGCATGGTGGTCAACCCGGCCGTGTTCGAGAAGGACGCCGGCTCCCTGGCGACGAAGCCCGCGGGCTCCGGGCCGTTCGTGCTCGACACCTACGTGCCGAACTCCAAGGCCGTGCTGCACCGCAACCCGAAGTACTTCCAGGCCTCCGGAATCAAGGCCTCCGGTTTCGAGCTCTATCCGGCCGCCGACGCGTCGACCGTCGTCGCCGCGATCCAGTCTGGCCAGTACAACATCGGGCTCCTGCCGCCGAGCCAGCTCAGCGCGGCCAAGGCGGCCGGCCTCGAGGTGCAGATCATCCCATCGCTGTACGTC
Source organism: Nocardioides sp. (assembly GCA_049841015.1). GTDB lineage: Bacteria > Actinomycetota > Actinomycetes > Propionibacteriales > Nocardioidaceae > Nocardioides. The sequence goes on from JASGIN010000001.1 coordinate 18,775, forward strand.
GCGACGCTCGACGTGAACGCCAGCCTCGCGCCGTTCAACGATCCGAAGGTCGTCGAGGCGCTGCACTACGCCGTCGACCGGGAGCAGCTGGTCAAGGCCGCCCAGTTCGGCGTCGGCGAGGTCGACTACCAGCCCTTCCCGCCGGGCTACGTCGGCTACAACCCGTCGCTGTCCGACCTCTACGCCTACGACCCGGAGAAGGCGTCCTCGATCCTCAAGGCCGCCGGGTACACCAAGCCGATCCCGGTCACGCTCTCGACCGAGAGTCCCGAGGGCGTCCCGGAGCTGGTGCAGTCGCAGCTGAACAAGGTCGGCTTCGACGTGAAGATCGAGACGATCCCGCTGGCGCAGTTCACCCAGCAGGTCTACATCCAGCACTCCAAGCAGCTGGTGGTCGACGGGTTCGCCGGCCGCGAGGCGCCGTTCCAGGCCTTCCAGGTGCTCTTCAGCGACACCGGCCTGATGAACCCGGCGCGCCAGTTCCATCCCGACGTGCGCAAGGCCGTCGCGAAGGTGGTCGCCACCCCGCTCGACGACCCGAAGTACCCCGAGCTCCTGCAGGAGGCGACCAAGACGGCGGTGACGACGATGCCGAACACCTTCCTCTACACGGTGCCGCGGGTGATCGCCCGCGCGAAGAGCGTCTCCGCGCTGCCGACGACCCTGGCGTTGGTGTCCTGGGACGGCGTGACCGTCTCGTGAGCGCCACCTCCACCCTCGCCGCTCCGGCGGCGGCCGAGGCCCCGGTCCGAGCCACCCCGCGTCGCGGCAGCGGTGCGCTGCTCGCGGCGGGCCGGATCCTGGTCGTCTCGGCCTTCGTGTTCCTGCTCGCCTCGATGGTCACCTTCGCCCTGGGTGCCCTGTCGGGCACCAACCCCGGCGCCGCCGTGCTCGGGGAGACGGCGCGACCGGAGGACATCGCTCGAATGAACCACCAGTTCGGCGTGGACCGACCGGTGTGGCAGCAGTACCTCAGCTGGCTGGGACACGCCCTGCACGGCGACCTCGGGACCTCGTGGTTCACCACGGTCCCGGTCGCCGACAGCATCAAGCAGGCGGTGCCGGTCGACCTGTCGATCGCGGCGTTCGCCCTGGTGCTGGCCGTACTGATCGGTGGGGGTGCGGGGATCGCGGCCGCGCTGAGCAACGGCGGTCCGCTCGACCGGGCCGTCACCGTCGTCTGCTCGATCGTGGCGACGATGCCGCCGTTCGTCATCGGCATGCTGCTGATCGTCGTGTTCTCGGTGAAGCTCCGGCTCCTGCCGTCGGGAGGCTACGTGCCGCTGACCCAGGACCCGGCCCAGTGGCTGCGGTTCGCCGTGCTCCCGGCGTTGGCCCTGAGCATCGAGGCGGCGGGCGCGCTGGCCCGCCAGCTGCGGACCTCGCTGGTCGGCGCGCTGCGCGAGAACTACGTGACCGGCGCCGAGATGCGCGGACTCTCCCGGCGACGCGTGCTCTTCGGACACGTGCTGCGCAACGCCTCCGGCCCGGCGCTGGCCGTGCTCGGGCTCGCCGTCCCCGGGATCATCGGCGGCGCGGTGATCACCGAGAAGCTCTTCAACCTCCCCGGCATCGCGCAGCTCTCGCTGCAGGCCGCCCAGCAGGGCGACGTCCCGGTGATCCTGGGCGCGCTGCTGGTGACCGTGGTGGTCGTCCTGGTGGCGAGCACCGTGGTGAACATCGCCCAGACCGCGCTCAACCCGCTGGCCCGACGTCCCGTCTCCGGGGGAGGCCGCCGATGACGACCCTGCGCCGCATCCTCGCCGTCCCGGCCGGACGGGTCTCGCTGGTGATCCTGCTCGGGATCCTGGTCCTGGTCGCGTTCGGCGGCACCCTGGCGCCGCACGACCCGCTGGCCCAGAACACCGACGCCATGCTGCAGGGGCCGAGCGGAGCACACCTGCTCGGGACCGACTACCTCGGTCGCGACGTGCTCTCCCGCCTGATGGCCGGCAGCCGCCTGTCGGTGCTGGGCTCGATGGAGGCCGTGGCGGTCGCCATGCTGCTCGGCGTCGTCCCGGGCCTGGCCTCGGCGTGGTTCGGACGTCGGCTGGAATGGCTCGCTCTCCGCGTCACCGACACCTTGATGGTGCTGCCCTTCACCGTGTTCGCGATCGCCGTCGTCGGCACGCTCGGCAACGGGCTGCACCAGTCGATGGTGGCGATCGGCGTGCTGATGACGCCGCTCTACTTCCGGGTCACCCGCGCGGCCGCGCTCGGCCTGCGCCAGGCGCAGTACGTCGAGGCGGCCGAGCTGATGGGCGCGTCGCAGTGGTTCGTGCTGCGTCGGCACATCTGGTCCAAGGTGCTGCCCACGATCGCGGTCACCACCGCCCAGGCGCTGGGCACGGCGCTGCTCGTGATGGCGTCGCTGACCTTCCTGGGGCTCGGCGTCACACCGCCCGCACCGAGCTGGGGCGGCATGCTCGGCAGCGACCTGGCCTACCTCACGCAGCAGGCCTGGGCCCCGCTCATCCCGGGCGTGCTGATCATGGTCACCGTCGGCTCGCTGAACCTGCTCGCGGACGTCATCCGCGACTCGGGGCCCGAGTCCGCCGCCGGGTCCGCACGCGGCCGCTGGCGCCGAACCCCCGCGACCGTCGTCGGCGTCGCATCGGTCGGTGCCCCCATCACACCCGTCGAGGAGGGTCGCGATGTCACCGCACCCGCAGCCTGAGCCAGCCGACCCGACCACCTCGGTCACCACGCTCCGGGTCGACGGGCTCGACGTCCGGGTCGGCGTGAGAGGGCGGGCCTCCGGTCGGACCGCCGTGCAGGACGTCTCCCTCACGATCGGTCGCGGCGAGGCCGTCGGGCTGGTCGGCGAGTCGGGAAGTGGCAAGACGCTGACCTGTCGCTCGATCCTGGGGCTGTTGCCCCCGGGCTGCCGGGTCGACGCCGGCAGCATCACCTTGGGAGACGACGGGGAGGACGGCGCCGAGCTGGTCGGTGGCCGCCGCTCGTCGTGGCAGGACATCCGCGGCACCCGCCTGGCCGCGGTGTTCCAGGACCCCGCGTCGTACCTCAACCCCTCGATCACGGTCGGGCATCAGCTCGCCGAGGTGCTCCGGGTCAAAGGTGGCCGCTCTCGACATGACGCCCGCCGCCGTGCCCTGGAGCTGTTCGCGGAGGTGGGTCTCCACCTCCCCGAGCGCGTCTACCACCAGTACCCCCAGGAGCTGTCGGGCGGGATGCTGCAGCGGATCCTGCTCGCCATCGCCGTGTCTCTGGAGCCCGAGCTCCTCGTCGCCGACGAGGCGACCACCGCCCTGGACGTCGTCATCCAGGCCGAGATCCTCCGGCTGCTCTCACGCCTGCGACGCACGCACGACCTCTCGCTGCTGCTGGTGACCCACGATCTGGCCGTGGTCGCCGAGACCTGCGACCGCGTGCTGGTGATGTACGCCGGGGAGATCGTCGAGTCCGGCCCCACCGCCGAGGTCCTGGCGAACCCGCGGCACCCCTACACCCGAGCCCTGCTCGGTGTCGCCTCGATCGGGAACTGGTCCCGACGTGCGCTGGAGGTGATCCCCGGGTCACCGCCCGAGGCGGGTACGGCGATGCCCGGGTGCCGGTTCGCGCCTCGTTGCCGGTACGCCGCCGAGGCCTGCACGCGCGGGCCGGTCGCTCTGGAACCGGCCGGCCCGGACCGGGCGGCCCGCTGCGTCCGACTCGACGAGCTGGCGTCGGAGCGCCCAGCCGGCGGCCTGGACCGGGAGGCGTCATGAACACGCTGCTCGAGGTCAGCGACCTGACCGTGACCTACGCCCCGCCGAAGCGGGCCGGCTCGCTCGGGACCGGCGCCGCCCTCCGCGGCGTCGAGCTCACCGTGCGCGAGGGGGAGATCCTCGGCGTCGTCGGCGAGACCGGCTCGGGCAAGACCACCCTGGCTCGTGCCGCCGTGGGCCTGGTCCGCCCCGCCTCCGGGCGGATCGGCTTCTCCGGCACCGACCTCGGCTCGCTGCACGGGCGTGCCCTCCGCGACTTCCGTCGCACCGGCCAGGTGCAGCTGGCCTTCCAGGACCCGTTGCGCGCGCTGGATCCCGACCTCACGGTCCGCGACGTCGTCGCCGAGCCGCTCGACGTCACCGGGCGGCTGAGCCGCACCGAGCGCGAGGAGCGCGTCGCCGAGGCGCTCGCCCACGTCGGCCTGGACCTCGCGTCGTACGGCGACCGCCACCCGCGCCAGCTCTCGGGCGGTCAGCGCCAGCGCGTGTCGCTGGCCCGGGCGATCGTGACCCGGCCTCGACTCCTGTTCTGCGACGAGCCCGTGAGCGCCCTGGACGTGTCCAACCGCAACCTCGTCCTGAGACTGCTCGACCGGCTGCGGAACGACCTTGGCCTCGCGGTCGTGATCATCGCCCACGACCTCAGCTCGCTGGCCGGGATCGCCGACCGGGTCGCGGTCTTCTACCGCGGCCGCCTGGTCGAGAGCGGGCCGATCGGCGAGGTCCTGCGCCACCCGGACCACCCCTACACCGCGCTGCTCACGGCGTCCGCACCGAGCGTGCAGCAGGAGGACCGGCTGCAGCCCGAGCAGCTGCGCCTGCCGGCCGGTGAGGCGGTCCGCGACGTCCCGGCCGACGCGTGCGTGTTCGCCGACCGCTGCCGGTTCGCCCACGACTCCTGCGCGGAGCAGCCGGTGCTGAGCCGCGGCACCGCGGACGACCGCGACGTCGCCTGCCACGCCGCCGGCCGCTGGCGTGCCCAGCTCGACCAGACGCAGCCCACCGACCGTTCCGACAGGAAGGCATCAGCATGACCATCGAGTTCATCGGCTACGCCGGCACCCGCGAGTACAGCGAGAGCATGGGCTTCGACGCCGCGGGCCCCGTCGTGGACCCCGAGTACGTCGGCCGGGTCGCCCGCACGCACGAGGACTCCGGGTTCGACCGGGTCCTGATCGCGCACTCGTCGTCCAGCCCCGACGGCTTCGTCCTGGCCGACCAGGTGCTCTCGCGCACCAAGCGACTGGGCGTCCTGCTCGCACACCGTCCCGGCTTCCTGGCGCCGACGCTGGCGGCCCGCTCGTACGCCACCCTCGATGCCTTCCATCCCGGCCGGATCGCGATGCACGTGATCACCGGCGGCGATGATGTCGACCAGGCGCGTGACGGCGACTTCAGCGACAAGCCGACCCGCTACGCCCGGACCGACGACTTCCTGTCCGTCGTCCGCAAGGAGTGGTACTCCGAGGGTCCGTTCGACCACGAGGGCGACTTCTACCGGGTGGCCCAGGGATGGTCGTCGGTACGCCCGCCGACGCCCATCCCCGTCTACTTCGGCGGCGCATCCGAGGACGCGGTCCGCGTCGGGGGGAAGCACGCCGATGTGTACGCCTTCTGGGGCGAGCCCCTGGCCGGCATCGCCGAGCGGATCTCGCAGGTGCGGGCCGTGGCCGATCAGCACGGCCGGTCGCCGCGGTTCAGCGTCAGCCTGCGCCCCATCGTCGCCGAGACGGAGGAGGCGGCGTGGGCGCGTGCGGAGGAGGTGCTCGAGCAGGCCCAGGCGAAGGCAGGTGCCGACTCCGGGGGAAGCTTCCGCGGTCTCGGCCACAGCGAGCAGCACGGGTCCCAGCGGCTGCTCGAGGTGGCCGCCCGTGGCGACGTCCACGACAAGCGTCTCTGGACGGCGGTCGCCAAGGTCACCGGTGCGGCCGGCAACTCCACGGCGCTGGTGGGCTCCTACGAGCAGGTCGCGGACGCGCTCCTCGACTACGTCGACCTCGGCGTCACGACCCTGCTGATCCGCGGCTTCTCGCCGCTGGCGGACGCCGCGGCGTACGGACCCCTCATCTCCCTCGTGCGGGCCGGTGCCCGCCGCCGCGCCACCGCCGTTCCGGCCTGATCCCGTTCCGACCACCCACCCGAGAGGACCCCATGAGCACTGCCACCGCACCAGCACCTGTCACCCGCCAGGAGTCGTCCACCCGACCGGTGGAGATCCTCGGCATGATCGGCACGCGCGACGGCTCGGAGTCGCGTCCCGCCTCCGGCCCGGCGATCGATCCGGCGTACACGCTGGCGTTCGCCCGGGCGCACGAGGAGGCCGGCTTCGACCGGATCCTGATCGGCTACGGCTCGGGCTGGCCCGAGGGCACTCAGGTCGCGGCGTACGTGGGAGCCAACACCGAGCGGATCGGCCTGCTCGTCGCACACCGGCCGGGGTTCGTGGCCCCGACCCTGGCCTCGCGGTTGTTCGCGACGCTCGACCAGTTCACCGGCGGCCGGGTCGCCGTGCACACGATCACCGGAGGGAACGACGCCGAGCAGCGTCGCGACGGCGACCATCTGGGACACGACGAGCGCTACGACCGGACCGACGAGTACCTCTGGGTGCTTCGCCGGGCCTGGTCCTCGAGCGAGCCGTTCGGCTTCGAGGGGCGCCACTACCGCTTCGAGGACTACGCCGCGGGCGTCCTCCCGTTCGAGGAGCGCCACCTCCCGCTGTTCTTCGGCGGCTCCTCCGACGCGGCGTACCGCGTGGGCGGCAAGCACGCCGACACCTTCATGCTCTGGGGCGAGCCGCTTGCGGAGACCGCCGAGCAGATCGCGTCGGTGCGCGCCGCAGCCGCAGCTGCCGGGCGCGAGGCGCCGCGGATCAGCGTGTCCTTCCGGCCGATCACCGCGCCGACCGACGAGCTGGCCTGGGAGCGGGCGCACGGGATCCTGGAGCGGATCAAGGGCGGTCCCGGCCAGTCGTTCCGTGACCAGCGTCGCCGCCTCCTCGAGACCGGCGCGCGACCCGAGAACGCCGGCTCGCAGCGCCTTCTCGCGGCCGCGGCCAAGGGCGACCTGCACGACCGAGCCCTCTGGACGCCGACGGCGACGGCCGCCGGCGCGGGCGGCAACACCACCGCCCTGGTCGGCAGCCCCGAGACCGTGGCCCAGGCCCTGCTGGACTACGTCGACATCGGCGTCGACACGGTCCTGATCCGCGGCTACGACCCGCTCGACGACGTCGTCGAGTGGGGACGCGACCTGCTGCCGCTGGTCCGCGACGAAGTCGCCCGGAGGCGTCCCGCCGCGGGCTGAGCCCCCCGACCCTCCCCGGCGTGCGTGGGCGCGCGCACGCCGGGGAGTCCCACCTGTCAACCATCACGAGGAGGTGAGCACCGACCATGAGTCTCGACCCGCAGCCAGACCACACCCGCGTCGCTGTCGTCGTCGGCAACCCCAAGGCCGCCTCGCGCACCCTGGCCGCAGCCAGGTACGTCGCGCAGACGGTCGTCGACCACGAGCCGGATCTGGTCCTCGACCTCGCCGACCTGGGCCCGCGGCTCCTCGACTGGGCCGACCCCGAGGTCGCCCGGCTCGTCGCCGACGTCGGGGACGCCGACCTCGTGATCGTGGCCAGCCCGACGTACAAGGCGACGTACACCGGGCTGCTCAAGCTGTTCCTGGACCGGTTCGCCGGAGGCACCGGGCTGGCCGGGGTCGCCGTACCCCTGATGCTCGGGGGCGGACCCACCCACGCGCTGGCGCCGGAGCTGACCCTGCGCCCGGTGCTGACCGAGCTCGGCGCAAGCGTCCCGGTGCGCGGGCTCTACGTGCTGGACTCGCAGCACGACGACCCCGCGGCGTACGCCGAGTGGCTGGCGTCGGCGCGACCCGTGCTGCGTGCCGCGCTGGCCGCCCGTTCGCTCGACGCGATCGCATGACCTCGGCCGCCCAGACCTCCGAGGCCGCGTCGGCCCCCGTGTCGCCGGTGGCCGACGACGTCGAGCTCCGTCGACCGACGCTCGTGCCGCCCGGGTTGGACACCGGGGCGCTGCGGGCTGCGTTCGGCGCGTTCCCGAGCGGAGTCGTGGCCGTGGCCGCCCAGGTGCGCGGGCAGCTGGTCGGCATCGCCGCCAGCTCGTTCACCTCCGTGAGCCTGGAGCCACCGCTGGTCTCCTTCTCGGTCGCCACGACCAGCCAGACCTGGCCGGCCCTGCGGGACGCCGGGCACCTCGGGGTCAGCGTGCTGGCAGACCATCACGACGCGATCTGCCGGCAGCTGGCCGGGCCTGCCGAGCAGCGCTTCTCCGGGCTGCCGTTCCGGTCGACGGGAGACGGGGCGGTTCTGCTCGACGAGGCCGTGGCGACGTTCGACTGCTCGATCCGGCACGAGGTCGAGGCCGGCGACCACGTGATCGTCGTCCTCGAGCTGCACGCGGTCAGCGACAGCGGGGGATCCTCGCCACTGGTCTTCCACCGCAGCGGCTTCAAGAAGCTGTCTGCCGACGACCTCGACCAGGCCAAGCTCAGCGGGCGGATCAACGGCAAGCCGGTCGACCCCGTCTGAGCGCTACGGTCGGTGCGTGACCTGGCTCAGCGGGCTCGGAGCCACGAGCCCTGTGGTGGCGGCGCCGATGGCGGGCGGGCCGACGACGCCGGCCCTCGTCCTGGCCGCCGCGAGCTCCGGCTCGCTGGGCTTCCTGGCGGCCGGCTACCTCACGGCAGACGCGCTCGGCGACCAGCTGACCCAGGTGCGCGAGGCCACCGCTCTGTACGGCGTGAACCTCTTCGCCCCGAACCCGGTCCCGGTCGACCGCACGGCGTACGCGGCGTACCGCTCGCTGATCGCACCCGAGGCCGAGCGTCGCGGTGTGGAGCTGCCGCCCGAGCCGATCGAGGACGACGACGCGTGGCGGGACAAGATCGACCTGCTGGTCGAGCAGCCGGCACCCGTGGTGTCGTTCACGTTCGGGATTCCTCCTGCGGCGGTCCTGTCGCAGCTCCGTCGAGCCGGCAGCCTGCTCGTCCAGACCGTCACCTCGGTCGCCGAGGCGCGGCTCGCCGTCGAGGCGGGAGTGGACGCGCTGGCGGTGCAGGCGAGCGCCGCAGGAGGCCACTCCGGCACGCTCACGCCCACCCGCATCCCCGCGCCGGTGCCACTGCCGGAGCTGGTGAGCGACGTACGGTCCGCTGTCGACCTGCCCCTCCTCGGAGCGGGCGGCATCGCCGACCGGCGCGACGTCGAGGCAGTGCTCGCCGCGGGCGCCGAGGCGGCCGTGGTCGGGACCCTGCTCCTGCTCGCCGACGAGAGCGGGGCCTCGGCGGCCCACCGGGCGGGGTTGGCCGACCACAGCCGCGAGACGGCGGTCATGCGGGCCTGGACGGGTCGGCCGGCGCGCGGTCTTCGCAACGCCTTCTCCGACGCCTACGACGCCGCCGCGCCCGACGGATATCCCGCGCTGCACCACCTGACGCGGCCGATCCGGCGCGCGGCCGGCGCAGCCGGTGACCCGGATGGCGTGAACCTCTGGGCGGGCACCGGCTTCCGAGCCGCCCGTGCCGCCCCGGCTGCCGACATCCTGACCACCCTCACCTGACCTGCGGGTCCTCTCAGGCTGAGCACGGGCACCACCCGTACTCTTGGCTCCGTGCCGCTACTGGAAGCCGTCAAGGGAGCTGTTCGCCGACGACTCGTCGCGCGGGCCGGCGGGATCGACCTCACGCAGGTCCACCGCGTCCCCGACCGCATGTCCTGGCCGCTGGAGCGTCGGCAGGTGGACCCCCACCCACGGTTGGGGGAGCTGCGGGCCAAGGACCCGGTCTCGAAGCTGATCACGTTCCTCGGCATGGACATCTGGCTGGTCACCGGCGACGCCGAGGCCCGGGAGGTCCTCGGCGACCTCACGTCGTACTCCACCGACGTGCGGCCCTACTACGGGAAGTCCGGCGCGGAGAAGGGCGACATCGGGGGCCTGGGCTTCACCGACCCGCCCGAGCACACGCGGCTGCGCAAGCTGCTGACGCCGGAGTTCACGATGCGACGGCTCGCCCGGCTCAAGCCGGCCATCGACCGGATCATCGACCAGCAGCTCGACGAGACCCAGCGGGTCGCCGACGCGAACGACGGGGTCGTCGACCTGGTCCAGACCTTCGCGTTCCCGATCCCGTTCCTGGTGATCTGCGAGCTGCTCGGCCTGCGCGACGAGGACCGCGAGACGGTCCGCAGGCTGGGGTCGGCCCGCTTCGACGTCAGCAGCGGCGGCGGCGCGATCATGGGTGCCGTCGGGGCCTCGCGTGACTTCCTGTTCCGCGAGTGCGAGCGTCAGCGCACGGACCCGGGCCCCGGGCTGATCGGGCAGATCATCCGTGAGCACGGAGACGAGATCAACGACTTCGATCTCGGCGGCCTCGCAGACGGCGCCTTCACCGGCGGACTGGAGACCTCGGCGTCGATGCTGGCCCTGGGCACCGTCGTCCTGCTCGGCCGGCCCGAGCTGTACGCCGGGATGGCCGACGACCCTTCGTCGGTGGTGCCGACGGTCGAGGAGCTGCTGCGCCACCTCTCGGTGGTGCAGGTGGCGTTCCCGCGCTTCGCCAAGGAGGACGTGTTCGTCGGCGGGCACCGGATCCGCAAGGGCTCGTGTGTGATGGTGCACCTGCCCGCGGCCGACCGCGACCCGCGCAGCTACCCCGCCGGCGACGCGCTCGACCCGTCGCGGGCCACCGGCTCACACCTCGCGTTCGGGTACGGCTTCCACCGCTGCGTCGGCGCCGAGCTGGCGCGGATGGAGCTGCGCGCGGCGTACCCCGCTCTGGCCCGCCGCTTCCCCGGCCTCACCCTGGACGTGCCGGCGGACGAGCTGGCCTACCACGCCAAGTCGATCGTGTACGGCGTGGAGTCGGTGCCGGTCCGCCTGCGCTGACCTGCCGAGACGACCTCACCGCGTCCGCCGCCGAAGAAAACGCGGACGAGATCGGCGACACGCCCGGGCGCGCGCCGACTTCGTCCGCGTTTTCTTCTGAAGGCCCCGATCAGACCTCGAGGGCGCCGACCTTCTCGGCCGCCTCGGCGGCGGTCTCGTCCTGGTGGCTGTCCAGCTTGCTCGGCCACCAGATCTTGCCGCCGAGGTCGAGGTTGATCGCGGTGACCAGGACCGAGCGCACCACGATCGTGTCGAGGATGACGCCGAGGGCGACCGCCGTGCCGATCTCGACCAGGAACACGAACGGGATCGTCGGCCAGCACCGAGAACGTCGCGGCCAGCACCAGGCCGGCGGAGGTGATCACCCCGCCGGTGGCGCGCAGCGCCACCAGGGCTCCCTGTCTGGTCCCGCGGTCGTGGGTCTCCTCACGGACCCTGGTCATCAAGAAGATGTTGTAGTCGATGCCCAGCGCGACCAGGAAGACGAACACGAACAACGGGAACGACGTGTCCGCGTGGTTGAACCCCTCGGCGTTGCTGAACAGGTGGGTGTAGAGCTCGCGGAAGATCAACGTCGAGATGCCCAGAGCGGCGCCGAAGGACAAGATCACGGTGCCGATCAGGATCACCGGGGCCAGGATCGCCCGCAGCAACAGCATCAGGATCACCATCACCACCAGCAGCGTCACCGGCAGGATCACCTTGTTGTCACGCGACGACGCCTGGTTGGTGTCGAGGTAGATCGCACTCGTGCCGCCCACGAGCGCGTCGGCTCCGCTGACGGCGTGCACGGCGTTGCGCACGTCCTTGACCTGGTCGAACGCCGTCGCACCGGCCACGTCGCCGGGCACGGCCTGCGTGATCAGCGCGACGCCGCCCTTGACCACCGGCTGCGTCGGCTCCCCGAGCCCGTCGTCGACCCCGGCCATGGCGGTGCGGACCTGGTCTGCCTGGGCGGCGTTGGCCACGACCATGATCGGGCTGGAGGTGTCGACCAGTCCGTGCTCGCTCAGGATCGCCTGACCCTTGATGGAGTCGAACTTCTTCGTGTACTGCTGGTCGCTCGAGAGGCCGGACGCGTCGAGCTTGAACAGCCCGAGGCAGGCGACCAGGAGCACGACGGTGGTGCCGACCCACACCGTGCGCGGGCGGACCGCGATGCGGTTGCCCACCTTGGCCCAGGTGCCGGAGGCGGTCGGCTCGGCGCTGCCGAAGGTCGGGCGCTTCGGCCAGAACACCCAGCGGCCCAGGATCACCAGCAGGGCGGGCAGCAGGGTGATCATCACGAGCAGCGTCACCCCGACGCCGATCGCCAGCACCGGACCCAGGCCTGCCGTGGAGTTCATCTCGGCCAGCAGCAGGCACAGCATGCCGGCGATGACCGTCGCGGCGCTGGCCACGATGGCGGGCGCCGCGCGGTGCAACGCGAACGCCATGGCCTCGTGCCGGTCCTCGTGGCGACGCAGCTCCTCCCGGTAGCGAGCTGTCAGGAGGAGGGCGTAGTCGGTGCCGGCTCCGATGACCAGCACGGTGAGGATGCTCTGGCTCTGTCCGTTGACGGTCAGGCCGGCGTCCTTGGCCAGGAAGTAGATCAGCCCCTCCGCGGTGAACAGCGCGAACACCGCGGACATGATGGGCAGCACCCACAGCACCGGACTTCGGTAGGTGACCAGCAGGATCAAGATCACGATGGCCAGGGTCGCGAACAGCAGCGTGCCGTCGATCCCGGCGAACGCCGACGCCGAGTCGGCCGCCTGTCCGCCCTGCCCCGAGATGTACGTCGTGACGCCGGGGACCTTGATGATGTCGCGCAGCTCGTCTGCGGTGTCGGGCAGCTTGTTCCAGCCGTCCTTGCCGAAGTTGTAGGTGACGACGGTCTGCGCGACCTGCCCGTCCTTGGACGGGATCGGCCCGTGCGCCTGGCCGACCACGCCGTCCATCGCCGAGATCTTGGGCAGCTGGGCCTTGATGGCCGCGAGGTCGCTCTGCGACAGGCCGCTGGACTTGTAGTAGACGATCACCGTGGGGATGTCGTTCTGGTCCTGGAAGGCCTGCAGCTTGTCCAGCGCCTTCGTGGACTCCGCGGAGCCCGGCAGCCAGGTGGAGGCCTCGTTGTTCTGGACGTCGGTGAGCTTCTGGGCGAAGCCGGCCAGGCCGGCGACGGCGATGACCCAGAAGGCCAGCACGGCCCACTTGGTGACCGGACTCGTGAGCTTCCCAGCGATCTGTCTGTGCATAGGAGCCAGTCCAGCAGATATCACCGACAGGCGTCATCGGGGTTTACCCCGAGTTCGCGGCCTGTTGTCGGATCGTGACCGGAGTGGTTGAGAGGGCAACCAGATTTCGCCGAAAACGGCCGAGAACGAGTTCGGCCCGACGCGGGAGCCCCGAGGCTCCCGTCGCCGGGCCGAGCTGTCGAGCGGTGGTCGGTCAGGCGCCTCCGCCCACGCCCGCGGCGAACATGGACTGCACCTGGGCCGGGGTCAGCGCGTAGTCGAACGCGGCTGCCTCGTCGATGGAGCCCTGCCAGAACGACGAGGCGGGCCACAGCCGGCCGTAGAAGTTCTGGCCGAACACACCGAGCTGCTGCAGCCTCGACATGTCGACGTAGCCCAGGCGCAGGTAGCTGCTGGGCAGGCCGGTCGCCGCGCGGGTGGTGACCGTGGTGCCGATCAGCTGTCCGTCGACGTACATGCTCAGCGTGCTGGCGCCGTCGTAGGTGCCGACGACCTGGTGCCACTTGCCGTCGTTCCAGATGGTGTCCTGGTTGCGGAAGTTGATGCCACGGCCGGCGAGCGCGAACGAGATGTCGCCGTTGTTGTCCATGACGATCGCGCGGTCGGTGGTGCCGCCGGCTCCGGTCGGGATGCTGCTCTGGGCCATGATCACGCCACCGCTGATGGTGTCGGTCTTGATCCAGGCCGACTCCGAGAACGCACCCGGCGCCGAGAACGGCTGGTCGGAGGTGACGTAGCCGTCGGTGCCGTTGAGCGTCACCGCGCCGTTGCCCGTGAGGGCGCCGGACTGACCCGTGGAGACACCGCCGATGAAGTCACCGATGTTGGTGCCGGTCGAGCTGGAGTCGGCGGCGTTGCTGCCGCTGTCGTCCAGGCGCCACCACACGAGCGGGTTGAGCCCCGACATCGTGGACTGGAAGGACCCCGGTGCGCTGGTCGCCACCGTCCCGGAGACCGCGGTCGACTTGGCACTGGTGAACGTGCCGTCACTGGCGCTGACGCGGTAGGTGTGGGTCGAGCCCGCGACGAGGTTCTTGTCGTCGTACCTCAGGGTCGGCCTGCTCCAGGTGTAGGACTCCGCGCTCAGGGTCGCGATCGGGTTGGTCCCGTTGTCGCGGTAGATGCGGTAGGTCAGCGTCCCGGAGTCCGCGTCGTCCGCGGCCGGGATCAGCACGGTCAGGGTGTTGGCCGAGGTCGGCTGCACCGTGATCGCGAGGTTGGCCACCAGCACACCGGGCTGTCCGCCGAACGGGTCGGAGTTGTAGCTGCGTCCGGGCAGGGCCGGGGTCGCGTGGTTGCCGTTCGCCACGAACCTGGTGAGGTACCGCTGGTTCTGGTTGTTCACCGAGGTGAAGTCGCCGCCGACGATGATCTGCGTACCGTCGTTGGTGATCGTGTGCGGGCCGGTCGCCGCGGTCCCGGAGCCGTTGGTGTTCGGCGACCAGTGGACGAAGGTGCCGTCGGCGAGGTTCTGCGCCACCAGGTGGTGGTGCAGGAAGTTCGCCCGCGCGGTGCCGCCCACGAAGCCGCCGTAGGCGCCGCCCTTGTTGAAGGCGCAGTCGTGCTGGTGCGAGCCCTTGTAGATGATGTTGTTCATGATCGTCAGGCCCTGCGAGGCACCCAGGCAGGACGAGAGCCAGTTGATCGACCCGTCGGAGATGTTGGCCGAGTAGGTGCCCTCGTAGCAGCCCGGCGGGTCGCCGACACCGGTCACGTACGCGTTGGTGCCCTGGACCACGATCGAGCTCACCCGGCCGACACAGTTGGTGTTGATCGGCTGACCGTTCGGGCCAGGCGTGTTGGCGTCCCACTGCTCGGTGGCGCCGGTGACCGGGTCGACCGAGGCCATGCCGCCGCTGAGAACGCCGTTGATGCCGATGAAGTTGCCGCCGACCAGCAGCCGGCTGCCGTCGGGCGCCATGGCCATCGCCAGGGTGCTCGGGACGTAGGTCGTCGGCGTGCAGAACGGCTGGTTCGGCTGGCAGACCACCGGGTCGCGGTTGATGAACGTCGGCGCGAAGGCCGTGTTCAGCGCGCCGGTCGCGGCCGACAGCGAGGCGAGGTAGGCCTGGTTCTGGTTCTTGGCCGTGGTGAAGTCGCCGCCGATGTAGACCGTCGAGCTCGTCGACTCGATGGAGCGGACCGCGCGGTTGGCAGCGGCGTTGAACGCCGTGCTCACGGCACCCGTCGAGAGGTTGATCGCGGCGATGTGGTTGTGGGTGACGCCGTTGATCGTCGAGAACGCACCACCGACGTACAGCGTGTTCTTGTCGGGCGACAGGTCGAGCGCGTAGACCCGGCCGTTCAGGGTGTAGTTGAACGACGTGACCAGGTTGCCCGTGCTCGCGCTGAACGCCGCGAGGTAGGTGCGCGCGGTCGTCGAGCCCGACCCTCCGGTCGGCGGGCTGACGGACGTGAAGTTGCCGCCCGCGTAGATGACGCCGTTGGCTGCCGCCAGGGCGTCGACCGCCGCGTTGGGCTGCCAGATCGGCGAGGCGACGCCGCTGACGGCCTGGTCGTTGACGGCGGCCGTGGCCGGCGTGATGGCCCCGGTCGCCAGGGCGACGGCCGGGAGAAGAGTGACTGACGCCAGTGCCGCCACGGCTATCCGGGCGCGGCGTACGCCTGAGTGCTTCATGCGATGAACCCCCAGCGTCGCCCCAAGGGCGACATCAATGATGAACCGACGTCCCCGCGTCGGAATGGCACAGGCTAGGACCGGCCGAATCTCAGCGAAAACCCCGAATCTGGTGATCCCCAACCTCGGCGGTCCGGACTAAGGCCAGGCGTAACTGGTTGTGACGAGCAACGGCGGGCTTGGCAAAATCATTCTTTTGGATGACGTTCGCGGGTCTCGCTCCGCGTGCGCCAGACTGACCCACGACGCGAAGGTGGGAGAGCCTGATGCGGACGTTGCTGCCTGGGGATAATCCCCAGGCGTACATCCCGGAGGACCGGCGCTGGGCGCTGGCGAGCGGACGCGTGCTCCCGGAGCGGGCCCACGGCGCGGCCCTCTTCGTCGACATCGCCGGCTACACCCCGCTCGCCGAGGCGCTCACGGCCGCCCACGGTGTACGCCGCGGCGCCGAGGAGCTCACCACCACTCTGGACCGCGTGTTCGCCCGGCTGATCGAGGTCCTGCACGCCTGGCAGGCGAGCGTCGTGTACTTCAGTGGGGACGCCGTCACCGCCTGGATCATGGAGGACGACGGCTCACGCGCGACCGCGTGTGCGCTGCAGCTCCAGGCCGAGATGGGGGGAGTCGCGAGCGTCCGGACACCCACCGGGGAGCCGGTCGTGCTCGGGCTGAAGGTCGCCGTCGCGGTCGGAGGCGTCCATCGCTTCGTCGTGGGCGACCCCCGCGTCCAGCTGATCGACGTGCTGGCGGGCCAGCTCATGGACAGCCTGGCCGCGGCCGAGCAGCAGGCCGTGGCCGGCGAGGTGGTGCTCGACGCCGGCGCGGTCGCGGCGCTGGGGGAGCGGGTCCGGCTTCGCGAGGTGCGGACGGGTGCGGTCGGCGCGGTCGGTGTCGTGGACTCGCTCCCGGACGGGATGCCCAGCGCTCCCGAGCGCGCGCAGTGGCCGCGCCTGCCGGACGAGACCGCCCGGGAGTGGCTGCTCCCGGCGGTCTGGGAGCGCATGGTCGCGGGTCGCGGCGAGTTCCTGGCCGACCTCCGTCCGGGAGTCCCGATCTTCGTGCGCTTCGGTGGGCTCGACTTCGAGGGTGATCCCGACGCCCCGCGGATCCTGGACGACTTCGTCACCCGGGCTCAGGCCGTGCTCGACGAGCACGGCGGATCGGTCCTGCAGCTCACGATCGGCGACAAGGGCGCCTATCTGTACGGCGTGTTCGGGGCTCCGGTCGCCCACGAGGACGACGCCGCGCGAGCGTGCGAGGCGGCTCTCGGACTGCTCGAGCTGCCCGCCGAGGTCGGCGTCGTCGACCTCCAGGTCGGCGTCGCCACGGGGCGGCTGCGCAGCGGCACCTACGGCCATGCCGAGCGACGTACCTTCTGCTGCCTGGGCGACCCGGTCAACCTCGCTGCGCGCCTGATGAGCCGCGCCGGCAGCGGGGAGATCTGGGTGCACGGCGACGCGGCGGCCCAGACCGGCGAGCGGTTCGAGTGGGCCGAGCTGCCCGAGACCCGGGTCAAGGGACGCAGCGAGGCCGTGGCGGTACGCCGCCTGGTCGCGCGTCGCGGCAGGCCCGACCAGGGAGCGTCGCGCAACGGCAGCGTGCTGGTCGGCCGGGTGGCCGAGCTGGCGCAGCTGGAGGAGCTGGCCCGGGCGGCTCGCAGCGGATCCGGACAGGTGGTGGTGGTCCAGGCCGAGGCGGGGACCGGCAAGACCCGCCTGGTCGGCGAGCTCACCTCGCGACTCGGCGACGAGGGCGTGCCCGTCGTCACGGGGGAGGCGGCACTGGCCCGGCGAGCGACGTACGCCGGGTGGCGCGACGTGTGGACCGACCTGCTCGACCTCGACGCGGCCGCCGGCGCGGACGACGTGATCGCGGCGGTCGCGGAGCTGGACCCACAGCTGGTCGCCCGTGCCCCCTTGCTCGCTCCCGTCCTGGGCGTCGCCATCCCCGACAGCGACCTGACGGCGGCGTTCGACGGCGAGCTGCGCAAGGCCTCGCTGGAGGACCTGCTGTCGCGGATCCTCACGGCCCTGTCCACCCGAGGCCCGCTGGTCGTGGTGCTCGAGGAGGCGCAGTGGCTCGACGAGCTCTCGCGTGACCTGCTGGGGGTGCTCGGCCGGTCTATCGTCTCGGAGCCGGTGCTGCTCGTCGTCCTGAGCCGTCCCGACGGGTCCGCCCTGGCGGGGCTGCCGATCCGTCCCGGACCCCACGTGACCGACCTCGTCCTCGGCGCGCTCGACTCGGCGGCGGCTCGCCTGCTGGTGACGCAGCGCCATCTGGCCCTGGTGGGCCACGACCCCGCCCCCGAGCTGGTCGACACCGTCGTGGCCCGCGCGGAGGGCAACCCGTTCTATCTCGAGCAGCTCGTCGAATACGTCTCCTCGCAGACGGGTGACGGGGCCGGAGCCGAGGATCTGGAGCTGCCCGCCAGCCTGCACAGCCTGGTGCTCAGCCGCATCGACGCCCAGGACGAGTCGACCCGGCGGGCGGTGAAGGTCGCCAGCGTGATCGGCCGCGACTTCCTCACGCTCTTCGTGGCGACGGTGTATCCCGATCTGGGCGCCGAGACCGCCGTCGACGCCGACCTCGTCGCGGCCGCCGCGACGCGTCTGATCGAGCTGGTCGACCCGGTCGACCGGGCCTGGGCGTTCGGCCACATCGTGACCCACGACGTGGCCTACGACTCGCTGCCGTTCAGCACCCGATCGGTCCTCCACGGACGGGTCGGGGACGCCCTGGAGGCCCAGGACGACGGGCCGCGCCGGCATCTGGACCTCCTCGCCTTCCACTACTCCCGCAGTGACGACCTGCCGAAGAAGCGGCACTACCTGTGGGAGGCCGCGACCGCAGCCCGCGCGGCGTACGCGCAGGAGACGGCGATCGCCTACCTGGAGCAGCTGCTCCCGGTGGTCGAGCCCGAGCAGCGCGACGACGTGCTGCTCCAGCTGGCCGAGGCGCTGACGATCAGTGGCGACTGGGTGGCCGCCGAGGACGCCGTCCACCGGGCCCGCCTCGCGGCCGAGGACGTCGGCGACGTGACGGGGGTCGCCGACTCGCGGGTCGCGCGTGCCGAGCTCGACCGGAAGCAGGGCCACTACGCGGAGGCGGAGGCCGAGCTCACCGCTGCCGAGTCGGCCTACACGGGGCTCGGCGATCGCGGCGGCCTGGCCCGCGTGCTGCACCTGCGCGGCACGCTGGCGAACCAACAAGGGCACCCGGAGCGCGCGCAGCAGGCCTACCAGGAGAGTCTCGAGCTCCGGCGGGAGCTCGGCGACGAGGCGGGGGTCGCGGCGATGCTGACCAACCTCGCCCTCGTCGCCGAGCATCTGGGTGACCTCGATGCCGCCGAGCAGCTCGGTCAGGAGGGGCTCGCCCGCCGTCGTGGCCTCGGTGACCGGAGGGCGATCAGCGTCTCGTTGACCAACATGGGGATGCTGGCGACAGCCCGGGAGGACCTTCCGCTGGCGCGTGAGCGCTTCGTGGAGGCGCAAGCGCTCGCCGAGGAGGTGGGTGATCCGTGGGTCGTCGCGGTGGGTCGGCACAACCTGGCCAACGTCAGCCGTGACCTGGGCGACCTCGAGCCTGCGGCGGCCGACTTCCGGGTCGCTCTCGGTGCCTACGTGCTGCGGGACGACCGCTGGTCCGTCGCGCACATCCTGGAGGACATCGCCCTCTGGTGGCTCGCCGGCGCGGACTCGGGTGACCCGGACGCGGCCGACGCAGCCGCGGTCTATCTCCTGGCGGCCGCCGAGCGACTGCGCGGCGAGATCGGTGCTCCCCGCTTCCCTCCCACGCAGGCGGCTCTCGACGCGGCGCTGGCGCCCGCGAGGGAGCGCTCCGACGCGGCTGCGCTCGAGGCCGCCGCAGCGAGTGGGGCCGCCGCGCCGCTGGAAGACGCCGTACACCGGGCCGAGGCCGGGCTCGAGGCGTGAACGGGCTACCCCAGGCCCGAATGGTCACCGCGTGCGGTGCCCGACGGTCGCGGCGGCAGGTACGCTGTGCGGGCCGCTCTCGGGGTCCCATGACGGGGGGACTGCGGTCGACCACGAGGGTGATGCCAGGGGGGCTCGTCAGTATGACCACAAAGTTCGGTTCGTCGTCACGCATGCCCGGGCGCTCGTTGACCGGCATCCTCGCCGCCGTGGCGACCGTGCTCGGCCTGTCGCTGCCGCTGGCGCTGGCGGCTCCGGCGGACGCTGCGTCCGGCGACGCCTGGACCGCCGCCGGTGACGGCACCGTGACCACGGTGTCCGACGGCACGGCGTCCGCGGCCCAGATGACCTACGAGGACGACGGCACGTTCAACGGGTCCTGGACGTTCACGGCGACCGCCGCCACGACGGGGACGGTCACGGTCCCCTACTCGTGGCAGGGCCTGCACGCGTGGTTCCAGGTCACGACGCGGCTCGACACCGTGGTCAACGGGTCGACCACCGGCACGCTCGTCAACGACGGCCCGGTCAACTGCTGCACCAGCCCGTCCAACGGGTTCATCTACGGCGGGGTGGCGTCGTTCACCGTCCACCAGGGCGACACCTACGGCTTCCGGCTCAGCGGCTCCAACCTCGACCTCAACGACTTCCTGCGCGGCACCTTCACCCTCAGCACCAAGCCGTACCTCGACGCCACGGTCGGCACCGACAACCGGAGCTGGACCAATGCCAAGGAGCTCGACGAGGGTGCCGGGCTCGATGCCTCGCTGAGCACTCCGGGCGAGTCCCGCTGGTTCAAGATCCCGGTCGTCCCGGGCCAGCAGGTCACGGTGAACCTCAGCAACCTGCCCGCCGACTACGACGTCGCGTTGTACGGCGACATCCAGAGCGCCTTCGACCAGCTCAGCAACAGCAGCAGCACCGATCTCAGCCAGCTCGCCGCCGCGTCCGCGCAGAGCACACCGGGCTCGGGCTCCCAGGTGCCCGACTACCCCACCGAGGCGACCGACATCCCGACGTCGAACCAGACGCCGAAGTTCGCACCGCACATCTACGCGCCGCACATCTACGCGCCGAGCGTCGAGGCCCCGCACATCTACGCGCCGCACATCTACGCCCCGCACATCTACGCGCCGCACATCTACGCGCCCGAGGCGTACGACCCGAGCCTCGCCGGCGACGCCGGCTTCAGCGAGGCGTTCTCGGCAGCCCAGGACCAGACCCTGCTGGCGGTGTCCACCAACACCGGCACGCAGAACGAGACGGTGTCGGCCGGCACGGGCAACACGTCGGGCTTCTACTACGTGCGGGTGCAAGGTCATGACGAGACCACTCCCGCCGGCGGCTTCCACGTGGCGGACACGGTCACGGACCCGAACGGCACCGGGTGCACCGGACTGTCCGACGACCACACGATCCCGCTGGCACTGACCAACGCGCCGTCGCAGGACCCGGGCTCGCCCGACCCCACCGACCCGGCGACGGTGATCCTCACCGACACCAACCGGTTGGGGCTCGACCCGACGTCGAGCCGGTACTCCACCTACCTGCAGTCCCTCGACGACCTCGCGACGAACACCGACGGCGTCCGCCTCGACCTGGCGCAGTCGCCGCGGGTGCAGGCGCTCTGGGACCAGGTCGCCGCGAACCCGTCCTGCCCGTACGCCGTCAACCTCGTCGCCGACGCGATCAAGCAGCTGGCCGACAGCTACCGCTCCACCAGCAGCAAGTACGTCGTGCTCGCGGGTGGCGACGACGTCATCCCGTTCTTCCGCTACCCCGACGTCTCCGGGCTCGGTGAGGAGAGCCAGTTCTCGCCGCCGGTGCTCGCCGACACCCCGTCGGGTGCGAGCCTGAAGAACGACCAGGTGCAGAGCCAGGACGCCTACGGCACCAGCACCACGGTCACCATCGCGGGTGTCACCCTGCCGGTGCCCGACCTGGCGGTGGGTCGTCTGGTCAAGACGCCCGAGGACATCGAGCAGACAGTCAGCCACTACCTGGATCTGGACAACGGCACGCTGCCGGCGCCGCACTCCTCGCTGGTCACCGGCTACGACTTCCTGGCCGACGCCGCCGATGCCGTCAACCAGGAGTTCCAGGCGGCGACCGACCACGGCACCGACGACACGCTGATCGACCACCCGGGTCAGTCGGAGCCCGCCGACAACTGGAGCGGCGACGATCTCGGCGACGCCCTGAACGGGTCGCACCACGACCTGATTTACCTGGCCGGCCACTTCAGCGCCAACGACACCCTGGCCGCCGACTTCGAGACGAACTTCGTCGACGACCAGCTCGCCCCCGGTGCGCTGGACGACTCGGTGGTGCTGAGCGCCGGGTGCCACTCGGGCTACAACATCGTCGACTCGGCCGCCGTCCCGGACAAGACCGACACCTTCGACTGGACCCAGGCCATGGCCCAGCAGCACGCGGTGCTCATCGGCGGCACGGGCTACCAGTACGGCGACTCGGACTTCCTCGAGTTCAGCGAGCGGGTCTACCTCGACGTCGCCAAGCGGCTGCACGAGACGACGCCGGGTGACGCTCCGGTCGCCGTCGGCACCGCCCTGGTCCAGGGCAAGCAGGACTACCTGTCCGGCCTCAGCCAGGTGACCGGCATCGACCAGAAGGCGATGCTCGAGGCCACGCTGTACGGCTTGCCGATGACCGGTCTGGACGCTCCCGGTCGCAGCGCGATCGACAGCCAGCCCTCGCAGGCGGACCCGCAGCCCGTCGGCGGCTCGACCCCCGGCGCGACGTTCGGTCTGCAGACCGACGACCTGTCGTTCGACACGCCGCTGGCCACCCACACCAAGGCCTCCGGCGTCGACCCGTCGGACCCGGCTCAGGCCGGCCTTCCCAGCACCAGCACCTGGCTCTCCGGCGCCGACGGTGTCACGGCCCTGCCGGGTGCGCCGGCCATCCCGAAGCAGATCGAGAACGTCACGGCCGCCGGTCAGGTGCTGCGCGGGGTGGGCTTCCGGAGCGCCGACTACAGCGACACGACCGGCATCCTTCCGGTGACCGGTGCTCCCGCGATCGAGGGCTCGACACCGAACACCACCTTCGAGTCCGCCGCGTTCTTCCCGCAGCGGCTCGTCACGCCGAACTACTTCGACACCCTCGGCGGTGGTGGCCGCACCTCGCTGATCCTGAACCCGGCGCAGTACCGCTCCGACTCGGGCGGCGCCCTCACCGACACACAGCGGGCCTACTCCGACCTCGGCGTGCGCCTGTTCTACAGCGGGAGCTCCGCGCAGTCCTTCGGGCAGAACCAGCCGTCGCTGTCCGCCGCGCCGAGCATCGGCAGCGTGACCGGCACCGTGAGCGGCGGCGTCGTCACGTTCTCGGCCACGGTGACGGGCGACCCCTCCGCGGGCATGCAGCAGGTCTGGGTGACCTGGACCGGGACGGGTTCCGACTCCGGCTTCGGCCACTGGCGCTCGGTCGACCTGAGCCAGGACCCGAACGACTCCACGCACTGGACCGGGACCCTGACGCTGCCCGCCGGACAGTCGTCGTCCGGCATGCGGTTCCTCGTGCAGGCAGCGAACGGCGTGGGTGCCGTGGGCATGGACACCGCCGACGGAGACGGGTACCACGTCTTCCCCGCGGGTGCCGACAACGCGGTGGTCGGCGTGCAGACGGCGACGCCGTCCGCAGCGTCGCCCTTCGGTGTCACGGCGACGGTGACCGACCCGAGCGGCCCGGTTCCGGGACGCACGGTGCGCTTCACCGTGTCCAAGAACGGCACCCAGCTGTTCCAGTACGCCGACGCCTCGGCCGCCGACGGCACGGTCGTCCTGCAGCTGCCGAGCGGCCAGGGCATGCCGTCGGGCAAGCTCACGGTGCAGGCCGACCTGATCGGTCAGGACGGCACCCCGATCGACTCCCAGACGGTCCAGATCGAGCTCGCCACCGCCACGATCGCCCTCACCCCGACGTCCGCGACCGCGCTGCCGGCGCTCGGCTTCGGCACCGTGACGGCGACCGTGAGTGACGGTCGCGGCCCGTTGGCAGGCGTACCGGTGACCTTCACGCTGCCCGCGACCGGTGCGGGTGCGGTGTTCCCGGGTCTGAAGACGACGGCCACCGTGACGACCAACGCCCAGGGGGTCGCGGTCTCCCCGAAGATGACCTCGCGCCTGGTGGTCGGCACGTTCGGGGTGAAGGTGTCGGCGCCCGATGCCGTGACGTCGACGGAGGCGATGGCGACGCAGTACCTCGTCAGTCCGTTCGCGTCGCCGGTCAAGCTGCTCGGCACGACCTCGGTCCCGCTCACCTCGACGCTCAAGCTCACGACGGTGGTGCTCCAGCCGATCCAGCTCATCCCCGACGCCACCGCCAAGTCGCTGCTCACCGCCCAGCGGGTCCAGCTCCGCTGGCGGCCCGTGGGCTCGACGGGAGCATGGACCTCGCGGACCGACCTCTTCACCTACGACACGAAGAAGCACACCTTCAACGCCAGCGTCGTCGGGAAGACGCTCGGCATGGTGAAGGGCCAGACCTACACCGTGCAGATGCGGATCCTGGTGGGGCCGAGCGACACCAAGCCACCCGGCTACGACGCCGTCAACGGCAGCTTCGACCTCGGGAGCAACGTGTTCACCCTCAAGCTGACCTGACGGCTCGTGTCCGACAACGGTGACGGCACGGTGTCGGGGGCGGTGGCTAGCGTGGCGGGCATGAGTGCGACGACTGTGACGGTGAGCCGGACCGTGCCCGCCCCGCCGGGTGAGGTCTTCGACGCCTGGACCGACGTGGCGCAGCTCGCCGCCTGGTGGTGGCCGCAGCTCGCCGGGACGACGTACGCCCTCGACGCGCGGGTGGGCGGCTCCTACGAGATCGTGAGCCCGGCGATCGGGGCGACGGTGCGCGGCGACTACACCGAGGTCGACCGGCCGCACCGGCTGGCGTTCACGTGGAACTGGGACGACGGCGAGCCGGCTGACGTCATCGAGGACACCGTGCAGGTGAGCTTCGAGGCTCGTGACGGCGACACCCTGGTGACGGTCGAGCACACCTCGGTCCAGCACGCGCCGGACGGCGGCGCCGAGCAGGGGTGGAGCGACGTGCTCGACCGGTTGGCGGGTGGTTTCGAGACGAGACTTCGTCCCTCCTCAACCACCGGGGGCTAGTCGACGAGCTCGCGCAGCTGACGGATCGTCGCAGCGGGGTCGTCGGAGGCCGGCACCACCTGGAGGTTGGTGACGCCCGCCTCGGCGAAGGCGGCGATCCGCTCCTTGACGTACGACGCGGGGCCGACCAGGTTGCCGAGCTCGAGGAGCTCGGCGGGCACGAGCTTCTCGGCGTCGCGCTTGTTGCCGCCGAGGTAGAGGTCCTGGATCTCCCGGGCCTCCTTCTCGTAGCCGTACTTCACGGCGAGGTCGTTGTAGAAGTTCTTCCCCCGTGCGCCCATGCCGCCGACGTACAGCGCGACCGTCGGGCGGGCGAAGTCGAGCAGCGCCTTGGTCTCGGGGCCCTCGCCGATGGCGACCATCCCTCCGGCGCAGATCTCCAGCGGCGCCAGGTCGGACGAGCGCTTCGCCCGGCCCGCGGCCAGCGCCTCGCCCCAGACCTGGCCGGCCTTCTCCGGCACGAAGAGGAACGGCAGCCAGCCGTCGGCGTACTCGGCCGCGCCTTCGACGCTCTTCGGGCCGAGGGCGGCGATGTAGAGCGGGATGCTCGCGCGCTCGGGACGGGTCATCAGCTTCAGCGGCTTGCCCAGCCCCGTGCCCTGCCCCTCGGGCAGCGGGAGCGTGAAGATGCCGTCGTGGACCAGCGTCTCGCGGCGCAGGCCACGGCGGATCAGGTCGATGATCTCCTTGGTCCGCCCGATCGGCTTGTCGTAGGCGACGCCGTGGAAGCCCTCGATCACCTGCGGGCCGCTGGCGCCGAGCCCGATGATCGCCCGGCCCTGGCTGACGTTGTCGAGACCGGCGGCCGTCTGCAGAAGGGCTCCGGGGGTGCGGGAGTAGATGTTGAGGATCGCGCTCCCGATCTCGATCCGCTCGGTCTTGGCGGCGAGATATCCCATGAGGGTGGGGGAGTCGAAGCCGTAGGCCTCGGCCACCCAGACCGTGTCGAGCCCCGCCTCCTCGAGGGCCCGGACCTGGTCGGCAGCCTCGCGCGGGTTGCCGGCGTACATCAGCTGGGTCGAAAGCTTCACGCCACCGACTGTGACAGAACCACTGTCACGGTTGCAAGGCGCGGCGTCAGTGGGCGAGGCCGGGCACGACCTCGGCTCCGGGGAGCCGACCCAGCAACGGGCTGGGCACCAGCAGCTTCGACCGGCGTACGCCGGAGCCGATCACGGCCGCCTCGATGTCCAGGCAGGCCTCGTCGACGAGCAGGCGCCAGTGCGCCGGGAGGCCGATCGGGGTGATCCCGCCGTACTCCATGCCGGACTCCTCGACGGCGCGCTCCATGGACAGGAACGAGCACTTGCGGACGTCGAGCGTGCGCTTGACCAGGGTGTTCACGTCGGCCCGGGTGTCGGCCCGGACCAGGCAGGCCGCGACGCGCTCCTCGCCCTCGCGACGGCCCATCACGACCACGCAGTTCGCGCCGGCCGCCATCGGCACGTCGTACGCCTGCGACATCGCGGCCGTGTCGGCCAGCTCCGGGTCGATCTCCACCACGGCGACGTCGGCGGCCTCCGGCCAGGAGCGCAGCGCCTCGAGGACCGGGGGCGCGAGCAGCTCGGGGTGGTCCAGCGCGGGCAGGGACTCCAACCCCGGAAGTCGTGGCAGCATGCGGCCAACTCTGGCACGGCGTCGCTACGGTTCACCTCGTGGGACTCGTCGCCGCCGTGGACCGTGGACAGCGGCGTCACTCCGTGTTCGGGCTGCCGATCGCGATCTTCTACAAGTACGTCGACGACCAGGGCAACTACCTCGCCGCCACGATCACCTACTACGCCTTCATCGCGATCTTCCCGTTGCTCCTGCTCGGCAGCTCGATCCTGGGCTTCTTCCTGCAGAACGATCCCGACCTCGCCTCGCGTCTGCTCACCTCGGCACTCGCCAACTTCCCGATCGTCGGCGACCAGCTCGGTCGACCCGGGGGACTGAAGGGGTCGGTCGCCGGTGTCGTCGTCGGCAGCGTGGCCGCGCTCTACGGCTCCCTGGGACTGGGCCAGGCCCTGCAGAACGCGAACAACATCGCGTGGGCCGTGCCGCGCAACCGGCGGCCCAACCCGATCACGTTGCGCGTGCGCAGCCTGCTCATGCTCCTGATGACCGGCGCCGCCGTCATCGCGGTCACGACGTTGTCGACACTGGGTACCGACACCGAGGTGCTGGGCACCAGGGCCAGCGACAGTCTGGGCTGGCTGGTGCGACTGGCCACGGTGCTCGTGCTCGGGAGCGTGCTGACCCTGATCTTCCGGATCACGACCACCGCCCGCCGGCACACGCTGGTACGGGCGGCCCCCGGCGCGTTCGCGACCGCTGTGATGTGGCAGGCACTTCAGTACGGCGGCACGGTCTACGTCGACCGGGTCATCAAGGAGACCACCGGGATGAACGGCACGTTCGCGCTGGTGCTCGGTCTGATCGGGCTCATCTACGTCGCCGCGGTGATGGGCGTGCTCGGCATCGAGGTCAACGTCGTCGTCGCCGAGCGCCTCTGGCCGCGCTCGCTGGCCAGCCTGTTCACCGACAACAGCGACCTCACCGACGCCGATCTACGTGCCTACGCCGGCTACGCGCGCTCCCAGCAGCACAAGACGATCGGCTCGATCGAGGTGACCTTCACCGATCCCGACACCGGTGAGATCCGGATGCCGAAGGAGCGGCCCTAGCCGCACCCGGCCGCAGAGCCGGTCAGTCCGAGCGGCCGCGCAGGCGCGGGGTCGCGGCGATCAGGCCGGCGGCACCCGCGCCCACCCACGGGATCGGCAGCAGCCAGCGCAGGCCGTGACCGCCGACGGTGGAGGACTCGATCAGCGCCCAGTTCACGACCAGCCCCACGAACGCCACTCCGAAGACCAGGTGCAGCACGTTGACCGGGTGCCGACCGGCTCCCCAGCTGACCTGCGGCTCGGACGGCTCGGACGGCTCGGCGGCCGGAGGCCCACGGCCCGGACGGCCCGGACGGCCCGGACGGCCCGGACGGCCCGGACGGCTGGCCCTCCTCGGCCAGGACCTGCGTGGTGTCGTCGTTCAGCTCAGGTTGCTCAGTCATGTCCGGCTCCTCAGTTCTCGTCCGGGAAGGTGTGCACGTCGATGCCGCCGACGTGCAGCTCGGCGTCGATGGTCAGCGTGGGTGCCTTCGGACCGGCCTGGTGGACGGCGTTCACCTCGGTGTCGATGCCGCCACCGTCGCGGCCCAGGACGTTGGCGCCCCCGACTCCCGTGACGTGGGTGTTCGCGATGACGGTGACGTCGTCGGGCACCTGGATGTCGAGGTGTCCGACGTTGCCGGTCACGGTGATGGTGCGGCCGTCGAGCGACCCCACATCGGTGACGTCGGTCAGGTCCAGGACGAGCTCGCCGACGTCCATCGAGTAGCTGCTGTCCACCGCCGCGGCGTCGGCGGGTACGACGGTCGTGCGGTGCGGGTCCCACCGGTCGGCGACGGTCGTGCCGACCGTGACGGCCGCGGCCACCAGCCCGACCAGGATGATCCCGCCGGCGCGGCCGTAGAAGGAGCCGATCAGGAGGAAGAGGGCACTGACCGCGAGGGCGGTCGCCGGGTAGGCCGAGGGCGCCACATCGGCGCCGGCCAGGTTGGCGATGCCGAGGGTGCCGAGCGCGACGGCCATGACCGCCAGGGCGTACCAGAACAGGATCGGGCCACGCTTGCGCGGGTTGACCGGCCGGGGCTGCTCGGGGACGGCGTACGTCGGGGGCGTCGCAGAGGTCGTAGAGGCAGGCTGCGGCTGCGGGTCGGCGGACGTCGGGGAGTCGCCGTACGTCGGAGGCACGGCGTACGGCGAGCCCACCGGCGGCTGCGGGTGCGGGCCCGACGGCGGGCGGTCGCGCCGGGTGATCTGGAGCGCGACGACGACGGCGCCGACGATCGCGGCCAGGAAGAACAGAGGACCGGGTGAGCCCCACCAGCCGCGGGACATCAGCAGCACCAGCGCGAAGACGCCGATCACGATCAGCGCGACCGTGCGACTGCGACGGTCGAGCTTGATCGTGGCCCAGTCCTTGCCGTCCTCGGGCAGCAGGAGCCAGAGGGCGACGTAGAGCAGCAGGCCGACGCCGCCGAAGAACGTGAGGACCACGAACGCCACCCGCAGGATCAGCGGGTCGACGTCGAGATGACGGCCGAGCCCTCCGGCGACGCCCGCGATCTTGCGGTCGGCCCGGCTGCGCCGGATCCGGCCGAGGTCGCGGATGTCGTCCCACCCCACCCGCGGGCCGGCGTCGCCCCCGTGTCCGGCAGAGTCCGGCGGGGGCGAGGCGGTGTCGGGTGGTGTCGTGGTCATGTCATCCAAGATGCGGCACGGCCGGCTCGCGAGCCATCGGGGGAACCCCTGATCCCGCCCGTGCCGTCAGGGTCGTGGCTCAGGGTAGGACCGGGGGTCGTCCTCGTGGTCCGTGCCCCGCCGACCTGCGACGATGAGACGGTCATGACCACCACCGCACCCACCGGCCCAGCCGCGGCGCCCTCCTGGCCGCCCGCGCGCAAGGCCTACCGCGACACCGACCAGCCGATCATCGGCGGCGTCGCGGCCGGGCTCGCCCGGCACCTCGGGCTGCCCGTGGTCTGGGTGCGCGCGGCCTTCTTGGTCCTCGCCGTGCTCGGCGGCAGCGGGGTGCTGTTCTACGCCGGTCTGTGGCTGGTCCTGCCCGCGCGGCCGATGGACCGCGAGGCGCCCGGCCTGGAGAGCGCTCGCCGCCAGGGGAAGCGCCCGGGCCGGATCCGTCGCCTCGCCGACTCCGGGCCGGCGGTCGCGCTGGTCGCGCTGGGGCTCGGCCTGGTCTTCACCGCCGAGGCGGTGTTCGGCGGGAGTGGCGTGGTGCTGTGGGCCCTGGTCCTCGCCGTGGTCGGGTTCGGACTGCTGTGGCGGCAGGCCGACGAGGCGCAGCGGTCGCGATGGCTGGACCAGTCGGAGCGGCTCAACCCGGTCCGCGCGGTCTTCGGCGACGGCGGCTGGGCGGCGTACCTCCGGGTGGGCGCGGGCTTCGTCTTCGTCGTCTCGGCGATGGCGCTGTTCGCCGTCCGGCACGGACACGTGCGTCAGGTCACCGACGTGCTGGTCTCGGCCGCGCTCGGCGGGATCGGCCTGGCGATCGTCCTGGGTCCGTGGCTGTGGCGACTCACCAACGACCTGTCGGCCGAGCGCGCCGAGCGAGTCCGCACGCAGGAGCGCGCCGACCTCGCCGCGCACCTCCACGACTCGGTGCTGCAGACGCTCGCCCTGATCCAGAAGAACGCCGCCGACGCGCCGACCGTCGCCCGGCTCGCCCGCTCCCAGGAGCGCGACTTGCGAGCGTGGCTGTTCGACGCCACGCCCGGGGGCGGGTCGCTGACCGGCGCCCTGCGCGAGCTCCAGCGCGAGATCGAGGACACCTACGGCGTCGACGTCGAGCTGGTCAGCGTCGGCGACCTCGACATCGACGACACCACCGCGCCGATCGTCGCGGCCACGCGTGAGGCCACCACCAACGCCGCCAAGCACGCCGGCACGCCGGCGGTCGACATCTACGCCGAGGTGACGCCGGCCACCGTCGAGGTGTTCGTCCGCGACCGCGGCCGCGGCTTCGACCCGCAGTCCGTGCCGACCGACCGGCAAGGGGTGCGCAACAGCATCCTGGACCGGATGTCGAGGCACGGCGGCACCGCCGAGATCCGCTCGACCCCCGAGACCGGGACCGAGGTGCGGCTGAGGCTGCCGCGCGAGACCCGAGAGGCCCGACAGGAGAGCCCATCGTGAGCACGAGCAGCACCGTCCGTGTCGTGATCGTCGACGACCATGCGATGTTCCGCGCCGGCGTCCGCGCCGAGCTCGGCACCTCGGTGGACGTCGTCGCGGAGGCCGCCGACGTGGACGAGGCGGTGGCCCGCGTGGCCCAGCACCTGCCCGACGTCGTCCTCCTCGACGTACACCTGCCCGGCGGTGGAGGCGCCGAGGTGATGCGTCGGCTGGCCGCGACCATGGCGCCGACGATGGCCTCGCCGCAGGCGCCGCGCTTCCTCGCGCTGTCGGTCTCCGATGCCGCCGAGGACGTGATCGGCACCATCCGGGCGGGCGCCCGCGGCTACGTCACCAAGACCATCACCGGCCCGGAGCTCGTCGACGCGATCCGCCGGGTCGCCGACGGCGACGCGGTGTTCTCGCCCCGGCTCGCCGGCTTCGTGCTGGACGCCTTCGCCGGCACCATCGAGATCTCGGCGGTCGACGAGGATCTCGACCGGCTCACCGAGCGCGAGCGCGAGGTGATGCGCCTGATCGCCCGGGGCTACGCCTACAAGGAGGTGGCCCGCGAGCTGTTCATCTCGATCAAGACGGTCGAGACCCACATGTCCAGCGTCCTGCGGAAGCTGCAGCTGTCCTCCCGCCACGAGCTGACCCGCTGGGCCTCCGACCGCCGCCTCCTCTGACCCCGGCGTGCGTCGCGTCTCGGCGGAAAACGCGGACGAAGTGAACGGCGCGCCGGGCGTGTCGTCGGTTTCGTCCGCGTTTTCTTCGCACCTACGGCTGCGGGGGCGCTTCGGGGGTGCCGGACCGTAGGCTGGAGCGGAGATGAGCGACACCCTTCCGATCCTGGGGCTGAGCCTGCCCGCGAGCGACGCCGAGGCGGCCGGCAAGCGACCGCAGGGACCCTCGGCCGACGAGCTCCTGGCCGGCCTCAACGAGCCACAGCGGGCGGCCGTCGTCCACGAGGGGACGCCGCTGCTCGTGGTTGCCGGAGCCGGCTCGGGCAAGACCCGCGTGCTGACCCGGCGGATCGCGTGGATCGTCTCCCAGCGCAAGGCCCATCCCGGCTCCGTCCTCGCGATCACGTTCACCAACAAGGCCGCCGCGGAGATGAAGGAGCGGGTCGAGGAGCTGGTCGGTCCGCGCGCCCGGCTGATGTGGGTCTCGACGTTCCACTCGGCGTGCGTGCGGATCCTGCGCAAGGAGATCGACAAGCTCGGGTTCCGGTCCAGCTTCACCATCTACGACGCCGCGGACTCCAAGCGCCTGATGACGATGGTGATCAACGACCTCGACCTCGACCCGCGGCGCTACCAGCCGGGGGCGGCCCTGCACTGGGTCTCCGCCCACAAGAACGAGCTGCGTGGTCCCGAGGAGGTGAGCGCCGACACCCACAACCGGTTCGAGGAGGCGTACGCCGCGGCGTACACCCGGTACCAGCAACGTCTGCGCGAGGCCAACGCCCTCGACTTCGACGACATCTTGACCTTCACCGTCGACCTGTTCGCGACGTTCCCCGAGGTGCGCGAGACCTACCGGCGCCGGTTCCGTCACGTCCTGGTCGACGAGTACCAGGACACCAACCACGCGCAGTACGCGCTGATCCACCAGCTGTGCGCCGACTCGCTCGAGGAGTCGCTGGAGGAGTCCGACACCGAGCGGGTCCCGCCGGCCGAGCTGATGGTGGTCGGCGACGCCGACCAGTCGATCTACGCCTTCCGCGGGGCCAACATCCGCAACATCCTCGACTTCGAGCAGGACTTCCCCGACGCGACCTCGATCCTGCTCGAGCAGAACTACCGGTCGACGCAGACCATCCTCAACGCGGCGAACGCCGTCATCGGGCACAACCGCGGGCGCAAGGCCAAGAACCTCTGGTCCGACGCCGGCCACGGCGCCGCGATCGTCGGGTACGTCGCCGACGACGAGCGCGACGAGGCGAGGTTCGTCTCCGGTGAGATCGACACCCTCACCGACGCCGGCTCACGGCCCGGCGACGTCGCGGTCTTCTACCGCACCAACGCGCAGTCACGTGTGTTCGAGGAGGTGTTCATCCGGCTCGGCATGCCCTACCGCGTGGTCGGCGGGGTGCGTTTCTACGAGCGGCGCGAGGTGCGCGACGCGCTGGCCTACCTGCGGATGCTGGTCAACCCCGACGACGAGGTGTCGCTGCGCCGCATCGTGAACACCCCCAAGCGCGGGATCGGCGACCGCGCCCTGGAGTGCGTGACGTCGTTCGCCCAGCGCGAGCGGATCACCTTCTGGGAGGGGCTGCGTCGCGCCGCCGAGGCGCCGGGTCTGGTCGCGCGGTCGCTGGCGGCGATCCAGGGGTTCGTCGCCCTCGTCGAGGAGCTGCAGTCGATGGTCGAGGCCGGCGAGCGCGCCGACGTCGTCCTGGAGTCGGTGCTGGCGCGGTCGGGGTACCTCGACGAGCTCGAGGCCTCCGACGACCCGCAGGACGGCACTCGCCTGGAGAACCTCGCCGAGCTGGTCGCCGTCGCCCGCGAGTTCGCCGACGACCCCCAGGCGGGGCCGTCGGCCGATCCGGCCGACATCGACGCGGGGGCCGTCACGCCCGGCCTCTCCGACTTCCTCGAGCGCGTGGCGCTGGTGGCCGACACCGACCAGATCCCCGACGCCCCCGACCCGGACCTGGCCGAGGACACCGGCATGGTCACCCTGATGACCCTGCACACCGCCAAGGGGCTGGAGTTCCCCACGGTCTTCCTCACCGGTCTCGAGGACGGCGTGTTCCCGCACTCACGCAGCCTTGACGACGGCCACGAGCTGGAGGAGGAGCGTCGGCTGGCCTACGTCGGTCTGACCCGCGCCCGCGAGCGGCTGTACCTCTCGCGAACCCTGGTGCGGTCCGCGTGGGGTGCCCCGGCGCACAACCCGGCGTCGCGGTTCCTGGGCGAGGTGCCCGACGAGCTCGTCGACTGGCGGCGTACCGAGGCCGACCAGGTCCACTGGTCCCGCCCCGACCTGGCCCGGACGACCGGGTTGGGGAGCGGGATGGGCAGCCGGCTGGGCGACCCCACCGCCGCCGGCCGCCGCAACTTCAGCGCGGCCGCCGCCCGCGCCGACGCGGCGTCGAAGTCGAAGCCGGCACGGGCGGTGCCGACCTTGTCGCCGGGCGACCGGGTCACCCACGACACGTTCGGGCTCGGGACGGTGGTCGCCGTCGAGGGCGTCGCGGAGAAGTCGGTGGCGTCGATCGACTTCGGCACCGACGGCGTCAAGCGGCTGCTGCTGAGGTACGCGCCGGTCGAGAAGCTCTAGGCCAGGGCAGCTTCTGTCTGTGCGGTACGTCGGTGTCATCTGGTGACACCTGCGTACCGCACTGTTCGGGCGTGGGGTGGTTTCGAGGCGGTCGCAGAGCGACCTCCTCACCCACCGAGTAGCAGCTAGGCGGGGGGTCCGGGGTAGAGCCCGTGGTCGACCAGCACCGGGTAGGGGTCGACCGGGTCGCCGCCGTTCGGGTGCACCTCGAGGTGCAGGTGCGGACCGGTGACGTTGCCGGTCGACCCGACGTAGCCGATGACCTGGCCCGGCTGCACCTTGGCGCCGACCTGCGTGCCGAACTCGTTCTGGTGGCAGTACCACAGCTCGGTGCCGTCGGGGAGCTTCTCGATCGTGCGGTTGCCGTAGGCGCCGGAGTAGCCCACCTCGGTGATCACCCCGCCCGCCACGGCCATGATCGGCGTCCCGGTGGGGGCCGCGAAGTCGAGGCCGGTGTGGAAGTTGGCCCACAGCGAGCTGTAGTCGCCGAAGCGTGCGGTCAGGTGGTAGACGCCCGGCGCGACCGGCAGCACCCAACGGTGCAGCCGGATCTTGGCCGACTGCGCCTCGGCCTTGCCGCGCAGGGCCGAGAGGAACTCGTCGCGCTGCTTGGCCTGGGCGTCGGCCGCGGCCTGCTGGCTGTCGGTGGTGCGGTCGGAGCTGCGGCTGACCGGGACGCCCCGGCTCGACACCAGTCCAGCGGTGCCGGTCGCCGCGCCGCTGCCGGACAGGGCGCTGGCCGCGGACAGCCGTCCGGCGGCGTCGGCCCCGGCCAGGTCGGGGTGCATGGCCTGCAGCGCACCGCCGGCGGAGATGGCCAGCACCGCGACGCCGGCCATCAGCGGCAGGCTCGGGACGCGGGTACGCCGGGTGGTCGCGCGACGCCCGCCGGGCCGGGTCTGCCGCGGGGTGAGCACGCGCGCGGGCTCAGCCTCCACGACCTCGGCGACCTCGGCGACCTCGGCCACCACGGGAGCGATCGGCTCGACCGGAGCGACCAGCGCGACCGCGGGACCCGGAGCGACCTCGACCAGCTCGACCTCGGGAGCGGGTGTGATCTCCACGAGCTCGAACCACGGCACCGCCCGCGGCTGCGGGGTGCGCGGCTCGGGGGACTCGGTGACCACCGGCTCGAGGACCTCGGGCGCGAGGATCACCGGCGTCGCGATGCGCCGCCCGGTGTACGTCGGCGCGACCGGTGCGACCGGCGTGGCACTCGACGCGACGAAGTGCCCCGAGACGTCGTCGACGTCGTCGGCGAGCACCGGCGGCGGCGCGATGCGTCGTCCGGCGGGGGCCGCCACCCGGCGACCGGCGTACGGCTGGGACGTGCGCGGCTCGACCGCGTGCCGGGCCGCGCGCTTCCCGGGCGCGCCGGAGGAGGCGGGGGGAGCGGTCCTGGAGGTGGCCGTCGGGCCGGCGATGCCGGCGCGGTGGTCACCCATGGACAAGGCTCCAGAGAGGTAGATGGACGGGGAAAGGCAGCGGAGCCACGACAGTAACGGAAAGGTATCGGTCGGTCGAAATCCCCCTGGCACAGGTCGGCTATTCTGCGCCCATGGCAGCCTCCTCTCGGATCCGGATCGTGGTGGCCAAGCCCGGGCTGGACGGCCATGACCGCGGTGCCAAGATCGTCGCCCGCGCGCTGCGCGACGCCGGGCACGAGGTGATCTACACCGGCCTGCACCAGACGCCGGAGCAGATCGTCGAGACGGCGATCCAGGAGGACGCCGACATCGTCGGACTGTCGGTCCTCTCGGGTGCCCACATGACGCTGTTCAAGAGGCTGCTGGAGCTCCTGGCCGAGCGCGACGCCAGTGACATCCGGGTCTTCGGCGGCGGGATCATCCCCGAGGAGGACATCCCGGTGCTCGAGGAGCTCGGGGTGGCCAAGGTGTTCACCCCCGGCGCCACCACGACCGAGATCACCGACTGGGTCGCCGGCGCGTTCGCCGAGCAGTCCTGAGGATCAAGCGCTCCGGTCGACATCCAAGACGATCCGCAGGCGCTGCCCCACCTGTCGCGCCTCGCGGAACCGCATCCGGCGCGAGGTGATACGACGGGGAAGCAACGGGCGGCCCGCGCCCAGGGTCACGGGGGTCATCCCGAGGTTGATCTCGTCCAGCAGTCCGGCGTCGTCGAACTGACCGACAAGGTCACCGCCACCCACGATCCACACGTCACGACCGTCAGCCGCCGCAACCAGGTCGTCGTACACCGCAGTGACGGAGTCGCGGACGACGTGGACGTCGACCCCCGGGATGCCGGGCAGGTCGCGATGGGTGAACACCCACACGGGACGCTCGCCGTAGAACTCCTGCCACTGCTCGGGGTGCTCCGCGAAGTGCCGGTCGTGGGCCCAGAGGTAGGTCGTGGCACCCATCACGAGGGGGCCGATCCGGACGATGAAGTCGTCCCAGCTCCCGTCATCGTCACCGTGCGGCACCTCGAAGAGCCAGTCCAAGGAATCTTGCTCGTCGGCGATGAAGCCGTCGAGAGTGCACGCGGTGAAGTAGACGACCCGGCTCACGACCTGAACGCTAGCCGGACTAGGGTTCGAGGGGCTTCGACGGCGGGGTACGCCGCGAGCCCACCCCGTCTCACAGGAGTTGGTCGAACGTGGATCTGATGGAGTTCCAGGCGAAGGAGCTCTTCGCCAAGCACGGCGTCAAGACCACCCTCGGTGTCGTCGTCACGACCGCCGAGGAGGCACGCGCGGCCGCGGAGGAGATGGGCCCCTGCGTCGTCAAGGCGCAGGTGAAGGCCGGAGGCCGCGGCAAGGCCGGCGGGGTCAAGCTCGCCAGGACCGCCGACGAGGCCTTCGAGCACGCCTCCGCGATCTTGGGCATGGAGATCAAGGGCCTCACCGTCAACCGCGTGCTGGTGACGCCCGCGACGCCGCCGGTCGAGGAGTACTACTTCTCGTTCCTGCTCGACCGGTCCAACCGGCAGTACCTCTGCATCGCCAGCGTCGAGGGCGGCGTCGAGATCGAGGAGGTCGCCAGGACCAACCCCGACGCCGTCAAGCAGATCGCGATCGACCCGGGCACGGGGGTCGACGAGGCCAAGGCGCGCGCGATCGTCGCCGAGGCGGCGTTCCCCGCCGAGCTGGCCGAGCAGGCCGTGGCCATGGTGAAGGCCCTGTGGCAGACCTTCGTCGAGGAGGACGCCACGCTGGTCGAGGTCAACCCGCTCGCCCGGCTCGACGGCGACGTGCTCGAGGCGCTCGACGGCAAGGTGTCGCTCGACGACAACGCCGAGTTCCGCCACGAGGACCACGCGGCGTTCGAGATCAAGGACGAGACCGACCCGCTCGAGGCGAAGGCCAAGGACAAGGGCCTGAACTACGTCAAGCTCGACGGCGAGGTCGGGATCATCGGCAACGGCGCCGGCCTGGTGATGTCGACCCTCGACGTCGTCGCGTACGCCGGCGAACGGCACGGCGGCGTGAAGCCGGCGAACTTCCTCGACATCGGCGGCGGCGCCAACGCCCAGGTGATGGCCGACGGCCTCGACGTGATCCTCGGCGACGACCAGGTCAAGGCGGTCTTCGTCAACGTGTTCGGCGGCATCACCGCCTGCGACGAGGTCGCCAACGGGATCAAGGGCGCGCTGGAGATCCTCGGCGACCAGGCCACCAAGCCGCTGGTCGTGCGCCTCGACGGCAACAACGTCGACCAGGGCCGAGCGATCCTCGACGAGCTGGACCACCCGCTGGTGACGCTGGTGGACACGATGGACGGTGCGGCCGACCGGGCCGCCGAGCTGGCTTCGAAGTGAGGGACTGACCCAGATGTCGATCTACCTGAACAAGGGCTCCAAGGTCATCGTCCAGGGCATGACCGGTGGCATGGGCTCCAAGCACACCACCTTGATGCTGGACGCCGGCACCTCGATCGTCGGCGGGGTCAACGCCCGCAAGGCCGGAACGACCGTCGAGCTCGGCGGCCGGGAGCTGCCGGTGTTCGGCTCCGTCAAGGACGCGATGGCGGAGACCGGCGCCGACGTGTCCGTCGTGTTCGTGCCGCCGGCGTTCACCAAGGACGCCTGCATCGAGGCCATCGACGCCGGCATCGGCCTGTTGGTGGTGATCACCGAGGGTGTGCCGGTCCAGGACACCGCCGAGGTCTGGTCCTACCTCCAGGGCAAGAGCACGCGGATGATCGGGCCGAACTGCCCCGGCATCATCACGCCGGGAGAGTCCCTGGCCGGCATCACACCGCACACGATCGCCGGCAAGGGCCCGATCGGACTGGTGTCGAAGTCCGGCACGCTGACCTACCAGATGATGTACGAGCTGAAGGACTTCGGCTTCTCGACCGCCATCGGCATCGGCGGCGACCCGATCGTCGGCACGACCCACATCGACGCCCTCGCGGCGTTCGAGGCCGACCCCGACACCGAGGCGATCGTGATGATCGGCGAGATCGGCGGTGATGCCGAGGAGCGGGCGGCGGCCTACATCAAGGAGCACGTCTCCAAGCCGGTCGTCGGCTACGTCGCGGGCTTCACCGCACCCGAGGGCAAGACCATGGGGCACGCCGGCGCGATCGTGTCGGGCTCCTCCGGCACCGCCGCCGCGAAGAAGGAGGCGCTCGAGGCCGTCGGCGTCAAGGTCGGCAAGACGCCGTCCGAGACCGCCGAGCTCATGCGCGAGATCCTGTCGCGCTGACCCAGTCCGACGCCGCCTTCTGATCAGCTCAGCGCGCGTAGGCGCTGGCCGGCGCGCTGGACGAGCGCGACGAAGTCGGCCTGGTCGATGGTGTGGCTCCCGTCGGGGACGAAGCCGACCTGCGCCACGGCGCCTCCGGTGCGGACCACACCCATGTACATCGTCAGCGTCTGCTGCTTGCTGACCTCCGTGCGCACCTGCCACACCGACCAGGTCGCGCCGTTGGAGATCCGGCTCACCTTGGTGCCCAGCTCGCGCTGCGAGCACGATGCCAGCTTCGCCCGGACCTGCGCCACGAACGCCGCGGCCTTCGGCGCCGGCAGGCTCCCGGCGGTCTCGGTGATGCCGAACGACGCGGCGAGGTGTGCGCCCGGGACCAGGAACGAGCGGGTCATCGCGTGCCGCCAGCCGGGACCACGGAACGAGCTCCGGTCGCAGCCGGTCGCGGCGACGTTGGTCGTCGCCCGGTCCGCGCTCGTGCCGACCCACGGGTCGGTGACGCCCACGGCGCCGGGCAGGTCGATCTCGCTGATCATGCCGGGCGGGGTGCCGGTGGCGGGCACCGGCACGTCGCGCGCCACGGGACTCGCGGGGCAGTGGCCGCCGGCGGCCGAGCCGCACAGGTTGCCGACGGCGGCGTCGAGCAGGTGCAGGTTGCCGGCGAGGTCGGGGGAG
Organism: Nocardioides sp.; assembly: GCA_049841015.1. Taxonomy (GTDB): domain Bacteria; phylum Actinomycetota; class Actinomycetes; order Propionibacteriales; family Nocardioidaceae; genus Nocardioides. The sequence goes on from JASGIN010000001.1 coordinate 57,732, forward strand.
GGCATCCCGGAGGCCCGGGTCAGGGTCAGGGTGTTGATCCGACCGGTCCGGGCCACCCCGAGGACGAACGTCGCACTGGGTGCGCCCCAGCTGCGCAGCACGTACTGCTCGGCCTCGTCGCCCAGGCGCCGGACCTTCCGCACGGTGACCAACTGCATCTGCGGGACCGTGCAGGCGGTGAACCACCGACCGGCCGCCGCGTAGCCCGCCTTGGCGGCGTCGACACTGGCCGAGAGCTCCAGGGACTGCACGACCGCCAGCTGGGGCCGGTTCAGCGCCCGGCGCGCCGTGAAGCCGCGGACGAGCGCGGTCTGCGCCCTCGGGTCGGCGTACGTGCTGCGCTGGCAGGGGAACGTCGTGTGCTGGCGCGGGTCCGTGCCGGTGATCCGCCACTGGCGCCCGGGCACCGCCCGTGTGAGCTGGGCGGTCGACACCAGTGCCGCGGGGGTGAGGGTGACCGACGGTGACGGGCCGTGCTCGCCGCCGGACGGGACCGAGGTCAGCCGGTCCCGAGCCGCGGCCAGGGTCGGGTGGACGCCGTCGCCGTCGGCGACCAGGAATCCGGTGCCGAGCAGCGCGGCCACGACGAGCATCGCCCCGGCCACGGCATGGGCACGCCGTCGCGAGGTGCCGGCACGGCGCACGATCGGCGCCCGCGGCCAGCGCTCGTCCCCGCAGTGCGCGGCCAAGGAGTCGAGGAGCGAGCGGACGGCGGTCGACGACACCTCGCGCTGCAGGGCGAACTGCGTCGTGGCGCTCTGGAGCCTGGTCTCCGCCTCGTCGAGCGGCAACCCGACCTCGCGGGCCATGTCATGGCGCGACGCGGTGCTCAGCTGGGTCAGCAGCAGGGCCTTGCGGGACAGCGCAGGCAGCTTGGCCAGGGCGTCCAGGGTCGCGCGCAGCTCGGGGTCAAGCTTCCGGTCGCGGTACCACACCCGGGCCGTGTGCCGGCGCTGCGCGTGGCTCCAGACCAGCGGGCGCACCCAGAGGTCGGGATCATCCAGCCGGCCGACCTTGGACCAGTGGTGCCAGGTCGCCACGAACGCGTCCCGCACGGCAGCGCGGGAGGCCACGAGGTCGCCGGTCAGGGCGAAGGCGAGGGCAAGCATCCGGTCGCGACTCTCGGCGTAGTAGTCGTCGAAGCTCTGGGCCTCGGGTCGCTGGACGTCGGACATGGCGCCGTCCACCGTACGAGGCCTCCGGCAGTCGGGCGAATCGGACCGGCGTGGCACCCCGGGCGGCGGTGGTCGGCCGGGTGATGATGGCGGGACCATGACCTCGCTCCTGCCGGCCCCCAGACGTGCCGCCCCGGCGGTCGACCGCTCGGACGCCGCGCACCGGCGACCCCTGGTGGCACTGGCGGCGCTGGCCGGGGTCGCCGCCGCGAGCGCCACCTTGGTGGTCTGCCTCGCCGGCGGCGTGGTGGGCTGGTTCCTCACCGACGCCGGCGCCCACGGCGCGCCGCGTGACGGCCTGCGAGTGGGTGCTCTGGGCTGGCTGATGGCGCACGGCTCCGGCGTCCAGGTCGAGGGGACCGCGGTGACCGTGGTGCCTCTCGCCCTGTCGTTCCTGGCGGCGGTCGTGGTGTGGCGGATCGGACTGCGCCTCGGGGACTCCGTCTCCGGTCACGGACCCGACGCCGACGCGATCGCCGACGGCATGCGCGACTGGACGGTCGCGTCGGCCACCGGCGTCTTCACCGCGGGGTACGCCGCCGTGGCCGTGCTGACCCACCACCTCGCCTCGACGCCAGCCACCGACCCGTCGCTGACTCGCACGCTGGTCTGGGTGGTCCTCCTGTGCGGCATCCTCGGCGGCGCCGCCGTCTCCGTGGGCTCGGGCCGCGCGGCGATCTGGTCGGCGTTCCTGCCGATGTCCCTGCGCGCCGCGGCATCAGCCGCCTGGCGGATCCTCGCGTGGTACGCCGTCGCGTCGTTCGTGGTGCTCGCGTTGTCGCTGGTCCTGAACTGGAACGACGCCGTCAACGTGATGGCGCAGCTGCACACCAGCCCCGGCGCGGCCACCCTGCTGATCGGCGCGTGCCTGCTGCTCACGCCGAACGCCACGATCTTCAGCGGCTCGTACCTGCTCGGACCCGGCTTCGCCGTCGGTGCGCACACCCTGGTCACCCCGACCGCGGTGGTGCTCGGGCCACTGCCGATGTTCCCGCTGCTGGCAGCCCTGCCCGGCAACGGCGCGACGTCGGGGCGCACGGCCGTCCTGCTCGCGGTCCCGCCCCTCCTGGCGGCCGTCGCGACGTACCGCCGGATGCGCCGCTATCCGACCGCGCGGTGGGACGACGCGGCCCTGCGGGGTGTCGGCGCCGGGCTGCTCGCGGCGATCTGCTTCGCCGTCCTCGCCGCCGTCTCCGGGGGAGCCGTCGGACCGGGCCGGATGGCCGACGTCGGGCCGTTCGTGTTCCAGGCCCTCCTGCACGCGGTCGCGACGTTCGGGATCGGCGGGCTCGTCGGGTCGATGCTCGCCACGGCCCGTCATCGCCGTCGCAAGCAGGTCAGCCGGTCGTGACCATGACCGGCCGGTAGCCGACCTTCACCTTGGCGACGCGGCTGTCCACGCGGGCCGACCGACCCTGCTGGTTCTGCTTCGAGCTGGCGTCCGGCACGTGCACGGTGACCTTGTGGAACGGGTTCCACAGGATGGTCCGGGTGCCGCCCTGGTAGCGCACGGTGCAGGTGTAGGTGCCGTGGGCGTTGCTGGCGCACGGCTGCCGGCCGTCCGAGCCCACCAGTCGGCCGCGCATCCACTGCGCCACGGTCGCGAGCGCCTGCCCGGCGGGGGCGACGACCTGGTGGTCGGTCGGGTCCGAGAGCAGGGTGTTGCCGAGGGTTCCGCCGCCCGCGGACGCCGGGAGGTCGTCCCAGTCGTAGCGGTACCAGTAGACCCGCGACACGCCGGCGGCCGCCGCGAGCAGGTAGGTCCGGATGACGTTCGCCGCCTGGCGGCGCTGCGAGATCGGGGCCGCCGCGAGGTGGCCCGGAGGCGCGCCGGAGGGGAGGCCGTAGTTGATCTCGGTGGCCCACAGCGGCATCGACGCGGGCACCTTCGCCCGGGCGAGGCGGTGCTTGATGTCGGGCAGCATCGCGACGGCGTCCTCGGGACCGCCGGTGCGGCTGCCGTAGGTCGCCATCGGGTAGAGGCTCAGGGCGTTGACGTCGTAATAGCGCCAGACCGGCCGGCCACCGATGCGCTGGGAAACGTACTGGGAGAGCCACTTGCGCTGGCTCTTCAGGCGGACGGCGAACGACGGGGCGACCACGGTGGCGTCGGGGTCGACCTGGTCGCGCACCTGGTCGACGACCTGGGTCAGCGCCGCGAGCTGGTGCGGTGTACCGGTCCAGAACGTGCGGACGTTGCCCTCGTTCCAGACCTGGTAGTCGAGGATGCCGCGGCTGCCGTTGAAGTCGCGGTAGCGCGTCATCACCGCGGTGACGAACGCGCGGTAGGCGGCCAGGTCGGTCGGCGGAAGCGAGGGCGCGGAGGAGTAGAACGACGGGGTCATGGCCAGGACGAGGGTGACCTCGGTGCCGTGGGCCTGCGCGTCGGCGACGAGGCTGTCGAGGCGGGTCCAGTCGTAGACCCCGGGCGACTTCTCGATGTCCTGCCACGTCACCTGGGCGTCCCAGAGCCGGATGGAGCCGAAGTCGATCCGGCCGTAGGCCAGGCCGGAGCCGTCGTGGATGCCGAAGAAGCGCGGCGAGACCTTGATCGAGGCGTTCTTGGCGGCGTGCGCGGCGGCCGACGTGCTGGGTGCGGTGCCTGACGTCGTGCTGGCTCCGGCGGGGGCCTGGACGCCGAGGGCCACCAGGGCGGCGACCGCGAGGATCGCGCCGAGACTCCTGGTCACGGGGGGTGGGACCTTTCCTGTCGTCCCCCCACATCTGGACGTTAGGTCTTCCCCAAGACCGCCTTGATGACTCATTAACGTTCGGAAACCGATGCAGTGACGCCGAAATCGTCGAACCGCTCGGTAAAATCTCGCCGTGACCCTGCGCGTCGTGGTTCTCGTGTCCGGAGCGGGGTCCAACCTCCAGGCCCTCCTCGACGCCGCCGACGACCCGGCGTACGGCGCCCGGGTGGTGGGGGTGGGGGCCGACCGCGACGGCATCGAGGCCCTCGAGCGCGCCGAGCGCGCCGACGTTCCGACGTTCGTCCACCGCGTCGGGGACTTCGCGACCCGTGCCGACTGGGACGCCGCGCTCACCACGTCGGTCGCCGGGTTCGAGCCCGACCTGGTGATCCTGGCCGGCTTCATGAAGCTCGTCGGGGACACCTTCCTCGCATCCTTCGGGGGGCGTCTGTTGAACACCCACCCGGCGCTCTCGCCGGCGTTCCCCGGGATGCACGCGCCCGCCGACGCGCTGTCCTACGGCGTCAAGGTCACCGGCTGCACGCTGTTCGTCGTGGACGCCGGTGTCGACACCGGTCCGATCGTCGCGCAGGTGCCGGTCGAGGTAAAGGAGGGCGACACCCGCGAGTCCCTCCACGAGCGGATCAAGACTGAGGAGCGCCGGATGCTCGTCGAGGCCGTCGGCCGGGTCGCTCGCGAGGGCTTCCGCGTCGAGGGCCGGGTCGTGCGCTTCGGCTAGGGTGACGCCACACGACTGGCGCGGGTGGGCAACCACCGGGGAGTGAACGTCGACGGGCATCGACCGCCTGGGTGCCCGGACCCGACCGACGAGCGCAGGAGTGACTCCGTGAACGACGCTGGCGACCGCATCCCGATCAGGCGCGCCCTGGTCTCCGTCTACGACAAGTCCGGCCTCGACGAGCTGGTGCGCGGTCTCGCGGACGCCGGAGTCGAGCTGGTCTCGACCGGTGGCTCGGCGGCGCGGATCGAGTCGCTCGGGCTGCCGGTGACCCGGGTCGAGGACCTCACCGGCTTCCCCGAGTGCCTGGACGGCCGGGTCAAGACGCTGCACCCGAAGGTGCACGCCGGCATCCTCGCCGACCGTCGCCTGGACTCCCACGTGCAGCAGCTCGCCGAGCTCGGGGTCGAGCCGTTCGACCTGGTCGTGTCCAACCTCTACCCGTTCGTCCAGACGGTGACATCCGGCGCCACGCCCGACGAGTGCGTCGAGCAGATCGACATCGGCGGCCCGTCGATGGTGCGCGCCGCCGCGAAGAACCACCCGTCGGTCGCCATCGTCACCTCACCCGAGCGGTACGCCGACGTGCTCGCCGCCCTCGGCTCGGGGGGCTTCACCCTCGAGGAGCGCAAGCGGCTGGCCGCCGAGGCGTTCGCCCACACCGCGGCGTACGACGTCCAGGTCGCGTCGTGGATGGGCAGCGTGCTGACGGACACGACCGAGGGGACCGGCTTCCCGGCGTTCACCGGGGCGACGTGGCGGAAGAAGGCGGTGCTCCGGTACGGCGAGAACCCGCACCAGCCCGCCGCGCTCTACGTCCACTGGCGGGGCGGGCTCGCGGCCGCCGAGCAGCTGCACGGCAAGGAGATGTCCTACAACAACTACGTCGACACCGACGCGGCGCGCAAGGCGGCGGGCGACTTCGCGGAGCCGGCGGTGGCGATCATCAAGCACGCCAACCCGTGCGGCATCGCGGTCGGGGACGACGTGGCGCAGGCCTACCTCCGCGCCAACGCCTGCGACCCGACCTCGGCGTTCGGCGGCGTGATCGCCGTGAACCGGCCGGTCTCCGTCGAGATGGCCGAGGCGATGCGGGAGACGTTCACCGAGGCGATCGTCGCCCCGGCGTACGACGAGGGAGCGGTGGAGGTGCTGCAGTCGCTGCCCCGCGGCGGGAAGAACCTCCGGATCCTGGTCTGCCCCGCCGACGCCCACCCGGACCCCGTCGAGTTCCGGGGGATCTCCGGCGGTGTGCTGATGCAGCGCGTCGACCACGTCGACGCCCCGGGCGACGACCCGGCGACGTGGACCCTCGCGGCCGGCGAGGCCGCGACCGCCGAGACGCTGGCCGATCTCGCGTTCGCCTGGAAGGCGTGCCGCTCGGTGAAGTCCAACGCGATCCTGCTCGCCCGCGACGGCGCCTCGGTCGGCATCGGGATGGGCCAGGTCAACCGCGTCGACTCGTGCCGCCTCGCGGTCTCGCGGGCGGGTGAGCGCGCCGCCGGGTCGGTGGCGGCCTCCGACGCGTTCTTCCCGTTCGAGGACGGTCCGCAGATCCTGCTCGACGCGAAGGTCGCGGCGATCGTCCAGCCCGGCGGCTCGGTCCGCGACGAGCTCACGGTCCAGGCCTGCCAGGATGCCGGGGTCACGATGTACTTCACCGACACCCGGCACTTCTTCCACTGACTCCGCATGACCTGACTCCACCACCCGCTCGGGCCAGCACAGAAGGCAGCACGCCCATGACCGCACGGATCCTCGACGGGACCGCCACCCTGCGCACGATCAAGGCCGAGCTCGCCGAGCGCGTCAGCGCACTTCGCGAGCGCGGGATCACTCCCGGGCTCGGGACCGTGCTCGTGGGGGACGATCCCGGCTCGCATTGGTACGTCGGCGCGAAGCACAAGGACTGCGCCTCGATCGGCATCGAGTCGATCCGCCGAGACCTGCCCGCCGATGCCACCCAGGCCGAGGTGGAGGCGGTCATCGACGAGCTGAACGCCGACCCGGCCTGCACCGGCTTCCTCGTCCAGCAGCCCACCGGGCTCGACGAGTTCGCCCTCCTCTCGCGGGTCGACCCGGCCAAGGACTGCGACGGACTGCACCCGGTCAACCTCGGCAAGCTGGTGCTGGGAGAGCCCGGGCCGCTGCCCTGCACGCCGGTCGGGACGATCGAGCTGCTCCGGCGGCACGGCGTGGCCATCGAGGGCGCGGAGGTCGTGGTCGTCGGCCGCGGGATCACGGTCGGACGCCCGCTCGGCCTCCTCCTCACCCGGCGTACCGAGAACGCCACGGTGACCCTGTGCCACACCCGCACCCGCGACCTCGCCGCCCACGTGCGCGCGGCCGACATCGTCGTGGCCGCGGCCGGCGTCCCGGGGATCATCACCGGCGACATGGTCAAGCCGGGTGCCGCCGTGCTCGACGTCGGCGTCTCCCGGGTGGACGGCCGGATCGCCGGCGACGTCGCGGACGACGTGGCCGCCGTCGCCGGCTGGGTCTCGCCCAACCCGGGCGGGGTCGGGCCGATGACCCGGGCGATGCTGCTGACCAACGTCGTGGAGATCGCGGAGCAGGCGGCACACTAGGGGCATGCAGGTGGAGAGCGAGGCAGACGTCCCGGCCGAGTCGGCCGAGCCGCAGGGTCGTCGCTACCCGTCGACCCTCGGCGGGATGCTCTACCTGCTGGTGCTGGCGATCTCGGCGGCCGGCCTGGTCATCGTGACGGAGGGCCACTGGCGGACCGGCGTCAAGGCGATCGCCGCCGGCCTGGTCGTGGCGGCTCTCGCCCGCCTGGCCATCCCTCGGCAGCAGGCCGGGATGCTCGCCGTCCGCCGCCGCACCGTCGACGTCGTCATCCTGGTCGCCCTCGGTGTCGCCCTGTGGTTCCTCTCGACCAGCATCCCCAACCAGCCGGTCTAGTGGTGGGGTGGTTTCGAGACAGGCGCCAGGGCGCCTTCCTCAACCACCGAGCATCCGGCTACGCAGTCAGATGAGGCCGAGCTGGGTGACGGCGTCCTTCTCGTCGGCGAGCTCGGCGACGGTGGCGTCGATGCGGCCGCGCGAGAAGTCGTCGATCTCCAGGCCCTGCACGATCGACCAGTCGCCGTTCGACGTGGTCACGGGGAACGAGGAGACCAGGCCCTCGGGGACGCCGTAGGAGCCGTCCGAGCGCACCGCCATCGACACCCAGTCGCCCTCGGCGGAGCCGAAGAGCCAGTCGCGGGCGGCGTCGATGGTGGCCGAGGCGGCCGACGCCGCGGACGACGAGCCGCGGGCGTCGATGATCGCGGCGCCGCGCTTGGCGACGGTCGGGATGAAGGTGTTCTCCAGCCAGTCCTGGTCGTTGACCGTCTCGGCGGCGTTCGCGCCGTTGACCTCGGCGTGGAACAGGTCGGGGTACTGCGTGGCGGAGTGGTTGCCCCAGATCGTCATCCGCCTGATGTCGGTCACTGCGGCGCCGGTCTTCTGCGCCAGCTGCGAGATCGCGCGGTTGTGGTCGAGCCGGGTCAGCGCCGAGAACCGCTCCTGCGGGATGTCGGGCGCGTTGGTCATCGCGATGAGGGCGTTGGTGTTGGCGGGGTTGCCGGTCACGCCGATGCGGACGTCGTCGGCGGCCACGGCGTTGAGCGCCTTGCCCTGGGCGGTGAAGATCGCGCCGTTCGCCTCGAGCAGGTCGCTGCGCTCCATGCCCGGCCCGCGCGGACGGGCGCCGACGAGCAGGGCGAGGTTCACCCCGTCGAAGACCTGCTCGGGGTCGGAGCCGATCTGGACCCCCGCGAGCGTGGGAAAGGCACAGTCGTCGAGCTCCATGACCACGCCCTCGAGCGTCTTCAGCGCCGGCTCGATCTCCAGCAGGCGCAGCTCGATCGGGCGGTCGGCCCCCAGCAGCGACCCGGCTGCCAGGCGGAACAGCAGGCTGTAGCCGATCTGACCGGCGGCGCCGGTGACGGCGACCTTGAGCGGGGCTGAGCTCACGGAGACACTCCTCGGAATCGCGACGGACGACCCTGACGACGCTAGCAGCGGGACGCCGGAGCCACTCGGTCGGGCTGGCATGCTGCACGGCATGACGCGCGCGGCTGCCGGGACCCTGCGCCGCGCAGGTCTCGCGGTCGCGCTGATGCTGGTCGCGGCTGTCGTGGCGGGTTGCGGCTCGGCCGATCCGGTCGGGCCGTCGGGCATCGACGAGCTGACGATCCCGACCCCGAGCCCGGACCCCGCCGACTTCAGCGGTGGCGCCCAGAACGCGTGGTTCCCGTTGCAGCCGGGGACACGCTGGGACTACCGGCTCTACACCGCCTCGGGACGCGAGCCGGTCACGGCGACCGTCCTGGCCGGGCGCCGGGTCGTGGAGGGCGTTGCCACCACCGCGGTCCGCTGGCAGGTGCAGGACCGCGGTCGACCGCGCACCGTCCTGGTGCGGTGGTACGCCGTCGACCAGGCCGGCGACGTCTGGTGGTTCGGTCAGGAGGTGACGCCGCCCGGCCCACCGCTCGACCGGCTGGCACCCCGGTCCTGGCTCGCCGGCCGGTCCGGCGCGGAGGCCGGTCTCGTGCTCAGCGCCGTCCCACGGATGGGCGACGGCTACGCCAACGCCCGGCAGCCGCGCGTCGTCGCGCGGCACAGCACCGTGCTGTCCCTGGACGGCACGGTGTCCACGACCGGTCTCACGTACCACCACACGGTGGTGACCCGCGACCTGAGCAGCCTGGCGCCGATCCACACGGTGCAGACGTACTTCGCCCGTGGCATCGGCATGGTCGCCCAGCAGGACACCACGGCCACGTCGGTGAGTCTGGAGCTGGTGGGCTTCCACGCCGGGTGACCCCGGATTGGCGGACGATCGTGGGCCTGGCTAGCGTCGTGACCGTGCCTGAGACTCCCGCCATCATCTACACCCACACCGACGAGGCACCGCTGCTCGCGACGTACTCGTTCCTCCCGATCATCGAGGCGTACGCCGCCCAAGCCGGCGTTCCGGTGGAGTCGCGCGACATCTCGCTGGCCGGGCGGATCATCGCCCAGTTCCCCGAGCGGCTCACCGACGAGCAGCGGCTGGACGACGCCCTCGCCGAGCTCGGCGAGCTGGCGACCCACCCCGAGGCCAACATCATCAAGCTCCCGAACATCTCCGCGTCGGTGCCGCAGCTCAAGGCCGCCGTGGCCGAGCTGCAGGGGCAGGGCTACGACCTGCCCGACTACCCCGACAACCCGACGACCGACGAGCAGCGCGACTGGCGCGCCCGCTACGACAAGGTCAAGGGCAGCGCGGTCAACCCGGTGCTGCGCGAGGGCAACTCCGACCGTCGCGCGCCGGAGTCGGTCAAGAGCTACGCGCGGAAGCACCCGCACTCGATGGGGGCGTGGAGCCCGGAGTCGAAGACCAACGTCGTGACCATGGGCAGCCACGACTTCCGCAGCAACGAGAAGTCCGCGGTGGTCGCGGCCGACGACACCCTGCGCATCGAGCACGAGGCGGAGGACGGCACGGTGACCGTGCTCAAGGACGCCGTGCCGGTGCTCGCCGGCGAGATCGTCGACGCGACGGTGATGCAGGTCAGCCACCTGCACGCCTTCCTGCGCAACGCCATCGCCCGCGCCCAGGCCGACGACGTGCTCTTCTCGGTCCACCTCAAGGCGACGATGATGAAGGTGAGCGACCCGCTGGTCTTCGGCCACGTCGTCACGGCCTTCTTCCCCGACGTCTTCGCGACGTACGGCGAGCAGCTCGCGGCCGCCGGGCTCAGCCCGACCAACGGCCTCGGCGGCATCCTGGCCGGCCTGGACTCCGTCGCCGACGGTGCGGAGATCCGGCAGGCGTTCGAGGCCGGGCTCGCGGCCGGACCGGCGCTGGCGATGGTCGACTCCGACCGCGGGATCACCAACCTGCACGTGCCCTCCGACGTGATCATCGACGCCTCCATGCCGGCGATGATCCGCACCAGCGGCCACATGTGGGGACCTGACGGGCAGGAGGCCGACACCCTCGCGGTGATCCCCGACTCGTCGTACGCCGGCGTCTACCAGGCGGTGATCGACGACTGCCGGGCCCACGGTGCCCTCGACCCGACGACGATGGGGTCGGTCCCCAACGTCGGCCTGATGGCGCAGGCCGCGGAGGAGTACGGCTCGCACGACAAGACCTTCGAGATCGCGGCCGCGGGGACGGTGCGCGTCGTCGACGGCTCGGGCGCCGTCCTGCTCGAGCACGACGTCGAGGCCGGTGACATCTGGCGGGCCTGCCAGACCAAGGACGTCCCGGTCCGTGACTGGGTGCGGCTCGCGGTCGAGCGCTCGCGCGCCACGGGCGCTCCGGCCGTCTTCTGGCTCGACGAGAGCCGGGCCCACGACGCCAACCTGATCGCGAAGGTCCGGGCCTACCTGCCCGACCACGACACGAGCGGGCTCGAGATCCAGGTGCTCTCACCGGAGCTGGCCACGGCGTACTCCCTGGAGCGCATCCGCCGTGGCGAGGACACGATCTCGGTCACCGGCAACGTCCTGCGCGACTACCTCACCGACCTCTTCCCGATCCTCGAGCTCGGCACCAGCGCGAAGATGCTCTCGATCGTGCCGCTGATCAACGGCGGCGGCCTGTTCGAGACCGGCGCCGGCGGCTCGGCGCCCAAGCACGTGCAGCAGCTGGTCAAGGAGGACTACCTGCGCTGGGACAGCCTGGGGGAGTTCCTGGCCCTGGCCGCGTCGTTCGCGAAGTACGCCGACGCCAACGACAACCCGCACGCGCGGATCCTCGGCGAGACCCTCGACCGCGCCACGGGCACGTTCCTGGACGAGAACAAGTCCCCGGCCCGCCGCGTGGGCTCGATCGACAACCGCGGGTCGCACTTCTACCTCGCGATGTACTGGGCCCAGGAGCTGGCCCGGCAGGACGACGACCCGGAGCTCGCGACGGCGTTCCGTGGCCTGGCCCAGACCCTGACCGACCAGGAGCAGGCCATCGGTGAGGAGCTGGTCGCGGTCCAGGGCCATCCGGTGGACCTCGGGGGCTACTACCGCCCCGACGCCGCCAAGGCCGCCGCCGTGATGCGCCCCTCCCAGAGCTTCAACGACGCCCTGGCCGCACTCACTGCCGGCTGAGGAGACGCGGAGCCTCGCTGGTCGAGGAGGCGCGCCAGCGCCGTCACGCAACCACCGGAGGCGTGGAATTCGTGATTGGAGTCGGACGCTCCAGACTGGGATGAGCATGAGCACGACGACGTCCCCCGCAGCCGACACCCGAGGCGCCCACGCCGGCGTGGCGATCTGGGCCCTGGCGACGGGCGGGTTCGCGATCGGCACCACGGAGTTCATGGCGATGGGGCTGCTGCCCCAGGTGGCCGACGGCGTGGACGTGTCGATCCCGACCGCCGGCCACCTGATCTCGGCCTACGCCCTGGGCGTCGTCGTCGGCGCGCCCGTGCTGGCCTTCCTCGGGGCTCGCCTGCCCCGGCGCGGCCTACTGGTCACGCTGATGGCGGCGTACGCCGTCGCGAACGCCCTCAGTGCCGTGGCGGGGAGCTATGGGCTGCTGCTGATCGCGCGGTTCCTGTGCGGCGTGCCGCACGGGGCCTACTTCGGTGTGGCCTCCCTGGTGGCGGCGAGCCTGGCCGAGCGCGGGCGCGAGGGGCGGGCCGTCTCGATGGTGATGATCGGGCTGTCGGTCGCCAATGTCGTCGGCGTCCCGGCAGCCACCTGGATGGGCCAACACCTCGGCTGGCGCTCGGCGTTCTGGGTGGCGGCGGCGCTGGCCGTGCTGACCGCCGCGCTGGTGACGTCGTTCGTGCCGTCGAGCCCGGGCGACGCCTCGGCCACCGGACGCCGTGAGCTCCGGCTGTTCACCGAGCCCCAGGTGTGGCTCACGCTGCTCGCCGGAGCGATCGGCTTCGGCGGCATGTTCGCGCTGTACTCCTACATCGCCAAGGTCGTCACCGTCGTCGGCGGTCTGGGCGACGGCGCCGTGCCGGTGTTCCTGCTGGCGTTCGGGCTCGGCATGGTCGCCGGCACCTACCTCGCCGGTCACCTGGCCGACTGGTCGGTGTTCCGGTCCCTGCTCGGCTCGTCGCTCGCGATGGCGCTGCTGCTCCTCGCGTACGCCGCGCTGGCCGGCGCCGGCTGGTGGGCGCTGCTCCCGGCGTTCCTGGTCGCGGTGTCGTCGTCGGTCCTGGTCGTGAACCTCCAGCTGCGACTGATGTCGGTCGCGGGGGAGGCCCAGACCCTCGGCGCGGCGATGAACCACGCCTCCCTCAACATCGGCAACGCCCTCGGCGCGTGGGTCGGCGGCCTCGTGATCGCCGCGGGCTGGGGCTACCGCGCGCCGGCTCTGGTCGGCGCCGCCCTGGCGGTGGCCGGCCTCGTCGTGCTGTTCGTGTCAGCGACGGCGGCCAGGCGTTCTGCAGCGGGCGCGGTCCTAGCTGCCCGGCGTCTTGCAGACGCCGCCACGGTGCTGGTCGCTGGGGATCACGTCGAAGTCGGAGGTGAGCACGTAGGCCCCGACGCGGTGGGCGTGCAGGAGGGTCCACTCGCCGTTCTGCGACAGGCAGCCGTGCGCGCGCACGTCGTCGGATACGGGCTGGCTCGCGTCCAGCACCGCGAGGTGGCTGGACCACCGGATCTGGATCGGGACCAGCCCGCGGTGCGGCACCCACAGCCGCAGCTGGTTCCCGTCGACGGAGATCACCTGCGCGTGCCGTACGAGGGGTGCCGAGTCGGCGACCTCGTACAGAGTCCAGTCGGGGTTGCTCCAGACCGCCGTGAGGTAGGGCAGCCCGCCGGCGATCAGGTGGGCCTCGTCGACCGAGGCGAAGTCGAGCTTGGCGTTGGGCACCGCGACGTAGGCGACCGCGAGGCTGTCCAGCCAGCGGCGGTACGACGTGGCGTTGAGAGCGCCGTCCTTGTAGAAGATCGGGTTGTCGGTCATGTCCGCCTGGCGCTCCCAGCCGCGGGCCACCGGCATGGTCTCGCCGACGTACCGCGCGGCGCCCTTGGTCTGCGGCTCGACGACCTCGATGCGCTGGCCGAGCCGCTGGTCGGTGTCCATCCGGGTCGTCAGCTGGTGCAGCAGCGGGGTGTAGTACGAGCGTGAGGCGGACGGCGAGTCGGCCTCGGCCAGCTGCCAGGAGACGTCGATCGTGGGGAAGACCAGGGCCAGGGCGGTCAGCGCCAGGACGTGGCGGTCCGGGCGGTGCCCGTAGCCGACGATCAGCGGTGCCGCGAGCAGCCAGACCATCCGGGTGAGGTTCAGCCCGACGCTGTTCGGCACGACCATGCAAGCGACCAGGCCGATCGCGACGATGATCGCGCCGGCCCGGATCGTGCGGTCACGGCACGCGACCACGACCAGCGCCAGGCCCAGCAGGGCGAGGAACATCTGACCTGGGGGCGAGCCCATCACGCCCGGGTTGTGGAACTTCAGCGCGAGCCCGCCGAGCGCGCCGGCCGTGGCCACCCCGGTCACCAGCGCCTCGCGACGGCGACTGGGGTCGGTGAGCAGGACGGCCGCCGCGACGATCCCGGTGAACAGGCCCGCCAGCGGGCTGCCGAGCACGCTGACCACGGTCGCCACGCCCGCCAGCCAGGGATGGCGCCGCACCACCGCGTAGACGGCGAGCATCGCGGGCGCCAGCCCGACCAGGAAGGTGATCCGGCCGCCGAACAGGTTCAGCAGCACGCTCGCGGCGAACACGATGCTCGCGGCGCGCGGGCGGGCCGAGTCCTTGAGCAGCTGGTGTGCCACCCACATGCAGATCGCGGAGGCGAGGGCGCCGGTCGTGGCGACGCCGATGGTGCCCATCAGGCTCGGCGCGATCACGGAGTACGTCGGGAGCTCGATGCCGCCGTACCACCCCGGCCACCAGGTGACGTTCCCGAGCTGCTTGAAGATGGCGGCCCGGGTCGCCTGGGCGGCGAAGTCCGGGACCTGCGGGACCAGGATGAGGTAGAGCGCGAGGCCCACGACCGGCACGAACCACGTGAGCATGCGACGGGTACGCAGGGACGAGATGGCGCGCGTCATGCTTCCCCGCCCTCCTCACTGCACACTCCTGTGTCATTGTGCCAACACAGGGGGCCCCTCGGAAATCAACCGCGGCGGGCCTGCCGCCACTCCTCCACCAGCACGTCGTAGAACACGCAGTCGGCCCGGCCGGTCGCCAGGGTGGTCCCGAGCCGCTCGGTGCCCCAGGCCCGCAGCCCGTTCGCCTCGATGACCCGCCGGGACGCCGCGTTGTCGACGGCGGCACCGGCCATCACCCGCCTGGTCCCGAGGTCCTCGAAGGCGTACCGCACGACGCGAGCCATCGCGCGCGTCATCACCCCGCGGCCGCGGGCGTCCGGGTGCGTCCAGTAGCCGATCTCCAGCTCGACCTCGGGCACGATGCCGAAGCAGCTGATCGACGCCAGGGCGCGGTCGTCCGAGGGGTCGGCGACGGCCCACAGGACGCTGTGCCCGGTGGCCCGCCCCTCGTTCTCGTGCTCCAGCCAGGCCAGCGCCTCCGCCTCGTCGTACGGGTGGGGCATCCGGCCGAGCCAGGCCCGGGTGCGCGGGTCGCTGCAGGCCTCGACGATGCGGGGTACGTCGGTCTCCCGCCACGGACGCAGCACGAGCCCGTCCGCCTCGAGCACGGGGACGTCGAGCCACTGCCCCTTCGGCTCGCGGTCGTCGGTGGCGAGCAGCGTCCCGACCCAGCCGTCGCGCAGCTCCCCGCGCTGGGGGAGCGAGGCGCGGACCGTGCCGTCGAAGCTGAAGCCGAGGCGCCAGGCCAGCTTGCGCGACGCCCAGTTGCCCCGGCTGGCCCGCCAGATCGTGACCCGGGCGCCGCGCTCGGCGAAGCCCCAGTCGACGAGCAGGCGGACGGCGCGCTCCATCGCCCCGGTGCCGCGCACCCACGGGTGCGAGCCGAAGGCCACCTCCAGCCGGCCCTCGCCCTCGTCGCGCAGCTCGACGGTGCCGGCGAAGCGTCCGTCGACCTCGACCGCGAATCCCCACGAGGTGCCGTCGGCCCAGCCCTGCGGGATCCGCTCGGTCACGAAGCGGCGTGCGTCGTCGAGGGAGTACGGCACCGGCACGGTCGTCCACCGCTGGCTGAGCGGGTCCTGGCACTGCTCCAGGCAGCCCTGGACGTCGTCCAGCCGGTGGGCGCGCAGGGTCACGGTGCCGTCGGTGAGGGTGGGGGCCGAGTCCATGGCCGCACCCTGTCAACCGCGTCCGGGACCGGCAACCGAGTATCGGACCGCCTGACGCTCTGCCTGAATGGCGCCCTGACACAATGCAGCCCATGCCGACGAGCACGTCACCCGAGCTGACCCTGCCCGACGTGGCCACCGGCGCGAAGCCCCGGGTGCTGTCGGGCATCCAGCCCACCGCCGACTCGTTCCACTTCGGCAACTACCTCGGCGCGACCCGGCAGTGGGTCGACCTGCAGCGCGAGCACCAGCCCTTCTTCTTCATCGCCGACCTGCACGCCATCACGATCGAGCAGGACCCGAAGCTGCTGCGTGACCGCACGCTGCGTGCCGCCGCCCAGCTCGTCGCGATGGGCATCGACCCGGAGCGGTCGGCGATCTTCGTGCAGAGCCAGGTGCCGGCCCACGCCCAGCTCGGGTGGGTGCTGCAGTGCATGACCGGGTTCGGCGAGGCCCGCCGGATGACGCAGTTCAAGGACAAGTCGGCCAAGGGCGGCGAGGGTGCCGCCAGCGTCGGCCTGTTCACCTACCCCGTCCTCCAGGCCGCGGACATCCTGCTCTACCGGCCCCACTACGTCCCCGTCGGCGAGGACCAGCGGCAGCACCTCGAGCTGACCCGCGACCTCGCACAGCGCTTCAACCACCGCTACCGCAAGACCTTCCGGCTGCCCGAGCCCTACATCCTCAAGGCCACGGCCAAGATCACCGACCTGCAGGAGCCCACCGCGAAGATGTCGAAGTCGTCCTCGTCCCCGGGCGGCATCATCGAGCTCCTCGACGAGCCGGCGGTCAGCGCCAAGAAGATCAGGTCCGCCGTCACCGACTCCGAGTCCGAGATCCGCTTCGACCCGGAGGCCAAGCCCGGCATCTCCAACCTGCTCACGATCTACTCCTCGCTCACCGGTCGCGGGATCGGCGAGCTCGAGGAGGAATACGCCGGCCGCGGGTACGGCGACCTGAAGGGCGACCTGGCCGAGGTCGTGGTCGACTTCGTGACGCCGTTCCGCGACCGGACGCTGGAGCTGCTCGACGACCAGCAGCACCTGCTGGACATCCTCGAGTCCGGGCGTCGTCAGGCGACCGCGATCGCCGAGTCCACCTTGCGCGACGTGTTCTCACAGGTCGGGTTCGCGGCCGCGTCACGGCCGGGACTCTGACGGGAGACGGAGGAGCACCCGTGCCCACCATCGGCGTCTCCCTGGCGGTACCGGAGCCGTGGGGCAGCCACCTCCAGGAGTTCCGCGTCGCCAACGGTGACGCGCAAGGCGCCGCGATCCCGACGCACATCACGCTCGTGCCGCCGATCGTGGTGGCTCCCGAGCAGATGCCCGAGGTCGAGCGGCATCTCACCTCCGTCGCCGCAGCCAGTGCGCCCTACGAGGTCCACCTACGGGGGTCCGGGACCTTCCAGCCGATCTCGCCGGTGGTGTTCGTGAACCTCGTCGAGGGGATCTCCCAGACCGAGCGGCTCGCGCAGGACTGCCGCAGCGGCCCGCTGACCCTCGACCTCGACTTCCCGTACCACCCGCACGTGACCGTCGCGCACCTGGAGGACGAAGCGCTGCTGGACCGGGCCTTCGGCGACCTGGCCGGCTTCGAGTGCGCCTTCGGGGTGTCGGCGTTCCATCTCTACGTGCACGACCAGGACCGCGGGTGGCAGCCCTCCCGCGAGTACGCCCTCACCGGCGACGGAAATGTCACACCACCCGGGTGACGCCTCCCGGCGGGCTGCGCGATAAGTTCTTGAGTCGCCCAGGACTCGGTGGCGGAAGGACGGCTAGGACGACGATGACAACGGGAGTGCACGGCCCCACCCGGGCCCGCATCGAGGCCAAGACTCTGCGGACCGACAGGTGGTGGCTCTACCCGCTCACCACGTTCGTCGTCTTCTCCGCGTTCATCGTCTACGCGACGGTCCGCGCCTTCCAGAACGGCGACTACTACAGCAAGCCGTACCTCTCGCCGTTCTACTCGCCCTGCCTGGGCAAGTGCGTCACCGACAGCTCCGACTTCGGCCAGCCGTTCCACTGGTGGCCGCTCTCGGCGGCGTTGCTCGTGCTGATCTTCCCGCTGAGCTTCCGGCTGACGTGCTACTACTACCGCAAGGCCTACTACCGCTCGTTCTGGATGAGCCCGCCGGCCTGCGCGGTGGCGGAGTCGCACAAGTCCTACTCCGGCGAGACCAGGCTGCCGCTGATCCTGAACAACATCCACCGCTACGCGTGGTACGCCGCAGTGCTGATCGCCCTGGTCCTGACCTACGACACGGTGCTCGCGTTCGGCCCGGCGCCCGGCGAGTCGAGCGGGGTCCACATGGGCCTGGGCTCGCTGGTGTTCCTGGTCAACATCGTGCTGATCTGGCTCTACACGCTCTCGTGCCACTCCTGCCGCCACATCGTCGGCGGCAAGCTGCGGCACTTCTCCAAGCACCCCGTGCGCTACCGGATGTGGGACTGGGTCTCCAAGCTCAACCACAACCACGCCCGGTACGCCTGGCTGTCGCTGTTCTCCGTCGCGATCGCCGACCTCTATGTCCTGCTGGTCTCATCCGGCGCGTTCAACGACCCCAGGTTCTTCTGACATGACCCAGACCCCTGACATGACCCAGACCCCTGACATGACACCCGCCACCGACGAGACCCAGAAGCACCAGTACGACGTCGTCGTCATCGGCGCCGGCGGCTCCGGCCTGCGGGCCGCGATCGCCGCCCACGAGGCCGGTGCGAAGGTCGCCGTGCTGTGCAAGTCGCTGCTCGGCAAGGCGCACACCGTGATGGCCGAGGGCGGCGCCGCCGCGGCGTTGGGCAACCTGTGGCCCGACGACAGCTGGCAGGTCCACTTCCGCGACACCATGCGCGGCGGGAAGATGCTCAACAACTGGCGGATGGCCCAGCTGCACGCCCAGGAGGCGCCCGAGCGGGTGCTCGAGCTGGAGGACTGGGGCGCGCTGTTCGACCGCACCAAGGACGGGCTGATCTCCCAGCGCGACTTCGGCGGTCACCGCTACGCCCGACTCGCCCACGTCGGCGACCGCACGGGCCTGGAGATGATCCGCACCCTGCAGCAGCGCACGGTCCAGCTCGGGATCGACGTGTTCATGGAGTTCACGGTCACCGACCTGATGAAGGCGGGGGACGGCTCGATCGCGGGAGCCTTCGGCTACTGGCGCGAGACCGGGTCGTTCGTCGCGTTCGAGGCGCCGGCGATCGTGCTCGCGACCGGCGGCATCGGCAAGAGCTTCAAGGTCACCTCGAACTCCTGGGAGTACACCGGTGACGGCCACGCCATGGCGCTGCGCGCCGGGGCGAAGCTGATCAACATGGAGTTCGTCCAGTTCCACCCGACCGGCATGGTCTGGCCGCCCTCGGTGAAGGGGCTGCTGGTCACCGAGTCGGTCCGCGGCGACGGCGGGATCCTGAAGAACTCCGACGGCAAGCGGTTCATGTTCGACTACATCCCGGAGTTCTTCAAGGCGGAGACGGCCGACAACGAGGAGGAGGCCGACCGCTGGTACGACGACAAGAAGAACAACCGGCGTCCTCCCGAGCTGCTGCCCCGTGACGAGGTGGCCCGCGCCATCAACTCCGAGATCAAGGCCGGCCGCGGGAGCGAGCACGGCGGGGTCTACCTCGACATCGCGTCGCGGCGTACCCCCGAGTTCATCCGCAAGCGGCTGCCGTCGATGTACCACCAGTTCAAGGAGCTGGCCGACGTCGACATCACCACCGAGCCGATGGAGATCGGGCCGACCTGCCACTACGTCATGGGCGGGGTCGAGGTCGAGCCCGACACCGAGATGAGCGGCGTCGAGGGCCTGTACGCCGTCGGCGAGTGCTCGGGCGGCATGCACGGCTCCAACCGGCTGGGCGGGAACTCCCTGTCCGACCTGCTGGTGTTCGGCAAGCGAGCCGGCGACGCGGCGGCGGCCTACGTCGCCGGGCGTTCCGGGGCGCGGCCCACCCTGTCCGACGACGAGCTCGCCTCCGCCCAGCAGCTCGCGCTCTCGCCGTTCGCGGGCTCGGGGTCGGGGACCGAGAACCCCTACACCGTCCAGCACGACCTCCAGCAGACGATGAACGACCTGGTCGGCATCATCCGCGTGCGCGAGGAGCTGGAGAAGTCGCTCGCCGAGATCGAGAAGCTCAAGGAGCGTGCGAAGCACCTCAAGGTCGAGGGTGACCGGCAGTACAACCCGGGCTGGCATCTCGCGATCGACCTGCGCAACATGCTGCTGGTCTCCGAGTGCATCGCGAAGGCGGCGCTGGAGCGCGAGGAGTCGCGCGGCGGTCACACCCGCGAGGACCACCCGGGCTTCGACGAGCGCTGGGGCACGCTCAACATCGCCCTGTCGCTGAACGCCGCGGGCGACGGCGTCGACCTCGCCACCCAGCCGCTGCCGGTGATGCCGGACGACCTGGCCGCGTTCTTCGAGGAAGGGCACTGATTCGCAATGGGCTACACGCTGAAGATGAAGCTCTGGCGCGGCGACCAGTCCGGTGGCGACCTCCAGGACTACGACGTCGAGGTCGAGAACGGTGAGGTGGTGCTCGACGCCATCCACCGCGTCCAGGCCACCCAGGCCGGTGATCTCGCCGTCCGGTGGAACTGCAAGGCCGGCAAGTGCGGCTCCTGCAGCGCCGAGGTCAACGGCCGCCCGCGGCTGATGTGCATGACCCGCCTGTCAGACTACGACCCGGCCGAGACCATCACGGTCACCCCGATGCGGGCCTTCCCGGTGATCCGCGACCTGGTCACCGACGTGTTGTACAACTACGAGAAGGCCAAGGAGCTGCCGTACGCCGAGCTCCCGCCGCGCGACGCCGACGGCAAGCGCCGGATGATGCAGGAGGACGTCGAGCGCGGGCAGGAATTCCGCAAGTGCATCGAGTGCTACCTGTGCCAGGACACCTGCCACGTCGTGCGTGACCACGAGGACAACAAGAAGGCGTTCGCGGGACCGAGGTTCTTCCTGCGGTATGCCGAGCTGGACATGCACCCGCTCGACACCGTCGACCGCCGTCGCGTCACCCGCGAGCAGGCCGGCCTGGGCTACTGCAACATCACCAAGTGCTGCACCGAGGTGTGCCCCGAGGGCATCCACATCACCGACAACGCGATCATCCCGATGAAGGAGCGCGTGGCCGACCGGACCTTCGACCCGCTGGTGTGGCTCGGGAACAAGATCGGCATCCGGGACAAGGACCGCGACTCGCGCAGCGAGCTCTGACCCGGGTCCTCCTGACTCGTGACGCAAGGCCCGACCCGCGAAAGCCGGTGGGCGCGAGCGTGAGGTATGACCCCCGTCGGCTCCGCGCGCCGGTACGTCATCCGGCTGACGATCGGCTCCTTCTCGCTGGCAGCGCTGATGGGCGTCGCCGCGCTCCTGCGTCCGGGTCGCTTCGGTGACACGGAGGGCCGGATCCTCCTGACCACCCTCGTCGTGGGCGCCGTCAGCATCCTGATGCTGTGCTACCTGGCGCCGTCCGGGGCCAGGGCGCGCCTGGTCGGAGCGGCCGGCGCCGTCTCGGCGCTGCTGGCGGGCACCTGCGCCCTGGTCATGACCTGGCTGCTGTGGCAACAGGACCCGGGCGTCCCGCTGCTCCGGACCTTCGGCATCGCCTCGGTGGGCGCGCTGACACTGGCCCAGTACTCGCTGCTCCTCGCGAGGGTGAGCCGTCGTCCGCTCGTCGTCCGGCTCCTGGCCGCGACGTTGGTCCTCGGTTGCGTGCTGGCCTGTCTCGTGAGCGCCCTCATCCTGGGGTGGCATCCCTCCGGCGCGGGTGCTCGAACGATCGGGGTCGTGGCCATCCTCGACGTGCTCGGCACCGTGGTGACCACCGCTCTGGGCATCGTCGGACGCGACGCTGCGGCTGAGGAGGAGGGCCCGCTCACGGTGGTCCTGCCCGCGGAGACGGCCGCGGTGCTGCGGGCTCGCTCGCTTGCCAGCGGCACGCCGGTCGTCGACCTCGTGGTGGACGCGGTCACGCGCTACGTCGGGGGGCCGGTCGACTGATCGGCGTCGTGGTGACCCAGGTGCTCCAGCCGGGTCAGTCCCTTGCGCTCGGCGTCGCGGAACTCGACGTGCTCGGCGTGCGCCTGCTTGATGTCGTCGGGGGTCGGGCGTCCGGCGGGGTGGTGATGGTGGCAGACCATCCAGCTGGTCCCGATCACCTGCTGCTTGGCGATCCGCCAGCACCCGCCCACGTGGCAGTTGTGCTTGCGGTAGATGCCGACGGCGCCGCCGAGGATCGTCAGGCCCCCGATGTCGGCGCCCAGGCCGGACCAGAAGTTGTACCAGCCCTGACCGTCCGTGCCGATCAGGTGGCCGATCCCCATCGCCATCACAACTCCCGATGGTGCCAGCGACAGGTCCCCGCACCGGGCAGGCGCGCGCTCAGCCGTCGAGCGCGGTGACCAGGCGATCCCAGGCGGGTAGTACGTCGCGCAGCTCGGGGAGAGAGCGCCCGTCGAGGAAGGCGGCGCACACGAAGCGACCTCGCCGGGCCATGAATCGACGGGTGTACTCCTGGACCGACATCGAGCCGTCCCAGAACGCGTAGGCGTGCTGCAGGTCGAGCACCCATCCGTCCCAGCCACCGCGCCGCTGGGCGTCGAGGGAGCCGACGCCCTGCTCGCCGGGTGTGTACCGGTCACCCGCCCCCGGCTTCACGGCGATGCTGAAGGTGCCGGCGTACCTGCGCTGCTCGCCGCGGATCCGGGCGACGAACCGCCGGGCGGCTCGGGGGCTGTCGAAGGCGACGACACCGAGATAGGCGCTGGCGGTGATGCCGTTGCCGTCCGCGATCGGAGCGGCGTCGCGCTGGGCCGACACGTCCCAGGCCGAGCCGTGGACGGGATGACAGGCCGGACCGCCCGGACAGCGGGTGACCTTGGTCTGCAGCGAGCGCAAGGTCCGGGCCACGTCCGTCACGGCGCGTGAGGCGGCCTGGCGGCTCAGGGTGTAGGGCCGGGGCTGAGACGCAGCGACGGTCGGGCCGGCGGCGGCCTGCGCACCGGGCGGTGCCGGCGAGCATCCGGTCGCGACCACCATCGCGACCACGATCCCGAGCAGCATGAGAACCAACGACGACCGTGATGTGACGGCGCGACGCGGCGCGCATCTCCCGAGATCCATGACCAGAATCCTGGAGAGCGACGGACCGCGACGACACCCCACTCGCAGGATCTGTGGACAGGCCACCCCCACAGTCTCTGGGGGTGGCGTCGTCGCAAACCTCACACCCGGTGGCTGGCAGGGGAGGGCGCTCCTACCCTTGCCAGGGTGAGCGACGAGGTGACGGCAGACGTGGCCGGAGGGCTGGACGAGCCCGACCGGCTGCAGCCCGAGCCAGGGTCGCTCGCGCTCGCCGCTCCCGAGGACGACTGGTCGCGCGCCGACTGGGAGAAGGCCGCGGCCGGAGTCCTCCGCAAGGCCCGGCGGCTCTCCGACAGCGACGACGACGACCAGGTGTGGGCGGCGCTGACCCGCACGACGTACGACGGAGTGCCCGTGCCCCCGCTCGGCACCCGCGATCCCGGCCGCCACGGGGCGTCGCCGCGCCCGGACCGGGTCGACGGGTGGGACGTGCGAGTACGCGCCTTCGACGGGACGGACGCGGTCGCCGAGCTCGAGCGGGGTGCGACCAGCCTGTGGGTGCTGGCCGAGCACGTTCCCGCGGACACGCTGGCGTCGTACCTCGACGGGGTCCTCCTCGACCTGGCCCCGGTCGTCCTGGAGGGGGCGACGGCGGCCCACGCCGAGGCCCTGGTCGCGCTCGGCCCCCTCCACCCCGAGAGCAACCTCGGGGCCGCCGTCGACGCCGAGGACTTGGCCGCCTTCGCCCGCCTCGCGCTGGCGGCCGGGACCCGAGCCGCCGTGGTCGACGGGCTCGCCGTGCACGAGCGGGGCGCGTCGGACGCGCAGGAGCTGGGGTGGGTGCTCGCGCGCGGCGCCGGAGCTCTGCGATCGCTCGAGGTCGCGGGCATCCCGATCGAACAGGCCTTCGGTCTGCTCGAGCTCCGGGTCGCCGTCACCGACGAGCAGTTCCCGAGCATCGCCAAGCTCCGGGCCCTGCGAGTGCTGTGGGCGCGGGTCGCCGAGCTGTGCGGTGTGGCTGATCCGCTCACCCGCGTGCACGCGGTCACGAGCCGACCCATGACCAGCGCCTACGACGTGCACGTCAACCTGCTGCGGACCACGCTCGCGGCGTTCGCGGCGGGGGTCGGCGGCGCCGACGCCGTGACCGTGGTGCCGTTCGACGAGCCGACCGGCGACGTCTCGCCGCTGGGGCGCCGGCTGGCCCGCAACATCTCGGCGCTGCTGGTCGAGGAGTCGCACGTGGCCCGGGTCGCCGATCCCGCCGGGGGCTCCTACGCCGTGGAGCAGCTCACCGACGAGCTCTGCGGGGCCGCGTGGGCGGAGCTGGGTCTGATCGAGACCGACGGCGAGGAGTCGTTCCGCGATCGGGTGGCGCAGGTACGGGCCGCTCGCGAGGACGACGTCGCGCATCGCCGACGGCCGATCACGGGCCTCAGCGAGTTCGCCAACCCGGCGGATCCGCCGCCCGGACGCCGCAACCTGTCCTACCGCTGGGGCGCGGCCTTCGAGGCGCTGCGGGCCGACCCACCCGAGGGGCACGTCTTCCTGGCGCCGCTCGGGCCCGTGGCCGAGCACTCGGCGCGCGCAGGGTTCGCGACCAACCTGCTCGCCGCCGGCGGCGTCGCGGTCGACGCGTCGGGGGAGTACGCCGGGCAGCGCGTCGTCTGCCTGGCCGGCACCGACGCGGCGTACGCCGAGCTGGGCGACGCGGAGGCCACCAGGCTGCGCGCGGCCGGGGCTGAACGCGTCGTCGTGGCAGGCCGGCCCGCCGACTGGGCCGACGACTCGTGTGCCGTGGGCGACGACGTCGTCGCGTTCCTGACCCGCACCCGGGAGGCACTGTGAGCGTCCCCGAGAGACTCGGCGACCGGCCGTGGCACGACGACACCACCCCCACGATTGGTGGCAAACCGCATGCCCCGGGCCCGAAAACCTGCGGATTGGTGCCAAACCGCAGCCCTTGGTTGAGCCCGGAGGGGATCGAGATCCGGCCGCGCTACGACGCCGCGGACCTCGACGGTCTCGACGCGCTGGAGACCTGGCCCGGCCTCTCGCCGTACCTCCGGGGCCCCTACCCGACGATGTACACCACGCAGCCGTGGACCATCCGCCAGTACGCCGGGTTCTCGACCGCCGAGGAGTCCAACGCGTTCTACCGGCGCAACCTGGCGGCCGGGCAGAAGGGGCTCAGTGTCGCCTTCGACCTGGCCACCCACCGCGGCTACGACTCCGACCACCCGCGCGTGCGCGGCGACGTGGGCATGGCGGGCGTGGCGATCGACTCGATCTACGACGCGCGCACCCTCTTCGACGGCATCCCGCTGGACCGGATGTCGGTGAGCATGACCATGAACGGCGCGGTGCTGCCGGTGATGGCGCTTTACATCGCGGCGGCCGAGGAGCAGGGGGTCAAGCCCGAGCAGCTGTCGGGGACCATCCAGAACGACATCCTCAAGGAGTTCATGGTCCGCAACACCTACATCTACCCGCCCGGTCCGAGCATGCGGATCGTCGGCGACATCTTCGGCTACACCGCCGAGCACATGCCCCGCTTCAACTCGATCTCCATCTCCGGCTACCACATGCAGGAGGCGGGGGCGACCGCCGACCTGGAGCTCGCCTACACGCTGGCCGACGGCGTCGAGTACCTCCGCACCGGGCGCGCCGCGGGGCTGGACGTCGACCGCTTCGCGCCACGGCTGAGCTTCTTCTGGGCGATCGGCATGAACTTCTTCATGGAGGTCGCCAAGCTGCGCGCCGCCCGGGCGCTCTGGTCGCGGCTCGTGCGCGACTTCGAGCCGCAGGACCCGCGCAGCCTGAGCCTGCGGGCCCACTGCCAGACCAGCGGCTGGAGCCTGACCGCCCAGGACGTGTTCAACAACGTCGCGCGCACCTGCATCGAGGCGATGGCCGCTACCCAGGGGCACACCCAGAGCCTGCACACCAACGCCCTCGACGAGGCGATCGCGCTGCCGAGTGACTTCAGCGCCCGGATCGCGCGCAACACCCAGCTCCTCCTGCAGCAGGAGAGCGGCACGACCCAGACCATCGACCCGTGGGGCGGCAGCTACTACGTCGAGCGGCTCACCCACGACCTGGCCGAGCGCGCGTGGGCGCACATCCAGGAGGTCGAGCAGGCCGGCGGCATGGCCCGCGCGATCGGTGAGGGGATCCCGAAGCTGCGGATCGAGGAGGCGGCCGCGCGCACGCAGGCCCGCATCGACTCCGGCACCCAGGCCGTGATCGGGGTCAACACCTACCGCCTCGACGACGAGGACCAGCTCGACGTGCTCAAGGTGGACAACGACGAGGTCTACCGGCAGCAGATCGCCAAGCTCGAGCGGCTGCGCGCGGAGCGCGACGACGAGGAGCTGCGCCGGACCCTCGCCGCGCTGACCCGTGCTGCGGGTGCGGACGACGGGACGGGCGGCAACCTGCTGGAGCTCGCCGTGGACGCGGCGCGCGCCAAGTCGACGGTCGGCGAGATCAGCGGCGCGCTGGAGCAGGTGTGGGGCCGGCACCAGGCCCAGATCCGTACCATCTCCGGTGTGTTCAGGGACGAGGCCGGCTCGGCCGGAGACGCGCTCGTCCAGGAGGTGCTCGACGCGACCGCGGCGTTCGAGGAGGCCGAGGG
This sequence comes from Nocardioides sp., assembly GCA_049841015.1. Lineage (GTDB taxonomy): Bacteria > Actinomycetota > Actinomycetes > Propionibacteriales > Nocardioidaceae > Nocardioides. The sequence continues at coordinate 84,256 of JASGIN010000001.1, forward strand.
ACGCCGACCGCGGATCCTGATCGCGAAGATGGGCCAGGACGGCCACGACCGCGGTCAGAAGGTCATCGTCAGCGCCTTCGCCGACATGGGCTTCGACGTCGACGTCGGGCCGCTGTTCTCCACGCCGGAGGAGGTCGCCCAGCAGGCCGTGGACGCCGACGTGCACATCGTGGGCGTGAGCAGCCTGGCCGCCGGTCACCTGACTCTGGTGCCGGCCCTGAAGCGCGCCCTGGCCGACCACGGCCGCGACGACATCATGGTCGTCGTCGGCGGCGTCATCCCGCCCGGCGACGTGCCGGCCCTGGAGGAGATGGGCGCCGCCGCGGTCTTCCTGCCCGGCACCGTGATCGCGCGGTCGGCCCTCGACCTGCTGGCTCGGCTGCGCGAGCGGCAGGCCGCGGATGAGCGCTGACCTGGCCGCCGACATCGTCGCCGGCCGCCGCGCGGCGGTCAGCCGGGCCGTCACCCTGGTCGAGTCGAGTCGTCCTGAGCACCGGCTGGAGGCTCGCGAGCTCCTCGGCCGGCTGCCGGCTCCCGAGCGGCCGGCGGTGCGGGTCGGGATCTCGGGGGTGCCCGGCGTCGGGAAGTCGACGTTCATCGAGGCCCTCGGCACCCGGCTCACCGAGGCGGGGCACCGGGTCGGGGTGCTGGCGGTCGACCCCAGCAGCGCCCGGACCGGTGGGTCGGTCCTCGGCGACAAGACCCGGATGCCCCGGCTCGCGACCGACGAGCGCGCCTTCGTGCGGGCGAGCCCGAGCGCCGGAACCCTGGGCGGCGTGGCCCGAGCGACCAGCCAGGCGCTGCAGGTGCTGGAGGCGGCGGCGTACGACGTGGTGCTGGTCGAGACCGTCGGGGTCGGTCAGTCGGAGACGACCGTGGCCGGCATGGTCGACACCTTCTTGTTCCTCACCCTGGCGCGCACGGGCGACCAGCTGCAGGGGATCAAGCGCGGCATCCTCGAGCTGGCCGACGTGGTCGCGGTCAACAAGGCCGACGGCGACCGCGAGACCGAGGCCCGGTCGGCGGCCCGCGAGCTGGCGGGGGCCCTGCGGATGGTCCACGGCCGCGAGCGCGCGCCGGCGGTCGTCACCTGCTCCGGGCTGACCGGCGCCGGTGTCGACGCCGTCTGGCAGCGGGTCCTCGCCCACCGCGAGCAGCTGGGCGAGCAGGGGCTGGCCGACAAGCGCTCCCACCAGCAGCTGGACTTCGCGTGGGCGCTCGTGCGCGACGAGCTGGAGCAGCGGCTGCGACGCTCCGAGGACGTGCGTCGTGTCGGCGAGGAGGTGCGGCGGCTCGTCCTCGACGGCGAGCTGACGGCGGTGACCGCTGCCGACCGGATCCTGGCCGCCTACGACGGCGGGGCCGGAGCCTCGACCGGCTCCGGCGACGGGTAGCCTCGGAAGGTCATGTCACGAGAAGAGGCTCTCGCGATCGTCGAGACGGCGATCGACAAGCGCGAGGACGAGCTCGTCGACCTCAGGCGAGACCTGCACGCCCACCCCGAGCTGGCCTGGCAGGAGCGGCGCACGACCGACCTCGTGAGCCACCACCTCGACGAGGTGGGGTGGCGGGTGGCCCGCACCGACGGCTCGGGACTGGTCGCCGACCTCGGCGGGGGCGAGGGCCCCTGCGTGGCGCTGCGCGCCGACCTGGACGCCCTCCCGGTCGACGACACGAGCGGCGACCCGTGGCGCAGCCAGGTTCCCGGCGTGGCCCATGCCTGTGGACACGACGTGCACACGACGGCGCTGCTCGGCGCGGGACTCGCCCTGTCCGAGGTCGAGGCGGCGGGGTTGCTTCCCGGCCGGGTGCGACTGCTGTTCCAACCTGCCGAGGAGGTCATGCCCGGCGGCGCGCTGCGCCTGATGGAGGCCGGCGCGCTCGACGACGTGAGCCGGATCTTCGCCCTCCACTGCGACCCGTCGGTGGACGTCGGTCATGTGGGCCTGCGCGAGGGGCCGGTCACCGGCGCCGCCGACGCCCTGGAGATCCGCCTGACCGGCGCCGGCGGCCACACCAGTCGGCCGCACCTGACCGAGGACCTCACGTTCGCCCTGGCCAAGATCGTCACCGAGCTCCCGGCCGTCCTCTCCCGTCGCGTCGACCCGAGGGCCGGCGTCAGCGTCGTCTGGGGGCGGCTCCGGGCGGGCAGTGCGACCAACGTGATCCCAGACTCTGGCACCCTCGCGGGGACCGTGCGGATGCTGGACGCGGTGGCCTGGAGCGACATGGACGGCCGGATCCGGCGTCACATCGCCGAGATCGTCGCGCCCTACGGCGTGGCCGCCGAGGTGACCTACCAGCGCGGCGTTCCCCCGGTCGTCAACGACGCGGTCTCGGTCGCCGTGCTGGGCCGGGCCGTCGACGCGGTGCTGGGCACCGCGGGACGGGTCCCGACGTCGCAGAGTCTGGGCGGTGAGGACTTCGCGTGGTACCTCACGCGGGTGTCCGGGGCCATGGGCAGGCTCGGTACGCGCGAGCCCGGCGGCCCGACGTACGACATCCACCAGGGCAACCTGCGCGTCGACGAGCGGGCCACCGCGATAGGGGCGAAAGTCCTTGCCGCGGCCGCGATCGGGGCCCTCTGAGACACCCTCGTCACGCCCGTGCGACCTCTTTTTCCCCAGGAGGACGAGGGGTGGCGCTCTGGACACCCACGTGCATTAAGGTGAGCCGAACATTTTCCCGCTCCTCCGGTGCGGGACGGACGAGGAGACTCTTTTGCGCCACCCACTCAAGATCGTCGCCGCGCTCGGGGCGGTCAGCCTGCTGATGGCCGGCTGCGGCAAGCCGAGCAACAGCTCGGCCACCACCGAACCCACGAACTCCACCCCGACGAGCAACAGCACGGCGTCCACGGGCGGCAGCCTCAACGCGTGCATGGTCCTCGACGTCGGTGGCGTGGACGACAAGTCGTTCAACCAGTCGTCGTGGGCGGGCATGACGGCCGCGAAGGCCGACAACTCCGGCATCAAGGTCTCCTACGTCCCCTCGGGCTCGCAGAACGACTACGTCCCGAACCTCACGGCCGAGACCAACAAGGGCTGCGACACCGTCATCGCCGTGGGCGGCCTGATGTACCAGGCCGTGGCCAAGATCGCGAAGAAGAACCCGACCCAGCACTACGCCGAGATCGACAACAGCAACCAGGGTCTGAAGAACGTCTACGGCCTGCAGTACAACACCGCGCAGGGCGGCTTCCTGGGTGGCTACCTCGCCGCCGGCATGACCAAGACCGGCAAGGTCGCGACCTACGGCGGCCTCAACATCCCGCCCGTCACGATCTACATGGACGGCTTCTGGGAGGGCGTGAAGTACTACAACCAGCAGCACGGCAAGGACGTCCAGGTCCTCGGCTGGGACGAGACCAACCAGAAGGGCGGCACCTTCGCCAACTCCTTCACCGACGCCAACAAGGGCAAGCAGATCACCCAGCAGTTCCAGCAGCAGGGTGCTGACATCGTGTTCCCGGTCGCCGGTGGCACGGGCGTCGGCTCCGCGGCTGCCGCTGCGGCGTCGAACGGCCAGCTGTCGGTCATCTGGGTCGACACCGACGGGTGCGAGAGCGTCTCGCAGTACTGCAAGTACTTCCTGACCTCGGTGACCAAGAACCTCACCGACTCGGTCAAGACCTACGTCGAGGCGGCCGCGTCCGGCAAGTTCCCCAAGGGCAACTACGTCGGCGACCTGAAGAACGACGGCACGGGCCTGGCCCCGTTCCACGACTTCGACAGCAAGGTCCCGTCCTCGCTCAAGAGCGAGCTCGACCAGGTCAAGGCGGACATCATCTCGGGCAAGATCAAGATCACCTCGCCCAGCCAGCCTCAGTGAGGTCGGCACGTTGAGCTAGGCCCGTGGGGGAGCACCGGCGCGCAGCCGGTGCTCCCCTCGGCATGAGAAGGGGTGTTTGTGAAGCTCGAGCTGCGCGGCATCACCAAGCGGTTCGGTGACCTGGTCGCCAACGACTCGATCGACCTGGTGGTCGAACCAGGCGAGATCCACGCGCTCCTCGGGGAGAACGGCGCCGGCAAGAGCACGCTGATGAACGTGCTCTACGGGCTGTACCAGCCCGACGAGGGCGAGATCCTCATCGACGGGAAGCCGGTGACGTTCGCGGGTCCCGGCGACGCGATGCGCTCGGGCATCGGCATGGTCCACCAGCACTTCATGCTGATCCCGGTCTTCACCGTCGCGGAGAACGTCGAGCTGGGTCACGAGCGCACCCGGTTCGGGTTCCTGAACCGCCGCGCGGCCCGGCGTGAGGTGCGCGAGGTCTCCGAGCGGTACGGCCTCCAGGTGCCGGTCGACGCCCTGGTCCAGGACCTCCCGGTCGGCGTACAGCAGCGCGTGGAGATCATCAAGGCACTGATCCGCGACGCCCAGGTGCTGATCCTGGACGAGCCCACCGCGGTGCTGACTCCTCAGGAGACCGACGACCTGATGGAGATCATGCGCTCGCTCAAGGAGGGTGGCACCTCCATCGTGTTCATCACCCACAAGCTGCGCGAGGTCCGCGCCGTGGCCGACCGGATCACGGTCATCCGGCGCGGCAAGGTCGTCGGCGAGGCGAGCCCGACCTCGTCGTCGAGCGAGCTCGCCTCGATGATGGTCGGCCGTCCGGTCCAGCTCGAGATCGAGAAGTCGGTGGCCCAGCCGGGCGCCGAGGTCATCACCGCGGAGAACATCCGGGTGGTCGACGAGCGCGGACAGGTCTCCGTCGACGGCGTGAGCTTCTCGGTGCGCAGCGGCGAGATCTACGCGATCGCCGGGGTCCAGGGCAACGGCCAGACCGAGCTGACCGAGGCGCTGGTCGGGCTCGAGCGGATCGAGTCCGGGAAGGTGCTCCTCGACGGGCACGACGTCACCCGGGCCGGCATCGACACGATGATCGGGCTCGGCGTGGGCTTCGTGCCCGAGGACCGCCTGCACGACGGCCTGGTGAGCAGCTTCTCGGTCGCCGAGAACCTCGTGCTCGATCTCTACCACCGCCCGCCGTTCTCCAAGGGCGCCTCGCTGGACCTCGAGCGCATCCGCACCAACGCCGACGAGCGCGTCGCCGAGTTCGACGTCCGCACCTCGTCGATCGACCACCCCGCCTCCACCCTGTCCGGAGGTAACCAGCAGAAGGTCGTGCTCGCCCGCGAGCTGTCCCGGCCGCTGAAGGTGCTGATCGTCGCGCAGCCGACCCGCGGCCTCGACGTCGGCTCGATGGAGTTCGTGCACAAGCGGATCGTGGCCGAGCGCGACAACGGTGCCGCGGTCATCGTGGTCTCGACCGAGCTCGACGAGGTGCTCGGCCTCGCCGACCGGATCGGCGTCATGTACCGCGGCAAGATCATCGGCGAGATGCCGGCCGGTGCCAGTCCGGAGGAGATCGGGCTGCTGATGGCCGGGCAGACCGCCGACCACGAGGAGGCGTCGTGAGCGACCAGACCGCAGACCCGGCGGCCGATCCCCAGGCGGCCGTCGCCCACCACGAGGAGCCGGAGGGCGACCAGCCGCGTGGCTTCTGGGCGCGCTACGCCCGGGCCAGCTCGCTGGTGGTGACCCTGCTCGCCTTCGTGACCGCGATGATCATCGGCGGCATCCTGATCGCCGTCGCCGACCCGCGCACCCAGGACGCGAGCCACTACTTCTTCCAGTACCCGTGGGACACGATCCACTACGGGTTCGCGGCCATCTGGCACGGCTACGTCGCCCTGTTCCAGGGGGCGATCTTCAACCCGCACACGGCCGCCAAGGGCACCTGGGCCGGCTACGTCAACCCGATCTCGGAGACCCTGACCAACGCCACGCCCCTGATCCTCGGCGGTCTGTCCGTCGGTCTCGCGTTCCGTGCGGGACTGTTCAACATCGGTGGCCAGGGACAGGTGATCATGGGCGCGGTCTGCGCCGGGTTCATCGGGTTCCACTACCACCTGCCGCCGGGCCTCCACCTCCTGCTCGGGATCATCGCGGGCATCATCGGGGGAGCCGCCTGGGGCGGCCTGGCCGGGTTCTTGAAGGCCAAGACCGGGGCGCACGAGGTGATCTCCACGATCATGCTCAACTACGTCGCGGTCTACCTCCTGGCCTACCTGCTGTCGGTGAAGGGCTTCCAGGCGCCGCCGTACGGCCAGGCGATCTCCAACCAGGTCTACAAGAGCGCGCAGCTCCCGCCGCTGCTCGGCGGCAGCGTTCGGGTCCACGGCGGGCTGATCCTGGCCCTGCTCGCCGCGTGGTTCGTGCACTGGCTGCTCACCAAGAGCACCCTGGGCTTCCGCCTGCGGGCCGTCGGCGCCAACCAGTTCGCCTCGCGCACGGCCGGGATGAGCGTCGAGCGCAGCTACATCACGGTCATGCTGCTGGCCGGTGGCCTGTGCGGGCTCGCCGGGGTCAGCCAGATCCTGGGGACCAACAGCCAGATCACCGGCGACATCGACGCCGGGATCGGCTTCGACGCGATCACCGTCGCCCTGCTCGGCCGCGCCAACCCGCGAGGCATCGTGGCCGCCGGACTGCTGTTCGGGGCCCTGCACGCGGGCGGCACCCAGCTCCAGTCGGCGACCGGGACCCCGATCGACCTGGTGCAGGTCATCCAGTCCCTGATCGTCCTCTTCATCGCGGCACCGATGCTGGTGCGCGCCATCTACCGCCTCAAGGGCACGACCACCGGCGTCGCCGGCGAGCTGGCGAAGGGATGGAACGGATGAGCACCGACGTCGCCCCCGCCGATCTGGTCGTCGAGACCAAGGTCACCCGGGCGCCCATCTCATCGGCGCAGAGGTTCGGCGCCGCCGGCGTGCTCGCCCTGCTCGGCCTGGTGACCATCTGGCGCTTCGGGATCCACGGCCACCACCACGAGAAGGCCAAGCTGCAGCTCGGCGCCACCGGCGCCGCGCACGTGCCGCACTTCTCGCTCCCCGCGGCTCCGGTCGCGTGGGGCGTCGGGATCGCGATCATCGCGCTGGGCGCGCTGTGGCTCGCCGTCCCCAGGCGCCGGCTGTTCGGCATCGTGATGGGGCTGGGCCTCTTCCTGTTCGTCTTCGCGCTGGTCTGCTGGCTGGCCTCGGCCAGCTCGTACGCGTTCGTCGACGTCGTGGGGCTGCTCTTCAGCTCCATCCAGCTCGCCGTCCCGCTCATCCTGGGCGCGCTCGCGGGCGTGATGTGCGAGCGGTCGGCGGTCATCAACGTCGCCATCGAGGGCCAGATGCTGGCCGGGGCGTGGGCCGCCGCCCTGTTCGGCACCCTGATCGGCACCACGGCCGGTCTGCTCTCGGGCGCCCTCGCCGGTGCGCTGATGGGCGCGATCCTGGCGGTGTTCGCGATCCGCTACCTCGTCAACCAGGTCGTGCTCGGCGTCGTGCTGAACGTCTTCGCCGCGGGGCTGACCGGCTTCGCCTACGACGCGTTCATGCAACCGCACGCCGAGTCGCTCAACCAGCCTCCGCTGATGGACCCCAAGAAGATCCCACTGCTCGGCGACATCCCGGTGATCGGGCCGCTGCTGTTCGACAACATCATCTTGGTCTACATCACCTACGTCCTGATCGTGGTCGTGGACGTGTGGCTGTTCCGCACCCGCTGGGGCCTGCGGACCCGCGCGGTCGGCGAGCACCCCAAGGCAGCCGACACGGTCGGCATCCGGGTGCTCGCGATGCGCTACCGCAACGTCATCATCGGCGGGGCGATCGCGGGTCTGGGCGGGTCCTACTTCATCTTCCAGGTGGGCCAGTTCCAGAAGAACATCACCTCCGGGCAGGGGTTCATCGCCCTGGCCGCGCTGATCTTCGGACGCTGGAGCCCGCGCGGAGCCGTGGGCGCGGCCCTGCTGTTCGGCTTCGCCTCGGCGCTGCAGGTGACCCTGTCGATCAACGCGCCGTCCATCCCGTCGAACGTCGTCGCGATGCTGCCCTACCTCGCCACGATCCTGGCCGTGGCCGGCCTGGTCGGGAAGGTCCGCGCCCCGGCAGCCGACGGCGAGCCCTACGTGAAGAGCTGACGTGGTCGATGCAGGTGGCCCCGTGGCCTTCGACTGGGAGGCACTGCGGGCCGAGGCGGTCACGGTGTCGCGCCGCGCCTACGCGCCGTACTCCCACTACCCGGTGGGGGCGGCGGCGACGGTCGACGACGGCCGCGTGCTCGTCGGCTGCAACGTCGAGAACGCCGCCTACGGCGTGGTGCTGTGCGCGGAGTGCGGCGTCGTCAGCTCCCTGCACGCCACGGGCGGTGGCCGGCTGACGCACTTCGTGTGCGTCAACGGCGACGGGGCCGTGATCATGCCGTGCGGTCGCTGCCGCCAGCTGCTGTGGGAGAACGGCGGCGCGACCCTGGAGGTGATGACGCCGCACGGTGTGCGGACCATGGCCGAGGTGCTCCCCGACGCCTTCGGCCCCGAGGACCTGGAGGACCTCCATGACGCCTGACGCCCCGCCCCCGGTCGCACACGACGCGGTCGAGGTGATCAGCGCCAAGCGTGACCGGCAGGAGCTCAGCGACACCCAGATCGACTGGGTGGTCGACGCCTACACCCGGGGCGCCGTGGCCGACGAGCAGATGTCGGCGCTGGCGATGGCGATCCTGCTCAACGGCATGAACCGTCGGGAGATCTCACGGTGGACCTCGGCGATGATCGCCTCGGGGGAGCGGATGGACTTCTCCTCGCTCTCACGCCCGACCGCCGACAAGCACTCGACCGGAGGTGTCGGCGACAAGATCACCCTGCCCCTCGCGCCGCTCGTGGCGGCGTGCGGCGTCGCCGTGCCCCAGCTCAGCGGTCGGGGACTCGGCCACACCGGCGGCACCCTGGACAAGCTCGAGTCGATCCCGGGGTGGCGCGCCGCGCTGACGAACGCCGAGCTGATGGCCCAGCTGGAGTCGGTCGGCGCGGTGGTCTGCGCGGCCGGCGACGGGCTCGCGCCGGCCGACAAGAAGCTCTACGCCCTGCGTGACGTCACCGCGACCGTCCCGGCGATCCCGCTCATCGCGTCCTCGATCATGTCCAAGAAGATCGCGGAGGGCACCGGCTCACTCGTGCTGGACGTCAAGGTCGGCACCGGTGCCTTCATGCGCACCACCGACGACGCCCGCGAGCTCGCGACCACCATGGTCGGTCTCGGCCAGGACGCCGGCGTGCACACCGTGGCCCTGCTCACCGACATGTCCACACCGCTCGGGCTGACCGCCGGGAACGCCGTCGAGGTCCGCGAGTCGGTGGAGGTCCTGGCCGGCGGCGGCCCCGACGACGTCCGCGAGCTCACGCTGGCCCTGGCCCGCGAGATGCTCGCCGGAGCCGGCCGCGACGACGTCGACCCCGCCGACCGGCTGGCCGACGGATCGGCGATGGACGCCTGGAGGGCGATGATCGCCGCCCAGGGCGGTGATCCTGACGCCACCTTGCCGACCTCGCGCGAGACCCATGTGGTCCCCGCGCCGTCCTCCGGAACGCTGACCCGGCTGGACGCGATGGCCGTCGGCATGGCCGCCTGGCGGCTGGGTGCCGGGCGCGCGCGCAAGGAGGACGCCGTGCAGGCCGGCGCCGGCGTCGTGTGGCACGCCCGACCCGGTGAGCCGGTCACCGAGGGCCAGCCCCTGTTCACGCTCCACACCGACGAGCCGGAGCGCTTCGCGCGTGCCCTGGAGTCACTGGAGGGCGGCTACGACATCGGCGACCCGGCGTCGTACCGGCCGAAGCCGCTGGTGATCGATCGCATCGCCTGACCGGCGCGGGGGCACTGGGGCACTGGGGCCACGGCCGCAGTGACCTTGTCCCCTGAGCGCCGAGGTCGCTCCGGCCGAGGATGGGGGCTCGCTGCTTCACAGGAGGCCCTCCATGCGCGGTACGTCACGTCGGATCCTCGGTGTGCTCGGCGTCGCCGTGCTGGCCTCGACGCTGCTCGGTCAGCCGGCTGCGTGGGCCGCACCGCCGGTCAACGACAACCGGGCGGACGAGGTCCTCCTCACGCCTCCCCAGTCGGTCACCGGGACCCTGGTGGAGGCCACCCTGGAGGTCTCCGACGACTCCAGTGCCTGCGCCGGCACCGACTCGTCGGTCTGGTACCGGTTCAGCGCGCCGAGCCGCGGGGCGGTCGTCGTCGAGCTGGACGCCGGAGGCGAGATGGACGCCACCGTCGACCTCTACCGCCAGGTGCGCTCGAAGCTGTCGCTGGTCGACTGTGGCGTGACCGACGAGAACGGCTCCTCGACGTTGGTGGATGACGGGTTGAAGCCGGGGGCGACGTACGCGCTCCGCATCGGCAACCAGACGGGCTCGGTTCCGGACACCTTCCGGCTGCGGGTGCTGGTGCCGACTCCGCCCCCGGCCCCGCCGGGGCGCCACCTGCCCAAACGCGGCGTCCGGAACCGGGTGGACCGGGTGCTGAACCCGGGGGATGCCTTCTGGACACACCTGCGGGCAGGACGGACGATGCGGCTGAGCCTGCGCAGCCGACTCTGCACCTCCCTCGAGGTGTTCGCGCCGGGCACCACCGACTTCGCCACCGCCATCCCCGAGAAGCAGCTGCCGTGCGGAGGCTTCACGTTGTACACCCCGACGACGTCGGGTCGGCACTTCCTGGTGGTCCGGGCGGCACGTGACCGCGACATCCACCACTACCGGCTCCGGGTCGCGCCCGCGGGACCCGACGACACCACACCCGGACTGCCGATCCGCAACCACGGGACGGCACGCGGACACGTGAACGGCGGCATCGACGAGCGTGACCTCTACCGCTTCGACGTCACCCGCCGCAGTGCGCTGACGCTGCGCCTGCTCGGAACGCCGAGCATGACGCTGGTGCGCGACGACGGGTTGCGCCTGGGGTTCGGCAACCTGCTCTCGGGCCGTCTGCGCCGCGGCCGGTACTTCGTGGCGGTCTCCGGGCAGGGTCGGTACGCGCTCCACCTGTCGTTGCGCACCATCACACAGGCGCGCCTGACCGTGAACGGCCACCGGGCGGCGACGGTCGGCCCTGGGGCCCGGCCACGGCTGACGGTCCACGTCCGCCCGCTCGTCGCGGGTCCGGCCCAGATCGTCGTGCAACGGCTGGACCCGGTCGAGGGGTGGCAGTTCCTGCGTCGCTTCCGACTCCAGGTGGTCCGGGGCTCTGCGACCGTGGTCTTCTCCCCGCCCACCATCGGTCGCTACCGCGCGTTCGCGCAGTACCTCGGGACCCGGGATGCCGCGCCCACGGACACCGGGCGCGTCCGGCTGCAGGTCCAGCGGCCGCTGGGCGACCTGCTCAGCCGTCGGTGAGCAGCAGGACGACGGTCTCCGCGACGCAGGCGGGCTTGTCCTGGCCCTCCACCTCGACGGTGTGCCGAAGGGTGAGCTGCTTGCCGGTCGGCAGGTCGGTCACCTCGCCCAGGACGACACGGTCGCGGACCCGCGAGCCCACCTTGAGCGGGCTCGGGAAGCGGACCTTGTTGACGCCGTAGTTCAGCTTGGCGCCGGGTGTCTCCAGGGCGAACACCTGGCTGCCGAGGTAGGGCAGCAGCGAGAGCGTGAGGTAGCCGTGGGCGATGGTGCCGCCGAACGGCCCGGCGGCCGCCCGCTCGCGGTCGACGTGGATCCACTGGTGGTCGCCGGTGGCGTCGGCGAAGCGGTCGACGCGGTCCTGGTCGATCTCGAGCCAGTCACTCGTGCCGAGCTCCTCGCCGCTGTGCTCGGCGAGCGTGTCGAGGTCGTCGAGGACGCGCATGTGGTCTCCGGGGTCGTCTCGGGATGGTCGTGGGGTCTGCGAGGATCTCGCCATGGCCCAACCTAGCCGCGAGGAGATCGCCCGCGCCCCGAAGGTGCTGCTCCACGACCACCTCGACGGAGGCCTGCGCCCGCAGACGGTGCTGGAGCTGGCCGAGGAGGTCGGACACCCGCTCCCGGCCGACGACGCCGAGGCGCTGGGGCGGTGGTTCGCCGAGTCGGCCGACTCCGGCTCGCTCGTGCGCTACCTGGAGACCTTCGACCACACCGTCGCGGTCATGCAGACGGCCGAGGCGATCGAGCGCGTGGCCCGTGAGTGCGTCGCCGACCTCGCCGCGGACGGCGTGGTGTACGCCGAGGTCCGCTACGCGCCCGAGCAGCACGTGAGCCAGGGCCTGTCCCTCGACGAGGTGGTCGGCGCCGTCCGGTCCGGTTTCGAGGCCGGGATGCTGGAGGCCGCCGAGTCCGCGGGCGGCGGACCGGGGATCGTCGTCCGCCAGCTGCTGACCGCCATGCGGCACCAGGCGCGCTCGCGCGAGATCGCCGAGCTCGCCGTCTCCTGGCGCGACGCCGGGGTCGTCGGCTTCGACATCGCCGGGGCCGAGGCGGGGTTCCCGCCTACCCGCCATCTGGACGCGTTCGAGTACCTCCAGCGCCAGAACTCCCACTTCACGATCCACGCCGGCGAGGCGTTCGGACTGCCCTCGATCTGGGAGGCGATCCAGTGGTGCGGCGCCGACCGGCTCGGGCACGGCGTCCGGATCGTCGACGACATCACCGTCGACGACCAGGGCCGGGCGCACCTCGGCCGGCTCGCGGCGTACGTCCGTGACAAGCGGATCCCGCTCGAGCTCGCTCCCGCTTCCAACGTCCAGACCGGGGCGGCCGCCTCGATCGAGACCCACCCGATCGGGCTGCTCACCGACCTGCGCTTCCGGGTCACGGTCAACACCGACAACCGGCTGATGAGCCAGACCTCGATGACCAGCGAGATGGCGGCCCTCGTCGACGCCTTCGGCTACGACCTCGCCCGGCTGCGGTGGTTCACCATCAACGCGATGAAGTCGGCCTTCCTGCCCTTCGACGAGCGGCTCGCGATCATCGACGACGTGGTCAAGCCCGGCTATGCAGCGCTCGGAGCCGCCTGATCCGGTCGGCCGCCTCGGAGACGGGAACCGCCTCGCAGCCCGCCTCGACGGCGTGGGCGACGACGCGTCGCTGGTCGCGCATGAGGGTCCAGCCGCGGCGGAGCAGCACCAGCGGCGGCTTGCGGTGCTCCCTCAGGTCGCGGGTGAGCCGGCGCCAGAAGGTCACCAGCGGCTGCTGGGTCAGGCACAGCGCGGCGGCGAGCACCCCGCGGTCCCGACAGGCCACGGCCACCTCCTGGGCGAAGATGCCCTCGGCGATGAAGAGCGCGGCGCCGTCCAGGTCGACCACGTGGGTCCCGGAGGGTCCGTTGCGCGCGATGTCGTAGACCGGCGCGACCGTACGCCGCGTGGTCGCCAGCTCGCAGATCGCCTCGACGGCGGCCTCGAGGTGCCACGAGCGTGGGTCGTCCCAGTCGACGAGGCCGGCGTTGGCGCCGCTCGCGATCCGCGGCAGATCCGGGTCGTCCCCGCTCCGGTAGAAGTCGTCGAGGCGGAGCACGGGCAGGCCCGTGTGGGCGGCCAGCCGGGACTTGCCGACGCCCGAGGGTCCGGCCAGCACCACGACTCGGGCGAGGATCGGTGCGGGCACCGCGACATTGTGCCGGACCGGGTCTGGCCCGATCGGAGGGGTGTCGCCCCCGTTCGGCTGCGATTTGCAGGAATCTCCCTCGCCGATCTGTAAACCAGGTGACACTGACCGTGGCTCTCCGGCCTCCACCTCGGTTCCTCGATGGAGAACACGTTCATGCCTGCCTCGCAGCACCCGTTGTCCCGCACCCGCGTCCTGACCGCCTCGGCCCTGGTCGCGACCCTGGGCGTGCTCACGGCCTCGACCGCGTCGACGACCGCCCACGCGGAGGTCCGCCCGGCCGCGAAGCATGGGACGACGAGCACGGCGGCGACGAGCCCCGAGACGAAGCGCCACGCGAAGAAGCCGCACACCGTCAAGGTCGACCGGGCGCTCTTCGGCGTCCACGACCGCTACCTCACCTCGCTCCAGCACCGCAGTACCGGCTCGATCCGGCTCTGGGACGCCGGTGTCACCTGGCCCGACATCGAGCCGAGCTCCGGGACCTGGAACTGGGCGCCCCTCGACGCCGCGGTCTCCGCCGCCCACGCCAACGGGACCGAGGTGACGCTCGTGCTGGGCCTGTCGCCGTCGTACGCCGCGGCCGCGCCGACCGACGCCCCCGACCTGGGGATGTACAAGAGCTACCTCACCGCCGTGATGAACCGGTACAGCAAGCAGAACTGGGGCTACCGCGGGATCGCGGCCTACCAGGTCTGGAACGAGGCCAACATCACGACGTTCTGGACCGGCACGACCGCCCAGCTCGGCAGCCTGACCAAGGCGGCCTACGACGTGCGGAACTCCGTGGACAAGGGCGCGCTGATCATCGCGCCGGCCATGGTGACCCGGCTGAAGTTCGAGCAGAAGGGCATCTCGTCCTTCTACGCGAGCAAGGTCGCGGGCAAGCCGGTGTGGAAGTACGTCGACGCCGTCTCGCTGAACCTCTACCCGCCGCAGACGATCCCCACCAAGAAGGGGAGCCGCTTCTCGACGCCCGAGGACTCCATGACGCTGCTCACGCTGGTCAAGGGGCTGCTGGCCAAGGCGAAGGTGCCGTCCTCGCTGCCGATCTGGAACACCGAGGTCAACTACGGCATCGGCGCCGGCGTCGCCTCGACTCCGATCCCGGACTCGCAGCAGGTCGCCAACGTCATGCGGACCTACCTCCTCAACGCGGCGGCGGGCGTGAAGCGGGTCGAGTGGTACGCCTACGACATGGGCGCGCTGCCCGGTGGCGGCACCCTCGGCAACACCCTGATGACCGACCCGAACGACCGCTCCGCGGGGATCCTGACCCCGGCCGGGAAGGCCTTCACCCGGATCGAGGCCTGGATGAAGGGCACCCTGGTCGGCACCGCCACCAAGCGTCCCTGCATCACCGACAGGTCCGGCACCTACACCTGCGAGGTGAAGTACGCCCACGGAGTCGGACGCATCTACTGGAACCCTTCGCGCACGGCCAAGGTCAAGCTCGTGAAGTCGGCCAAGACGAAGGTCGACGAGCTCGGCAAGAGCAGCAAGGCCAAGGGTGGATCCAAGCTCAAGGTGGACTTCAAGCCCGTCCTGGTGATGTCGAAGAAGTGAAGTAGTATCCCCGCGCGTGGGGGGAGTGGGGCGCTGGGTCTCTGCCGTGCTGTCGATGGCCGTGTCGATGGCGGTGTCCGTCGCCGTGCTGGCGAGCGCCCCGGCGTCGGCGCAGGACGTCCGCGTCCACCACAGCCTCTTCGGCGCCCATGACAGCTCCGCGGACTCCGTCTCGCTCACCACGATCGGCGAGGGGTCGGTCCGGCTCTGGGACGTCGGCGTGCGCTGGTACCAGGTGGAGACGAGCCCCGGGGTCTACGACTGGACCCGGCTCGACCAGCTGGTCGCGGCGGCCCAGGCGGCCCACGCCGAGGTGACCATGGTCGTGGCCATGACCCCGAGCTTCTACGCCGCCGCTCCGCGTGATCCGCCGAGCAGCGTGGGTCCCTACCGCCGCTTCGTGCGGGCGCTGATGGAGCGCTACCGCGACTTCAACGGGAGCCGCGGCATCGCGGCGTACCAGGCGTGGGACGAGGTGAACATCTCGACGTTCTGGTCCGGATCCCTGGCGCAGATGGCCCGGCTGACCCGGGCGATGGCGCGGGTCCGGGACGTCGAGGACCCGACCGCGAAGGTGGTCGGTCCGGCCATGGTCACCCGGCTGCCGTTCGAGCTCGACGGCATCTACGACTTCTACCATCAGCGCATCGGCGGCAGGCCGGTGTGGAGCTACGTCGACGCGGTCTCGCTCGACCTCTACCCGATGCCGACCTACGGCGACCGGATCGGGGTGCCCGAGGACGGCATCCGGCTGCTGCGGCAGGCCCGCGGTCGCCTGCGCGAGGCGGGCGTGCCGAGGTCCCTGCCGGTGTGGGACAGCGAGATCAACTACGGCCTCAACGCCGGCGACCAGGCCAACACCCCGGCCACCCCGGTGCCAGACGCGCGGCAGGCGGCCAACGTCGTCCGCACGTACCTGCTCAGCGCGGCCGCCGGCGTGCGCCGCGTGTACTGGTACACCTACGCCATGGGTGAGTACACCCAGGGCGGCTCGATCGCCAACACGCGGCTCTCGACGGCGTACCACCCGGAGGAGCTGACTCCCGCGGGCCGCGCCTACCAGCTCGTGCAGCAGTGGATGCACGGCACCCTGCTCGGCACGAAGGGCCACCGGCCCTGCGCGCGCGACCGGCGCGGCACCTACACCTGCGTCGTGCGCGACTCGACCGGCACCCGGCGGATCTACTGGAACCCGTTCCGCCACGCGCGGGTCAAGCTCGGCGGCCACGCGCGCGCGGCCCAGGGCGTGCTGGGCGACACCCGCAGCGTCGCGCCCGGCTCGTCGCTGCGGGTCGGCTGGCGACCGGTGATGATCGGGCGCTAGCTAGACCCCGATCGGGTGCCAGACCGTCTTGGTCTCGAGGACGTCGTCCATCCGGTCGAGCCCCGGCTCCGCCGACCAGTCGGGCTCGGCCGCCGGTGCCCGACGTACCCGCTTCAGGTTGGCCGCGGCCTCGACCTCGAGTGTCCGCGCCTGCTCGGGGTCGCCGGCCAGGCCGGTCAGATCGAGGGCGTTGACGTCCATGTGCGACGCCAGCGTGACCGCCGTGCGGTCCAGGGACCCGGTGAGGATGTTGACGACCCCGCCCGGGACGTCGGAGGTGGCCAGCACCTCCGAAAAGGTCACCGCAGGCAGCGGACGCTCGACCGAGGCCGCCACCACGACGGTGTTGCCGGACATGATCACGGGCGCCACGACGCTGACCAGGCCGAGGAGGCTCGACTCCTGCGGTGCGACCACGGCCACGACGCCGGTCGGCTCGGGGGTCGAGAGGTTGAAGAACGGGCCGGCCACGGGGTTGGCGTTGCCGACCACCTGGGTCAGCTTGTCGGCCCACCCGGCGTACCACACCAGCCGGTCGATGGAGTCGTCCAGGATCCGCGCCGCGGCGGCGGCGGTGCTGCCCTCGCCCTGGCGGAGCGCCTCGACGAACTGCGGACGTCGGTCCTCCATCACCTCGGCAACGCGGTACAGCACCTGCCCGCGGTTGTACGCCGTCCGCCCCGCCCAGCCCGAGAAGGCCTTGCGGGCCGCGGCGACCGCGTCGCGCGCGTCCTTGCGGGAGGCCAGCGCGGCGTTGGCGACGAACCGGCCGCGCACGTCGTCGACGACGTAGGAGTGGCCGGACTCCGAGCGTGGGAACTCCCCGCCGATGAACAGCTTGTAGGTCTTGCGGACGCTCTGTCGGGTCTCGGCGCGGGCCATCAGGAGTGTCCTCCCTTCAGGTAGGTGGCGAGTCCGTGGCGGCCGCCCTCCCGCCCGTAGCCCGACTCCTTGTAGCCGCCGAACGGGCTGGTCGGGTCGAACTTGTTGAACGTGTTGGCCCACACCACGCCCGCCCGCAGGGCGTTGGCCATCTTCAGGATCCGGGAGCCCTTGTCGGTCCAGACCCCGGCAGACAGCCCGTACGGCGAGTTGTTGGCCTTCTCGATCGCCTCCGCCGGAGTACGGAACGTCAGCACCGACAGGACCGGACCGAAGATCTCCTCGCGCGCGATCCGGTGCGCCTGGCTGACGCCGGTGAAGACCGTCGGCGGGAACCAGAAGCCGTGGTCGGGCAGCTCGCACGGCGCCGACCAGCGCTCGGCGCCCTCCTGCTCTCCGATCTCGGACAGCTCGCGGATCTTGGCCAGCTGCTCGGCGGAGTTGATGGCGCCCACGTCGGTGTTCTTGTCGAGCGGGTCGCCCACGCGCAGCGTCCGCATCCGGCGCTTGAGCCGGGCGAGCACGTCGTCGGCGACGCTCTCCTGCACCAGCAGCCGCGAGCCGGCGCAGCAGACGTGGCCCTGGTTGAAGAAGATGCCGGTGACGATGCCCTCGACCGCCTGGTCGAGGGGGGCGTCGTCGAAGACGATGTTGGCGGCCTTGCCACCCAGCTCCAGGGTCACCCGCTTGTCGGTGCCGGCGACGGACGTGGCGATGGCGCGGCCTACCTCGGTCGACCCGGTGAAGGCCACCTTGTCGACGTCCGGGTGGGAGACGAGGGCGCGGCCTGTGTCGCCCGCGCCGGTGATGATGTTGACCACCCCGGGCGGCAGGTCGGCCTGCTGGCAGATCTCGGCGAAGAGCAGCGCCGTGAGCGGTGTGGTCTCGGCCGGCTTGAGCACGAGGGTGTTGCCACAGGCCAGGGCCGGCGCGATCTTCCACGAGAGCATGAGCAGCGGGAAGTTCCACGGGATCACCTGGCCGGCGACGCCGAGGCTCTCCCCGCCGTAGCCGCTGTACTCCAGCTTGTCGGCCCAGCCGGCGTAGTAGAAGAAGTGGGCCGCGGCGATCGGGACGTCGACGTCGCGGGTCTCCTTGATCGGCTTGCCGTTGTCGATCGACTCCAGCACGGCCAGCTCGCGGCTCCGCTCCTGGATGATCCGGGCGATCCGGAAGAGGTACTTCGCGCGCTCCTTGCCGGGCATCCGACCCCAGACGCGGGTGTGCGCGCGGCGGGCCGCCTTCACGGCCAGGTCGACGTCGGCCTCGTCGGCCTCGGCGACCTCGGCCAGGACCTCCTCGGTCGAGGGGCTGATCGTCTTGAAGCTGCGACCGTGCCCGTCGACGAAATCGCCGCCGACGAACAGGCCGTAGGACGGCTTGATGTCGACGATCGCGCGGGACTCGGGAGCCGGGGCGTACTCGAACGCGTTCTTGGCCATGTCGTCAGTCCAGGGTGAAGTAGTCGGGGCCGGAGTAGCGGCCGGTGGCGAGCTTGGTGCGCTGCATGAGCAGGTCGTTGAGCAGCGTGGAGGCGCCGAAGCGGAACCAGTCGGGGTCGAGCCAGTCGGGGCCGGCGGTCTCGTTGACGGTAACGAGGTACTTGATCGCGTCCTTGCTGGTGCGGATGCCACCGGCCGGCTTCACCCCGACCATCTGGCCGGTCTGCTCCCGGTAGTCGCGGACGGCCTCGAGCATCACCAACGTGACCGGGAGGGTGGCCGCCGGCTGGACCTTGCCGGTGGAGGTCTTGATGAAGTGGGCGCCGGCCATCATCGCCAGCCAGCTCACGCGTCGTACGTTGTCGTAGGTCTGCAGCTCGCCGGTCTCGAAGATCACCTTGAGGTGCGCGCTGCTGCCGTCCGGTCGGGCGCAGGCCTCGCGCACCGCGACGATCTCGTCGAAGACCTGCAGGTAGTGGCCGGCCAGGAACGCTCCGCGGTCGATCACCATGTCGACCTCGTCGGCGCCGGCGGCCACCGCGTCGCGGGTGTCGGCGAGCTTCACGTCCATGGCCGCCCGGCCGCTCGGGAACGCCGTCGCGACCGAGGCCACGTGGACGCCGCTGGCGCCGAGCGCCTGCTTGGCGGTGGCGACCAGGTCGGGGTAGACGCAGACCGCGGCCACCGACGGGCAGGTGAGGTCGGCCGGGTCGGGCCGCTGGGCCTTGGCGGCCAGGGCCTTGACCTTGCCCGGGGTGTCCTGGCCCTCCAGCGTGGTCAGGTCGACCATCGTGATCGCGAGGTCGATGGCGAAGGCCTTGGCCGAGGTCTTGATCGAGCGGGTGCCCAGGCCTGCGGCCCGCTGCTCCGCGCCCACCTGGTCGACGCCCGGCAGACCGTGCAGGAAGCGCCGCAACGACGACTCCGAAGCGGTCACGTCGGCCCAGTCCGGCTCAACCGAATCGTTATCGGGTGCAGCCGTCCGGGGCGCTGTGCTCGTCACCTCCCCAGCATAGAGTTGTGCGTCCGACACCCGTAACTCGCGCGAGGAGGCGCCATGGTCGAGGAGGTCCAGCGGTTCCGGACCACCAACGGCAAGGTGACCGGCGTCCTGGGGCTGGTCGTCTGCGCCGCGGTCGCCGTCGCGATCGTGGTCTCCGAGCCGCCGCACGTGGCGGTGGCGGGGGTCCTGGCCTGCGCGTTCGCCGCCGTCCTGGTGTGGCTGGCGCTCCTGCGGCCCAGCGTGTCCGCGACCGAGTCGGAGCTGCGGATGCGCACCCTCGTCGAGACGATCTCGATCCCGATGGCCTCCATCGAGGCCGTCGCCGTCCGGCGCTACCTCCTGGTCCGCTCGGGCGGCCGCAGGTACATCTGCCCTGCCATCAGCCGCTCGCTCCGCAAGTCGGTCAAGGCCGAGATGAAGTACAAGCCCAACCAGCTGCTCGGGGCTTCCTCGGTGCTGGACCGGATCGAGCCGGACGCCGGATCCGGATTCGGCAGTGCTCGCCCCGGGAAGAAGGGCGGCGTCGGCCTGGTCGCCGGGCAGGACCAGGACCTCGCCTACGGCGACTTCGTCGAGCAGCGGATCGCGCACCTGGCCGCCAGCGACCGGGCGCGGCGCGGGATCGAGGAGCGCTCCGAGGAGGAGTACGCCCTCGGCTCCCAGGTCGTACGCCGTACGGCCTGGCCCGAGCTGGCCCTGCTGGCCGTGCTCGCCGTCGCGTTCGTGGTCGTCGTCGTCGCCGGCTGAGAGTCTCAGCCGAAGGTGGCGTGCCTGATGTCGTCGCGCAGCGCGTCGAGTCTGGCTGCGGCCGAGATCCGGGCGGCGTCCACACCGGCCTCGACGTCGACCGGTACGACGACCTCGAGGTAGCACTTGAGCTTGGGCTCGGTCCCGCTCGGGCGCACGATCACCCGCGCCCCGCTGCCCAGGCGGTACCGCAGTCCGTCGGTGGGAGGCAGACCCCCGTCACCACGCGACAGGTCGTCGACGGACTCCACGGGCAGCCCGCCCAGGCTGCTCGGCGGCTCCGCGCGGAGCCGCGCCATCGCGGCCGCGATCTGGTCGAGGTCGGTGACCCGCACCGAGAGCTGGTCGGTGGCGTGCAGGCCGTGCGCGACGGCCAGGTCGTCGAGGACGTCGACCAGGGTGCGACCCCGGGCCTTCTCCTGGGCTGCGAGCTCGCACAGCAGGAGCAGGGCGGAGACGCCGTCCTTGTCCTTCACGTGGGCGGGATCGACGCAGTAGCCGAGGGCCTCCTCGTAGCCGAACACGAGTCCCTCGACCTTGCTGATCCACTTGAAGCCGGTCAGCGTCTCGGCGAACGGCTGGCCGGCGGCGGCGGCGAGCTTGCCGAGCAGGCTCGAGGACACGATCGAGCAGGCGTAGGTGCCGTGGTGGCCGGTCGTGAGCAGGTGATGCGCGAGCAGCGCGCCGACCTCGTCGCCCCGGAGCATGCGCCAGCCGTGCGCGTCGGGGACCGCGGCCGCGCAGCGGTCGGCGTCCGGGTCGTTGGCCACGACCAGGTCGACCTGCCGCTCGGCGGCGAGCGCCAGCGCCAGGTCCATGGCCCCGGGCTCCTCCGGGTTGGGGAAGGCCACGGTCGGGAAGTCGGCGTCGGGCTGCTCCTGCTGGGCGACCACGTACGGCGTGTCGAAGCCCGCGGTCTCGAGCACCTGCGCGACCGACGTGCCGCCGACGCCGTGCAGGGGCGTGTAGACGAGCGCGAGATCGCGTGGCCCGTCGCCGGCGAGCCCGGCGACGGTGTCGAGGTAGGCGTCGACGACGTCCTCGCCGAGGACACGCCACCCGTCCCCTCGCGGCACCTGCGAGACCGGTCCGACGGCCGCGATCTGCGCGGCGATCTCGGCGTCCGCCGGAGGCACGATCTGGCTGCCGTCGCCCAGGTAGACCTTGTAGCCGTTGTCGCGCGGCGGGTTGTGGCTCGCGGTGACCATCACGCCCGCCACGCAGCCCAGCTCGCGGATCGCGAAGGCCAGCAGCGGTGTCGGCAGGGGGCGCGGCAGGACCAGCGCCCGCAGCCCCGCGCCCGTCATCACCTCGGCGGTGTCGCGCGCGAAGACGTCGGAGTTGTGCCGGGCGTCGTAGCCGACCACGACCGCGGCGTCCCGCCCCGCGCCGTGGGCCTTCAGATAGGCGGCCAGGCCGGCTGCGGCCCGGGTCACGACGACCCGGTTCATCCGGTTCGGGCCGGCCCCGAGCTCGCCGCGCAGTCCGGCGGTGCCGAACTCCAGGGTGCCGTCGAAGCGATCGGCGAGCTCCGCGGACTCTCCACGCGTGAGCAGCTCCTCGAGCTCGGCGCGGGTCTCGGGGTCGGGGTCGTCCGCGACCCAGGCCCGGGCGCGCTCGAGGAGGTCGGTCACGCTTGCGAGACTAGTGTCTGTGAGCTCGCTGCCGCGCCCGACGGGTGCCGATCTGCCGGTGGCCGACCGGATCGCGCAGCTGGACGCGCTGGTCGGTCGCGGCCGTTTCGTCGAGGTGTGCGTCGACCTGCTCGGCGGTGCCGACCGCGCGACGTACCTCCCGGAGCTGCGCTACCTCACCGGACACGACGGCAGCGACGAGCGGGTGCTCGACCGGACCGCGTGGAAGGACTACTGGGTCCGGACGTGGGGTGCCCGCGGCCTCCTGCACTGCTGGGGCGACGCCGCGACCGGGGCCGTGGTGGCCGGCCTCGGCGACGAGCACTACCGGCCGGCCGAGATGTGCCTGAAGGTCTCGGCGCGACACGACGTCGCCGGTGCCGGGCCGGGGGCGGCCGCGCTGACGACGCACGAGCTGCCGCGGGTACGCGCGGCGGCTGCTCGGGCGCTGGCGGTGGTCGGCGACACCGAGCACGTCGCCGCGGTCGAGGCGCTGCTGGACAACGAGGACGCAGCCGTGAGGTCGGCCGCCGCGCGCGCCCACGCAGCGATGCTGCGGCGGCTCGACCGGTGAGGCGGGGCTACCGCTTCACCGGCACGTGGACCGTCGACCGGCCGGTCGCCCGGGTGTACGACGTGCTGGTCGACCTCGAGCGGTACCCGCAGTGGTGGCCGCAGGTGCGCGCCGTGGCCTCGCTGGGACCAGACGATGCGCGGGTGCTGTGCCGGTCCACGCTGCCGTACACGCTCGACCTGCTCCTCCACGCCGTCCACCGGGATCCCCGCCTGCTGGAGGTCGCTCTGTCGGGGGACCTGGAGGGCACCGTCGCCTGGCGGCTCACCGACCTGGGGGAGCGGACGCGGCTCGACCTCGAGCAGGAGGTCACCGTGGGCGGATGGCTCGCCGTCGTGTCGCCGGTGCTGGGCCCGCTGCTGCGGTGGAACCACGCCCGGATGATGTCCGGCTGCGTCGACGGGCTCAGATCCTGGGCCTGAGCCCGTTCAGATCCGAGGGACGATCCGCGCCAGCAGGTCGCCCATGCGGGTGGCCGCGGTCCGGCCGGCCTCGAGCACCTCGGCGTGGTTCAGCGGCTCGCCCGACATCCCGGCCGCCGCGTTGGTGACCAGGGAGATGCCGAGCACCTCCATCCCGGCCTCCCGGGCGGCGATCGCCTCCAGCGTCGTGCTCATCCCGACCAGGTCGCCCCCGATCCGGCGGACCATCTCGATCTCGGCCGGCGTCTCGTAGTGGGGCCCCGGGAACTGCACGTAGACGCCCTCGTCGAGGCTGGGCTCCACCTCGCGGCACAGGGCACGGAGGCGGGAGGAGTAGAGGTCGGTCAGGTCGACGAAGTTCGCGCCCTCGATCGGCGAGCGGGCGGTCAGGTTGATGTGGTCGCGGATCAGAACCGGGGTGCCGGGGGCCCATCGAGGGTCGAGACCGCCGCAGCCGTTGGTGAGCACGATGGTCCGGCAGCCGGCCGCGGCGGCGGTCCGCACCGGGTGCACGACCGCGGCGACGCCCTTGCCCTCGTAGTAGTGGGTGCGACTGCCGAACACCAGCAGCCGTCGGTCCCCCGAGGCCAGGCTGCGGATGGTTCCCGAGTGCCCGGCGACTGCGGCCGCCGAGAACCCGGGCAGGTCGGTCGTGGCGATCTCGACGGTGGCACCAGGCTCCTCGCCGGCCAGTGCGGCGGCGGCCGGGAGCCAGCCGGAGCCGAGGACCAGGGCGACATCGTGGTGGTCCACGCCGGTGAGGCGGGCGAGCTCGGCGGCGGCCTCCTGGGCCTGCTCCTGAGGGGTCACGGCGGTGAGCCTAGCGGCGCTCCGGAGACACGCCTCCTGGGGAAGAAGTTGATCCGCGAGCCTTTTTGGCGCACGCTGGACGACAGGTCTGACTGGGGGGTTGACCGTTGGGGGTGACGCGGGGTGTCACGCTGGCGCTGCTCGCGCCGCTGTTCGTCGTACCCGCACTGACGCTCGCGCCGGCCACCGCGGCGACCGCCACGCACGCCCAGGCGACCCACCAGGCCCACCGGGCCTCGCCCCGATCGGCGTCGGTGGCGACGCACTCCCGGGGCAGCGACATCCGTCACCATGGCCACGACCGCGTGCACGCGCCGCGTCGGATCCACCTGCTGGCGGCGAGGTTCTACTGGGGCCGCCGGCCCCCGTCGTTCCCCTCGACCGCGCGCATGCACCACGACCTGCGGCAGACGGCGCGGTTCTACCGGCACGTGTCGCGCGGCCGTGAGCGCGTCCGCGTGCGGGTCACGCGGTGGATCCACGTCGGCATCTCCGGCGACCTCATGTGCAACACCCAGGGCCGTTCGCTGCGTGCGGCGACGGCGGCGCTACGGCGTGCGGGCTACCACCCCGCCCGGTTCAACCGGCTCATGATCTTCACCGAGCAGTGCGAGTCGGCCGCGTCGGTGGCGCAGCTCCCCGGTCGGGTGACCTGGATCCGGTTCCGAGACCCGGGGATGTCGACGCTGGTGCACGAGCTCGGGCACAACCTCGGGCTCGATCACGCGTACGGCGTCGTCTGCCGTCAGGGCGACCGTCGGATCGCCCTCGGTGGGCGGTGCCGCGCGATCGAGTACGGCGACAGCTGGGACGCGATGGGCCACTCACGGGCCTCGTTCTCGGCGCCGACCCTGGTCCGGCTCGGCTGGGCCGGACGCGTCGCGCGGGTCCGGCACGACGGCACCTACACCGTGGCCGACATCGAGCACGCGCACTCGGCGTACCAGGCGCTGCGCATCCGAGCCGGGCGCACGACCTACTGGGTGGAGTACCAACGCCAGCACAGCCCGGTCGTAGGGCGCACGATCCCCGGAGTGATGATCCGGCGCCAGATCGGTCACGGCCCGGTCGAGATCGTCGACGCCTCGCCGGGCAACCCGACCGGGATCGCGTTCCCAGACGCCGACCTCACCGACCCCGCGCTCCCGGTGGGCAGCAGCCTGACCACGCCCCAGGGGATCCGGTTCACCACGGTGGCCACGGGACGCCGGGCCCGGGTCGAGGTCCGGTTCGACGAGAAGGCGGCGGTCCCCGACGCGCCCCAGGTCACGGTCCGCCCGAGCGGCAGCGGCTACCGCGTCAGCTGGACCTCGCCGCCGGACAACGGCCAGATCGTGCTCGGCTACCGCGTGACCACGTGGGTGCAGGCCCAGACGCCCACGGGGACCTCGACCTACGTCACGAGCCCGGCCGGCTACCGCAGGTCGATCGTCGTCCCGGCCGACAAGGACGCCACCGGGCCTCCGACGGTCACGGTCAAGGCGCTCAACCAGGTGGGCTGGTCACCTCTCAGCGACGCGGTCACGCCGGGGGCGTCCGGACCCCAGGTGACGGTGACCTCGCCGATCTCGTGGGACCTGGTCGGTCACACGTTCACGGTCGACGTCGCGGGCGCGCCGGCGCAGCGCACGGGTGCGCCGCCGGCCATGGCCTGGGCCGAGGTCGGCAGCGACGGCGTGGTCGTCCCCTGCACCACCGAGTCCGGGCCGGGTCCGTACTCCCTGACCTGCGACGACTCCCGGAGTCAGCTGTCCGGCACCCAGCTGCTGACCGTGCACGTGCAGGACTCGGGGGACAACGTCGCGACGGCGACGTTCCCGGTGCAGGTCTCCTCGCCTTGAGCTAGTGCCCGAGCGAGCGGCACGGCCGCAACCGCAGCGCGACGACGTAGTCGGCAGGCGCGTCCGCGGCCTCGGCAGCGTCGGCGACGACACCGAGGTACGACGCGCTGGGCAGGCCGCCCTCGAACGCGTCGAGCACGTAGGTCCAGGCGAGCAGCTCGCCGTTCATCGTCGAGACCCGGACCTTCATCTTGCGGTAGAGCCCGGTGTCGGTGGACTCCCAGCCGTCGAGGTTCGCCTCGTCCTCGCGCGACACGTCGTAGACCGCCACGAAGACCTGCTCGATCGGGTCCTCGACGATGGTCGAGAGCGCGCCGTCCCAGCCGAGGTCCTCACCGCCGAAGGTGAGCCGCCACCCCGTCAGCCAGCCGATCGCCGGTTTCACCCAGAGCGGCACATGCAACTTGTGAAAGAGATGCACCGTGCCATAGAAGCACTTGGCATAGAGAATCCCGACCAGTCCGGCCACCACGCCCAGCAACGCGTAATAGATCAGGCTGGTGGGATCGTCGAAGGCAATTCCGGACTGTTGACCGAAGATCGGCTCCCATCCTTCGATGGTGCCATAGACGCTGTACCCGACGATCGAGGCGATCAGCGCAGGAATCAGCGCCTCCACCTCCAGATCGTGCAGGTAGAGAATCTCGGCCGACATCAACGCTCCGCCCAGCGGCGCCCGAAAAATCGCGCCGATCCCCGATCCCATCCCTGCGCTCGCCGCAATCCGGCGATCGTTCGGCGAGAGCTTGAGCCACCCAGAGAGCATCGAGGCGAATCCGGCCGAGATCTGCGCCGCCGGTCCCTCGCGGCCGGCCGATCCGCCACTCCCAATGGTGATCGCCGACGCGACCAACTTCACCGGCGGAACTTTGGGATCGATATGGCCGTCCTTGTGCAGGATTGCGTCGATGGCCGCATCGGTGCCATGTCCCTCGGCGGAGGGCGCAAAGCGAAAAACGATGATGCCGGAAAGCAACCCGCCCAGCGCGGTCACCAACGGCAACAGCCACGGACGCGCGATGGTTTCCTGGATCAGGTAGTTCCCCTCGCCGATCGGTTTGGGCGGCGTATACCCCACCAACCGGCCGAGGAAGAACTCGGTCGCGATCTGGATCGCATGCGTGAAGACCACCGCGCCCAACCCGGCGACGAGACCGATTAGGCCGCCAATGATTAGCCACTTACCCAGATAGCGCGTACTCTCGAACCCGGCGAGGGCATCGAGGGTAGGCATTTGGAATGAGGAAAACCGGGTACGCCTCGGCGGCTCCGGATCACCGAATGAATCGTCAGATTCGATTTGCTCTGACACGAATTGTCCTTCCGACCGTTGCTGTTCGCGGCATCGCGCTCCCGTTGGCGGGAGCAAATTCGATGCCGGCAGCGTCCTGACTCACGAGAAGGAGTCAGGCAGGCGGAGGATGAGGAAGGCGACGGGAGTCGATGCGTTCGAGCAGCACCAGATCGCTCTGATCGTCGCGCAGATCGCGGCGATCGGCGTGGATAGCCAGCAGACAACCAGGACCGACCTGGTCGAGTCTAAACCGCTTCATCCCAGAAGAGCCGGCGGAATTCGGTGGTGTCGTAATAGCCGACGATGCTGATGATCTTGCCATTCACCACCCGAAAGATCGCCACCTGCTCGGAGAGCATCTCGCGGCCAAGGCGGTCGGAGAACTCCCGGAAGACGAACTGCACCGCGGCGCGGTCGGTGGTGGCGATGATATCGCTCACTTCCCAATGCGCTTCCGGATAGGACGAAACGACCGTCCCGAAATAGGAAACGATCTCATCCGCCGGGCGGATCGGCGCCGAATGCGGCAAGGCGCGGAAAGTGGCGTGGTCGGCCAACGTGGCGAGCAGTCGTTTGGGATCGCGCGCGTCGATAGCTGCGAAGAATTCGCGCGCCAGGATCTCGGCGATAGCGGTTTCCCGGTAGGACAGGCTCACACTCGTCCGCCCGTTAGCGTATGCGCACGCGCACGGGGTACATCTCCATCAACTCGGTCAGATTCGCTCCGGAAACCGAGCTGATGTTGCGACGCACACCGGTGTTGTGCAGTGCCACGTCCATCAGATGCAAAACGCGCGTGTCGTTGTTGGCCAGATATTCGGCAATCATGCGGATCTGCCAGTCGTGCTCCAGCCGGCTGGTGCCCACCCGTTGCCAGGCGTTATCCGGCAGACTGCGCAGCAACGCGCAGGTGCTCTGCCGCAACCGGCGGAACTGCGCCAGCACCGAGAGGGGCGAGCGGTCGAAACCGGGCTTGTCCTTTTCCGCGAAATAGCGCGGATCGGGCAGCTTGTCCAGATCGGGATTGATGCTGTTGGCAATCGCGTTCATACGCTGGAATGCCACCTGCTCGGTATCGCGCAACTCCAGCAAGAGCTCGAAGACCGATGCCTCACCGCGCTTGGCGCTGCGCATGAGCAGCGACTTGTCGGTGATCGGCGTGAGCCAACGGGAAAGATGATTCACGGTCATCTGCAACCGCACGATGAGGGAGTCGTTATCGAGATCGGCAACCGCCAGATCAACCGCTTTCAGCGGGGTTCGGCCGGTCGCGACAAAGGCTGGATTCTCGACAGACATGTGCCGCTTTTCTCCACACATGGCACCCGGACGGATTCCGGTTCTCGACAATTATCCCGCAAGCACCTCACGCGCTTGATCGAGATGTTCGGAATCATGATCGCACACATGGTCTTCCATCCACCTGAGCGTGATTTTTCCGAAAAGACTGTGGTTTCCCATGCGGTCCCACTCATCCGGAGTCACGCTCAACAGGAAGTCGACATGCTCGTGTCGCAGCTCGGCGAATTCGTCGAAGACTTCACGCGGATCCTGTCCGCGATAGTCCCGCTCGATCGGCCAGAGCGAATCGTCGTAACCGGGAATATCGGGCTCGTCTTCCTCGACGATGCGGTGAGCGCGCTCGAGCCAGATCTCTTCCCAGTCACGCAGATGCGGAAGGATTTCGACGATTCCCCACCCACCGTCACTGCCGGGGCGATAGAGATCGTCGTCATCATGCGCGGAAAACAACAACCGGCGCAGATCGTCGGGAAAACCGGCGAGGTCTTCCAGGATCTGCTCTCGCGAACGTCGGGGTGGTTCCATTCGCTCCCTGAAGTGTCGAATCGGCCGCCAACGATTGCCAGCCCGGCACCGCGCGAACGCGGCCCGCAACCCGGCGAAAGCCGTCGATCAAGCATACATGAACACTTCTGACTGGGAGATAGCCTATCGCCCCGCCACAAGAAGCTGAGACGCGCGGAATTCGCGTGCCATTTGGTCACCGGTCAGCGCCCAACACCCGATCTCCGGTTCCTCTCCCGCAAAGGAGACTATCAGCAAGCGCGCTTCCGGGTAATACCATTCGTTCTGATCGGTGCGCGAGGGCGCCGGCTGGGTGCGGGGATGGCTATGCACGATCGCTGCCAGCTCCCAATGCTCATCCCGCATGCGTTTCATGGCCGCGATGACTTCGACCGGATCCATGGTGAACCGCACTGGGGAACGATCGATATTGGTGCCGGGGAAGAAGTGCGCGGCCCGGTCGGCATCCCATTCGGGGATAGCTGCCAGCAGTCCGCATCCTTCGTTTGGAAGCCAATCGCGCAGATGCGCCATCATCCCGTCCAGCATGACGGGATCGACGATCAGCGGTCGTGGCGATCGAAGCTGAACGGTTGCTTCAGCGGAATGCTCTACAGTTGTGGCCGCATCGAACGGCTGGTTCGGTTTGGGATCCATCGGCGCAAGCATAGCCCCGGGAGCATCACGAGCGCCCTATGACCACGCACGCACCCCTCCTTTATCGACTCTTTCTGATCCCCCTGCTGCTCCTGACGACGCTGGCGGGATCGTCGGCTGCGCTCGCGCAATCGCCGGTCGCCTCGCCCGACGCGCTCTCCACCGCCGGCGATCTCTATGCCGGCATCATCCCCTCCATGGCGCGGCAGGTGCGCCTGGAAACCGACGGCCAGTTCCCGATCTACACCGTTGCGGGCAGTCTGGTTCCTGCATCCGAAGAGCCCAGCCGCATCGAAGGCACCATGCAGCTCGACTACATCAATTTCACGGACGCTGAGCAGACCGAGCTCTATCTGCGCCTCTATCCCAATTTCAAGGACTACGGCGGCGGCTCGATGACCATGTCGGACGTGATGATCGACGGGCAGCCGGTCGCGCCGGTCTTCGGCGCGGACAGCTCGCTCGCCACCATCACCTTGCCGCAGTCGTTGCAACCCGGGGATCGAGCCGAGGTCACGCTCGATTTCGTCACCACGATTCCGAACGACCCCGTCACCAGCTACGGCATGTTCGGCTATTTCTCCGATACCCAGTCGTACAACCTCGCTCAATGGATGCCCTTGCTGGCGGGATGGGATCCGGACAACGGTTGGCTGCTCGATATGCCAAACACCGTCGGCGATCCGGTCTTCTCCAATACCGCCATGTTCGATATCGCGCTCACCGCGCCAACCGATGTGACCTTCGTAACCAGTGGCGTGGAATCGTCGGCCGATGTCGAGGGCGTGCTCACCACCCATCGCTGGACTGCCGGTCCGATGCGCGATTTCGTTATCTCCGCCGGCACCAATCTGGCCGTGATGGAGCAGCAGGTCGGCGAAACCACCGTGCGTTCCTGGTATTTCCCCGGTTATGAGGATGCCGCCGCGGTGGTGCTGCAATACGGGGTCGATGCCTTCACCGTCTACTCGCGGGACTTCGGCACCTACCCCTATACCGAAATGGATCTGGTGCAAACCCGCCTCGGCGATCAGGCAGCGGGGGTCGAATTCCCCGGCATCATGTATATCGGTGCCGATCATTACGACGTCAGTAGCGACTACCTCGAATTCACGGTGGTGCACGAGATCGCTCACCAATGGTGGTACGGCCTCGTCGGCAACAACCAATATCTGCACGCCTTCACCGATGAGGCAATGGCGAACGAAAGCTCGATGATCTACAAGGAGGCCATCGACGGCCCCGACGCCGCGCAGGCATGGATCGACGGCTTCCTGAAACGCCCCTTCCTCACCATGCTCTTCGGTCAGGACGGCGACCTGGTGGTCGATCAACCGAGCGCCGATTTCATCACCAACGGCCCGTATGGCCGCACGGTCTACGGCAAGGGCGCCCTCGGTTTCGACGCCATCCGCCGCACCATCGGCGATGACGCGTTCTTCGCTGGTCTTCAGCAATACGTCGCCGACCACCGGTTCGGCGTCGCCCAACCCGAGGATCTCCTCGCGGCGCTCGAATCCGCCTCCGGCCAGGATCTGCAAGAACTCTGGGACCACTGGTTCCACCGCACCGAGGGCACGCAGGACTTCACCCCCGAGGACCTGGTGAACCTGAACGGGTGACATCAGGCAATGGGCAATGGGCAATGGGCAATGGCAGGTTAGCGGATCGGTGCCGCCCCCGTAGGGGCACCTCCCCGCGGTTGCCCTTGCCACTCTTAAACGCAGCCATGACTAGCGCGCAACTCCCATTTTTGTCATTCTGAGCAACGCGAAGAATCTCTCCCGTGCTTGCTCACAACCAA
The DNA here is from genome assembly GCA_049841015.1 of Nocardioides sp. GTDB lineage: Bacteria > Actinomycetota > Actinomycetes > Propionibacteriales > Nocardioidaceae > Nocardioides. The sequence continues at coordinate 115,476 of JASGIN010000001.1, forward strand.
GTCTCTCGATTCGAGGCCATGGTGCCGAGCAACTCCGACGAAAGAGATCCTTCACTTCGTTTAGGATGACATTGGGGCCACGGTGCCAGGACTCGATGAACTATCGATCTGACCGGAACGAATCCCATTGAGACGCCCAACCGGGCCAGTGCTGCCGTCGCTGGCGTTCGCGATCGTGACCCGCATCGGTTTGTTCTTCGCCGTCTGGCTCACTGGTCGAGCCATTCCCAAACTCGATCTCTACCCCGCCCAGCTCCCCGACCAATTCCTCCCCACCCATCCCGCCCTCGATGGCTGGGCACGCTGGGACGCAGCTCACTATGTCGCCCTCGCACGTCTCGGCTATTCCCCCCAGAACCCGAGCCACGACAACGGTCTCGGATTCTTGCCCCTCTATTCGCTCCTCATGCGCGGACTGGTGAGCATCTCCCGAGTAGATCGCACCGATGCGGCCTACGCAGTCGCGGGGATCGTCATCGCCAATCTCTGCTTTCTGATCGCAGTCGCGCTCTTCGCCAGACTCTCCGGAAGCATCCTGTCAGGCCACACTGCCGTCTATCCCGTCATGCTCCTCTGCCTGATGCCCTACTCGTTCTTTTTCAATGCTGCCTATTCGGAATCGCTCTTCCTTGTCATCGTGCTGAGCTCGCTTCTGCTGGCCGTCAGCGGCAAATGGCTCCCCGCCGGCGCGGTCGCGGCACTTGCATCGCTCACGCGTTTAGCCGGACTTGCGCTCGCACCCGCACTCCTCTGGGGCGCCTGGAAAGACGGCGTGCGCGGCTGGCGACTCATCGCTACCGGACTCCTTCCCTTTGCCGGTTTCGCCAGCTACTGCCTCTACACCGCCATCGAACACGACGACCCGCTGGCCTACTTCACCGCGCAACAGAATTGGGGTGGTTGGGACGAGCACGTACGCTTCTACGCCGAACTCTTCTTCCGTCACCCGAAAGAAGCGCTCACCGGCGATCCCCGAAACCTGATCATCATCCTGAATCTACTGGTCGCGCTCGTCTTCGTGGCGTTCCTGCCCCTGGTCTGGAAACGCCTGCCCCCTGCCATCGCCATGTTCACCGTGGTGACCGTAATCGCCCACGTGATCGTTACCTGGGTCTCCCTGGGGCGCTATCTGTTACCCGCCGTCGGGGTCTATCTCGTCCTCGGCGCCATCCTCGCCTCGCCCCGCTGGTCCGGCTGGGCCCGCGAGGGCCTCTTCGCCCTCCTGGCCATCCTCCTCGCCACCCTCACCCTCCTCATCAGCCGCGGCTTCTGGATCGTCTGAGGAGCGAGGATCGTGGAGTTAGGAGCTAGGAACGACTGCCTAGCTCCTCGATCCCAGCTCCTCGCTCCTCGCTCCTCGAAATCCAATCGTCGATCAACCGCCGCGCAATACTGATCTTCCCCGGCAACTGGGGCATGGCATCCGCGGTGAACCACTTGGCGTCGCCGATCTCGGCGTCCTCCAGCACGATATCGCCCCCGGCGTAGCGCGCGTTGAAGCCGATCATCAGCGAATTCGGGAAGGGCCACGGCTGGCTCCCGAAATAGCGCACCTCATCCACGATGATCCCGGTCTCTTCCAGCACTTCCCGCGCCACCGCTTCTTCGAGCGATTCGCCCGGCTCCACGAACCCGGCCACGCAGCTGTAGACCTCATTCTGAAAATTGACCCCATGCGCGAGCAGGATTGTGTCGTCCCGTTCGACTGTCATGATGACCGCCGGGGAAAGCCGCGGATAGTTGAACAGGCCGCAGTTCGGACACCTGGTGGCGCGGTCGCCATCCACCAGATCGGTGGGCGAGCCGCAACGGCCACAAAAGCGATGGTTGCGCCGCCAATCGAGCAGCTGCACCGCCCGGCCGGCGAGCGCGAAGAGCTGATCGTCGACCGCGCCGTAGATCGAGCGCAATCCCGCCAGCTCCCAGCCAGCGGGAAACTCCTCTGCCCGCTCGCTCAGCTCCAACGCGATCAAATCCGAGCCATCGAGATCGCCCAGATAGGTTTCCAATCCCAGGTCGAGCCGCAGCTGCTCCAGTTGCGCATAGGTCGGGATCGAGATCGATTCGCCGTCGCGCACCACCAATAGATCGCTCTTGTGAAACGCGAACGAAATCGCCTCGGCGTGATCGTGCTCCTCGGTGGGCCGCACCATCGATCGAAACGGCTTCATCGGCCGTTGCTCCTATACTTGCTGCGACAGTCGATTATGTCCGCCACGTGCGCTCTCCTAGCCTGACATCGGAATCATGACCGAAACCATTCAACCAGACGTCCTCATCATGCCCGGTCGCGGTCGCCGAGTCACGCGCACGACTCTCTATGACCTTACCTTCGACGAGCTGCGCACCCGCGTCACCGAGCTTGGCCAGCAACCCTTCCGCGCCTCGCAGATCTACGACTGGACCTACAAGAAGCTCGCGACCGGCTACGACGAGATGTCGAATGTACCGGCTGCACTGCGCACCAGTTTGATCGAAACGCTCCCCATGGACCCGTTGACGCAGGTACACGCGGTCGAGACCGACGACGGCGAAACGGTGAAATTTCTCTATACCACCCATGACGCCCAGTTGGTCGAAACGGTCCTGATGTTCTATCCCGACCGCGCCACGGTTTGCGTTTCCTGCCAGGTTGGCTGTGCGGTGGGATGCGCCTTCTGCGCAACCGGACTCGGCGGCTTACAGCGCAATCTGACTGCCGGCGAGATGGTGGTGCAAACCGTCAATGCCGCTCGCATCGCTCGTGAGCGCGGGCGCCCGTTGACCAATCTGGTCATGATGGGGATGGGCGAGCCCTTCCACAACTACCGCGAGACGATGAAGTTCATCTCTATCCTGAATGACAAACACGGGCTGGAATTCGGCGCGCGCCGCATCACGGTTTCCACCTCCGGCATCGTTTCCGGTATCCAGAAACTGGCCGAGGAACCCTATCAGGTCAATCTCGCCATTTCCCTGCACGCCCCGAATGACGAGCTGCGCAGCAGCCTGGTGCCTATCAACGACCGCTTCCCGATCGAGGTGCTGATGCAGACCGCGCGCGACTACATCGCGAAGACCGGTCGCCGTATCTCCTTCGAATACGCGCTCATGAAGGGAATCAACGATAGTGATGAGGTCGCCACGGAGCTGGCCGATCTGCTGCAGGGGATGCTCTGCCACGTCAACATCATTCCGTTGAATCCAGTGGACGTGCTCCCCTACGAACGGCCGGAAACCGCCGATATCGACCGCTTCGCCGCCATTCTCGAATCCCGCGGCATTCCCACCACGGTGCGCTATTCCCGCGGAGTCGAGATCGCCGCCGCCTGCGGGCAGCTGCGCGCCAAATTCCAGTAGTCCGAACCCGAAAGGAGCCGGCCGTGGCCGCAACCCAATGCACCCATCTCGATCAGATTCGCGATGTGCAACCACGCACCCCTAACGGTTGCGAGGAATGCCTGAAAACCGGCGATTGGTGGGTCCACCTGCGTCTCTGCATGATCTGCGGACACGTCGGCTGCTGCGACTCCTCCCCGAACAAACATGCCACCAAGCACTTCCACGCCACCAACCACCCCATCATCCAATCCTTCGAACCCGGCGAAGACTGGATGTGGTGCTATGTGGACGAGGTCTACTTGGAGCAATAGGTTTCGGGTCCTGAACCCTGAACCCTGAGGAGTTCTCGCCTATCTCAGATGGCCGAATTTGCGAGCCAGACCCCACTCTCCACATTGTCATCCTGAACGAAGTGAAGGATCTCTCTCGTCGGGGTTACCGGCGAACATGACCTCGAATCGGCAGGCTGGGTCGCGGGCAAGCACGGGAGAGATTCTTCGCTGCGCTCAGAATGACAACGAGGTGGAAAATCTCCATTTTTTGACAGCCGTCATTTCGCTTATATTTGAATAGATTTTATCCCCACATTGCATAGATTTCATGGTAACCGTTCCCCTCGAACGAAACCGGAGCCACAAAAAGACGGGCCGGACGCTCGGGCGCCGGCCCGTCTCACCATTCAGCTTCTCAAGACTCAGATCTCAAGACTCACGACCCGTTACGCCGTGATATCGTGCGCCATCTCTTCGAACATGGCGATGTACTTGTCCGCATCCTCGACCGAATGCTGGATCGAGAGGGTCCATTCCTCTTCACGACCCGGGGTCATGAAGATCTCGCGGTTCATGGCATAGAGCCAAGCCAGCTCGGTGAGCTCGCCGTGCAGGTTCTCCATGAACGACTCGTAATCGGTGATCTTCTGCTCGGAGAAGGTGACGCACCCCTTGGAGCTGATGCCCACCGTGTATCCCGGCAGGTTGTACTTCTCCAGGATCGCGTCGCACCCCTTCATCAAGTGATCGTTGAGCATATTGAGATGCGCGTAGGCCTCGTCGGTCAGCACTTCCTCGATGCTGGCGCGCGCCGCCGCCATGGTCAGCGGATTGCCGTTGTAGGTGCCCACCTGGTAGACCGAGCCATTCAGCACGACCTCCATGATCTCCTCGGTGGCGCCGATCCCACCGCACGGCAGACCGCCGCCCAGCGCCTTGGCCAGCGTGACCATATCCGGTGAGAGCCCGAACTTCTCCGTCGCGCCACCGGGAGCGACCGTGAGACCGGTCTTGACCTCGTCCACGATCCAGACGATGCCGTATTTCTTCGTGATCTCCCGCACCGCGTCCAGATAGCCCGGCTCCGGCAGGATCACACCCAGATTCATCATGGCGGCTTCCATGATGACGCAGGCCGGCAAACGTCCCTCTTCCGCCAGTCGCTCGATCCGGCGCTCCATCGCGGCGGCGTCGTTGAACGGCACCGCCACCGTCATATCGCTGACCACCTTCGGAATCCCTGCGCCATACGGCAGCGACTGGATATCCTCACGGTCACCCAGATCGTCATAGGGCACGCCGATACAAACCATCGCGTAGTCGTGGTGCCCGTGATACGAGCCAAGGATCTTCATGACCGTATCGCGCCCGGTATAGGCGCGCGCGATGCGCATGGCATCCATCGTCGCTTCCGTACCCGAGTTCACATAGCGCCAGAGCGGCAACCCGAAGCGCTCCGCCAGCGCCTCGCTGACCACGATCGAATCCTCGATCGGCGCCGCAAAGTGCGTGCCCTTGGCCACCCGATCCGAAACCGCCTTGATGATGGCCGGATGCGCGTGTCCCTGCACCATCGAGCCGAAGCCATTGTGATAGTCGATGCGCTCGTTGCCATCGACATCCCAAACCTTCGAGCCCTTGCCCTCCTCCAGGTAGATCGGCCACGGATCGCGCACCTGGTAGGACGACGGGACGCCGCCGGCCATGGTCTTTTTCGCGCGCTCATACATGCGCCCCGAACCGGGTGTCGAGTCGTTGAGCCGCTTTTCTTCCTTGGCGGTAAGCTCCGCGACCCGCCCCTTATCGATCTGCAATCCGGCTCCGACGACGGTCATGATTCTGCCCTCTGCTTCTGGTGAAACGGCGCGATATGGTTCGGATTCTCGCACATGCACGCGGCGGACCGACAAACGACACCATGAGCAAGCAGGTTCTGGCGCGTTCAAACGGAATCGGGACATTGGCGTCGGGGAAGAATGAGAAACGCTCATGCCGCGACAGCCTTGTCGCGGCAGGAGAAAAGTCAACTCCGGACTCCGGATCCGCGCTTCGGCTACCTCCGCGCGCGCAAGCGGGGAGAGTGGGTCAGACAGAATCCAGCCAGGAGGAGGAGCATTGCGCTCAGGAGGAGGGCTCCATAGCCGCGCGGGCTCGATGCGGGTTCGGCTCCGGTGTTCGGGAGTCCGCTCACCGTCGCGCTGCTGCTCGACGACGTTCCACTGTGGTGCGAGGGGTTGGCCGGCGGTTCGGGATGATGATCCGGGGTTGGCGTTGGAGTCGAGGGCATATGGCCGCCAGCCACCGTGAACGAATCGGATGCGCAAATCCGGTTGCTTGGGTTGTTGGTCGGTCCGGCGCAGAAGGTGACCGCATACGAAACACCCGGAGTATTGGGCACAACATAGGTCGAATAGACCTCGATGTTGAACCGTCCGGTGGCAGGATTCGGAGAGAGGATCACCGTGGGATCTGAATCCGACCCAGTTTCGCAACTCCCGCTTTCGGGAGCCGGCACGCAAGCGATGCCAAAGACGGTGAACGGAGCGTCGCTCGTCACGATCCATGGACTCGCCTCGGCCGATAGTTGTGCCTGAACGGTGGTCAGGAATTCGATGTTCGATCCGGGGGCCGGATTTGGCGAGTCGACAGAGGTAGAAATCGCCCCGCCGAGCTTCTGCAAGACGAGATCGACCTGGAAGCTCCCCTCGCCGTCGGCGAATGGAACGAGTTCGTCCACATTCCGATAGATGATGGCCTCCGTGGTGATCACGCGGAATGGATTCGATGGCACCTGGTCGAAGTGGACGGTCGCCGGGTCGGGGTAGTTCTGCGTGGCCGGTTGGCATTCGAACTCGTTCCCCGCATCATCGAGAATACAGACCTGCGTGGTCGGCGGAACCGGTCCGCCATCGCTCGTTCTGAGATTCACATCGATCGAGAGATCGATCGGCTCCCCTGAGAGCTCGACATCGATTTCGAGATTCTGTCCCGAGGCAAGTTCGTAGTCGCCACTGGCGAGCGGATTGTAGTCAGCGTCAACGACATCGTAGTGCCAACTGCCTGCGGGGATGGCGGGATAGACCACCACGCCGTCGATGACATCCTTGCAGGTATCAGTACCTGGGCCGAGTATGCATACTCGGGCCGTATCGGCTCCTGGGCCGGAGACAGAGAAGGTCACCTGTCCTGACTCGGGTAAATCGACTTCGACAGAGATCTCCAGGTTTTGCCCCGAGGCAAGTTCGTATTCGCCCTCAGCGATCACATTCGTCCAGTCAACATCGTAGACGCTGTATGTCCAGCTTCCTGGAGGGACTGAAAGGACTGCTACGCCTCCTGTGACATCCTCACAGAGGTCGTAGAGCGTGCAGACATGAGCCGAATCCGCGCCGGATCCGGAGACGTGGAATGTCACCTGGCCCGGCGCGATCAAGTCGACCTGCAGCTGGACATCTTGACCGCTCTCGACTTCGATCCCATCAAGATAGTCTGGGGAATATGAACCGAAACCGGGAGCCTGGCCGGGTTCGTTCGGATTCGCATATGGGGAGAGCAGCTCCAGCCAATAGAGACCCGGCTCGAGATCGGTGAACGTCAAGGCATTCCCGTCGACAGGGTGACATTGGTAGTAATCATCCGCGTCAGTATGCAAGCAGCCGGTGGCCCCCTCAGGGATGGCGCCGCCATCGTTGGTGGTAAAGGTGACCGTCACACTCCCGAGTGCGTTCGGCTCGACAACCGGGTCGACCTCCGCGTCTTCGGGAGTGGACGGATCGGCAGCTTCCGGGATCTCGCCCTCCGCCGGATCCGTCGCCTCGGCCGCGGGTGGTTCGTCGGTAGAATCAACGACGCCCGGCGAATCTGAATCCGCATCCGGGGGCGGCGCCTCCTCAGCAGGTTGCTCGACGGGTGGAATGTCCGAATTGTCCGCGTCTGCCACGGTATCTGTTGTCGGAGCGGCCGGGGTCGCGGCGGACTCCTGCGCGGATACTCCGCTCCCGGCGCCTGGCAACATGAGCAGCGACAGGACCAGAATCAGCGCCACCACGAATTTCCACCGTCCGACGTTATCGTTTACCGAGGACATATCGTTCCTATCTCCTGACGATGCGGGTCGTTGCGTGCCGGGAGCAGACAGCCGTGCGAAGGAACGAAAGGGGATCTCCGTTCCTTCGCAACAACCGTCACCATCCCCTCCCCTCGGAGTAGCCAAAAAACGTCAACCAGCGATCGCAAGGTCGCAGGCTCGTCCGAAACAGCTCACCGCTTCCGGGGAGTCAGGTTTCACTCGTCCGCGGACGGAGTGCCGCCCGGAGCACCACCAAGCGGTGGAATGGCCCCCAGTTGCATGAGCACACCGAGCGCATCGAAGACCGAAAAGTTGGTGGCGATCCGATCGCCGTCAAAGGTCAGGAAGGACATCGCTTCGGCGGTGACGTGAAGGCCGGTCGGTGGAATCCCCATGAACTCCCCCGTTTGGGTACCGGTGCCGATCCAGTGCATTGCCACTTGTGATCCGCTAGATACGACGTTGTCGACGGTGATCGTCAAATCGGGAATACCAGCCAGGAATTGACCTGTCATCGCGGTATAGCCTTCCGGCCCGGGGGGCATTGCCGGAACGGACGGGTCGATGTACTGGAACTCGGGCGATACCAGACCAGCCACGGCATCGGGATCCTTTTGGTTCCAGACGTCCTCATAGAACGCAACCGCCGCCTCTGCCGCTGCTTCCGGGCTCAGCGTGCTCACCGGCGACGCGATTGACAGCGGGAACGTGATAGCCGCTTCCGGCGTGGCCGAAGGATTGGAGCCGGTGGCCGGCGCCAGGCCGAGCTGCGACAGCATCCCGAGCGTGTCATAGATCACGGTGGTTGCACTGATCTTGTCGCCGTCGAAGGTGTGAATGGCCATGGCCGGGACAGCGAGATGCATGTTGGTAGCGGGAACGCCGAAAATCTCGCCTGTCTGAACCGCGTCCGCGGTCCAGCGCACTCCGACGGCGTTGTCGCCAACCACGATGTCATGAATTGGGAAGACGAGATCGGAAAAGGCGCCCAGGTAGAACGACATCAGGTCCGCGTAACCCTGCGGACCGGTTCCGATGCCGGGCGTGATCGGATCGTGATAGACGTGATCGTCCGCAACGATATCGAAGACGACGGAGGGATCGTGAGCATTCCAGCCATCCTCGTAAAGCGTCTGAATCGCGGCCAGCATGGCAGCCGTGGAATCATCTCCAGCGGCGGGAGTCGCTTCCGCGCCGCCATTCCAGGGTCGTGCCAGCGCAACGCATCCCAGTAATCCGGCGCCGGCCAGGAGAGAGCGTCGATTTGTCATGACTGCCATCCTCGTGTCTTTCCTCATCATGGCAACGGCCTATCGCGCGCAGCGTGGCGCATGCCACTGCGCGGGTGATGCCAAATCGTTGTCGTGTTTCGATGCTACGCAGTCACGAGCGCAGCAGTCCATGGTGAGATCTCACCGTTTTTCGGACCCGCCGGATTGATTTCCGCCCGTTACGCGCTAGTGGAGCGTCTGGTTAGCAAGGGCCGCGGCAGCAGCGCGCGTACGCACACCCATCTTGGTAAGAATGGCCGACACATGCTTTGAGGCGGTTGGGCGCGAAATACTGAGACGGCTAGCGATCTCCCGATCGCTCAGCCCCTCGGCGATCAACGCAAGAACCTGCTCTTCGCGGCGGCTGAGCGTGCCGCGTGCCGGACTGGATCCGGGCATGATCTCGCGCAGGAGTGGCGAGGCGAGAAGCTCGAACGAATTCGTGCGGACGGGGATGTGCAACCCTGTTTGTCGCGCAGCGGCCCGCACATCAGCCGATACGTGCGACTCGATGAGACGCCGCTCCTGCTGCCATTCCGCTTCCTGGCGAGCCGGCATGGACGCGCGGTAGCCCGTGCCAAATTGTTCGAGCGCGCCGAGCAGAAAGGCGCCATGTCGCCACTGCGCCTGGCGAGCGCAGAGCGAGATCAGATTCGCAATCATCATGCTGGTCGCCAGGCGAAATCCCGTTTCGATGGAAATCGGAAATCCCTTGCGCATCAGCTCCAGTGCGCGCTCGGGCCGGTGGGATTCGATCTCGATGCGAGCCCACATGGCATACGCGGTCGGAACGATCAGCAGCGAGGAAAGCTCCTCGGATATGGAGATAGAGCGTTCGACATGGGGGACCGCCTCGATATATCGAAGCTCGAACACAGCCAGAAATCCGAGCACCAGCTCCACATAGGCAACTTCGAAACTCCGCTCGCCTCCCAGCGACACCGCCAGCTGGCCTGCCGCTCTTGCCAGCGCCCGAGCGCGCTTGCCATCACCGTCCACACCGATGCCAAGCGCCGCATAGGCGTCGAAGAACGCTACCCTGCGAAGCTCACCGAGCTCGCGATAGAGCCGTGATGCTTCGAGAAACGGTTCGATCGATTCACGAGCCCACCCACTCTGGATCCGGGCAATACCGATGGCACTCGAGACGCCCGCGATACCTGGGCGATCTTCCAGTTTGCGGAAGAGTTCGAGACTCTGCGAGAGTCTCGCCTCCGCACCCGGAGCATCGCCCTGCAAGCCGATCAGCTCGCCATTCCAGCGCAGCGCGGCCGCAAGCCCTGCCTTCGACACATCTCGCACGGACGGCTGGCCCAAAAACGCCTCGACCCAGGCGCGTGCCTCAGCGATCAATCCGCGCACGCGCCAGTACCAGGCAATCGCATTGCACAATGCCAGACCGGATGCGGCATCGTCCCGCTCCAGCGCCCGTTCCAGAGCCGAGCGCACATTGGGATAGTCGGCATCCAGCCGGTTCAGCCAATCGGTTTGGCTCGCTCCACCCAGCTCACGCGTGCCTTCGGTCGCCAGTCTGAGGCAATACGCGGCATGCGCGGCCCCCACCTCTTCCAGCTCGCCATGGCGGCGCAGCTCGTCGAGCCCGAATTCGCGCAACGTTTCCAGCATCGTGAAGCGAGGGATCTCGCTTGGTCCGGTCGATCGCCGAATCAGGCTGTGATCGATCAGCGATTCGAGATAGTCGAGCGCCAGCAGCGAGACATCTGCTGGATGGTCCCCGACGCCGGGATGGTCGAGCGCGGCAGCCACCGCACCAGCGCCATCGATATCCCAACCACCGATGAAGATGGCCAGGCGGCGGAAAAACGCGCGGGCACGCGGATCGAGTAGCTGGTAGCTCCACTCGATCGCGGCGTGCATGGTGCGCAACCGTTCCGGCGCATCCGCCGGGCCGCCGGAGAGCAAAGGCGCTCGCGCTTCCAGCAACTCCAGCAACCGGCTCGGCGAGATCACTCGGGTGCGGGCAGCCGCCAGCTCGATCGCGAGCGGCAACCCATCGAGCCGCGTGCAGATGCGTGCCAAATCGGCCGCGTTACGCTCGGTCAGCGCGAACCCGGGATTGACGCTTTGCGCCCGCTGTATGAACAACGCGACCGAATCGATCGAACCCAACGCCTGCCAATCGGTCAACTCCGGGCCCGGCAATGTCAGGGGTTCGAGCTGAAATGTCGTCTCTCCGGAAAGGCGCAGGCGAACACGGCTGGTCACCAGCTGTTGCAGCCCCGGGCACGCATCGGACAGAAACGCCAGCACCGGCGCGGCATCGGTCACATGCTCGAAGTTGTCGAGCACCAGCAAGAGCTCGCGCTCGCCGATCGCATCCGCCACGAGCGCAGGAGTCGCTCCCGTGACCGGTTCGGGCATGCCTAACGCGTTCAGGATGGCCGCGGGTACATAGTCGGCCCCGCGCACGACTGCCAATGGCACGAAGACGGGTTCGCTCTCTGTCGCGCCCGCCATACCCTCGACGACGTGCAGCGCCAATCGAGTCTTGCCGACCCCGCCGGGTCCGACGATGGTCACCAACCGAGCGCGCTCGTGCAGCGCCGCGTGCAACCAGAGACGCTCTTCCGCTCGGCCTACGAACGATGTACGGGCCAGCGGCGCTCCTTTGATCCGCGACCGACTCGTCGACATTCAGTTTCCACACATTCACAACGAGTGGCGGCAGTGCAATCGATGGTAGGAATTCAGTGTATGCCGGGGTGTTTGCGGAACGCAATCCGCTCCTAGTCGGTGTCGTGGATGGCGCCTCGCACCACCTCAACCAGCTCCGGCGTTACTTCGAGCCCATGCGCCTCGACCGCATGTTGCCCTGCCTGCGCCAATAGCTCGTCTTCGGTTTCCGCCGAAAATGTCGCCTGGCAACCCTGCATAATGTCTCCGCATGCAAGTGTCTTGGTCATGATCGGTCTCCCTGTCTATTGGGCGATTTCCATGAGATCGCGAATCTGGTCGTCACTCAGCTGAAGGTCGTGTGCTTCGAGCGCATGCTCCCGCACCAGGAGAATCAAACGGCCCTCATCTTCATCCTGAAAGTGCATCCCGCACGAGCAGCGAACGATCTTTTGCACTGCCGCCTCCATTGTGGATTCATCGCGTCGATCGACTGTATCGATAATAAGCAGAGTGTTTTGCAGGATCCTTGCAGGAAACGTGCAGCATGGTGACGATTTCTCCAGAATGCCGATCGAACCGAACGCGCGTCCTGATCTGCGGCCATCTCTCCGTGGAAACCCCGTCGCATGTCTTGCTGGAACGCGACTTTCCCGCCCGGCAAGGACGCCGGCTCTGGAGTTATCTCGTGCTGGAACGCCGCCGCTCCTGTAGCCGGGACGAGCTTGCCGGCGCGCTTTGGGATGACGAATCTCCGGACGAATGGGAAACGACCATGAGCGCGGTGGTCAGCCGCCTTCGCTCCATGCTGAAACCGGTTCGGCCCGCAATCGACCTGCAAAGCGACATTGGCGGATATCAGCTGCTCTGTCCTCCGGATGTCTTTGTGGATTTCGAGCGTGCGCGGTTCGGATTGCATCAGGCGGAGTCGGCCCTGGCTCGCGGCGCGTTCGACGAAGCGCTGGCGGAAGCGCGGGTCGCCCTCGAAATCGCCGCCCGTGGATTCTTGCCCGGAGACCGTCTTCCCTGGATCGAGCATCGACGCCGGCAGCTGCGCGAAATCCAGCTGCACGCCGCCGAATGCCTGGCCAACGGAGAGCTGGCCCGCGGGCAACCACTGCGCGCCGAACGCGAAGCCGAAGATCTGATTCTCCTCGATCCCCTCGACGAAATCGGTTACCGGGTGCGCATGCAAGCCGCCGCGCAACTTGGAAATCAGGCTGGTGTTCTCCGTGCGATGCACGATTGTCGCATGGCATTAGGGGGAATCGGGGGAATGGTCCCGTCGATTGAGACTGAGCGCCTGTTCGCGGCGCTCACGACCCAACGCAGTTGATCCACCGGACCCTCGCGCTCGACTCAAACCAGAACCTTGAAGGATGAATCCTATGCCGTACGACAAACGATCATTCCGGGTGCAATCGATCGGCCACGTCCGCCGGCCCGGCACCGGAGAAACTGCACCCGACGAATATTTCGATCCCTGGCAGGAATCGTTCCTGGAGATCGACGAGCGCTGGTCAGACGGCCTCATTGGGATCGAGGACTTCAGCCATCTGGTCGTGCTCTTCTATCTCGACCGCGCCAAGCGCCGCCGCACCGCCGGTGAGCCACGACAAGCCGAGGACGCCCACGGTCTGACCCCCGTGGGTTTCTTCTCCACCCGCACCCCCAAACGCCCAAACCCGATCGGCATTAGCTGCCCGAAGCTCATCCGGCGCGAGAGAAATCGTCTCTACGTCGAAGGCATTGATGCCTGGGACGGCACCCCCATCATCGACATCAAGGGCTACTACCCGCGCGACGAGCAACGCCCAGACGCCACCATCCCCGGTTGGCTCGAGCTCCTTTGGTCCCGGCACGACGAAGAGCGCGGTCGAACCTGAGCCGCCTATTTCACCGTCGCATCTTCCGATGTCGGTTGGTCGGAACCATCGGCCTCATCCCGATCCGCCCGCGCATGACACTCTGAGCAGAGTGTCGTCAAATTGGCCGGATCGTTGCTCCCGTCTTCCCGGCGCGGCACGATGTGATGAACCTGCAGGTTCTCCGTCGCGCCGCACACCGTGCATCGGTAGCCATCCCGTTTCAGGACTAGCCGCCTCGTTGCGCGCGCCACCCTTATGTCATTCTGAGCGAAGCGAAGAATCTCTTCGGTCGCAGCCCGCTACCCTCGATCGAGGATATCCAGCACCGGCGCCAGCATTTCGATCCCCTCGACCGTGCACGGATCGGGATAGAACTGGACATGACTCACACCGATCTCGGCATAGCGCAGCAGCTCATCCGCAATCTCCTGCGGCGTCCCCACCAGCGATGGCACATTCTGCCCGGGCCGGCCATAGGGATTCTCGAAATCCACCAGTACCGCCACTGAGCGTTCCAGCGTCTTCGGGTCGCGCCCCACCGACTCACAGATGGCGTCCATCTTCTCCATCAGCGGTTTGGTGGTTGCGGCCGTGTTCCCGGAAACCGCCGCCCAGATATTCCAATGATCCGCATGTTGCGCGGTCAGGGTCATCATGCGCTCACCATGGAAGGTGCCGACCATGATCGGCATCCCCTCCGGCCGCGGACCCCGCGGTCGCAGCTCGCAATCCTTGGCCGAGTAGTACTCTCCCTCGAAATCGACATGTCCCTTACGAATCAGCGACGTGATGATCGTCAACGCTTCCTCGAACCGGCTGGCGCGATGATCGAACGGAAAACCAAAGGCTTCGTATTCCGGTTCCGCCCAGCCGGAACCGATCCCCAGGATCAATCGCCCGTTGCTGATCTCGTCGACCGTCTCCGCGATCTTGGCCGTCAACGCCGGATTGCGATAGCTCGTGCAGGAAACGAACGGACCCAGCTCGACCCGGTTCGTGCAGGCCGCGAACGCGGCCAGCATCGACCAGGCTTCCCAGGCCCCCTGCGGCTCGTGCCCAGGCACCTTCATCAGCAGGTGATCGCAAAACCAGACCGAATCGAACCCCAGTTCCTCGGTCCGCATGGTCATCGCCAGCTGGTCTTTCCACCCGCCGGTCGCTCCCGCCATCTCGCGCTCCGATTCCGGGAGCATTATGCCAACCTTGATCGGGCGTTTGCCCATGGATTCCCTCACTCCTTCGTGACTATCGATAACGATTGCATCTCGTAGGTCGCCATTCATGGCGACGTAGCTTCGACTAGGACCGGTCCAGGATCTCGATGATCTTGCTGAATTCCTCGATCTTGGCGGGATTGCACGGATCGAGTCCCGCCACCCAATGCCGCAAGCCGATGTCGCGGAAGGCGGCGATTTGCTCGGCGATCTGTTCTGGCGTCCCCTCCATCGGGTTCGCGCGCCGTCCCAGATACCCTGACAGCGCCACATTGCTCCCCGAAGTGCGGATCATCGTTTTCGGATCCCGCCCGACCTCCTCGCACGCCTTGTCCAGCTCGATCAGACGCGGCAGCACCGTCGACGGATCGTGATGCCAGTCGGAATTCCAGGCATCGGCGAGTTGCGCCGCCAGCCGCATCGTCTTCGGTCCGTTGGTGCCGACCAGGATTGGCGGACCTCCCTCTGCCCGGCGCGGCCCTCCCGGCAGATTCAGCGCCTCGGTCGCGGAGAAGAACTCGCCTTCATAATCCGCGCGTCCGGTGCGCAGCAGTGGATTGATGATCGAGATACTGTCCTTGAACCGCCCAAAGCGGTGATCCCAGGGCAAGTGATACATGTCGTATTCCGGCTCGTGCCATCCGGCGCCCACCCCGAGGATGAAGCGCCCCTCGCTGATTTCGTCGATGCTCTCCGCCATCTTGGCCACGATTCCCGGATTGCGCCAACCCAGGCACGTGACCAGCACCCCGATCGAAACCCGCGGCACCTGGGCCGCCACCGCCGCAATGGTGGTGAACGCCTCCCAGATCCCCTGTGGCGTGCGATTGTTCGCCTCATGGCGGAAGATGAAATGATCTGGCATCCAGACACCGTCGAAGCCGCACGCCTCGACCGTCTGCGCCATTTCCAGGATGTCCTTGAAGCGGGGTTGCCCGCCGAACGCGCCGCCGTCCAGCAATGGCAACATCACGCCGATCCCCATCGGCCGCTTCGTTTCCGGCCAACGCCCCAATGGTGCAGGATTCGCTACGGCTTCTGTCATGTCAGTGCCCTCCCATCTCTTGTCATTCTGAGCAAAGCGAAGAATCTCTCCCGTGTCGAGCCAACCCACCCGCCTCGCGTATGAAGCGCACCAGCCACTCGAAGCATTCACGCCATCGCTGTCTCGCGCGTCCAACGAAGAGAGATTCTTCGCTTCGCTCAGAATGACAGCGGGGGTGGAACGCCGAAATCGATTTTCGGTAGCTTATTCGAGATTCAGGTTGCGTAAGCGCCAGGTGGCGAGCAGGACCGCCAGCACGGTCACGAAGGCGATCACGATGACCGACGAACCGACCCCACTCGCGCCCTTGAGCGTAATGCCCGGATCGTCCGCCATCCCGACCAGAATCGACTCGGTGTAATGCCGGATCGAGACGATCTTCAGCCCGGTCAGATAGCGCCCCAGCAGACTCTCCCAGACGAGCGCGTAGACGATCCCGACCAGCAGCGCGCGTGAGACGAACAGACTGACCAGCAAGAAGACGGCCGAATAGGCCACGATGCCGGCCGCCGCGCTGATGAGTAACGCCCAGAGAAACTGCAGGCTATCCGACTTTCCGGCGTCACCGCGGAAAACCACCAGATAGGTCACCAGCGTGCCCGCCAGGATGATCGGGATGCAGACCGCCAGCGTCGCCAGTAGCTTCTCAACGACGATCCGAAGCCGGCCGATCGGTTTCAGGGTCAGATAGGGCAGCGTCGAATCCTCGATCTCGTTGCCGAGCGCCCCAGTCGCCAGAATCAGCACCATGATCGGCAGCAAGGTGCCGATCACCAGCGGGCGGTAAATGTTCTCACTCAGGAAGACCGCCTGGCGGTACCGGCATCGTCGAACCAGTAGATCAGACCGAAGAGCGCCGGCAGGAACGCCAGCACCGTCACCACCCAGACCGATTTGCCGCCAAAGAATTGGCGGATGGTCAACATGAAGACCGGAAGTGGACGCCAGAGCGCGGTTGCCATTGCTATCCCTACCGCTCGACCAGATACGAGAAAACCGATTCGAGCGATTCGTCGGCCGCCTGCAGCTCGGTCAGCCGCACATCGTGCTGCTTTGCCAACCGCGGCACCATCTTGTAGAAGTCGCGCACCTCACCGGTTTCCACGAAGAGACGGCCGTCCTTATCAATTCGCACCGAGCTGATCTGCGGCAAGGTCACCAGCGCCGATGCCAGCTTGCGCGGTTCGGGCGACCCCAGACGCACCACATGCGGGTGATTGTCGATCCGCTCGCGAATCGTGCGGTAATTGCCCGCCGCCGCCAGCTTGCCATTGATGATCACGATGATGTTCTCTGCGAAGCGCTCCACCTCGGAGAGGACGTGCGAGGAGACCAGCAGCGTTTTGCCCTGCCGCCCCAGCTCCCACATCAGGCGAATCATGTGCGCCCGTTGTTCCGGATCGGTGCCATTCAGCGGCTCGTCCATCAAGATCACATTCGGATCGTGCACCAGCGCGCCCGCCAGCTTGATGCGCTGGCGCATGCCTTTGGAATAACCTCCCACCTTGCGGTTGGCCGCGTCGGTCATCTCGACCGTCGCCAGCGCGCGCTCCGTGGCGGCATCTGGATCGGGCAGCTTCTGCAGCAGCGCATTCATGCGCACGAACTCGCGGCCGCTCAGATAGGGATAGACCTGCTCGATATCGAGCACCACTCCCAGATTCTTGTACGCCTTGGGATCGCCCCGAGCCGGCAAGCCATCGATCGTAACGGTTCCTGTCGAAGGGCCGAGCAACCCGCAGATCATCTTCAGCGAGGTCGACTTGCCCGAGCCATTCGGACCGAGCAACGCAGTCACGCCGGGGCCGATGCTGAATGACAGATCCGAAACCGCCACCAGATCGCCATACCACTTGGAGACATGGTCGAGCACGATGGTCGGGTTGTCGGACATGATCGCCGCCGGGCGCGACGCGTCGGTGGTGACCACGCGCGGCATCTGTCCGCTCGGTGCCGAGCCGGGAACCGCACCTTTCGGCGGAGGAGCGTCGCCTTCGAATTTGCGCCTAATCTTCTGGAACATAGCGCCAGTACATGATTGCGCAGCAGATGAGCGTGATCACGATCATTGCTGCTCCATAGATCCAGGTATCGAGCGGATTTCCGAACTGGCTATCCTGGATCGGTTGATCCCAGATGCCGGTGGCGAATTGCAGAATCGTGCGCGCCGGACTGATCAGCCCAAACCACGCCTTCTGGTCGTTGGTGCCGAAGACATTCTGCAGAACACCGGCCAGCGCGCTCGCGAACAGGAACGCGACTACGATGATTCCGACTGCAATCGCCTTACGGCTGGTGAACGCGGAGATGGTCAACCCCAGCGCGCCCAGATAGGCCGAGGTAATGACGCAGACGATGACGATCTTCCAGAGATCGTCGAGATTGTTCTTCATCGCCGATACGGGCGAGTCGGAAAGCAGTTGCCGCCCGAGCCAGAAGATCGCCAGCGGCACCAGCGTGATCGTCAGCGTCAGCAACCCAGTGGCCAGCAATTTCGCGAGCAGATAATCGAGCCGCGTGATCGGCCGGGAGAAATAGAGGATCAGCGTTTTCTCGCGCCGGTCGCCGCACAGCATCTCCGGTGCGATCGTCGCCACGAAGACCCCCAGGATCAACCAGGCAACCGAGAAATAATCCCAGTATTGCAGTATCTGGGCCGAATCGATGAACGCCTGGATACCGAGCGGGATGATCACGAGCAGCGCGACCGCCGTATACAGGATCACCGGCACCACCTTGGCCGTCCAGCGTTTCTTGGACCCCAGCGCGCGTTTCATCGAGTAGCCGGTCAGCGCCCGGAAGGCATGCGCCCGGCCGAGCCGCGGTCCGGTGTAGTGCTGATACCCACGATCGTAGACCTCGCCAAAGGCGCGATCGTTCTGGGGCGTGGTCATGGACGATTCCGCCACCTACACCCCTCCGTACATTTCAGCGTCGAGCACTTCCGCGCCCACCGCCTGCAAATAGAGATCTTCCAGGGAGCGCGTGCGTCCGGTCATCGAGACCAGCGGCACATCGAGCTCGACCGCGGTATCGCGCACCGCGTCATATGCCTTGTCATTCGGATGGCGAATCACGATCTCGGGCAGCCCGGTCATGCGATCGCGCAGCCGAGCGTCGTCGATCCCGAGGGCGTTGAGCCGCTGAATGAAGGCGGTGGCATCGCCGTCGATCTGGATAGAGAGCGCCGCGCCTTTCGGCCGGCGTATTTCCGATCGGCCGCGCCAATGCCAACTGCCCGCCGTTGATGATTACCACGTAATCGCAGACCCGCTCGATATCTTCCAGAATGTGCGAGGAGAGCACGACCGTCATCCCCATCATCCGGTAGATGCGGTCGACCAACTCCAGCATGCTATCGCGCCCGGGCGGATCGAGTCCGGCGGTCGGCTCGTCCAGAAAGACCAGCGACGGATCGTGCACGATCGCCTGCGCCAGCTTCACCCGCTGCTTCATCCCGGTCGAGAAGCCCTTGATGAGGCGATAGCGCTCTTCATCGAGTCCCACCTGATAGAGCACGTCGGCGGCGCGCTGGCGGGCTTCGGTTTTCGGCAGTCCGCTCATCTCGGCCATATGCCCGACGAAATCCGCCGCCGTGGCATTCGAGGGCAGGCATTCCGCTTCGGGCATATACCCGACCCGTTCGCGCACCTGGATCCCTTGCGAGAAGGCGTTGTACCCCAGCACCTCGGCGCTGCCGGAGGTCGGTTTGGACAAACCAAGCAGGATCCGAATCAAGGTCGTCTTGCCCGCGCCGTTGGGACCGAGCAACCCGATCGCCCCCCGCGGAATGGAAAGATCGATCTGATTCAACGCCGTGAACGAGCCAAACCGCTTGGTCAGATTCACCGTGCGGATCACGGGATTCTCGACTGCCTGGGTCTCCTGGCTTGGTGCGATGTCGGCGACAGCCTGGCTCACGATGGTCAGCGTGCCCCCACACCAGCGGTTTGTTCGAGGGTCATCTTCTCGAGCGCTCGGGCCGTCCGTTCCAATCCTTCGGCGAAGATCGCCGGCGTCTGGCCGATGCCAATACGCAGGTGTCCCTCGTAGCCAAAGGTCGAGCCGGGCGCCAGCATGACCGAATAGTCCTTTGCCAGCGTATTTGCAACCTCATCGGAGGGCAAGTCGACGTTGTACTTCAGCAGCGCCAGCAATCCGCCCCGTGGCGCATTCCAGCTCGCCAGCTCGCTGTGCTTGGCAAACCAGCTTTCGGCGTAGTCGAGATTCCTGGCCATGATCTCCTGATTGCGCTTGATGATCTTGTCACGATTGCGTAACGCCACGCTGGCCATGAGGTCGGAGATTCCACCTGGGGCCAGCGAAACATAGTCGCGCGCACTCCAGCAGGCTTTGACGATCTCTTCGGTCGCCGCCAGCCAGCCGATCCGCAGACCCGGCAGGCCAAACGGCTTGGAGAAGGTTCCGACGCTGATCGCGCGCGGACCGAGATTGCGCATCGGCGCGGCCAATGGCTCGCCGCCCGGAATATCGAGCCAGCGATACGCCTCATCGCTCAGCACATACGCGCCGGCCGATTCGGCCAGATCGTAGATCCGCTTCAGCTCCGCATCGGACAAGAGCGCGCCGGTCGGATTGTTCGGCGTATTGATGAGGATCATCTTGGTCTTGGGCGTCACCAGGCGATCGAGTTCGTCGAGATCGAAGTGATAGTTGCCACCCTCCTCGACGATATTCCAGAGACTGATATCACAACCGATCGCCTTGGCGACTGAATAGAGCTGCTGATACGCGGGGAAGACCGAGACGACATGATCGTCCGCTTCCAGCAGCGTATTGACCAGCAGATAGTTGGCTTCGATGGCGCCGGTCGTCACCAGGATCTGATCGGGATTGACCCCTTCGTAGGTCTCCGCCAGATCGGCGCGCAACCGGGCGGTGCCGCGGGCTTCGTTGTACCCCAGGCGCAGATCGAGGAGCTGATCTTCGGTTGCCTTGCGTTCATCCTCCGGCAGGAGGTCGAGCAAATCCCGGATGGTGAGCGGGAAGATGCCGCTCTCGGCGATATCGAATTTCGCGACGGTTTCCCAGGTACTCATCCACCGTTCGAGCGTAAATGTTTCGACCTTCAACCCGATGCGCCCTCCCGGCAGAATCGATTCACAGGAATAGCATACCCTCCCGACCTGCCCGAATGGTCAGGAACCCATTCCCCATCCCGTCAGTTGGAGCCAGATCGCCCAGCAACTAGTCTGGGAAGCGATGGAGCAGAGGGCCCATCGTGAACCACGGAGCAACCTTCAATGAGCGAATCCACTGAATCCGGCGGCGTCCTTGCCGCACTTTCCAACGATCTGGCCGGCGCTGTCGACCGCGCCTCGCAGAGCATCGTCACCGTCTATGGCCGCCAGCGCATGCCTGCCACCGGCATCGTCTGGAGCGCCGATGGCCTGATCGTCAGCGCCAACCATGTGGTCGAGCGGGACGAGGATATCCACATCGATACGCCGGACGGCCGGCACCTTTCTACCAATGTCGTCGGCCGCGATCCGAACACCGATCTGGTCCTCCTCAAGGTTGACGCCAGCGATCTCGTCCCGGCTCCCCGCGCCAGTCACGAGCCGAAGGTCGGCCAGCTGGTGCTCGCGGTCGGGCGTCCGGGCAAAGCGGGGCCGATGGCTTCGCTGGGTGTCATCAGCCTGGTTGGCGGCAAGGGACCGCAGCACCAACGTCAACAGCACTTGGGCAGTTTCCTGAAAACCGACGCCGCCATGCTCCCAGGCTTCTCTGGCGGACCGTTGATCGACGCCTGGGGCGAGATTTTGGGGCTGAACTCCTCCACCATGGGCCGTGGCAGCGGTTTTACCCTGCCGAACGAGGCAATCGAACGGGTGGTGAAATCGCTACAAACGCACGGCAAGGTTCGTCGCGGCTTCCTGGGCGTCTCCGCGCAGGCGGTTGCCGTCAACGACCAACTGGCGGAAGCCCTCTCGCTGGAGAGCAAGAAAGCGCTCGTCATCGTCGGACTCGAACCCGGCGGTCCCGCTGAGCAGCAGGGTCTGCTCATCGGCGACATCATCGCCCGCGTCGCCGGTACCTCGGTCGGGTCGGTCGATCAGCTCATGGAGCAGCTGAGCGGCGACATCGTCGGCCAGCCAGTCGAGATCGACATCATCCGCGGCGGCGAGCTCACCAGCAAATCGATCGTCGCCGGCGAGCGCGCCTGACCGTCGTCCCGACCGAAGTGGAGGGACCTCTCGTTGCCCACATCCAGGCTCATAACGAACTGCCTATTTCCGACAAGGAACAGTCGATGACCGCAACCATTCCATTCACTCAATCCCGGTTCGCCGGCCATGCCGCCATCGACGCCGAGCTCGCCGCGCTCTATGAGCGCGCCAAACCTTTCGGTCGTCCAGGTCTACCGGGGCAATGGCAACGGCGCCGGCACCATTTAGGTGCTGTTCGGATTCTCTATCGTGTTTCCCTATTAACCTT
>JASGIN010000002.1:0-16876 GCA_049841015.1 Nocardioides sp.
TCGTCTGCTTCGGTTCGAGTACGTATTGCTAAGGTTGATCGGGAAACACGATAGAATCCGAACAGCACTTCTCCGCGATCGCGGCCCGTGAACGCCGGCGACGCCGAGGCCATCAGCGGGGTGTCGATCAGCCCCGGCATGACCGCGTTGACCCGGATCCCGCGCGTCGAGCCGAGCTCGAGCGAGGCCGAGCGGGTCAGCCCACGCAGCGCCCACTTGCTCGCCGTGTACGCCGCCGCCGCGTGCCCGGAGACCGCCGCGACCGAGCAGATGTTGACGATCGAGGCGCCGGCGCCGCATGAGCGGCGACCAGCGACTGGATGCCCAGCAGCGGGCCGGTCACGTTGATCGCGAAGGTCCGGTTCCAGGCGTCGAGGGTGACGTGCGGGCATCGCTCGCGGGCAGCCACGCCGGCGTTGTTGACCAGCGCCGTCGCACCGCGCCGTACGCCTGCGGAACCAGGCGGCCAGCTCGGTCCAGCCTTCCGCGTCGGTGACGTCGAGATGGCGCTCGCACGACCGTGCCGGAGCCGCGTCCCAGCCCTGGCCCTCGTCGAAGCCCTCGAAGTCGAGCACGTCGGTGGCGATCACCGTGCGCGCCCTCGGCGGCCAGGGCACGCACCTCCTCCGCACCCTGGCCGCGGGCCGCGCCGGTGACGACGACGACCTTGTCCTGCCAGGTCACCCGATGCGAGACGCCCGATCAGACCGGAGGAGCGACGAAGACGCCGCGGTCGACGTCGTTGAAGGAGTCGCGCGCGATGAACTCGCTGATCGGGTCGGCGATGCCCCACAGGTCCTGGGTGTTCGGGTCGGCGATGTCGTACACGCTCGGGTGCCACTCGTCGGTGGTGAGCCGCTCCAGCTCGGTGGTGTACTCCATCGTGTTGCCGCTGGGGTCGAGGAAGTAGGTGAAGGTGTTGTTGCCGGCGTGGTGCCGGCCCGGACCCCAGATCTTCTTGATCCCGGCACGCATCACCCGACCGGTGCCGTAGAGGTACTCGTCCAGGCCGCGCATCTCGAACGACACGTGGTGGACGCGCCGTGTGCGGGCCGCGGGCGATGGCGAGGCGAGTGGTGCCAGTCGTTGCACCGCATGAAGTGCATCATCTCGCCCATGTGCTCGCCCCAGAGCGTGTCGGAGAGCTTGAAGCCGAGGACGTCTGGCGTAGAAGTCGCGGGTGCGGTTCGGGTCGTTGGTGTTCATCACCGCGTGGGAGAGCCGGACCGGGATGGCCTCCTTCTCCTCGATCTCGCGGTACGCCGCGGGTCTCGACGTCGGCGCTGATCTCGACGGTGCGTCCGTCGATGTCGAAGAACCGGAAGCCGTAGCCACCGCCGGCGGTCTGCAGCTTGTCGGGCTCGCTGGCGATCTGGACGCCCTGGCCCGCCAGCTTCTGGGCGAGGGCGTCGACCGCCTCCGGGCTCTCGGCGCCGAAGGAGATCAGGTCCAGCCGCTTCTCGGCGGCCTTGCGCAGCCGCACGATGTACTGCTCGGGCGAGCCCTCGGCGGCGAAGTAGGACAGGTCGCCGTCGGTGCCGACCTCGGTCAGGCCCCCAGGTGTCGCTGTAGAACCGGCGCTGGGTCTCGAAGTCGGGCACCGCCAGGTCGACGTGCCGCAGGTGGGTGATGCCGTGCTCGTTCAGATGGGGGTTGTACTCGTTGGTCTCGCTCATGATTCTTCTTCTCTCGTTGCAGTCAGTAACCGGAGAGCGGGCACCGCCGATGACGCTGACGGTGCCCGTCACCTCACGCGGTCACTCCCGGGTCGTGTGCCTCACCGTGGCCCCATCGGCCGGCGGCCTTGGCGGCGGCGCGGTCGAGCAGCTCGATGAGGTTGCCCTCCGGATCGGCGACGTACGCCATCCGTACCCCGGGCTCCGGCGAGGGCCGTGGGCTCATCCGGTCGGTGGCGCCGATCGCCGTCAGCGCCGCGTAGGCGGCGTCGACGTCGGGGACGTCGAAGGCGATGTGGCCGAAGCCGCGGGTTCCGGCCGCGTCGAACGGGTTCGTGGCCTGCAGGCCCAGGACCGAGTCGGCACGGCGCAGCAGCTCCAGCCGGAAGCCCGGCGTGCCGCCCGGGCCCGGACGGTGCAGCATCGCGCCCCGCATGACCCCGTTGGGCAGCTCGAACTCGAACTCGACCGCCATGCCGAGCCCGGCGGCATACCAGTCCTTCATCGCCTCCAGGTCGGAGACGGAGAGGCCGACGTGGTCGAAGACCTGCTCGCTCATGCCACCACCATGGTCCGTACGTTGGTGAACTCGCGCACGCCCTCGGCGGAGAGCTCGCGCCCGTACCCGCTGCGACCGATCCCGCCGAAGGGCAGCCGCGGGTCGGAGGCGACCATCGTGTTGATGAAGAGGGCGCCGGAGCGGATCCGGCGGCCGACCGCCAGGGCGTGCTCGGTCTCGCCCCACACCGCGGCGCCCAGCCCGAAGGTGGTGTCGTTGGCCAGCGCGACGGCGTGCTCGTCGTCGCGGGCGCGCACGATCGCCGCGACCGGGCCGAAGGTCTCCTCGACGAACGCGGTCATGCCGGGCTCCACGCCGTCGAGGACGGTCGGCTCGATGAAGCAGCCGGGCGCGTCGATGGCACTGCCGCCGGCCACGAGGGTGGCGCCCTGCACGATGCTCTCCTGGATCTGGCGCACGATCCCGTCCCGCAGGTCGGCGCGGGCCATGGGCCCGATCGTGGTCGCAGGGTCGGCCGGGTCGCCGACGCGCAGCTGCGCCACCCCCTCGACGAAGCGTTGGAGGAACTCCTCCGCGACCGCCTCGTGGACGATGAACCGCTTGGCGCACACGCAGCTCTGGCCGGCGTTGTTGAACCGTGCCCGGACGGCGGTCGCCGCCGCGGTGGCGACGTCGGCATCGGCCAGCACGACGTACGGGTCCGACCCGCCGAGCTCGAGGACGGACTTCTTGATCGCCCCGCCCGCCGCGGAGGCGATCGCGGAGCCGGCCCGCTCGCTGCCGGTCAGGGTGACCGCCGCGATCCGCGGGTCGGCGACGATCCGCGCCGAGACCGCGGGCACGTCGGGCTCGGCCACCACCACGGAGGTGAACAGGCCCACGGGCGCACCGGCGTCGACGAAGAGCTCCTCGATGGCCAGCGCACAGCCGGTCACGTCCGGGCTGTGCTTGAGCAGGCCGGCGTTGCCCGCCGCGAGCGCGGCGCAGGCGAAGCGGAGCACCTGCCAGAACGGGAAGTTCCACGGCATCACCGCGAAGACCACGCCCACCGGCTCGTAGGAGAGCCAGGAGCGCGAGGCGGCGGAGCTGATCTCGACATCGGCGAGCCAGCCCGGCGCGAGGTCGGCGACGACCTCGCAGTTCCACGCGCACTTGTCGACCTCGCCGAGCGCCTCGCCGATCGGCTTGCCCATCTCGGCGGTGATCAGCGCGGCGTACGTCTCGCGCCGCTCGGTGAGCAGCGCACCCACCCGGCGCAGCAGGGCCAGCCGGTCGGCCAGCGGAGTGGCCGCCCACTCCTGAGCGGCCGTGACGGCCTGCTCGAGCGCCTTGTCCAGCGCGACCTCGTCATGGGCGGGGTAACGCGCCAGCTCCTCCCCCGTGGCGGGGTTGCGGGTGACCACCTCGGCGGTGGTGGGGACGGTCATGCTCATGCCTCCTGGGCGATCCTGCGCCGGGCGGCCGGGGCAGGCGGGACGATCTCGGTGTCGGCGACGACGGTGTTGCGGATGGTGCCGAGCCGCTCGATCGACATCTCGACCACGTCGCCGACCTGGAGCGGCGGCGGCGTGAGGCTGCCGTTGCGGCCCCACGACTCGGCCAGCGACCCCGATGCGCAGGTCCCGGAGCCGAGGACCTCGCCCGCCTTGACCCACGAGGCGCGGGAGGCGTGGGAGACCATCTGCTCGAAGGACCAGCCCATGTGGCCGGAGCGGTCGGAGCCGACGGCGACGCCGTTGACCTTGACCGACATCTCCAGGTCGAGGAACCCGTCGGCGTCGCGGTTGTCCTCGAGCTCGTCGGCGGTGACCACCCAGGGGCCGATCGTGGTGGCGAAGTCCTTGCCCTTCGACGGGCCGAGCTTGAGCTTCATCTCCTTGCCCTGGACGTCGCGGGCGGACCAGTCGTTCATCACGCAGTAGCCGCCGATGGCGGCCTTCGCCTGCTCCGGCGTCACGTTGCGGACGTCGCGGCAGATGATCGCGGCGATCTCCAGCTCGAAGTCGAACCGCTCGGTCTCCGGGGCCATCGCGACGTCGTCGTACGGCCCGGTCACCGCGTGCGGCGCCATGAACAGGAACACCGGAGCGTCGTACCACTCCGCGGGGGTGCCCGGGTTGCCGTGCCCCCGCTCCATCCCGTCCACGTGGGACTCGAAGGTCAGGAAGTCACGCATCGCGACGGGATAGACCGGTGGCAGCAGGACGACCTGCTCGGGCTGCAGGCCGTCGGCCTGTGCCGCCTCGTCGGCCGCCGCCTCCCGCTCAGCGGGGTCGGCAGCCAGCAGCGCGACCAGATCGGTCCCCTCCGGGAACGGGTGCAACCACCACCCCTCCCCCTCGCCCGAGCCGTTGCCCACGACCAGGCCGACGTGACGCGCCTGCGCCGGCTCCTCGCAGCGGCGGAATGCGGCAAGCCTCATCGCTCTAGCCGATCGTCGTGTAGAAGGCACGCTCGCGGTTGGCGAGCACCGGGATGGCCTGGCCGACGCCGTACTCGGCGAAGTGCTCCGAGGCACCGTGGGCGGCGTACGCCTCCTCGTCCTCGTAGATCTCGAAGAGGCGGAACACGCCCGGCTCCTCAGCGCTCTCGTAGGCCTGGTAGAAGCGGTTGCCCGGCTCCTGACGCGAAGGCGGGGTCAGCTTCTCGATGGCGTCGCGGACGACGTCCTCCTGACCCGGCTGGGCGGTCCAGGTGGCGCTGACGACGTAGGCCATGGGGTTCTCCTCACAGATTTCGTACACGGTTGCCGTGTTCGTTCTCGTTCACCGTCGGGTACGGGCGCCATCGGGCGCACGCGTGACGTTGATCTCACGCTAGGGGCCGTGGCCACCCAGGGGAAAGCATTGGAAGCGATGGCTGGCATCAGGCCCGACGAGGTTCGGGATCTCGCCGGCCGCGACGAGAGCGCGCTCGAGCCGGGCCGGCGTGATGCCGGCCCGGCTCGAGGGGCGATGACGTGTGCCGCTCGTCAGCCCTTGCCGCGGAGCTTCCGCCGGCCGAGGTAGGTCGAGAGAGCGACCGCCACCAGCAGGGCGCCGCCGTTGAAGACGTAGGACGGCCAGCCGCTGGCGCCCATCAGGGTCAGGCCGCTCACCGCGATCGAGACGAAGAGCGCGCTGATCACCGTGCCGACGACGTTGAAGAAGCCGGGGGTGATCGCCGTCGCGCCGAGGAAGACCGCGGCCAGCGCCGGGAACAGGAACGAGCCACCGTCCTGGGCGGTCGCGACGGCCTGGTAGCCGAGCTCGATGATGCCGGCGAAGCCCGAGATCACCGCCGAGAGGATGAACGCGATCATCATGTTGCGGTCCACCCGGACCCCGACCAGCCGGGCGCTCACCGGGTTCGAGCCGATCGCATAGAGCGAGCGACCGTACGGCGTGTGCCGCAGGACGTACCACACCACCGCGGCCAGGATCAGCATCACGAAGAAGATCGAGGGCAGGCTGAACCAGCGCGACGTCGCGAACGTGAACAGCGGGGAGGTCACGGAGAGCTGGAACGTGGACCCGGCGCTGTACCACAAGGTGATGCCGTAGAGCACCATGGACATGCCCATCGTGGTCACGAACGGGCTCATCTTGAACCGCGTCACGAAGGTGCCGTTGACGATGCCGACCACCAGGGACGCCAGCATCGCGAGGACGATCGCCAACGCCAGCGACATCCCGGACTTCTGCTGCAGCCCGGCGCACAGCACGTCGGACAGCACCATCGTCGCGCCCACGGAGAAGTCGAAGGAGTTCGAGATCATCGGGAAGAGCGCGGCCAGCGCCAGGATCATGTAGACGACGTTGGTGCCGAACATGGTGTTGATGTTCTGGCTGCCCAGGAAGTAGTCGCTGGACGGCGGGGTCACCGAGAAGAAGACCACCACGGCGGCCATCAGCACGATCAGGGCATAGGCCTCCAGGAAGCGGACGAAGCCACCCCCCCGTGCCGCACGCTCGCGCGGGGGCCGCCCGGCGGCGGGAGGGGTGCTCCGACTCCGCCGAGGCGGGGCCCGGCGGCACCTGTGAGGTGTCGGTCATGACGTACTACCTTCCGTGTTCTTCGTTCGTCGCTGCGGTGGCAGCGGTCGGTGCCTTCAGGACGAGCGCGGTGAGCTCGTCCACGGAGTAACTGGTCGCGTCGACCTCTTGGGTGACGCGACCCTCCGCGAGCACGACGATGCGGTCACACAGCGCGTGCAGCTCGCCGAGGTCGCTGGAGGCGATCAGCACGCACGCGCCGGTACGGCTGGCGGCCTCGCGGATCAGGGCGTAGATGTCGGAGCGCGACATCACGTCCACGCCCTGGGTGGGCTCGTCGAGCAGGAGCACCTGCGGGTCGCGCTGCAGCCAGCGCGCCAGCACGACCTTCTGCTGGTTGCCGCCGGACATCGAGCTGAACAGCGCATCGGGCCCGGCGACCTTCACGCCGAACTTCTCGATCAGCGCCTCGGCGTTGACGCGCGCGTCGCGCTTGCGCAGCAGGCCGCCGCGCCACATCCGGCGGATCACGCTCATCGAGATGTTCTCGGCGGTGGTCAGGTCGGCGAACGCGGCCTCGTGCGCGCGGTCCTCCGGAACGAGGGCGACACCGGCCTCCATCGCGTCCGGGACCGACCCGGGCGCGTACGGCTTGCCGTTGAGCAGCATCCGGCCCGAGTCCGGGCGCCGGTCCCCGAAGGCCATCGACAGCAGGGTGGAACGGCCCGAGCCGGCCAGCCCGGCCACGCCGACGATCTCGCCCCGGTGCACGGTCAGGTCGACGCCATGGACGGCACCGCCGGTGATCTGCTCGAACTGCAGCACCGGCTCGGCGGTCGCGTGGCTGGAGGCCCCGGTCGGGCGCAGCGCCGCGACCGTGCGACCGGCCATGATGGCGACGATCTCGTCCTCGGTCGGGTGGGCGTCGACCAGCTGGCCCACGACACGGCCGTCCCGGAAGACGGTGAAGTCCTGGGCGACCGAGAGCACCTCCTGCATGCGGTGGCTCACGATGATGAAGGT
Organism: Nocardioides sp.; assembly: GCA_049841015.1. GTDB lineage: Bacteria > Actinomycetota > Actinomycetes > Propionibacteriales > Nocardioidaceae > Nocardioides. The sequence continues at coordinate 7,194 of JASGIN010000002.1, forward strand.
CTGGCCGAGGTCGGCGCGGCGGCGCACGTGCGCCAGCAGCTCCTCGGACTCCTTCTTGCCCAGCGAGGCGGTCGGCTCGTCGAGCACGACGACGAGGTTGCCGCCCTCGTCGTCCTGGAGCGCCCGGGCGATCGCCACCATCGTGCGGTCGGCCGGCCGGAGCTGGTTGACCGGCGTACGGGGGGTGCCCTCGATGCCGTAGGCCTTCATCAGCGGGCCGACGCTGCGGTGCAGCGCCCGCCAGTCGACGCTGCCGGTCCTGGTGCGGGGGTAGCCGGCGTCGAGGGCGAAGTTCTCCTCCACCGTCAGGTCGTCGAAGAGGCCGAGGTCCTGGTGGACGAAGCGCAGGCCGGCCCGCTCGGCGGTGGCCGGCGTGTAGCCGTCGAGGTCGTAGCGCTCGCCGCGCACCTCGAGATCGCCGCTGTCGGCCTGGTAGACGCCGGCCAGGATCTTGATGGTGGTGCTCTTGCCCGAGCCGTTGCCGCCCAGCAGTGCGTGCACGGTGCCGGGACGGACGTTCAGCTCGGCGTCGGTGAGGACCTGGACGGCACCGAAGCTCTTGTTCAGCCCGGAGACCCGGAGGGCCAGATCAGGCCGGCCAGCGGCCGGGACGTTCGTCCCGGCCGCTGACGTGTCAGCTGTGGTAGGTGCCACGATCAGGCCTTGCCCCAGGACTTCAGGAAGGCGGACTTCCAGTCGATGCTGCCGTTGTAGGCACCCGACGTCGGCAGGTTGTGGGTCTTGTCGACCGCCTGCATCTCCTCGCCGATGTAGACCGGCTTCTCGCCCGCCAGGACCCGGATCGCGGTGTCGATCGAGCCCCACGCGCCCCAGGCCTGCGCCTGCGTGATGGCGCCCAGGGTGACGGTGCTGCCCGACTTCTGGTTGCGGATCAGGTCCATCGTGGTGGAGTCGGTCTGACCGGCCACGATGATGTTGAGGTCGGTGCGGCCCGAGGCGACGATCGCCTGGTAGAGACCCGAGGTGAGCCAGCCGCCGACCGGGACCTCGAGGGTGTTGACGTCGGGGTGGGCCACCAGCGCGGTGGTCACCTTCTGGACGAAGGAGCTGTTGGACGTCTCCGAGTCCGCGATGTTGACGTTGGCCTCGATGGTGCTGCCGCCGAGCTTGGTCAGCTCCTTCTTGAAGCCGGTGGTGATCCACGGGCCCCAGGAGTTGGTGGTGGCGGTCAGCGTGATCGCCTTGACGTCGCCGTTGGCCTGGCCGTAGGCCCAGTCGGCGCCGTAGGAGCCGAACGCGTTCCACTCCTGCTCACCGGAGTAGCCCTTGAGCCAGAGACGCTCGGACGCCCACAGACCCGGGAGCAGTCGTCGGGACCGCCGCCGCCGATGATGGTGATGCCCGCGTCCTTGGCCTCCTTGAACGCGGCCTGGGCGGCCATGCAGTCGAAGCCGATCGGGACGATGACGTTGGCACCACCGGCGATCGCCTGCCGGATGGCGGCCGCGAAGCCGTCCGGGCTGAGCTTGCCGTCGGCCATGTGCGCCGACCAGCCGGCCGCCTTGGCGGCCTCCATCATGTCCTCGGTCGGGGCCGAACAGGTGGAGACCGACTGACCACAGGAGATGACGTAGAAGTTGACCCCGGACTTGGGGGTCACCGAGGGCAGGTTCTTCAGCGTGCTGCCGAGCCCCTTGTACGCCTTGGCGAGCGCGGCCTGGGCAGCGGCGTTGACCGTGCTGCTCGAGGAGGAGTCGGAACCGGTGGCGGTGGAGTCGTCGAAGAGCTGTCGTCGTCCGCGTTCCCGCAGCCGACCAGCGTCGCGCCGGCGATCGCGAGGATGGCTCCAACAGCGGCCACCTTGGCCGGCTTCATCGACGCGACCCCCCGGCGGGTCGTGGACATTCGGGTCATCTACTGCTCCTTCTTGAACGGGCGGCTTCGCGCCACTCGATGCCGTGTGACTGACGTCACGCCGTAGCCTGGCTCATATTGCCGTCCGAGAGAAAACGTCCGTGCGGATGCCTGGCATTCGTGACACCGGCCGAGAGGCCGATGCCAGGTATCAGCGCCGCGCGATTCACATCCTCCATTCTGGACCCGTTTCCGTGGCCTGGCACACATCCTCCCGGGAGATCCTCTGGATCGGGTCAGGGATGCGCCATGGCCAGGTCGTGCGGTGATGCCGTCGGCGGCGCCGCGAGCTCGGCGGCGGCCTGGTCGAGCCGCGCGAAGAGCCAACGGTGCGCGGGGTCGGAGAGCCGGTCCTCGGCGAAGCAGTAGCCCTCGGCCAGCAGCGCCTCCGGGAACGGCGGCTCGACCATCACCAGCGGACCGCCCGGGCGTACGTGCATCCGTGCCAGCCGCTCCGGCACCATCGCGATCATGTCGGTGCCCTCGATCACGAAGGGCAGCGGCAGGAAGCCGAAGACCTGCAGGGCCGGGCGCCGGGCGATGTGCAGCTCCCCCAGGATGCGGTCCGCGGGGGTCTGGACCCCGTGGCCGAAGGAGGCGAGCGCGTGCGGCAGCTCGGCGAGGTCCTCCACCGAGAGCCGGCCGTCGACCAGCCGGGCGTTGGCACGGTCGGCGAGGAGGACCATCCGGTCGGTCCAGAGCGGGCGGGACAGACCCGGGAAGCCGAACCCCATCGGCGCCACCACCGCGTCGTTGTCGACCAGGGTGCGGGCGGAGGTCTGCGAGTCGGTGCCCAGGTGCCCGATGGAGAGATGCACCCCGGGCGCCTCGGCCTCCACCAGCCGCACCAGCGGGTCGTGCAGCACCGCGATGGCGTAGTCGCTCATCGTCAGCCGGAAGACCCGTTGGCTGGTGCCCGGATCGAACACGTCCTCCAGGTTGAGCGCCGCCCCGACCAGCCGCGCCGCGTGCTGCACCTCCGGAAGCAGGTCCCGGGCGAACGGCGTCAGCTCGTAGTCGCGCCCTGCGCGGACGAGCAGCTCGTCGTCGAAGCGGCGGCGCAGCCGCGCCAGCGCCGCACTCATCGCCGGCTGGCTGAGCTCCAGGCGCTGCCCGGCGCGGGTCACGTTGCCCTCCTCGAGCAGCACCTTGAGCGGCAGGAGCAGGTTGAGGTCCGTGCCTCCGAGCGCCATCGGGCTCCTTCCTTCGTGTTCGTGTCGGCCCTGTTTCGCCTCGGCCCTGTCAAGGGTTGCACCGGACCGATAAGGTCACGGCACGATGACGAACATGGTCACACACGAGACGAGGGCACGCGAACGCCTGCGCGAGGTCGACGCCAATCTGTTGCTGGCACTGCATGCCCTGCTCGAGGAGCGCAACCTCACCCATGCCGGCGAGCGGATGACGATGAGCCAGCCGGCGATGAGCGGGGCGCTCACCCGGCTCCGCAAGCACTTCGACGACGAGCTGCTCGTCCGCGCAGGGCGCGGCTTCGAGCTGACCCCGCTCGCCGAACGGCTGCGCCCCGCGGTCACCGAGGCCGTGGAGGCGGCGGAGGCGCTGCTGGGCAACCACCGGGAGTTCACCGCGGCCACCAGCGCGAAGGCCTTCTCGGTGAGCATGTCGGAGTACGCCATGACCGTGCTCGCCGAGCCCTTGACCCGGCTCTTCGCCGAGCAGGCGCCGTCCTGCACGCTCGCCCTCGACCCGCTGGACCTGCGCCGCGATCAGGTGGAGACCCAGCTGATGCGGCGCGACCTGGTGATCGCGCCGCTGGGCTATGAGTTCCCCGGCCGCCTCCAGCCGGTCTTCACCGACGAGCTGGTCTGCCTGGTCGCGCGCGACCACCCCCGGCTGCGCGACGGGGCCCTGACCCTGGAGGACCTGGCCGCGATGCGCCATGTCGTCGCGGAGTTCATCGCCGCGGGCGACCATCGGCGGCCGCTCGAGGTGGAGATGGAGAGGCACGGGCTGACCGACCGCAACGTCCTCGTCCGGGTCACCAGCCTGCTCACCGTCCCGTTCGCGGTGGCCGGCACCGACCTGTGCGGCTTCGTCCCCTCCCGGCTGGCGTACCGCTGCCTCGACGTCCTCGACCTGGCGATCGCCGAGACGCCCCTGGGCCCGGTCACCATCACCGAGGCCGCCCACTGGCATTCCCGGCGGGAGAAGGACCCGACCGGGGTCTGGCTGCGGCGGCTGCTGTACGACGTCGCGGTGATGGTCGAGGACGCACGCGACTGAGAGCGTTCCGACAGGCTCCGCCGCGGTCCGAGCGGCGGCGTTCCCGATGCCAACGATCGGTGCTGGCAATGCCGCGGTGCTTGCCTTCTCGGGTTCCGTACGGCTGACTGTGACCGCGACACAGTGAGAGGACGATACGGATGAACTGGGACGACGGCAGGGCCTATCTGGAGCAGATGGCTCCCGGCGTGTACGCCTACGTGCAGCCGGACGGCGGCTGGATGGTCAACAACAGCGGCATCATCGCCACCGCCTCCGGCGACACCGTCCTGGTCGACACCACCTCCACCGAGAGCCGTACCCGCGCGCTGCTCGCCGAGGTCGCCGAGCTGGCGGGTGCCGCCGGGCCCGGACCGCGGATCGCCGTCAACACCCACCACCACCCCGACCACACCTACGGCAACGGCCTCCTGCCGTCGACCACGACGATCGTCGGCCATCACCTGTGCCGCGAGGGCGTGCTCCGCGCCGGGCTCGCGGCCACCCGCGAGCTGCCGGCCGACTACGGCGACCTCACCGTCCGCCCGCCGGACCTGACCTTCGCCGGCGGCCTGACGCTGCATCTCGACGGCTTCGCGGCCGAGCTGATCGAGCTCGGGCCGGCCCACACCACCCACGACGTCGGCGTCTGGCTGCCCGAGCAGAAGGCGATGATCGCCGGCGACGTGGCCTTCTCCGGAGGCCACCCGATCTTCCTCGAGGGCTCGGTCCTGGGCTTCCGCGACGCGGTGCGCCGGATGCGGAGCTTCGCCCCCGAGGTGCTGCTGCCGGGCCACGGCCCGGTGTGCCGCGGCGAGGAGGTCGGCCGCGTCCTCGACGACCTCGAGGGCTACGCCGACCACATCGCCGACCTCGCGACCACCTCGTACGCCGCCGGGCTGACCCCGCTCGAGGCGGCCCAGCAGGCCGCGCGGGACGGGGCGGACGGCCCCTACCGCGACTGGGCCGAGGGCGAGCGCGTCGTCGCCAACCTGTACCGGGCCTACGTCGAGCTGACCGCCTACGAAGCGCCCATCCCCCTCACCGTCCCGGCCCTCTGGCCGGACATGGTCGCCCTGCACGGCGGCCCGATCACCACCCACGCGTGAACGAAACGAGTAGACACCTATGAGCACCTTCCATGTCCCGCGCCGCGTCGTGACCGGCCACACCCCCGACGGCGTCTCGGTGGTCCTCTCCGACGGCCCCGTCCCGGTGAGTCGCGAGCTGCCCGACGACGGCGTCGCCTTCCACGAGATCTGGAACACCGAAGGTGCCCCCGCCCCCATCACCGCCGTCGAGGTCGACGAGCCCACCCAGCGCACCCTGGCCGTCCCGCCGCCCCCGCACGGCACCAAGATCCGGATCAACGAGTTCAAGCCCGGCTACCTCGACGAGCGCGGCCTGCAGTCCCCCGTCCACCGCACCGCCTCCATCGACTACGGCATCGTGCTCGAGGGCGAGATCACCCTGATCCTCGACGACTCCGAGGTCACCCTGGGCGCCGGCGACATCGTGATCCAGCGCGGCACCGACCACGCCTGGGCCAACCGCACCGACGCCGTCGCCAAGGTCCTGTTCGTCCTCATCGACGCCGAGTTCGACCCCGCCCTCGCCGCCACCCTGCCCGGCGGGCTCGAGGGCCTCATGCACGGCGGCCCCCGGGACTGACCGCCTCTTTCAACGCCTACGCCGGGCCGGTCGAGTCGCCTCGACCGGCCCGGCGTACGTGGGTGACCGGCTCAGCGACGTGGCCAGCCGGTGTAGCCCTCCGCGAGGTAGGTCGACCCGGCCTCGGAGGAGACCAGGCTCGCCAGCTCCGCGAGCCGGCGGCGCTCGTCGAAGTCGACGGTCTCCGGGCTGCGGTGCAGCAACGTGGTCATCCAGTACGAGAAGTGCTGTGCCCGCCAGACCCGGTCGAGCGCCCGGTCGGTGTAGCCGTCCAGCGCGTCGCGGTCGTGGCCGCGCAGGGCCTGCTCGATCACCTCGGCGAGCACGCGTACGTCGGCGAGCGCCAGGTTGAGGCCCTTGGCCCCGGTCGGCGGCACGGTGTGGCCGGCGTCGCCGGCGAGCAGGAGGCTCGCGTGCCGCAGCGGGGTCTGGACGAAGCTGCGGAAGGGCAGCACCGACCGCTCCAGGATCGGCCCCTCCGCCAGCGCGAACCCGTCGGCGCCGGCCACCCGCGCCTGCAGCTCGTCCCAGATGCGCTCCTCGCTCCAGTCCTCGGCCCGCTCCGTCGGGTCGCACTGGAAGTACATCCGCTGGACGCTCTCGGTGCGCTGGCTGATCAGCGCGAAGCCGCGCTCGGAGTGGGTGTAGACGAGCTCCGGAGCGCTCTCGGGCGCCTGGCACAGGATCCCGAACCAGGCGAACGGGTACTCCCGGCGCACCCGGGCGTTGCCCTCCACGAGGTCGCGGCAGATGCTGTGCGACCCGTCCGCCCCGACGACGAGCTCGGCGCTCACCTCGTGCCGGCGACCCTCCTCGTCCCCGTAGGTCACCCGCGGCTCGCGTACGTCCTCGACGGCCACGTCGCGTACGCCGAAGCGCACGTCGCCGCCGTCGCGGACCCGGGCCCGGTGCAGGTCGACGAAGACCTCCGTCTGCGGGTAGAGCCAGACCGAGGCGCCGACCAGCCGCTCGAAGTCGATGTGGTGGCTCTCCCCGCCGAAGCGCAGGTAGATGCCGCCGTGGCGGTCGCCCTCGGTCAGCACCCGGTCGCTGACGCCGCTGTCGACCAGGAGGCGCACGCTGTCGCTCTCCAGGATGCCGGCACGGTGGGTGCTCTCGATCTCCGCGACCGACCGATGGTCCAGCACGACGCTCTCGATGCCGCTGAGGTGCAGCAGGTGGGACAGCATCAGGCCGGCGGGTCCGCCGCCGACGATCGCGACCTGGGTACGGGTGGTGGTGAGCGGAGAGGCCGGAGGGGTCGGAGAGGTCATGGCGGCGACGCTAGGCGGCAGCGCCCCTCCCGTCACCGTTACGATTTCTCTCAGTGGAATCACGATGCTCACGACGGTCGGCGAAGGAGATCCCATGGCGGGCGGCTCGCGTCCCGGCGCCTCCCTGGTGGCGCGCACGATCGAGGTGCTGCGCGCGTTCGACGAGCAGCATCGCCGCCTGACGATGAGCGAGATCGCGGAGCGCTGCGGCCTGCCCCGGCCGACCGCGCTGCGGATCCTGCGACAGCTCGAGGCCGCCGGCGCGGTCGAGCGGCTCCCCGACGGCCGGTACGCGGTGGGCCGGCTGCTGTGGAACATCGGGCTGCTCTCGCCGGTCCAGACCGGGCTGCGCGAGGTGGCCGCGCCCTACCTCCAGGACCTCCAGGCGGCCACCCGCGCGACCGTCCACCTCGCCCAGCGGGAGGGTTCCACGGCGCTCTACCTCGACCGGCTGGCGGGCCGTACGGCGGTCCCCACCGTCAGCAGGATCGGCGGCAGGCTGCCCCTCCACGCCACCGGCGTGGGCAAGGTGCTGCTGGCGTACGCCCCCGCCGGCCTGCAGGCGGAGGTGCTGGCGACGCTGCCCCGCCTCACGCCGTACACCGTGGTCAATCCCGACGTCCTGCGCACCCAGCTGGAGCGGGTACGCCGCGACGGCTTCGCCACGACCAGCGAGGAGATGACCCTCGGGGCCTGCTCGGTCGCCGTCCCGGTGGCCGACGCCGCCGGCCACGCGATCGCCGCCCTCGGCGTGGTGGTGCCCTCCCTGCGCCGCGACCGTCCGCGGCTGGTCGCCGCGCTCCAGGTCGCCGCCGCGGGCATCGGCCGGGAGCAGCGACGCCGTTCCTGAGCGGTTCCGCCAGGAGGGGTCGCCGTCGCGGGCGTCGCGACGTGCGGGCGTCGGCAAGGCGCGGGCGCGCTGGAGGCCCGTCGAGCGTCCACAACGGAGCCAGCGCGCGTGCAGCGCGGCGCGCAGCAGGCGAGACCTCCTGGCGGAACCTCTCAGCGCCCCGGCCCGGCGCGACATGCCCATATCCGGACCCTGAGGATCCTCTTCACAGACTGACGTACTACCCTCCCACCGGCCAGGCACACCACCAGTCCCGAGGGAGCATCCGTGTCGAAGCGAGGACGGCGTACCCGCCAGTCTCCGATCCGCGAACTGCAGCGCCGCCGCGCGGCCGAACGGGCACGGGGGTCCCTGATCCTGGCCGTCTGCATCGCCATCGCCCTGGCCATCGTCGTGGCGGCCGCCTGGGAGCCGGCGGCCAACGCCGTCCGGACCGCGATGTACGACGGCGAGGACCTCGCCTCGGTCGGCAAGAGCTCCTCCGACGCCGGCTGCCAGACCACCTACACGATCCCGGTCGCGGGATCGACCAGCGCGGTCACCACCAGCTCCGGCTCCTACCTGACCGCTCCGCCGGCGTTCGGGTCCTACTCCAGCAGCGCCAGCGACTCCGCGTCGGTCTACTCGACGCGCAGCGACTCGCCGGAGCTGCCCATCCTGCTGACCTACCTGCGGGCCGGGTACACGATCCTGTGGTACGACAGCACCGTCCACGGCGCGCAGCTCCTCCAGATCCAGGCGATCGCGCGGAAGTTCAACGACACCTCCGACGGCCGGGACCGGTTCCTCGCGGTCCCGTGGCTCGCGGCGTACGCCTCGCAGGTCGCCAAGACCTACAAGAAGCTGGCGTCCTTCCCGACCGGCACCCACATCGCCTTCACGCACTGGTCGAACGGCGGCGTCGGGGCGACCGGCACCGACGCGGTCGGCGCCTACCAGTACTGCGGCTCGGTCTCGGGCGCGGCGCTGAAGCAGTTCATGCAGACCTTCCCCTACACCGACTCCCCCGACCCGGGCACCGACCCGGGCGTCTCCACCTCCTAAGAACGTGTTTGAGAAGCCCTGACCTACTGCGCGACGCCCCACGAAGCGGCTCGCAGCGTTGCCGAAGCTCACGAGACAACCCCGGTATCGCCTCGCTTCGGCGCCTTGCGCCCCACTTCGTGGGACGCCGCTCGCTGCGGCCAGCCCTTCTCAAACACGTTCTGAGAGGTCCCGCCAGTAGGTGTCGCCGTCGCGAGCGTCGCGACGTGCGGGCGATGGCAAGGCGCGGGCGCGAAGGCGGGCCGGAGGCCCGTCGAGCGTCCGCAACGTGGCCAGCGCGCGTGCAGCGCGGCGCGCAGCACGCGAGACCTCCTGGCGGAACCTCTCAGCGGACACGCCGAGCTTGTCGAGGCGCCTCGACAAGCTCGGCGCACGTAGCTCGGCGTACGTAGCTCGGCGTACGTAGCTCCCGCCGGCGGCGTGGACGGCCGTCACAGCCAGCGCTTGGCCTTGAAGGTCAGGTAGAGGATCGCGGCGCCGAGCACGATCGTGATGCTGGAGGCGATGAAGCCGCTGTGCTGGGCGAACCCCGGATAAGGGATGTTCTGGCCGAAGAAGCCGGTCACCGCGGTCGGGACGGCCGCGATGGCGACCCAGGCCGAGATCCGGCGCATGTCGTCGTTCTGGCGCAGGCCGGCCTCGGTGAGCGCCTTCATCTCCTCGTTCTCCTGCTGCGCCACGAGGGTGGCGTTCACGGTGAGGATGTCGCGCAGCAGGTGACGGAACTCGTCGACCTGCTCCACGAC
>JASGIN010000003.1:0-39281 GCA_049841015.1 Nocardioides sp.
GCCGGCTGGATCCCTCTCGACCGTCGTCGCTGCGAAGGCGACCGATCGCGATCGCAATGAGAATGCCAGACCACAGACGAGACCCAGGGCGCCTTCGATCAGCGGAGGCCGAATTCGAGAGAACAAAAGTGAGCCTCGACTGTGCAAGCCAAATCGCATCGGCCAGGGCACATGCGAACACGCAGGTCCAGACCACGGCAGTGTGGCGCTCGGCGGACACACCACAATCAGCTGAAAAGGAGCCATCGGCGGACGGCGGCCGCAATATCCGCGCGAGGCGGCGTCGCATCGTGTCCCGATCTGGCCGATGAGTGCAGAAAAATCCGGGACATCATCAATGCACCCACAACTAGTAGGTGCATTACTGGTACATAGAATCCTAAAATTGAGTAAACGGTCCGACGTCAAACATGCATGGAGCTCGGAATGCGGCGCATAGCCATTCGCCGCATGGACGGCGCTTGAACGGTTCCTTTTCGGGAACATTCGTCTTGGTGCTGATTTCCGGCGGTCACTGCAACTCGGCGCGTGTGTCGTTGCCCGAACGTGCAGGCCATCGAGCGACGTGGGAGCCAGAAAATCCAGTTCGCTGCGAGCAATGTCAGATCATGCCGAGCATTCTCGGCAGCCACAGCGAGATTTCCGGGACATAGGTGACGATGCCGAGGAAGATCAGCATGGTCAGAAGCCACGGCCAGACCGCAATCGTAAGTTCGGTGATCCCCATCTTCGCTATGCCCGAGGCGACGTAGAGGTTGAGACCAACGGGCGGATGGCACATGCCGACCTCATGTTCACGACCCTGCTCCTGAGGGGTCACGGCGGTGAGCCTAGCGGCGCTCCGGAGACACGCCTCCTGGGGAAGAAGTTGATCCGCGAGCCTTTTTGGCGCACGCTGGACGACAGGTCTGACTGGGGGGTCGACCGTTGGGGGTGACGCGGGGTGTCACGCTGGCGCTGCTCGCGCCGCTGTTCGTCGTACCCGCACTGACGCTCGCGCCGGCCACCGCGGCGACCGCCACGCACGCCCAGGCGACCCACCAGGCCCACCGGGCCTCGCCCCGATCGGCGTCGGTGGCGCGCACCTCCGGGGCAGCGACATCCGTCACCATGGCCACGACCGCGTGCACGCGCCGCGTCGGATCCACCTGCTGGCGGCGAGGTTCTACTGGGGCCGCCGGCCCCCGTCGTTCCCCTCGACCGCGCGCATGCACCACGACCTGCGGCAGACGGCGCGGTTCTACCGGCACGTGTCGCGCGGCCGTGAGCGCGTCCGCGTGCGGGTCACGCGGTGGATCCACGTCGGCATCTCCGGCGACCTCATGTGCAACACCCAGGGCCGTTCGCTGCGTGCGGCGACGGCGGCGCTACGGCGTGCGGGCTACCACCCCGCCCGGTTCAACCGGCTCATGATCTTCACCGAGCAGTGCGAGTCGGCCGCGTCGGTGGCGCAGCTCCCCGTCGGGTGACCTGGATCCGGTTCCGAGACCCGGGGATGTCGACGCTGGCGCACGAGCTCGGGCACAACCTCGGGCTCGATCACGCGTACGGCGTCGTCTGCCGTCAGGGCGACCGTCGGATCGCCCTCGGTGGGCGGTGCCGCGCGATCGAGTACGGCGACAGCTGGGACGCGATGGGCCACTCACGGGCCTCGTTCTCGGCGCCGACCCCGTCCGGCTCGGCTGGGCCGGACGCGTCGCGCGGGTCCGGCACGACGGCACCTACACCGTGGCCGACATCGAGCACGCGCACTCGGCGTACCAGGCGCTGCGCATCCGAGCCGGGCGCACGACCTACTGGGTGGAGTACCAACGCCAGCACAGCCCGGTCGTAGGGCGCACGATCCCCGGAGTGATGATCCGGCGCCAGATCGGTCACGGCCCGGTCGAGATGTCGACGCCTCGGCCGGGCAACCCGACCGGGATCGTGTTCCCAGACGCCGACCTCACCGACCCCGCGCTCCCGGTGGGCAGCAGCCTGACCACGCCCCAGGGGATCCGGTTCACCACGGTGGCCACGGGACGCCGGGCCCGGGTCGAGGTCCGGTTCGACGAGAAGGCGGCGGTCCCCGACGCGCCCCAGGTCACGGTCCGCCCGAGCGGCAGCGGCTACCGCGTCAGCTGGACCTCGCCGCCGGACAACGGCCAGATCGTGCTCGGCTACCGCGTGACCACGTGGGTGCAGGCCCAGACGCCCACGGGGACCTCGACCTACGTCACGAGCCCGGCCGGCTACCGCAGGTCGATCGTCGTCCCGGCCGACAAGGACGCCACCGGGCCTCCGACGGTCACGGTCAAGGCGCTCAACCAGGTGGGCTGGTCACCTCTCAGCGACGCGGTCACGCCGGGGGCGTCCGGACCCCAGGTGACGGTGACCTCGCCGATCTCGTGGGACCTGGTCGGTCACACGTTCACGGTCGACGTCGCGGGCGCGCCGGCGCAGCGCACGGGTGCGCCGCCGGCCATGGCCTGGGCCGAGGTCGGCAGCGACGGCGTGGTCGTCCCCTGCACCACCGAGTCCGGGCCGGGTCCGTACTCCCTGACCTGCGACGACTCCCGGAGTCAGCTGTCCGGCACCCAGCTGCTGACCGTGCACGTGCAGGACTCGGGGGACAACGTCGCGACGGCGACGTTCCCGGTGCAGGTCTCCTCGCCTTGAGCTAGTGCCCGAGCGAGCGGCACGGCCGCAACCGCAGCGCGACGACGTAGTCGGCGGGCGCGTCCGCGGCCTCCGCGGCGTCGGCGACGACACCGAGGTACGACGCGCTGGGCAGGCCGCCCTCGAACGCGTCGAGCACGTAGGTCCAGGCGAGCAGCTCGCCGTTCATCGTCGAGACCCGGACCTTCATCTTGCGGTAGAGCCCGGTGTCGGTGGACTCCCAGCCGTCGAGGTTCGCCTCGTCCTCGCGCGACACGTCGTAGACCGCTACGAAGACCTGCTCGATCGGGTCCTCGACGATGGTCGAGAGCGCGCCGTCCCAGCCGAGGTCCTCACCGCCGAAGGTGAGCCGCCACCCCGTCAGCCAGCCGGTCGTCTGGAGCGGGGAGTGGGGGCACCGCTGCCCCATCCGCTGCGGGTCGAGGTTCGACGCGTAGGCGGCGTACAGAGGCACGGGGGTCAGGGTAATGGTTGCGATCACTAGGCTGGCCGTGTGAGCGAACAGCACTTCGATGTCATCGTCCTCGGCGCCGGTCCCGGCGGATATGTCGCCGCGATCCGCGCCGCCCAGCTAGGCAAGTCGGTCGCGGTGATCGAGAAGAAGTACTGGGGCGGTGTCTGTCTCAACGTCGGCTGCATCCCCTCGAAGGCACTGCTGCGCAACGCCGAGCTCGCCCACGTCCTGACCCGCGAGAAGGACGTCTTCGGTATCCAGGGTGAGGCCTCGATGGCGTTCGGTCCGACCCACGAGCGGTCGCGGAAGGTCAGCGCCGGCATCGTGCGCGGCGTCCACTTCCTGATGAAGAAGAACAAGATCACCGAGATCGACGGCTGGGGCACGCTGCGCCCGATCGAGCAGGGTGGCCCGGGTCGGGTCGACGTGGACCTCAACGACGGCGGCAGCGCGACGTACACCTACACCGACCTGATCATCGGCACCGGCGCGACCACCCGGCTGATCCCCGGCACCACGCTCTCCGAGCGCGTCGTCACCTACGAGGAGCAGATCCTCGACCCCGAGCTGCCGGGGTCGGTCGTCATCGCCGGGTCGGGCGCCATCGGCGTCGAGTTCGCCTACGTGCTGGCCAACTTCGGCGTCGACGTGACGATCGTGGAGTTCCTCGACCGGATGGTGCCCACCGAGGACGCCGACATCTCCAAGGAGCTGTTGAAGCACTACAAGAAGCTCGGCGTGAAGGTGCTGCTCGGGACCAAGGTGGAGTCGATCTCCGACGCCGGCGCCGCGTCGAGCGAGCCGGTCAAGGTCACGGTGTCGAAGGACGGCGCCTCCGAGGTGCTCGAGACCGACAAGGTCCTCCAGGCCATCGGCTTCGCGCCGCGGCTGGAGGGCTACGGTCTCGAGGCGCTCGGAGTCGCGACCGAGCGCGGGGCGATCGTCGTCGACGACCACTGCCGGACCAACGTCGAGCACGTCTACGCCATCGGCGACGTCACCGGGAAGCTGATGCTGGCCCACGTCGCCGAGGCCATGGGCGTGGTGGCCGCCGAGACCATCGGGGGAGCCGACACCATGCCGGTCGCCTACGACTTCGTCCCCCGGGCGACGTACTGCCAGCCGCAGATCGGCTCCTTCGGCTACAGCGAGGAGCAGGCCAAGGAGAAGGGGTACGACGTGAAGACCGCGACGTTCCCGTTCTCGGCCAACGGCAAGGCCCAGGGCCTGGGTGAGGCCGTCGGGTTCGTGAAGGTCGTGGCCGACGCGACGTACAACGAGATCCTCGGCGCCCACATGATCGGTCCGGACGTCACCGAGCTGCTGCCGGTGCTGACCCTCGCCCAGAAGTGGGACCTGACCGCCGACGAGGTCGCGCGCAACGTCTTCGCCCACCCGACCCTCTCCGAGGCGATCAAGGAGACCGTGCACGGCATCGCCGGGCACATGATCAACCTGTGAACGTCGCCCCCGCCCGCGTCGTCATCGTCGGGGGCGGTCCCGGCGGGTACGAAGCCGCGCTCGTCGCGGCCCAGCTCGGGGCCGAGGTGACCCTGGTCGACTCCGACGGCGTGGGGGGCTCGGCGGTCCTCACCGACTGCGTGCCGAGCAAGACCCTGATCGCCACGGCCGAGCTGATGACCGAGGTCGAGGGCGCGACCGAGCTGGGCGTCGAGGTCAGTCACGACGTCCGCGCGGCCGTCCGCGTGGACCTGGCCCGCGTCAACGCCCGGGTGCTGCAGTTGGCGCGTGACCAGAGCGCGGACATCGGGGCGCGGCTCGAGAAGGAGGGGGTCCGACTGCTGCGCGGGCTCGGTCGGCTCGAGGGCCCGGACACCGTGGTCGTCGAGACGTCCGACGGGCAGGAGTCGCTCGCCGCCGACGCGGTGCTCCTCGCGACCGGAGCCGCCCCGCGAGTCGGCCCCGAGGCGCAGCCCGACGGGGAGCGGATCCTGACGTGGGAGCAGGTCTACGGCCTGGACGACCTCCCCGAGCACCTCATCGTGGTCGGCTCGGGCGTGACCGGCGCCGAGTTCGCCAGCGCCTATCTCTCCCTCGGCGCCGAGGTCACGCTGGTCTCGAGCCGCGACCGGGTGCTGCCCGGCGAGGACGCCGACGCCGCGGCGGTCCTCGAGGAGGTGCTGACCCGTCGCGGCATGCACCTGCTGGAGCGCTCGCGGATGGCGTCGGTGACGAGGGAGGGCGACACGGTCACCGTGACCCTGACCGACGGCCGCACGGTCGAGGGGTCACACTGCATCCTCGCGGTCGGCTCGGTGCCCAAGACCGAAGGGCTGGGGCTGGAGACCGCCGGGGTCGCGACCGACGATCGCGGGTTCGTGACGGTCGACCGGGTCTCGCGCACCAGCGCTCGCGGGGTCTACGCCGCCGGTGACTGCACCGGCGTCCTGATGCTGGCCAGCGTCGCGGCCATGCAGGGCCGGATCGCCATGTGGCACTTCCTGGGCGACGCGGTCGCTCCGCTGGACCTCAAGAAGGTCTCGTCCAACGTCTTCACCGCGCCAGAGATCGCCACCGTCGGCTGGTCGCAGGAGGCCGTCGACCAGGGCCTGATCGACGCGCACCAGCTGCTGCTGCCGCTGGCGGGGAACGCCCGGGCCAAGATGCAGGGCGTGCGCGACGGCTTCGTGAAGCTCTTCTGCCGGCCGGGGACCGGCATCGTGGTCGGCGGGGTCGTCGTGGCGCCGCGCGCCAGCGAGCTCATCCACCCGGTCTCGATCGCGGTCGCGGAGTCGATGACCGCCGACCAGCTGGCCCAGGCGTTCACCGTGTATCCCTCGATGAGCGGATCGGTCGCCGAGGCCGCGCGCAGATTGCATCAATTCTGAGGGTGCAATTCGCGTACATCTGTGCTGACGTAGATGACTCATGACTTCCCCTAGGCCCTGTCGAGGACCCATCGCCATGACCCGATCTCCCATCCGCACCGGCATCGCGCTGGCCGCCGCCCTGACGTGCGGCGCGCTGGCCCTGACCGATCCGCCGTCGCACGCGACCGGTTCCGACCGGTCGGCCGCCCACGCCGTCGCGGTGTCCGGAGCGAAGCTGACCATCAAGGGCCACGGCTTCGGCCACGGCCGGGGTCTGAGCCAGTACGGCGCCCGCGGAGCGGCCGAGGAGGGGCTGAGCGCCAAGAAGATCCTGCGCTTCTACTACCCGCACACCAAGTACGGCACGAAGCTCGACAAGATCAAGGTGCTGATCACGGAGGACACCGACTCCAAGACCGTGGTGCGCACCCACGCCGGCCTCAAGGTGCGCCAGGTCCACGGCAACCTGAAGTACAAGCTGCCGACCACCGGCAAGTTCGCCAAGGCCACCGAGTGGCGGCTGTCGGGCGGCGCGGGCCGGATCGTGCACATCTCCTACCGCACGAAGTCGTGGCACAAGTGGAAGTCGATGCCCAGCGACGCGGAGTTCTACTCCAAGAAGCCCACCCGCCTCGTGCTTCCGGGTGGTGACGTCGCCTACCGCGGCGTGCTCCAGTCGCGCATCCCGCCCGCCGAGTTCTCGAGCCTGGGCCGGGTGACCATCAACGAGCTCCCGCTCGAGCAGTACGTGCAGGGCGTCGTGCCGCAGGAGATGCCGGCCCTGTGGCCTGCCGCCGCGCTCCAGGCCCAGTCCGTCGCGGCGCGCACCTACGCGGCGTTCGAGGCGCGACACTCGGTCAACAAGATGTGGGGCGTCTGCGACACCAGCGCGTGCCAGGTCTACGGCGGCAAGGGCGCGGAGACGTCGATGTCCAACGCCGCGGTGGCCAAGACGAGAGGCCAGATCCTGCTGTACAAGGGCGCGCCCGCCTTCACGCAGTTCACCTCGAGCAACGGCGGCTGGACCGCCCACCTGGCCGGCGACCCGTTCCTGCCGGCCAAGAAGGACATCTACGAGAAGCACTCGGGCAACCCGTTCCACAACTGGACGGTGAAGTCCCGGGTCTCCAAGATCCAGAAGGCCTGGCCCAGCCTCGGCCGTCTGAAGTCGGTCTCGATCGACAAGCGCGACGGCCACGGGCAGTGGGGCGGCCGCGTGCTGGAGCTGACCCTGCACGGGTCGTCCGGCGACGTCGCCTTCGGCTACCCCGACGACCCGGCGCAGAGCGTCGGGCTCTTCACCGCGACCCTCGGGCTGCGCTCCAAGTGGTTCACCGTCACCTCCTGATGGGAGCGGGCGTAGGAGCCGCGCCCTAGCGGCTGAACGGTGGTTCAGGTTAGGGTGGCGGCGCCATGTTGATGAAGACGACGCCCTTCCATCCCCGGCTCAGCGAGCTCAACCAGACCGGCCTCTACGGCCACTGGGCGGGCTATCTCTCGGCGCCGCGCTACGACCTGTCCTCCAAGCACGAGTACTTCGCGGTCCGGAACTCCGCCGGCTACTTCGACACCTCGCCGCTCTACAAGTACCGCATCACCGGCCCGGACGCCGAGCGGTTCCTGGCCGCGATGATGACCCGCGACGTACGCCGCTGCCGTCCCGGCCAGGCGATGTACACGGTCTGGTGCGACGACGCGGGGTACACGCTCGAGGACGGCGTCGTGTTCCGCCACTCCGACGACGACTGGCTGCTCACCTCCGCCGACCCCAACCTCGGCTACCTCGAGAGCCTGGTCGGGGGCCAGCGGGTCTCGATCGAGGACGTCAGCGAGGGCTACGGGATGCTGGCGGTCCAGGGTCCGCGCTCCCGCGAGATCCTGGCCAAGGTCGCTCCCGAGGTCGAGGACCTCGCGTTCTTCGGGCTCACGCCGGCCAAGATCGGCGGGGCGCCGGTGACGATCTCGCGGACCGGCTACACCGGGGACCTCGGCTTCGAGGTCTGCGTCGAGGCCGACGACGCCCTGGTCGTGCTCGACAAGATCATCCAGGCCGGCGAGGGCCACGGCATGCGCCCGTTCGGCGAGAACGCGCTGATGAGCCTGCGCATCGAGGCCGGGCTCTCGCTGATCAACGTCGAGTTCACCTCGGCCCGCTTCGCCTTCACCGACGCCGAGCGGTTCACCCCGAAGGAGCTCGGCTTCGGCTGGATGCTCGGCAAGGAGGGGTCCGCCCTCGGCGAGGACCGCCCGTTCATCGGGCGCCGGGCCATCGAGCGCGAGCTGCGCGAAGGCACGTCGCGCTGGGCGACGGTCGGCCTGTGGATCGACTGGCAGGAGTACAACCGTCTGCACACCGAGCGCGGCCTGGTCGTGCCCAAGGACGAGAACCCCGTCCCCTGGGAGTCGATGCTGTACGCCGGACCCGACCGTGACGAGCGGGCGGGGTACGCCACCAGCCTGATGTACTCGCCGATGCTGCAGCGCCACATCGCCATCGCCCGCGTGCTCCCGGAGTACGCCGCGAAGGGCTCGACGGTCCACCTGGAGCTGACCGTCGACCACGAGTACCTCTCGGTGCCGGCGACCACCGACCGGCTGCCGCTGTACAACCCACCCCGCAAGACCAGCTCGACCGCGCGTGAGCTGGCGCCGATCTCTCACCGGATGGAGCACTGATGACGCCAGGGGCGCAGGCCAACAGCTACGACGCGATCATCGTCGGCGGAGGACACAACGGCCTGGTCAACGCGTGCTACCTCGCCAAGAGCGGGCTGAGCGTCCTGGTCCTCGAACGCCGGTCCTTCGTCGGTGGCGCGGCGATCACCGAGGAGCTGCACCCGGGCTTCTCCTTCACGACGTTCTCCTACGCGCTGAGCCTGCTGCGCCCCGAGATCATCCAGGAGCTGAACCTCGTCGAGCACGGCTTCATGCCGCTGCTCATGCCCACGTCGTTCGCCCCCATGGAGAACGGCGACTACCTCCTGTCGACCCAGGACGAGCAGTTCAACGACCTGGAGATCGCCCGCCACAGCAAGAAGGACGTCGACGGCTACCACCGCTGGAGCCACGACACCGAGAAGATCATCCAGCTCGCCAAGCCGCTGTTCGACAACGCGCCGCCCGACATCTTCAGCGACGACCCGGCCGACCAGGCCGACGTCGCGTGGATGATGAAGCAGCTGAAGGGCGCCGACCGCAAGACCCTGCACGACCTGGTGCGCTTCCTCACCGGCAGTGCGTCGGACCTGCTGGACGACTACTTCGAGACCGACATCGTCAAGGCCCACATCGCGTCGTCGGGGATCATCGGGACCAAGATCGGCCCGATGTCGCAGGGCTCCGGGCTCGTGCTGCTGTACCACATGATGGGCGAGCAGGACGGCGTCAGCGGGGTCTGGGGCTTCCACAAGGGCGGCAACGGCGGCTTCACCCAGGTGCTCCAGCGGGCGGCGCAGGCGTACGGCGCCACGGTCCGGCTGGACTCCCACGTCGACCACGTGATCACCAAGGACGGCCGCGCGACCGGGGTAGCCCTGGCGGACGGCACGGAGTTCACCGCGCCGATCGTGGTGAGCGCGCTCGACCCGCGGCGTACCTTCACCGAGATCGTGGACCCGGCCGAGCTGCCCAGCGACCTCAACGAGTCGATCCGCCGCTACCGCTTCCAGGGGACGTCGGCGAAGGTCAACTTCGCCCTCGACGACCTCCCGGTCTTCCCCGCGCTCAAGGGGCGCATCGACCACTACGGCGGCTTCATCAACATCGGCCCGTCGATCGAGTACCTCGAGCGTGCCTACGACGACGCGAAGTACGGCTGGTACTCCCAGCGGCCCTACATCGACGGCGCGATCCAGTCGGTGGTCGACCCGGACATGGCGCCCCCGGGCAAGCACGTCATGAGCTGCTTCATCCAGTACGCGCCGTACGAGCTCAAGGGCAGTGACTGGGACTCCGAGCGCCAGGCGTTCGGCGACACCGTGCAGGCGGTGCTCGAGTCGAACTTCCCGGGCTTCGGCGACCTCGTGCTGCACCGGGAGGTCGTGACGCCGAAGGACATCGAGGAGGTCGCCGGCCTCACCGAGGGCAACATCTTCCACGGCGAGTTCCTGGCGCCGCAGATGTACTTCATGCGGCCGGCGCCCGGCTACGCGCGCTACAACACCCCGATCGAGGGCTACTACCAGTGCGGCTCGGGCACGCACCCGGGCGGCTGCGTCACCGGTGGTCCGGGAAGAACGCCGCGATGCGGATCCTCGGCGACCGGGCCAGGAAGGGCTGACGCGCCCTACTGGCAGGCGAGCGCCATCTGCCGCACCCGGTCCTGCACCGTCGGGTCGTTCGCGCCGAACGTCGAGGAGTTGAGCTGGGCGACCGAGTAGGTCGCGATCAGCTTGCCCGCGAGGCAGTGCGACAGTGGCGCGCTGGAACCCGCGTGCATGATCCCGTTCTGCAGGCCGTTGCGCGTCGCCACCAGGTTGAGCGCCGCCATGGCGTTGCCCCCTCCCGAGCTGACCGAGGTGCCGGGGTCGCAGGAGGTCACCTGGACGCGTCCGCCGACCATGCTGACGGTGGCTCCGCCCGGGCCGTCGGCGCTCCACTGGCGCAGGGCCGAGAAGAGGCTCCCCGTGTCGGCGGCGGTGCGGCCGGCGAAGCTCATCCGCATGCAGGTGGTGCCGCCGGCCCGGTAGGCCGCGTAGGCGTCCCCGCCCACCCGTCGGCCGCGGCCAGTGCCTGCGTGGCGGGCAGGCGCGAGGCCAGCATCAGGTAGAGCGAGACCGCTCCGAACTCACCGTGCTCGAGCTTCTTCTCGCCGGAGCGCAAGGGCGGCACGGCCACGCGTGCTGACCCCGTCGTCCCGGCCAGCTCGCGGAACGGGTCGAGGAGCACCGAGTCGTGGGTGGGGGCGTGGCGCAGGAGCCGGTCGACCTCCGAGTTGCCTCCGTCGAAGGCGGCGGCGGTCGTCAGGCTGATGCCCAGGGCGTACGGCGCCTGCAGCAGCGCCACCACCACGGGCGGGATCCCCTTCAACCCGGCCTTGGCCTGGGTCGACTCCTGACGACGGTTGGCGTCGAGCGCACGGCGCTGCGCGGGAGTCAGGGAGTCGGTGTAGATCTGCTCGACGCGGTCGGCGTCGCCCTCGACGATCGCGTCCAGGACGTCGTACTGCTCGTCGTTCGCGTGCGACTTCTGGAGCACACGGAGGCGGTGTCCGATGTGGAAGTGCTGGTCCTGCAGGACGTGGGTCAGCTCGTGGACCAGCGTCGCCTTGATCGACGGTGTCAGGGTGCGGCCGCGCACCGTGATCCGCTTGTCCTTGAACGAGTAGTAGGCGAGGATCTCGGCGTCGTTGGCGTCGCTCGAGGCGCGCAGCAGGTCGACCTTCCCGCTGAGGAGGCCGATGGCGCGCAGCTCGCCGGTCGCCTGCCCGATCTCCCGGCGGTCGTGCTTGGTGACCTTGCCGTCCTCGGAGTGCAGGCTCTTGCGGAACGCCTTCGGCGAGAGGAACCGGACCGGCACCGCGTGCTCGAACGAGAGCCCGCGGTCCTTGGCGGCGATGTTGGCCAGCGGAGCGATCTTGTGGTTCCAGTGCTTCGGGTAGTGGTGCCTCGGGGCGGTCTGCGGCGCCACCGGCGGATGGCTACCGCGTCCCTTGACCACCACGAACCCCAGGGTCGCCGCCACCGCCAGCGCGGCGATCCCCGCGACGAGGAGCACCCAGGCCGGGATGTCCGACGACTGCGGCCGCGACGGCGGCGGCAACGCGGGTTCGCGGTAGGGCGGCGGTGTAGGAGGGGCCCCGAGCTGACTCATGCGGAGGACCTTAAGGCGGACTTGAAGGGGCGCGGAGAGGAATGGCCCAGGTCTGACCGATCGGTTGTCGGGAGGGTGACAGATGGTCTAGCCCGTGTGGGTTGGGGCCTTGGCCGGGCGTGCGAGCGCCCCGGCCGACGTCAATCCCCGCCCATTGCGGGTCAGGGCGGGCTTGGGGCTTCGCTTGTGTAGGTGTGGCCGGTGGGGGTGGTGATCTGGGTGGTGTGGCGTTGGGTGGGGTGGGTGTGGGTGGTTTGGGTGTGCCAGTGGGGGGTTTGTTTGGTGTAGTCGCAGGCTTCGCAGACGCCTTGGGCGTTGATGGTGGTGGTGGGGCCGCCGTCGGTGTGGGCCTGGATGTGGTCGGCGTGGCGGATGGGGGCGTCGCACCAGGGGGTGCGGCAGAACTGGTCGCGGAGCACGACCAGGTGGCGGAGCTGGCCTTCGAAGCGGTGGCGGTGGGAGTCCATGGCGACGAGTTCGCCGGTGGTGGGGTGGGTGAACAGGCGGCGGAGCCAGACCTGGGCGGTGGTGTTGCGGATCAGGTGGCGGGCGGTGATGGCGGGGAGGGGGCCGTACCCGACCAGGTGCGCGGAGGTGTCGACCCCGGTGCCGGTGCCGGTCTCGGTGGGGGTGCCGAGCAGGGTCTCGGTGTTCATGACCAGCTCGATCTCGACCGGGGTGTGGTCGGGGGTGGTCTGGCCGGTGAGGCGTTCGACGAGGGTGTCGGCCATCACCTGCCCCTTGCCCCGGGTGTCCCCCGGCGAGTGCTCGGCTTCCTCGGATCGCGGAGTGGCTCGGTGGGTGTCGGCGGCTCTGAGGAGGGCGGCGTAGGCGGCGACGCCGTGGACTGCCGGGAGGAGGGCGGTGAGGTAGCACATGGTGTCGGGGGCCGGGCGCAGGGTGACGTGCCGGTCGGCGACTGCGCGGGCGTGGCGGGCCACGGCGGCGGCGGGGTCGGCTGCTTGGGCCAGGGCGCGGACGCGGCGTTCGGTCTCGCGGTCTCCCCACCGGGGGAGGTCGGCGGCGATGTGGGTGTCGAGGTCGCGGCGGGTGTGGGGGTCGAGGTGGGCGGTTTCGCGGGCGACCAGGGTGGCCCGCCACTCGCTGAGGTGGCCGTGTCTCATGCCGGTCAGGGTCTGGGGGAGCTCGTGGGTCAGAGCCTTCGCGAGGCCGAGGTGGCGGTTGCCGCGGTGGGGTGACTCCATCCGGGCCAGCGCGATCTGGGCGCCGACCCCGGCACCGAGCTTGTCTGCCGGCACCCCGGCGTCAGACTGTCGGGCCCGCGCGGTGGTGTCGACCCGGACCGCCAGCCGGGCCTGGGCGGCCGCGGCCGATCGCTTGATGCGCTCCAGCACGGTGATCGCCTCGATCGCACCGGCCTCGTCGAAGACCTCCGGGTCCACCCCCACAACCCCGCCCAGCGCAGCCTCGAGAACGTCGAGGGACTCGACCGCAGCCAGAGAGCCGAGTGTGCGACCTGCATGGCCGACACCGCCCCCGCCACCGCTGAACCCCGAGTCCGTCCTCATACCCACGAACCTATAGATGCCCACCGACAGTCAGGCTCGCTCCTCCACAGGAGCATCGCTCGGTCCATCTAGTCCCGGACGTAGTAGTCACCCAGCACGCCGTCGTGGCGACCGGTCGATCGACAGCACCGCTTGAAAGCGGCGGCCAGAACCGCAGGGGCAAGGGTCGTTGCCACCGAGCTTCTCGATGAGCTCCTTGTCCACCCCGGCCCGTCGGTCGCCACGCTTGACCTGGGTCTCGCTAGAGGGAACCCCCGGCGTCGCTTGCTGGTGGTCTCAAAAGGACGGCAGGCCGTCGAAGTCCTCGTGCATGGCGCACCTCCTGGATCGCGGATCGCGACCCTAGCCGCCGTACGCATCCAGGCACCACGTCATTTCGTCGAGACCAACCCGGCTCTGGGCGCGAAGCCCCTGGGCTGGTGGTGCGCGACGTACCTGGTGCACAGTGATCGCCACCGACTCCACGAGGAGGTCCGATGGGCTTCTACGGCGAGCACGTCCTGCCCAGGATCATCAACGTCGCGTGTGGCATGACGGCGTCGAATCCGTTGCGGGAGCGGGTCTGCGCGGGACTGGCCGGCGAGGTGGTCGAGATCGGCTTCGGGTCGGGGCACAACGTGCCGTTCTATCCCGAGGGCGTGCGGTCGGTGGCGGCCGTGGAGCCGTCGGACCTCGGCTGGAGGCTGGCAGCGGAGCGGGTGTCGAAGTCCGCCGTCGACGTCCAGCGGACGGGCATCGACGGGCAGTGCCTGGTCTTCCCCGACGACAGCTTCGACGCCGCACTCTCGACCTGGTCGCTGTGCACCATCCCGGACCCGGCGCAGGCGCTCGGCGAGATCAGGCGGGTGCTGCGGCCGGGTGGGACGTTCCACTTCCTCGAGCACGGACTCGCGCCCGACGAGAAGGTGCAGCGCTCCCAGCGCCGCTTCGAGCCGCTGAACCGACGGCTGGCCGGCGGCTGTCACCTCACCCGGCCGATCGTCGAGCTGCTGGAGGCCAACGGCTTCACGGTGCGGGAGGTCGACGTGTTCTACGAGAAGGGCGCACCGAAGGCGCTGGCCGCCGACTCCCTGGGGGTCGCGGTCCCGGTCTGAGGTCCGTTCAGTCCTGGTAGCGGGTGGCCAGGTGCGGACTCTGGCCGCCGAACGCCGCCAGGTCGGCCGCGAACACCGCGTCGAGCAGCGTCGGGTCCTCGACGCCGGGCGCGGTGACGACCTCCCCGAGCTCGAGCCCGCGCCGACTGGCACGGACGACGTCCTCCGCGCTCATCCGTGGAACGGCGCTGAGGTCCATGCCCTGCACCTCGTGGAACTCGGTCGCCACGATGCCCGGGCAGAGGGCCTGGACCCGAACGGGGGTGTCCTCCAGCTCGGCGCTGAGCAGCTGCGTCAGGGCGACCATGCCGGCGAGTGCGGCGCCGTACACGGCGCGCCGGGGCATGACCGACGCCGGCGCGGGACCGCTGAAGGCGATCATGCCGGCGACGTTCACCACCGTGCCCTCGCCGCGCTCGAGCATGCCGGGCAGCGCCGCGCGGGTCAGCATCGTGGGTGCCGCCATCTTCACCGAGACCAGCTCCTGCGCCTGCTCGGTGCTGAGGTCGGCCATCGGCATGTAGTGGGCGACTCCGGCGTTGTTGACCAGGATCGAGAGCGGACGTCGCGCGCAGACCTCGGCGACGGCGGCGATGTCGTCGTCGGTCGCCAGGTCGGCGACGAGCGTCTGGACCTCGACGTCGGGATGGTCGGCGGCGAACTGCGTGAGCCGCTCCTCGCGCCGACCGACGAGGACGAGGTCGTGGCCGCGGACGGCGAAGTCCTCGGCGAACGCCCGGCCGATCCCCGACGTGGCTCCGGTGACGAGTGCGAGCGTCATGCGCCCACCCTTCCACCGCCGGCCCGGAACTGGTCCAGGAGGCCCGGCGTCGCCCGCGCGGCGAGGTCGGCCGCGGAGGTCTCGTCGAGGTCCAGGAGGCGCACGCGCTGTCGCCCGCCGGCGGTGGTGGCGACGAGGTCGGTGAGGCGACTCCGCCGCTGGAACCACGTGGCTCGCAGGTTCCACCCGATCACGGATGCGGTGTGCAGGGCCTCGCGCCGTCGGTCGAGGCTTCCGGAGCGGGCCACGAGATGCCCGTCGACGAGGGCGTGTCCGAGCCCACGCCAGCGGTCTCGCGCCAGGAAGGCGCCGCCGGCGAGCAGCGCGAGCGCGAGCACGAGGAACGCCCAGGAGACGGCGTACGCCGCGAGCAGCGCCGCGAGGGCCAGGACTCCGGCCGGGACCATGGCTCGGGTCCAGCGGCGTCGATGCGCCAGAGGGCCGTGGGTCAGCAGCGGCGCCGTGACTGGTCCCGTCAGGCCGAGGACCTCCTCGGCCACCCGGTCGACCTCGGCCCGCGGCGCCGGTGGGACCAGCACCGAGCTGGCCCTCTGCTTCCGGTCCAGGCCGGTCACGATCGCCGAGAGCCGGGCCCCGCCGACGCTTCGGAGCCCGAGCGGCTCGCCGATGCTGACCCCGCTCACCCGAGCGTCGTCGAGCGTGGTCTCCCGGGTGGTGAACAGGCCGCGTCGCAGATGCCAGGCGCCGTCGGCTCCGGTGTGGGAGAGCTGGAAGCCGAAGTTGGTGAGGAGGTACCCGACCACCGCCAGCACGCAGATGGTCACGAGGAAGCCGATCAGCCCGACGACCAGCAGGAGCGCCACGCCGAGCCGGGCCACCTTGTCGAGATCGATCGAGGGCGCGAAGGCCAGCGTGTGCAGGCTCTGGGCGACCAGGCCGACCGCGGCGCCCGCGATCACGATGCCGGACGACGTGAGGGGCGCGAACCGGACCCACGCGAGGTCGAGGGTCAGGACGACCCGCCGCGCCGGCGCGGGTCCGGTCTCGGTCGGGTCATGGTCGGAGGAGGAGTGCAGGAGTCTCTCGCGTAGTGCGGCGGCGGCCGGTGCCGCGATGCCGTCGAGGGCGAGACGCTCCTCGTTGCGGCCGCCACTCTGGCCGGTGCCGATCCGGAGCGTCACGAGCCCGAGCACGCGATGGATCGGTGAGGCGGTGACGTCGACGGTCCGCACGCGGTCGAGAGGGGCCGAGACCACGCGCTTGTTGAGCAGCCCGTGCCGGACCTCGACCCGGCCGGCGCTGATCCGGTAGCTCGTGGTGAGGTAACGGGCGAGACCCAGCGCGACGGGGACGCCGACACCCACGGCACCCCACCAGCCCCCGCTCTCGGAGGTCCGGCCGAACAGCAGGAGGCCGATGACGGCAGGCAGGAAGCGCACGAGGTCGCGCACGGGGTGGACGAGCAGCATCCGGCGGTCGAGCCGCTGCCAGCCCAGGTGGGTGTCGACGGGGTCCGTCATCAGGTGGCGTCACCGGGGACGGTGTCGGCCATGCGGGTCAGCTCCTCGACGATCTCCAGCGCGCGCTCCTGCGCCAGGCCCTCGATGGTCAGCGCCCCGGCCGACGACGCGGTGGTCACCCGGACCGTGGCCAGCCCGAAGACCCGCGCGACGGCACCCTCGCGATGGTCGACGGTCTGCACGCGGGACATCGGCGCGATCCGGCGCTCACGAGCCCACCAGCCGGTCTGGGTGTAGACCGCGGTCTCCGTCACCTCCCAGCGGTGGACGAGGTAGCGCCACTGCGGCACCAGCACGACGTACGCGAGCAGGAGCGCGCCGAGGCCGGTCAGGCACCAGATGGGCAGTGAGAACCAGTTCCAGGGGCCGATCGCGAGCAGCAGCACGGCCACCGGCGGCACGCAGCGCAGCAGCTCGGAGCACGTCCACATCCACCGAGCCTTGGGGCTGACCCTCTGCAGGGGCGGGCGCAGCGATGCCGCGTCCATCAGCCCTTGAGCTCGCAGATCACCGCGCCGTTGGAGACCGTGGCGCCGACCTCGGCCTGGAGCCCGGTGACGGTCCCCGCCTTGTGCGCCTTGAGCGGCTGCTCCATCTTCATCGCCTCGAGCACCACCACGACGTCGCCCTCGGCGACCTCCTGGCCCTCCTCGACGCTGACCTTGACGATCGTCCCCTGCATCGGGCTGGTCACGGCGTCCCCGCTCGCGGCGCCGCCGGCCTTCTTCGCCGCCGATCGCTTCGGCTTCCGGGCTCCCGCGGCGGGACCGGAGGCCACGGCACCCAGGCCGCCGGGGAGGCTGACCTCGAGCCGGCGACCGCCGACCTCGACGACCACCTTCTGCCGCTCGTCGGCCTCGGCCGCCTCGGCCGTGTCGCCGGCGTAGGGCTCGATCCGGTTGTCGAAGTCGGTCTCGATCCAGGTGGTGTAGACGTCGAAGGAGCCGGTGCCGTCGGGGTTGGACGCGCCGATGTACGCCGGGTCGTCGACCACCGCGCGATGGAACGGGATCACCGTCGGCATCCCGTCGACGACGAACTCGGCGAGCGCTCGCCGCGAGCGCTCCAGCGCCTGCTGACGGTCGCGTCCGGTGACGACGAGCTTGGCGATCAGGGAGTCGAACGCCCCGGGCACGGTCTCGCCGTTCTCGTAGCCCCCGTCGAGGCGTACGCCGGGACCCTGCGGCGGGCTCCACTGCGAGAGAGTGCCGGGCGCCGGCATGAAGTTGCGGCCGCCGTCCTCGGCGTTGATCCGGAACTCGATGGAGTGGCCGCGCACCTCCGGGTCGTCGTAGCCGAGCTCCTCGCCGGCGGCGATCCGGAACATCTCGCGGACCAGGTCGATGCCGGTGACCTCCTCCGACACGCAGTGCTCGACCTGGAGTCGGGTGTTGACCTCCAGGAACGAGATGGTGCCGTCCTGCCCGACCAGGAACTCGCAGGTGCCGGCGCCGACGTACGCCGCCTCGCGGAGGATGGCCTTGGACGACTCGTAGAGGCGGGTCAGCTGCTCGTCGGTCAGGAACGGCGCCGGGGCCTCCTCGACGAGCTTCTGGTGCCGCCGCTGCAGCGAGCAGTCGCGGGTCGAGACCACGACGACGTTGCCGTGCTGGTCGGCCAGGCACTGGGTCTCGACATGGCGCGGCTTGTCGAGGAACTTCTCGACCAGGCACTCGCCGCGACCGAAGGCGCCCACGGCCTCGCGGACGGCGGACTCGTACTGCTCGGGGATCTCCTCCAGCGTGCGGGCGACCTTCAGCCCGCGGCCGCCGCCGCCGAACACGGCCTTGATCGCGACCGGCAGCCCGTTGGCCTTCGCGAAGGCGACCACCTCGTCGGCGTCCTGCACCGGGTCCTTGGTGCCCGGGGCGAGGGGCGCCTTGGCGCGCTCGGCGATGTGCTTGGCCTTGGCCTTGTCGCCCAGCGCCTCGATGGCGGTCGGAGGGGGGCCGATCCAGACCAGGCCGGCGTCGAGCACCGCCTGCGCGAAGTCGGCGTTCTCGGCGAGGAACCCGTAGCCGGGGTGGACCGAGTCGGCCCCGGACCGCTCGGCGGCCGCGATGATCTTGGCGATGTCGAGGTAGGAGTCGGCGGGTGTCGCGCCTCCGAGGCTGTGCGCCTCGTCCGCGAGCCGGACGAAGAGCGCGTCCCGGTCGGGCTCGGCGTACACCGCCACGCTGCCGATTCCGGCGTCCTTGCAGGCGCGGATCACGCGCACGGCGATCTCGCCGCGATTGGCGATCAGGACCTTCTGCAACGGGGTGACGTCGGGCAAGTCGACTCCTGGGCTCGTGAACTCCGCCCGACACTATCGCCAGCGCGTGGTTGCATGAGCCCATGGGCGTCTCCCAAGACGAGCTCGACGAGCTGCGGGCCGCGCTGCCGGCCGACGTGGTGATCACCGGTGCCGACGCGGTGCAGAAGTACCGCTACGACTGGTCGCGAGACCCCACGGCCGGGACGCCGGTGGCCGTGGTCCGCGCGGAGGATGCCGGCCAGGTGCAGACCGCGGTCCGCTGGGCGGCGTCCCACCAGGTGCCGGTGGTTCCCCGCGGTGCAGGGAGCGGGCTCTCGGGCGGGTCCAGCGCGGTCGACGGAGGCATCGTGCTCAGCCTGGAGCGGATGGCGGCGATCGAGATCGACCCGCTGTGCCAGGTGGCCGTGGTCGAGCCCGGTGCCTTCAACAAGGACGTCAAGGCGGCCGCCGCGGTCGAGGGGCTGTGGTACCCGCCCGACCCGTCGTCGTTCGAGATCTGCTCGATCGGAGGGAACGTCGCGACCAACGCCGGCGGCCTGTGCTGCGTGAAGTACGGCGTGACCACCGACTACGTGCTGGGCCTCGACGTCGTCCTCGCGGACGGCACCCTGGTGACGCTGGGGGGCAAGCGGATCAAGGACGTCGCGGGCCTGTCGCTGACCAAGCTGTTCGTGGGCAGCGAGGGCACGCTCGGGATCGTGACCCGCGCGATCCTGCGGCTCGTGCCCGCCCAGGGTGCGCGCTCGACCATGGTGGCGACGTTCGCGTCGGTGGAGGCGGCGGCCGAGGCGGTGGTGGCGATCCGCACCACGATGCGTCCGTGCCTGCTGGAGCTGATGGACCAGGCCACGATCAACGCGGTCGAGGACTTCCGGCCGAGCGGACTGGACCGCTCCGTCGGAGCGCTCCTGATCGCCCAGTCCGACGCGCCGGGTGACGTGCGCTCCGGCGAGATCGCCACGATGCAGGCCGCCTGCGAGGTCGCCGGAGCGGGGGAGTGCTTCGTCACCGACGACGCCGAGGAGGGTGAGATGTTCGTCCAGGCGCGGCGCATCGCGTTCACCGCCCTCGAGGTGCGCGGCGCCCTGCTGCTCGAGGACGTCGGCGTGCCGATCCCGCTGCTGCCCGACCTGCTGGGCCGGATCGTCGCGATCGCCCGCGAGCACGACGTCGAGATCCCGACCGTGGCGCACGCCGGCGACGGCAACACCCACCCGCTGATCGTGTACGACGCGCAGGACGCCGACTCCGAGCGCCGCGCTCGGCTCGCGTTCGCGGAGGTGATGGCGGCCGCGATCTCGCTGGGCGGCACCATCACCGGCGAGCACGGCGTGGGTCGGGCCAAGGCGTCCGCGCTGCCCGACCAGCTCGGACCCGACGTGATGGCGTTGACGCGGCGGATCAAAGACGCCCTCGATCCGCACGGCATCCTCAACCCGGGCGCGATCCTCGGTCCGGACGGTCGTCGCTGACCGCACGGGCGACGATCTCGGCGAGCTCGTCCCGACTCGGCCCCGGTGCGTGCGCGGGACGCCAGCCGCCGGCGTAGACCTCGCGCGCGATCGGCTCGGCCTCCCTCAGCGACGCCGGCAGGTCGGCCATCGAGAGGTAGCCGCCGGCGGACGCCATGATCTCGGGGCGCACCTGCGCAGCCTCGAGGATCAGGTCCGACGGCAGCGGGGAGTCGAGGGCGACGTCCCGGCCCGACCAGCGGGCGACCCGGTCGCCGTCCATGTGGATGTGGTCCTCGACCCACGGGCGCATCAGGTCGTCGGCCCAGTCGTCGAAGGCGAGGCCGACGTCGGTGAGGTCGGACGGGTCGTGGTCGAGCAGGCTGAGCAGAGCCTCGCACTGCCACAGCGTGGTGGTGATGCCGCGACCGAAGTTGGGCGTCGTGGTCGCCACGCTGTCGCCCACGAACACCAAACCGGGCAGCACCAGCTCGCCGTCGTCACGGCGCTGGCTGCGGTAGACGTTGTGCAGCGGCCCGCCGGGGAGCACGTCGGTGACCGGCTCGGCGCGGCCGGGGTCGGTCCACGCGGCGAAGCCGGGCACCGCCGACACCGCGGCGTCGAACGCCGCCGTCCGCCGGAGATCGCGGAGGTCCCCGTCGGCGACCCCGCGCAGCAGGACGACCGAGAACAGCCCCTGCTCGTGCGGGAACACCAGGCCCTGGTAGCCGTCGAACTCCGCCTCCCAGGCGATCGGGCTGCTCAGCGGACCAGGCCCGGCGCCGGGCAGCAGGCGGTAGACCCGGTCGACGTAGGCCAGGCCGCACGGCCCACCGACCTCGCGGCGGTTCGCCAGCTCGCGAGTGACCCGCCCGGCGCGGCCGGAGGCGTCCACCACCAGGTCCGCGTCGTACGTCGTGCCGTCCACCACGACGCCCCCGGCCCGGCCGTCCCGCTCGACGACGGTGTCCACGTGCCCGACCCTGAGCTCGAAGCCGGCGGTGTCGCATGCCGCCGCGCGCAAGGCTCGCTCGAAGGTCTCCCGGGTCGATAGGTGACCCATCGCGGCGGACGGCCGGCCCGGCAGGTCCGCGCTGACCGGCTCGGCCCCGAGTCCCAGCCAGCCGTCGAGCGCTGCGGGGATCTCGCGGGACAGCGCGTCCGCGACGGTCCCGCGGAAGGCGTGGGCGTGGTGGAACTGCATCACCCCGCGCCGGGTCCAGGCACCCCCGCGGTCCGGACCGCCGTCGCGGTCGAACGCCGTGACCCGATGTCCCCTGCCGGCCAGAGCCGCCCCGAGGAACAACCCCGCCGGTCCGGCTCCGATGATCGCCACCCTCATGGGCCTCATCGAGTCATCATGCCGGGAGTGGTTCGACCTCGGCCTCGGCCTTCCGGACGATTTCGACGAGCTGGTCTCGCGTCGGTCCCGGCGCGTACGACGGTCGCCAGCCACTCGCGTAGACCGCTCGGGCCAGCGGCTCGGCGGCTCGGAGGGTCGAGGGTGCGGCGTGCATCGACAGGTAGCCCTGGGCCGACTGCATGATCGCCGGGTCCACCTCGGCGGCGGCCAGGATCACGTCGGAGGGCAGGGGGCCGTCGAGGTCGACGTCCGCGCCCGCCCACCGCGCGACATGAGCGGCGTCCATGGCGATGTGGTCCTCGACCCACGGCCGGATCTCGCTCTCGCCGAAGTCGTCCAGGGCCAGGCCGACGCCCTCCGGGTCGGTCGCGTCGTGGTCCACCAGGTGGAGCAGCGCCTCCACCTGCCACAGCGTGGTGGTGATCCCGCGGCCGAACACCGGGGTCGTCGTGGCGACGCTGTCGCCGACGAAGAACAGGCCGGGGAGCACGAGGCCGCCCTCGCGGCGGCGCTGCCCGGCGTACACGTTCAGGAGAGCACCACCGGCCAGGACGTCGGTGACCGGCACCGACCGCTCCGGGTCGGTCCACTGGCTCAGTCCCGGGATCGCGGCAGTGGCGGATTCGAACGTGTCGTTGTCACGCAGGCCGAGCAGCGCGCGGTCGTCGGCTCGGCGGACGATCAGGGCCGAGAAGTAGCCCTGGTCGTGCGGGAAGACCAGCGACAGGTAGCCGTCGTGCTCGGACTGCCAGATGACGGGGTTCGACATCGGCCCCGGCTCGGCGCCGGGTCGCAGGCGGTAGACGCGGTCGACGTACGCCTGGCCGCACGGGCCGCCGACGGAGACCCGCGAGGAGAACTCCCGGCTCACCCGTCCAGAGCGCCCCGACGCGTCCACGACGAGGTCGGCCTCGACGCACGAGCCGTCCACCACGACGCCGGTCGCGCGCCCGTGCTCGTGGAGGACGCGCTCGACGTGCCCCTGCCGGATGGTGAAGCCCGGCACGGACGACGCCACCTCGCGCACGGCTCGCTCGAAGGGCTCGCGCCGCGACCGGTAGCCGATCAGGAGCGGACCCCCGGGCTGGTCGACGGTGATCGGCTCGGCGCCGGTGGCGAGCCACACCGGCACTGCCTCGGGGAGGATCCGCTCGAGCGACTGGGCGACCGTGGCGCGGAAGGCGTGGGCGTGGTGGAACTGCATGACGCCCTTGCGTTGCCAGGTGACCCCGAACGGGGGACCCGGGTCGCGGTCGACGGCGGTCACCTGGTGACCGCGCCGGGCGAGGGCTGCTCCGAGCGTGAGGCCGGCGGGTCCGGCTCCGATGACGGTGATGCGCATGGTCTGCTCCTGGCTAGAATTGAATGCACTGAGAGTGCATTGAATATCGCGATCTGTCAAACTCCTGTCCGTGGCGAGCCGGAACGGGGGTGCGACGTGAGCGAGAAGCGCGCGTATCGGTCCTCGGTCCGCGAGGAGTCGGCGGTTCAGACGCGCCGTCGCATCGTCGGCGCGGCCACCGATCTCTTCGTCGAGAGGGGGTACGCCGGCACCACGATCGACGCGGTGGCCGAGCGGGCGGGTGTCAGCCGGCGCACCGTCTTCACCTCGGTCGGCTCGAAGGTGGACCTGCTCAAGACGGCGTGGGACTGGGCCGTCGGCGGGGACGACCAGCCGATCGCGGTCGCGGACCGCCCGGAGATCGCCCGGATGCGCGCCGAGCGAGACCCCGAGACCCTGGTCGAGCTGTGGGTCGACCAGGTCCTGCGGGTCGGGGCCCGGGTGGGCTCGCTCGACTGGGTGCTTGCCCGAGCGGTCGACGTGGACCCGGAGGCGTCAGCGCTCCAGGAGCGGATCGACGGTGAACGTCGGGCCGGGGCCGGGATGTTCGTGGCCGGTCTGTCCGGCATCGGGGGGCTGCGCCCCGACGTGGGGGTGGAGGAGGGCGCGGACATGGCTTGGACGCTGATGAACCCGCTGCTCGTCCGACGGCTCCGCACCGAGCGCGGCTGGAGTGAGGAGCAGGTGCGCACCTGGCTGCGACGCCTGGCGAAGGCGTCCCTCCTCGCCGACCCCACCTAGGGTGAGCCCATGGCGGAGACTCCGGCGGACCGGGACACGCGCGAGACGCGGTGGGAGCAGGCGCGGGCCGAGGAACGCGCGGCAGGCCAGGGTGGGTACGGCGCGCACTTCGCTCGCCTGATCGACGAGGGCGTCGACATCGAGGGCGAGGCGAGGCTCGCCGACGCGCTCGTGCCACGTGACGGCTGGATCCTGGACGCCGGCTCGGGGATGGGTCGCGTGGGCGGTGCGTTGGCGGCTCGAGGTCACCGAGTCGTCGCCGTCGACTTCGACCAAGAGGTCCTGGACCAGTCCCGCCGCACCTACCCGGACCTGCCCGTGGTCGAGTCGCGGCTGGACCACCTGACGCCGGAGACGCTCTCGGCGGCCGGCTTCCCGACGACGTACGACCTGATCGTGTGCGTCGGCAACGTGATGATCCTGCTCGCGCCCGAGACCGAGCGCACGGTACTCGCCAACCTCGCCGCACTGCTGGCCCCCGAGGGACGGCTGCTGGTCGGCTTCGCGCAGAGTGGCGCACCGGCCGGGGCCTCCCGCGAGTACCCCGCCGAGGAGTTCGCCGCCGACGCAGCCGCTGTCGGGCTCCAGATCGAGTCGCGCTTCGCGACCTACGACCTGCGGCCGCTCACCCACGAGAGCACCTTCGCCGTGCACGTGCTCACGCGCTAGCTCCCGGGCTGGTACACCATCAGCAGCACGATCGCGGCGTACAGCAGCCCGATCACGCCGCCCGCCGAGGCGACCTGGCCCACCAGGGCCGACGCGGAGCCGGAACCGCCCATCTGCGTCGCCGCCTTCGACAGCGACGGCGCGAGCACACCCAGCGCCACGGCCATCGCGCAGATCCAGAGCAGCAGCGAGAGCCAGATCCAGGTGTCGCCCATGTCCGCGACATGTTCGGACTTGTCCCATGGCGCCTTCTGCGACATCAGGCCCATGCCGAAGATCACGACGACGACCGAGACGTAGCTGTAGAGGCGGACCATCCGCGCGGCCGACGTGGCAGCCGCTGCGTCGCCCGAGCGCAGGGCGCGCGAGGCGGTCGTGGCGGCGCCCACCAAAGGGCCGACGGCGAAGACCACGGCGAGCAGGTGCAGGAAGAGGAAGAGCTTGAACACGGTCCGAACCTAGCCGCACGCTCGAGGGTCGCGCTCCCGAGGGCGGCCCCCACGCGGGTGGGGGCCGCCCCGTGATCTCAGCCGGCGCGGGATCCGGCGAGCCGGGCTCGGTGCTCGGCGCGCTCGGCCAGTCGGCGGGCGTGCTGTGCCAGGGCTGCCGCGCGGGCAGCCTGGCGACGGCGATGTCGGACACTGATGAGGCGTTGGCCGGCGCGAGCCTGCTCGGCCTCCTCGAGTCGGGCGACGATCACGGCGTGGGCATAGCTGTGGTGCATCAAGGACAAGGGCGCTCCTTCTGTGGGTGAGGAAAATGTGCTGACTTGCGATTGCCAATCGCCTGTGATAACTTCTTTATAGAATGCATTTCTTTTGTATTCCGCTATCACTCGCGAATAGTAATTCTATTCGCTTGAGTCTGCAATAGATCACATTGATGGATGTGATGTTTTCTCGACAGCGCGTCAGAAGCGAGCCGAGAACCCGCCGTCCACGTGGAGCAGCTGGCCGGAGATCCAGCGTCCAGGCGGCGACACCAGGAAGGCCACGACACCCGCGATGTCGGACGGCTCGCCGAGCCGGCCGAGCGGGTGGTCTGGCGCCAGCCGGTCGCGGAGGTCGCCGGTCATCCAGCCGGTGTCGACCGGGCCGGGGTTGACGACGTTCGTCGAGATTCCCAGCGGGCCCAGCTCGCGGGCCGCCGCGATCACGAGTCGGTCCAGGGCTCCCTTGGATGCGCCGTAGGGCAGGTTGCCGGTCGTCGCGTCGCTGGTCAGCGCGACGACCGCACCGCCTTCGGGCGGCACCTGGCGTGCGAACGCCGCGATCAGGAGCAAGCTGGCCCTGGCGTTGATCGCGAAGTGCCGGTCCATGCTCTCTGCGCTCGTGTCGAGCACCCCCGAGAGCACGTCGTGCGCGTGGCTGAGGACCAGCGCACTGATCGGGCCGCGCTCGGCGGCGACAGCGCTGATGAGGCGCTCGGGCGCGTCCGGGTCCGAGAGGTCGCACGGGAAGTCGACGTCGTGCAGGTCGCTCGTCGCGACCTCCCAGTCGTCTGCCGCCAGTCGGGGCACGATCCCCGCGGCGATGCTGTTCTGTCGGGCGGCTCCGGTGACCAGGGCGACGCTCATGGCCCGACCCTAGGCCCAGCCGGTGGTTTCGAGGACGGTCGCAGAGCGACCTCCTCAACCACCGGGCGGCGGTCGGGCTCCTCAGCGAGGCTCGCGGCTGAGGTTAGCGATCGTTAACCTCGGCGGCTACCATGTCCGCCATGACGTTCGAGCTGTCGCGTGAGCATGAAGAGTTCCGGCGCGTCGTCCGCGACTTCGCGGAGAGCCAGATCGCGCCGCACGCGGCGCAGTGGGACCGCGACCACCACTTCCCGACCGACGTCGTCCAGCAGATGGGCAAGCTCGGACTGATGGGTCTGACCGCCCCTGAGGAGTACGGCGGCGCCGGGAGCGACGGTGACTTCACCAGCCTGTGCGTGGCGATCGAGGAGATCGGCCGGGTCGACCAGTCGATGGGCATCACCCTCGAGGCCGCGGTGGGGCTGGGCATCAACCCGATCCTCACCTTCGGCGACGACGCCCAGAAGGAGAAGTGGCTCCCCGACCTGGTCTCCGGCCAGGCGCTGGCGGGCTTCGGTCTGACCGAGCCCGGCGCCGGTTCCGACGCCGGTGCCACGCGCACCCGGGCCGAGCTGGTGGACGGGACGTGGGTGCTCGACGGCGCCAAGCAGTTCATCACCAACTCCGGCTCCGACCTGACCAGCTGCGTCACGGTCACGGCTCGCACCGGCACCTCGACCGACGCCGACGGCCGCGAGCGCGCGGAGATCTCGGCGTTCATCGTCCCGGCCGACACGCCCGGCTTCACCGCCGAGCCGGCCTACGACAAGCTCGGGTGGCACGCCTCCGACACCCACCCGCTCACGCTCGAAGGCGTCCGGCTGGCGGAGAGCAGCATGCTGGGGGAGCGAGGCCGAGGCTTCGCGCAGTTCCTCGCCACGCTCGACGACGGGCGGATCGCGATCGGGGCCCTGGCGGTCGGCTGCATCCAGGCGTGCCTGGACGCCTGCCTGGAGTACGCCGGTGACCGGCAGACGTTCGGCGTCCCGATCGGGCGCAAGCAGGGCGTGGCCTTCCAGGTCGCCGACCTCGAGGTGATGCTGCGAGCCAGCCGCCTGCTGGTCTACCGCGCCGCGGCGCTCAAGGACGCGATGGCCGAGTCGGGCGGTCCTTCGGCAGCGGAGCTCAAGCAGGCCGCGGCCGTGGCCAAGCTGTACTCCACCGAGTCGGCGGTCTCCGCGACCCGGATCGCGACCCAGGTCTTCGGCGGCTACGGGTTCATGGAGGAGTACCCCGTGGCGCGCCTCTACCGCGACGCCAAGGTGCTCGAGATCGGTGAGGGCACCTCGGAGGTGCAGCGGATGCTGATCGCGCGAGGGCTCGGCCTGCCGGTCGAGTAGCGGGTGCAGTAGCGTCCAACGGTGCCCCTCCTGCGCGACCTCCCTGCCGAGGTGCGCGCCCTCACCGGGGTCGCGTTCATGGTCGCGCTCGGCTTCGGGCTGGTCGCCCCGGCGCTGCCGTTGTTCGCGCGCGAGTTCGGCGTCGGCAAGGCCGCCGCAGGCGCGGTGGTGAGCGCCTTCGCGCTCACGCGGCTGCTGATGGCGCCGTTCGTCGGACGGCTGGTGAACATCGCCGGAGAGCGGGTGCTGCTCGCCACCGGCATCGGAGTCGTGGCCGTGAGCAGCGTCCTGGCCGGGCTGTCGCAGTCGTACTGGCAGCTGCTCGTGCTGCGTGGTGCGGGCGGTGTCGGGTCGATCATGTTCAGCGTCAGCGCCGCCAGCCTGCTGGTCCGCGTCACGCCGAGCCATCTGCGCGGGCGGGCGCAGGGCGTGTGGGCGGGGTCGTTCCTGATCGGACTCGTCGCGGGCCCCGCCGTCGGGACCGTCGCGACGTTCAACCTCCGCCTGCCCTTCTTCCTGTACGCCGGCACGCTGGTCGTCGCGGGACTGATCGGCCTGGGCGCCCTGCGCCACAGCGAGCTGGCGGCGAGGCAGTCGGTGCGCGCCGACCCGATGGTCCTGGGCACCGCCCTGCGCAACCGCGCCTACCTGGCTGCTCTCGGTGCGGCGTTCGCCGGTGACTTCGCGCTCGTCGGAGCGCGCTCGGCGATGCTCCCGCTCTACGTCCGCGACTCGCTGCACCTGTCGGCCGGCTGGGCGTACGCGGCGTTCCTGGTCGTGAGCGTCGTCAGTGGCATCCTCCTGCTTCCCACCGGGAAGGTCGCCGACACGATCGGCCGGCGACCCGTGATCGTGGTCGGGCTCGCCGTCGGAGCGCTCGCGTTCCTCGTGCTGCCGGCGATCCAGGCCGTGACCGGGCTCGTGATCGCGACCGTGCTGATCGGCGTCGCCGCCGCGTCGGACTCGGTGGCTCCCGGGGCCGTGATGGGCGACGTCGTGGCCGGCCGGGGCGGCACGGTGGTCGCGGTCTTCCAGATGGCCGGCGACCTCGGCGCGGTGCTGGGGCCGGTGGTGACCGGCTGGGTCGCCGACGCCGCGGGGTACTCCCCGGCGTTCGTGGTGTGCGCGGTGGTGTGCGCCGTGCCGATCTTCGCGGTGCTCACCGCTCCGGAGACGCTCCGCCCCGACGTCGCGACCTGACGCAACCTTCTCCCGACCTCGCGCGTCTCACCGACCGTGGTGGCGGCGAGGCGGCGCACGGTGGTCGTGTGGTTCGCCGTGCTCGTCCTGGCCGGGGGCTTGGCGGGCTGCGGCTCCGACTCGGCCTCCGTGTCCGGGGCGCCTCCCGCTCACCACACCATCTCCGTCAGCACGGGGACGCCGACCGCCGAACCCGTCAGCACGGACGAGCCCGCCTTCGCGCGGGCCGCGCTGCGGCTCGTCGACTCGTCTCGCGCGCGGCTGGTCGACTTCGCGGCGATCCCGGGTCATCCCCTGCGGAGGATCGCGGAGTGGTCCCTGTGCCCCGACGGCGCCTGTCACCGCCTGTCGTACGCCCTCGCGGTCACCGACGACGGGTTCCGCACCTCGCACGGTGTGCAGGTCGCGGTCACCCGGGTGGCGAACGGGTGGTGCCTCGAGCCCGCGGGCGGCGACCACTTCGCGATCTCGCCGAACTGCGGGCAGCGCCGCCTGGTCGACCTCTCGGGACGGACTACCCCGGTGCGTCGCACGGGGTCCTCGGGCCCGCTCACGGGGCACGAGGTGCCGCTGCGGTCGGCGAAGACCGGCTTCGCGGCCGTCGACCCCGTGAGCGGGGCGTCGCACCCGCTGTCGACGCCGTCCGGGACGGTCGAGCTCGAGGAGACTCCCCACGGCCAGCTGCGCGTCACGACCGTGGACGCCGGCTACTTCTGGTCCGGTGACCGGGGTGCGACCTGGCACGCGATCCCCGTTCCGGTCGCCGACCGCGATCTCATGACCAGCCTCGTGCCCACGACCACGGACCGGGTGCAGGCGCTCGAGCTGGGGGGAGACGGGGCGACGCTCTTCCCGTGGGACCACGTGCTGCGCAGCGTCGACGGCCGGACGTGGACGTCGTACGACGGGCCCGGCCGGCCGCACGCCTACGGCGGCACCACGGCGGTGCTGCCCGACGGGCAGCTCCTCCTGCAGGTCGACGCCTGGAGCGACCAGCGGGCGGGTCAGCCGGCGTCACGTCCGATCGGCCTCTATGCCGGCACCGACTGGGGCCGGCTGGCCCCGGTCGGACTCAGCGGGCCGTTCGCCACGGAGGACCCGGACTCCTACGACCTCGACGTCTTCGACGTCGCGGTCACCTCCCACGAGGTGACCCTCTACGCGCGGACGCCCGACGAGCGAGGCGCCGCGGCGTCGGGCGACGGGGGTCGCAGCTGGCGCCCCGTGCGGGCGCGCTGAGGTCGGATCCGGAGGGACTTCCCTAGACTGCAGAGGTGAGGCGCCCTTCTGACCTGCCACATCTGGCGGTCGAGATCGGTCGCTTCATGGTCACCGGCGGGCTCTCGACGCTGACGTCGTTCGCCGTCTTCAACTTCCTCGCACACGGTCTGTACCTCACCGGCCATCCCTGGCTGCTCCGGCACGCGATCCTGGCGTTCGTCATCGCCTCGGTGTGCGGGATGCTCGTCAGCTACCGGCTCAGCCGCTACTGGACGTTCCGCCACCGCCCGCCCCACCACGCCGACGGCGGGCGCACGGCGTTCTTCGTGATCAACGTGATCACGATGCCGATCGCGATCGCCTGCCTGTGGGTGAGCCGGCACCTGCTGCACCTGAGCGACCCGTTCTCCGACAACGTCGCGGGCACGGTCGTCGGGCAGCTGCTCGGCCAGGCCGCGCGGTTCTACCTGTTCCGGCGCTACGTGTTCCGGCACCCTAGCGAGACGTCCGACTCCACAGGTCCGTCCACGAGTAGCCCAGCTCGGCCAGGAGCTCGCGCAGCAGCGGAAGGCTGAGCCCGACCACGTTGTGGTGGTCGCCCTCGATCCGGGTGACGAAGCCACCGCCGAGCCCGTCGATCGTGAAGGCACCGGCGACCTGGAGCGGCTCGCCGGACGCGACGTACGCCGCGATCTCGTCGTCGGTGACCTCCGCGAAGTGCACCACGGTGGAGCCGGTACCCGTCGCGACCGCGTCGCGCGCGGTGTCGCGCAGGCAGTGCCCGGTGTGGAGCACGCCGGTGCGGCCGCGCATCGCGCGCCACCGGTGCACGGCCTCCTCGGCGTCGCCCGGCTTGCCGTGGGCCTCGCCGTCCAGCTCGAGGACCGAGTCGCACCCGAGCACCAGCGGCCCCGGGGTCGTCTCGTCGGCCACTGCCGCGCACTTGAGCTCGGCGAGACGCTGCGCCAGCGCGGCCGGAGCCAGCCCGGTCACCTGGGACTCGTCGACCCCCGAGACGACGACCGAGGGCTCGACTCCGGCCGCTCTCAGGGTCGCGAGACGGGCGGGCGAGGCCGAGGCGAGCACGAGCGAGGTCACCCAGCGAGTCTCGCATCCGCGCGGTGCCGGACGACCGCGCGCTGGATAACCTCGGTCGGTGCCTGCTTCCGCGTCGCCGTCTCCGCACGGGGGCTCGCCGTCGATCCAGCGGCCCGACTACTGGTGGTACGTCGCCCGGTCGCAGATGCTGCGCACCGTGATGGAGCCCTACGTCGGCTCTCCGGAGCGGGTGCTGGACGTGGGGAGTGCCGACGGGCCCAGCGTGGGCTGGCTGACGGCACCCGCGAAGGTCTCGCTCGACCTCGACCCGCGGGGACTCCGGCCGCCGTACGGGATCTGCGGGTCGCTGCTCGCGCTGCCGTTCGCCGACGAGAGCTTCGAGGTGGTCGGCGCCTTCGACGTGCTGGAGCACTGCGATCCCGAGGCGCTGGCCCTGGCCGAGCTGCACCGGGTGCTGCAGCCCGGCGGGCGGCTCCTGCTCTCGGTGCCTGCCTACCAGTGGGCCTGGTCCGGTCACGACGTCGCCAACGGCCACCATCGCCGCTACACCAGGGGGCGGGCCGTGCGCTCGGTCCGCGAGGCCGGCTTCGAGGTCCTGCGCGCGACGTACGGGTTCACGACCGTGTTCCCGGCGTTCGCCGCAGAGCGGGCCTGGCAGGCGGTCCGGCACCGCGCCGGCTCGGGGCCGGACCATCCCGCCGACGTCGTCGAGCTGCCCTCGGTCAGCCCCCTTGTCGAGCGCCTGCTCCTGCGGATGAGCAGGCTGGACGACCGAGCGCTCGGGCGCCGGGACCTGCCGTTCGGATCGTCGGTCTTCGTCGCCGCGGCGCGCCGGTGAGGGCGACCCTCGGGCGCCGGGCGGAGCTGGCATGGGCGGGCGCCGCCGTCGCCACCGTCCTGGTGGGGGTCTCGCTGCTGCTCGCGGCCAACCACCACTACCTCTGGTACGGCGACACCCCGGCGGCGTACTACGGCTGGTGGTACCAGCTCGGGCACCTGGTCCGGCACGGCGACTGGACGACGATCGACCCGACGGCGTGGCGAGCCGGGAACCTCGCCGCCGAGGGTCAGTGGGGCCTGTGGTCGCCGCTGACCATCGGGATCGGGCTGCTGGCGACGGTCGTCCCGCAGCTGCTGGTCGTGACGACCGTGGTCAAGCTCGGGCTTCTCGCGGTCGGCGTGGTCGGGGTCTACCTGCTGGCGCGGTCCTTCGACGCACCGCCCCCGGCGGCGTACGTCGCCGGCGTGCTCGCGCCGATGGGCGGGATGACGCAGTACCTCGACCTGCCGTCGTGGGCCGCCGCGGAGATGATCTGGGCGCTGCTGCCGTGGGCGTGGTGGGGGCTGCGCCGCACGATGTTGCGCGGCGCCAACCCGTGGCCGGCCCTGGTGGCGGGCTACCTCCTGGTCACGGTCGGATACGTGTTCGGCACGATCATGCTGGTGGTGGCCCTGGTGGCCTGCCTCGTCGACTGTGCGGTCGTGCGGGACCGGCTCGCGGCCCTGCGTGTGCTTGCCGCCGGCCTGCTGCTCGGGCTGGTGGCGCTCACGGTGTACCTGCAGGGCGTGCTGACGGCCTCGGTCACGGCCCGGATCGACTCGAGCTACACGAACTCGCCGGACAAGTTCACCACCGACCCGCTCGCGCTCCTCGGGGGCGTGCTGCCGTCGGGCGCCGTGCCGGGGTCGGGACTGCCGCTGCTTCCCCTCACCTACCTCGCCTGGCTGCTGCCGATCGTGCTGTGGCTCGACTGGCAGCGGGTACGCCGAGGCTGGCGTCCCCTCGCCGGGCTCGCGGTCTTCGTGGTGCTCGCGGCGGCCCTGGTGGACGGGCCGGACCAGGTCGGGCCTCTGCGCTACCCGCTGCGGCTGGCACCCTTCCTCGTCATCGGCGTCGCCGTGCTCCTCGTCGCGGCGTGGACCCGGTTCGGCCTCGCCCGACCCTCGCCACGTCGGCTCGGGCTGTCCCTGGCGTGGGTCGTGCTGGCGGGTGTCGACGGGGTGGTGCGGACGACCTCGCACGTGGTCGCCCAGGCCTGCTCGGTGCTGCTCGTCGGCGCAGCGCTGGGGCTGCTGTGGTGGCTCCTGCGAACGGGACGCACGGCCTGGCTCGCGCCGGTCGCAGGGGTCGTGACCCTGGCCGCGCTGGGAGTGCAGCACGGCTTCTTCCCGGCGCTTCCGTCGCCGCAGCGCCACGCGCCGACCACGCTGTCGGCCTACCGCGACCTGTATCCCCAGGCGACGGGCGACCTGATGCAGGTGGGGGACAGCGAGTCGCTGGTCGAGCACGACCCCGCCGCGGCGCGCGTGCTGCCCGTGGGCTCGGCGTGGTACCTCGCCGGACTGCCGTCGTCGAGCACCTACACCGCGATCAGCCACTCGGCGTACAAGGCCCGCTACTGCGTCTACTACCAGGGCAGCTCCTGTCCGCACCACCTGCTCCGCGAGCTCTTCAGCGTCGAGCCGACCACGGGTCTCCCGCGGGTCGACCTGCTGGGCGTCAGCTCGCTGCTGCTGGTGCGCGAGGCGTTCCCGTCGCAGACCCTGGGCCAGCCCCCGGCCGGTTGGCAGGTCGCCGACCGCAACGCGTACGCCGTGCTGTGGACCCGGCGTACGCCGCTCCCGGGTGCCGGCGCGGTCACCTGGACCTCGGCGGGGACGTCGGTCTCGGACGTCCGCGTCGGTGCCTCGGGGACGTCGTTCCGGGTCGACCGCGTCGGTGCCGACGGTGGCACCGTCGTGCTGAGCCTGCTCGACTGGCCCGGCTACTCCACGTCGGTCGGCTCGCTGGCCGATCCCGTCGACGGCTACCTCGTCACCGTGCACCTGCCCGCCTCGGCGCGCGGGCAGAACGTCGACGTCGCCTTCCACCCACCCGGCTGGGACGCCGAGCTGGCCGCCTGGGGCCTGGCCCTCCTCGGCGGCGCGGCGTGGTCGGTGACCGCCGCCGCGCGCCGCCGGATCAGGAGTGCCGGCCCCGCAGGGTGGCGACCGTCTTCCCGGCGGAGCCCGTGATGGTCAGCGTGTCGACGCGGCCCTGCGTCGTGACGTCGTAGCGGCTGGCGGCCATCAGCGCGAGCGCCAGCTGGCGGCCGGGGCAGCCGGCCTTCAGCGGCGAGGTGGTCTTCGTGAACGTGAAATCGTGGGTGATGTTCGCGGAGTACGTGCCGAGGGTCTCGTGGCAGCGCACGGTCCTGATCGAGCCGTCCACGAAGCGCACCTTGGCGCTCTTCACCGCCTTGTCGTGGCTCAGCGGCGCCCAGGGATGGCCCGAGACCTTGCCCGGCAGCGACGTGTCGACCGTGCGATGGATCTCCGAGATCGCCTTGTCCTTGACCCAGTGGGTCGCGAGTCCGCCGACGACCGCGATCACCGCGACGACGACCAGCACCTTCAGCAGCCCGAGCATGCGCGTCCTTTCCGCTCCGCCTCCGACGAGCGAGGCCTCACGAGGCTAGGCCGCCCGGACCCGAAGCACGGTCGTTTGCCGATTTTTCGCCGCCGCCCGGGTCGCGCTCACCGTTGCGGTTTGGCACCAATCCGCAGGATTTCGGCCCGCCGGCATGCGGTTTGCCACCAATCGACGCCCCTTCGGCCCCGACCGGCCCCGACCGGCCCCGACCCGCCCGGACCGGCCCGCCGGTCGCCGGACCGCTGACTCAGCGGGGCAGGCCGGAGGTCCGCCAGCCCGCAACCCCGTGGGGGTGGACCGTGCGGTGCAAGCGGGCGGGTGCGTTCCAGGGCCTCGGCACGCGCGGCGCCGCAGGGGCAGACGGTGTCAGGGAGGTCAGCACCGCCACCAGCGCGGCGAGCTCCTCGGGCGTCGGATCGCCGTGTACGACGCGCAGCAGCGGGGCCGGGCCCTCACCGGGCTCGCCGGGCTCAGGGCTCACAGCGGGATGTTCCCGTGCTTCTTGCTGGGCAGCAGCTCGCGCTTGGACCCCAGCAGCCGCAGTGCCTTCACGACCTCCAGCCGGGTCTCGTGCGGCGGGATCACGCCGTCGACGTACCCGCGCTCGGCCGCGATGTAGGGGTTGGCGAGGGTGTCGTCGTAGGTGCTGATCAGCTCGGCGCGGAGCGCCTCGGGGTCCTCGGCTTCGCGCAGCTCGTGGCGGTAGAGGATGTTGACCGCGCCCTGGGCGCCCATCACCGCGATCTGGGCGGTGGGCCAGGCGAGGTTGAGGTCGGCGCCGAGGTGCTTGGACCCCATGACGTCGTAGGCCCCGCCATAGGCCTTGCGGGTGATGATCGTGACCAGCGGCACGGTCG
The DNA here is from genome assembly GCA_049841015.1 of Nocardioides sp. Lineage (GTDB taxonomy): Bacteria > Actinomycetota > Actinomycetes > Propionibacteriales > Nocardioidaceae > Nocardioides. The sequence goes on from JASGIN010000003.1 coordinate 35,128, forward strand.
CCTCGGCGTAGGCGTAGATGAGCTTGGCGCCGCGCCGGATGATGCCGTTCCACTCCTGGTCGGTGCCCGGGAGGAAGCCGGGCACGTCGACGAAGGTCAGCACCGGGAGGTTGAAGGCGTCACAGGTGCGGACGAACCGCGCGGCCTTCTCCGACGCGTCGATGTCGAGGGTGCCGGCCAGCTGCATCGGCTGGTTGGCGACGATGCCGACCGAGCGGCCCTCGACCCGGCCGAAGCCGACCAGGATGTTGGGCGCGAACAGCGCCTGCACCTCGAGGAACTCCTGGTCGTCGAGCACGGCGGTGATCGCCTCGTGCATGTCGTAGGGCTGGTTGGCCCCGTCGGGGATCAGGACGTCGAGCGTGCGGTCGAGGTCGGTGACCTCGTCGTCGGCCGGGGCGTCGTACGCCGGGGCCGGGTCGAGGTTGTTCTGCGGGAGGTAGGACAGCAGCGCCTTGACGTACTCGATCGCGTCCTGCTCGTCGGACCCGAGGTAGTGGGCGTTGCCCGACTTGGTGTTGTGCGTGCGCGCGCCCCCGAGCTCCTCCATCGAGACGTCCTCGCCGGTGACGGTCTTGATGACGTCGGGTCCGGTGATGAACATGTTGGAGGTGCCGTCGACCATCACCGTGAAGTCGGTGACCGCGGGGGAGTAGACGTGGCCGCCCGCGCAGGACCCCATGATCAGGCTGATCTGCGGGATGACGCCCGAGGCGTGCACGTTGCGGCGGAAGATCTCGCCGTACAGCCCGAGGGAGACCACGCCCTCCTGGATCCGCGCGCCCGCGCCCTCGTTGATGCCGATGATCGGGCAGCCGGTCTTCATCGCGAGGTCCATGACCTTGGTGATCTTCTCGCCGTACACCTCGCCGAGCGAGCCGCCGAAGATCGTGAAGTCCTGGCTGAACACGCACACCTGGCGCCCGTCGACGGTGCCGTAGCCGGTGACCACGCCGTCGCCGTAGGGTCGCCGCTTCTCCTGACCGAACGCCGTCGAGCGGTGCCGGGCCAGCTCGTCGAGCTCGACGAACGAGCCGGGGTCGAAGAGCTGCTCGATCCGCTCGCGGGCGGTCTGGCGGCCCTTGGCGTGCTGCTTCTCGACGGCCTTCTGGGACGCCGCGTGCACGGCCTCGTCGAGCCGCCGGTGGAGGTCCTCGAGCTTGCCGGCGGTCGTGTGGATGTCGATGCCGGTGTCGGCGGCGGGGACGTCGGTGCCCTGGCCGGGATGGGTGGAGGGCTCGCTGGTCGGTTCGGCGCTCACGTGCCCGACACTAGTGGTCGTGACGGACGCGGCTCCACGGGCACCACTCGACCTCGGACGCCTCCAGGAGGCCGTCGGACCGACCTGGACGGTGCGGCTGTTCCCCACCGCCGACTCGACGAACGCGCTCGCCGCCGGTGAACCGGAGCCCGACGTCGTCGTCGTCGCCGACCACCAGACCGCCGGACGCGGCCGGCTGGGCCGGGAGTGGGTCACCCCCGCCGGAGCCGCGCTGACCTTCTCGGCCGTCGTCGACCCGGGCCTGGCCGACGAGTGGTGGCCCCTCGTGCCGCTCGCGGCGGGCCTCGCGGTCACCGCGGCCGTGGGTGGCCGGCTCAAGTGGCCCAACGACGTCCTGATGGACGGCCGCAAGGTGTGCGGGATCCTCGTGGAGCGAGTCGCGGGGCGCAGTGACGGCAAGGACGTGCCACTGGCGGTGGTCGGGATCGGGCTGAACGTCGACCAGGCGCGCGAGGAGCTCCCGGTGCCGACCGCGACCTCGCTCGCTCTCGAGGGCGTGGCCTGGGGGCGGGCCGAGCTGCTCGGAGCCGTGCTGGGCGAGCTGCGAACGAGGCTGCGGACCGCCGCGGCCGCGCCGGCCGCGCTGGTGGCCGACTACCGGAGCCACTGCGGCACCCTCGGCCAGGACGTCCGGGTCGACCTCCCGGGAGGGCAGGAGCTGCTCGGACGTGCGGTCGACGTGGACCACCACGGTCGCCTGGTCGTCCAGAGCGGGAACGAGACGCGTGCGGTCGCCGCAGGCGATGTCGTTCACGTACGTCCTCAAGGGTGAGAGACTCCCGCCGTGGCCATTTCGAACAAGCTGCTGACCGACGGGGAGTCGGTGGTCGTCGACACCCGGACCCACCCCAAGGCGCTGATCCTGCCCGGGCTCGTCCTCGTGGTGACCCTGGCGCTCGCGATCTTCCTGGACCGGAAGATCTCCAACGGCGTCGTCAGCCTGGTCGTGTGGGTCCTGGCGCTCGTCGTGATCCTGTGGTGGGTGCTGCGGCCGTTCCTGGACTGGCTCACCGCCACCTACACCGTGACCACCAAGCGGCTGATCACCCGAGAGGGCCTGATCTCGCGCAAGGGCCACGACATCCCGTTGATGCGCATCAGCGACGTCGCCTTCGACCAGGGCATCGTCGACCGGATGCTGGGCTGCGGGACGCTGGTCATCAGCGACGCCAGCACCCACGGCTCGGTCCGGCTGCACGACATCCCGCACGTCGAGCTCGTGCAGCGCAAGCTCACCGACCTCCTGAGCGGCACCCACGGTGGTCAGAGCGCACCGGCCGACCGACGGGACGATGACGGAACCTGATCCCACCCCGGCCCAGCAGCTCGAGCAGGCCATCCTGGGCGAGGACGCCGACCTCAGCGCCCAGGACGTCGCGGACGAGACGGGTGCGAGCCTCGAGCAGGCACAGCGGCTGTGGCGCGCGCTCGGCTTCCCCGACCGTGGGAGCGAGCGGGCCTTCACCCGGGCGGACGCCGACGCCGTGTCCACTCTGCTCGCGCTCGTCGGCGACGGTGCGATCGACTTCGACATGGCCGTCGACCTCACCCGCGCCGTCGGCCAGACGATGGCCCGGCTGGCCGACTGGGAGGTCGGCACGCTGGTCCACCGGGTCCAGGAGATGGAGTCGGGCGAGGACGCCACCGGCTCGCGTGCCACGGCGGCGCTGCAGCTCCTGGACGCCCTCAATGGCCCGTTCGAGGGGCTGCTGGTCTACGTCTGGCGTCGCCACCTCGCCGCCGCGGTCGCCCGCGTGGAGGCGCTCGGTGCCGACGACGCGGACCTGTCCACCACCCAGGTCACCGTCGGCTTCGCCGACATCGTCGCGTTCACGGCCCTGACCAACCGGCTCGACCACGACCGGATCGGCGACCTGGTGGAGATCTTCGAGTCGCGGTGCGCGGACGTCGTCGCCGGCCAGCGGGGACGCGTGATCAAGAGCCTCGGGGACGCCGTCCTGTTCGTGAACGAGAGTCCGATCCGCGCCTACGACACCGCCGAGGGGATCATCTCGGTGATCGGGCGCGACCCCCGGATGCCCGACGTCCGCGTCGGGCTGTCCACCGGTGCCGTCGTGACCCGGCTGGGGGACGTGTTCGGGCCGCCGGTCAACCTGGCCGCCCGCCTGACCGCGGTGGCGCGCCGCAACCGGATCATCGTCGACGGAACGACCGCGGGGCTCCTTCCCGAGGACCAGTTCGAGGTGCGTGCGCTGCCCGCGCGGCCGGTGCGGGGCTTCGGTCTGGTCGAGCCGGTCGCGGTACGCCGGCACTAGCCGGTCCGGTGCCGAACCGGCCTCAAGCCTGGTCGATCGGACCATCGGGACTGGTCCAGAAGGCCTAGACGCACGCTCGAGACGGTGAATTTTACCTTCGGGTACGGGTGAGTTGACCCATTCCCCGGCGCGAGCACCGGTCCCTTACCTATTTTCGTCAGGTGCTCAAGGTTCAGGACGTAGCCGTCGACCCGGTGACTCGCCGGGTGTGGCGCGATGATCGCGAGATCGTGTTCTCGCGCAAGGAGTTCGACCTCCTGCACTTCCTCATGCAGCGGGCCGGGTCGGTCGTGTCGCGCGACGAGCTGATGCTCTCGGTGTGGAACACGACGTTCTGGACCTCCTCGAAGACCATCGACGTCCACCTGGGCTGGGTCCGCCGCAAGCTCGGTGACGACCCGACGCGCCCGAGCCTGATCACCACCGTGCGCGGTCACGGGCTGCGGTTCGAGCTCGAGTACCCCTGCGCCGCCGACGCCGCGGCTGCCGAGCAGCGCGCCGTCCGCACCGCCTGACCGCTCGCACGATCCGGCCCCTACGCTTGCGCGGGTGACCCAGGTGCTGTTCGGATTTTATCGTGTTTCCCTATTAACCTT
>JASGIN010000004.1:0-623994 GCA_049841015.1 Nocardioides sp.
AAGGTTAATCGGGAAACACGATAGAATCCGAACAGCACCTGAACAGGCACCCTAGGGCACCGTCGACGGCCGGGCACCTTCGCCGGCGAGGGTCTGGGAGTACCCGCGGGTAGCCGTTAGCGTCGTCGGGGTGACCGGCCCCAGCACGTCGTACGACGAGATCGACGCGCCGAGTGCCTTGCGTGCCGACGCCGTCGTCGCGAGTCGTCGGCTGCGGCTGGACCGGCTGGATCCGGCCACCGACCACGGCGTGCTCCCGAGCAAGTCCGGCGTGCCGGGGCCCGCGGTCCGTGAGGCCGCGGCCAGGCTGGCCGGGACGCTCCACCTGTACCTCGACTGACGGCCCGCACCGCTGCGACGGGACGCCCAGAACAGCACGAAGCCCCCGCGGAGTCGTCTACTACTGACGCGGGGGCTTCGTGTCGTCGGGGTACGCCCGGCCGGGGTGGCTCAGTGGAAGGAGTCTCCACAGGCGCACGATCCGGTGGCGTTCGGGTTGTCGATCGTGAAGCCCTGCTTCTCGATCGAGTCGACGAAGTCGATCATCGCGCCGTTGAGGTAGGGCACGCTCATCCGGTCGACGACCACTCCGACGCCGTCGAAGTCGGTGACGACGTCGCCGTCGAGGCTGCGCTCGTCGAAGAACAGCTGGTAGCGAAGACCGCTGCAGCCGCCGGGCTGCACGGAGATCCGCAGCTGGAGGTCGTCGCGACCCTCCTGGTCGAGCAGGCTCTTCACCTTCGATGCCGCGACCGGGCTCAGGTTGATCTGGTCGGTACGGCGCTCGGTGACCTGGTCGGTCATGCTGGTTGCTCCTTCGTCACGGTTTCGTCGCCGGTGCGGGATGCGCACCTGTGCGAGGCGTCTGACAGGCCCAATTCTCGCACAGCGTTGGTTATTCCGAGGCCCTCGCGGCGTCCCTGGCCGGCCGGTGTCAGCGCGACCACGTGCGGGCCACCCGTGCGGCGAGCTCCGCCAGGCTGGTCGCCGGCTCGCCGAGCGCGCGCTCCTCGCCCACCAGGTCCACCAGGGAGTACGCCGCCTCGATGCCGAGCGCGCGCATCTCCCGGGCACCGACCAGGACCCGGCCGGCCAGGGCGACGCAGGGCCGCACCGCCTCGGCGGCGACGGTGGCGACGCCGTACGGCACCTTGCCCGAGCGGCTCGAGAAGTCGAACGCCCCCTCCCCGGTCAGCACGAGGTCGGCGGCGCGGGCGCGCTCGGGGAGCCGGACGGCCTCGGCGACGACGTCGAACCCCGGGCGGCGGGTGGCGCCGAGCAGCAGCAGCGCGAAGCCGAGCCCGCCCGCCGCCCCGGCACCCTTCTCCAGCGCGGTACGCCGGTCGGTCGCCGCCGCGAACACCTCGAGGATGGCGTCGACCGCCGGAAGCTGCTCCTCGGTGAGCCCCTTCTGCGGCCCGAACGTCTTGGTCGCGCCGAAGAGCCCGGTCAGCGGACTCTCGACGTCCGCCGCGAGGGTCAGGCGTACGCCGCTGACGGCGTCGCGCGCCGGGCGGAGATCGACGCTGCCGATCCCGTCGAGGCCTGCGGCTCCGGCGTCGAGCGGGCGGTCGGCGGTGGCACCGAGCGCCCCGAGCAGGCCCGCGCCGCCGTCGTTGGTGCCGGAGCCGCCGAGGCCGACGACGATGTCGGTGGCACCCGCTTCGACGGCCCGCATGACGAGCTCGCCGACCCCCCAGGTGGTGGCGCTCTCGGCGCGCTCGCCGTCGGTCAGGGCCAGCCCGCAGGCATGAGCGCTCTCGACGAACGCGCGCTCGCCGACCTGCAGGAACGCTGCCGGGATCGGCTCGCCGTGAGGTCCGGTCACCGTGACGGCCGCGAGGTCGCCGCCGAGGGCCTCGTGCAGCACGTCGACGAAGCCCGGGCCTCCGTCGGCCATCGGCGCGGGGTCGACCTCGTCGTCCGGGGCCTGCCCCCGCCAGCCCTCGGCGATGGCAGCGGCCGCCTCCACGGCGGTCAGGGTCCCGGCGAACTTGTCGGGGGCGACGAGGACGTGCATCGGTCAGGCCACCGATCGACTCGTGCGCTCGACCAGGTCGCCGACGACGGCCTGCAGGTCCTGGGTCCGCTCGTACGCCGCTCGCTGGCGGCGCGCGCCGGTGCCGGTCGCCGACAGCCGCGCCAGCCCCTCGTCGACCAGGTCGGTGTCGCCGGCGGCAGCCAGAGCGGGCGCGACCCGCTCGACCAGCGCCTCGAGGGCGACCTTGGCCGGCACGACGTCCCACGACACCGGGTGCACCAGGTCGCCGTTGGTGCCGTCGCGCGAGGCTCGCCAACCGGCCGCACGGAGCAGGTCGCTGCGCACCGCGGGCGCCGGCGCGGGCTCGCCGGCCACCGTCTCGACGAGGGCCCGGGCGAGGGCCACGACCAGAAGGGCGTCCTCGACCTCGGTGCAGGTGTCGGCCACCCGGATCTCGACGGTGGGGAAGTCAGCGGCGAGGCGGGCGTCGTAGTAGAGCATCCCCGCGTCGAGTGCGGCCCCCAGCCGGACCAGGCTCTCGCTGACGCGGCGGTACTCCTCGACCGAGCCGAAGGGCTCGCTCGTGCCCGCCGACGGCCAACGGCTCCAGACCTGGTAGCGCCACGAGGCGTAGCCGGTGTCACGGCCGCCGGCGTACGGCGAGTTGGCCGACAGCGCGACGAGCAGCGGTAGCCACGGCCTGAGCCCGTCGACGACCCGGACTGCTTCCTCGTCGTCCGCGACGTCGACGTGCACGTGCATGCCGAGGGTGCCCGCACGCCGTCCGACGTCCCCGAACTCCTGGACGATGCGCTCGTAGCGCGGGTTCGCGCTGACGGCCGGGTCGGCTGGTCCGAGCGGAGGAACGGCCACCGCAGCCAGGGCCCATCCCGACTCCTGCGCGGCCGTGTGGGCCGTCAGCCGGGCCGCACGCAGCGCACGCTCGATCTCGCGGAGATCGGACGACGGGTCGGTGTGCGTCTCCACCATGTGCTGCAGCAGCTCACCCTCGAGGTCCTCCTCGGTGCTTCGCTGCCCGGTCCCCTGCTCGGTCCCCTGCTCGATCCGGTGCTCGACCCGGTGCTCGACCCGGTGCTCGTGGAGCACGGCACCTGCCGCCGTGACGAGCTCACCGGTGGCCGGGTCGACGAGCAGCAGCTCCTCCTCGACCCCGACCTTGCGCACCGATGGCGACGACATGCCGCCATTCTGGTGCCCCGCCGCTCGCTAGGTTGGGCCGGGTGAGCGAGGTCCGGATCCGCCCGATGACCGTCGACGACGTGGCGGCCGCCGAGCGGGTGACGGCGCACGGCTTCCACGAGCTCGACACCCGGATGTCCCGCCGCTCCTGGCCCGAGCCCGAGATCCGCGCTCCCGAGCGAGCCGCCGTCTGGGCGGAGCGGACCCGGCACCTGGTCACCACCGACCCGGGCGGCTGCTGGGTGGCCGAGCGCGAGGACGTGGTGCTGGGTGTCGTCGTCTCGTTCGTGCGCGAGCAGCTGTGGCTGCTCGCGTCGTACGCCGTGGTGCCCGACGCCCAGGGGCTGGGCCTGGGGCGTGCCCTGCTGGCGCCCGCGCTGGAGTACGGGCGGGGCTGCCTGCGCGGGATGCTCAACGCCTCCAGTGACCCCAAGGCGGTGCGGCGGTACCACGACGCGGGTTTCACGCTCCATCCGCAGATGTTCCTGAGGGGCACGCCGGACCGGTCGACCATCCCGGTCGTGGAGCACGTGCGCGAGGGCAGCGAGCGCGACATCGACCTGATGGACTCCGTCGACCGGCAGACCCGCGGGTCCGCCCATGGACCCGACCACGAGCTGCTCGTCCGGCAGCTCCGGCTCGTCGTCAGCGAGACCTCGACCGCCCAGGGCTATGCCTACGTCGGCGGCGGGACCGCCCTGCTCGCGGCGACCGACCGGCGTACCGCCACGAGACTGCTGTGGGAGGCGATCGCCTCCGCGGACGGCGACGTCCTGGTCGGCCACGTGACGCCCGAGAACGCCTGGGCCGTCGACGTCGGGCTCGCGGCCCGGCTCGAGCTGCACCAGGAGGGCTACCTCGCGCTGCGCAACATGCGCCCGCCCACGCCGTACCTCTCCCACGGCGCCCTCATGTGAGCCCCCTTCTCGTTGAATTGGCCCTCCGGGCCCGTCGAATCGGCCCTCCGGGCTCGTCGAATCGGCCCTCCGGGCTCAGCAGCCGCCGCTCGACGGACAACCCGGCGGCAGGAGGTACGACGGGAAGTAGTCGTACCGGATGATCGTCCGGCCCCGGGAGTCGAGCAGAGTGACCGGCATGCTCGGCATCGTCTGGGAGTCGTTCGCGGCCCGATGCGGATCCACACGCTGCTCAGCGTGGCGGAACACGTAGGTGTAGCGCCCGAGGACCGGCTTCAGCACCGTCCCGTCGGGTGCGTCGACACGAACCGAGGCGACACCGGCGTAGCGCACGAGAGTGCCGTCGAACAGCTCGCGCCCGCACACCTTGGTCTCCCCGGCCGCACAGACCTGCGACCAGGCGACGGTGTTGCCCTGGTGGCGGTAGCCGTTCGGCCCGTACCAGCTCCGCGGCACGGGACCGCTCGGCAAGGGAGCCGTCCAGACCCCGTCGGCGTCGCGGGCCCCACCCGCGGCGATGTCGCAGCTGGCCCACCGGGTCCGCGCCGGGTCGACGAAGGTCGCGGTGATGCCCAGGTCGTCGCGGGCGTAGGCGTCGAGCGTCCAGTTCTTCAGGAACGCGGCAGGCGGGCCGGCGGTCGTCGTGTCCTGGATCTTGTCGCCCTTGTGAGGGTGCGGAATCCCGCCCGTTCCGCTGGGTGCGTGAACGACGGGGGCGGGCAGGTGCTGGCGGGCGCAGGCGTCGACGACCGCCTGCTGAGCGGCCGTGAGCTGCGCGTTCGGTGCGGCCGAGCGCGTGGCGGCGCTGGGAGTCGCGGGCCCGGTGGAGGGCCCCTCGCTCGCCGACCTCGTCGAGCCGAGCAGCTGCGTCGTCACCAGGACTCCACCGACCGCGGCCGCGGTGAGCCCGATCGCCGCCCCGCCCCGCCGACGGCGGCGACGTGCTCGTGCCTGATGGAGGACTGTCCCACCGCTGAAGCCGATCGAGGCGCCTCGGTCGTCCGAGGCTCGCTCGAGCAGGTCGCTGATCCGGTCGTTCATCGCTTCTCCTCCAGCTCGATGTCCAGGCCCTGTGCCGCCAGGGCCTCACGGACCTGGTCCAAGGCGCGAGCCGTCTGGCTCTTGACGGTGCCCTCGCTGATGCCCAGCAGCCGGGCGGTCTCCGCGACCGACAGGTCCACGAAGTAGCGCAGGACGACGCACTGCCGACGCCGGTGCGCGAGCGCCTGCAGCGCGCGGACGACCGTGAGGTGGCGGTCCACGTCCGGCGTCGGGTCGGACCCGTCGTGGGGCAGCGCCGCCGGGGAGGCGACGCCCACCTCGCGACGCCAGGGCCTGCGTGACTGGTCGACCACGGACGTGGTCACTGCCCGGTGCGCGTAGGCACGCAGTCCGCCCCGGCGCTCGAGGCGCGGCCACGCGACGTACAGCTTGACCAGGGCGTCCTGCGTGGCGTCCTCGGCGCGCTGCCAGTCGCCGCACATGAGGTACGCCGTCCGGCGCAGCTCGCGGGCGTGCCCGTCCACGAACTCGACGAACTCCTGGTCGTCTGTCCCGTGCACCCTCGGCTCCCTCCGTCACTCCCTCAACGGAAGGACGTCGCCTTCAGGTTGCTCCCTGCGCCGAGTCGGCGTCAGAGGCCCGGAGCGCCCCAGAGGGCGAGCCAGCGCTGGAGGTCCTGCTCCATGGGGAGCTCGTCCTTGAGGGTGTCGCGCACCTGCATCTCGAGCAGGTTGTCCCGCGCGTTCGGGCCGGTCGGCGCGAAGGGGTAGAAGGTGCCCTGCTTGTAGAGGTACACCAGGCCGACCGTGCGTCCCGAGGCGTCGCGGAAAGGGACCAGCGAGCACAGCAGACCGGTCGAGAAGCCCTGCTCCTCGAGGGATGCGTTGACCGCGTGGAGGTCCGTACACAGGCCTTCGACGTCGTCGTCGACGCGGTCGACCACGAGCCAGGTGAACCCGAAGTCGTCGCGATGCACCGAGACGTCGGGCTTGTCGGTGTCGTCGCGCAGCAGGGCGACGACCTCGTCCTGCGTCTGCTGGTACGCCGCGCCGTCGGGTGCCCGGAAGCACACCGAGCCGGTGCCGGTCGCCGTCAGCCCGGCCGCGGTCTGCAACGTCACCGCGGCCGACGGCACCAGGAACAGCGAGTCGAGGTTGGCCTGCTTGGGAGTCGACCGTCCCGTGATGGCGCCCCAGATCCGACTCACGACGACGCAGGACCGTCGACGGACCGGCTGAGCTCCGCCTCGATCCTGGACAGCTGCTCCAGCCGCTGCTCGAGCGACGGGTGGGTCGAGGTGAGCTGGCTGAGGCTGACGCCCTTGATCGCCGGGGCGATGAAGAACGCGTTCATCGCACCCGCGGCGCGCAGATCCGCCGTGGGGATCGCGTTCATGCCGCCGGAGATCTTCTGCAGTGCGCTCGCCAGCGCTCGCGGCTTCATCGTGAGCTGGGCTCCGGACCGATCGGCGCACAGCTCGCGATAGCGCGAGAGCAGCCGGGTCAGGAAGAAGCTCACCGCGTAGGTCACCAGGCTGACGACGAGGACGATCAGCCACACGGGCGCGCCGCCGTTGTTGTTGTTGTCTCGACGGCCGCCGCCGAAGATCGCGCCGTACTGGGCACCGCGCGTGAGCATGCCGGCGATGATCCCGGCCGACGAGGCGACGGTCATCACCAGGACGTCGCGGTGTGCGACGTGGCTCAGCTCGTGGGCGAGCACGCCCTCCATCTCGTCTGCGGTCAGCATCCCCAGGATGCCCGTGGTCACGCAGACGACCGAGCGGTCGGGTGACCGGCCGGTGGCGAAGGCGTTGGGCACGTTGGAGTCGGCGACCCCGACGCGCGGCTTCGGCATGTCGGCCAGGGCGCAGAGCCGGTCGATCATCTGGTGGAGCTCCGGCGCCTGCTCGGGCGTGACCTCACGCGCCCGCATCGCCTTCATGGCGAAGGTGTCGGACTTGTACCACTGGAACCACACGAAGCCGAGTCCGGCGATCCCGATCAGGAACCAGAACTTCGGGAACACGAACATCAGCGTCACGATCAAGGCGACGAAGATGCCGCCGAGCAGGAACATGACCGACGTCATGCGGGCCGTCAGGCCGAGATCGGAGCCGAAGCGGGTACGTGCCATGGACCCATTCTCCCCGAACCACCCAAGAGCGGGGCTCAGCCGGGGATGAGGCCGTCCCCGGAGAGCATGTCCTTGACCTCGGCCAGGGTCGCGTCGGCCATCGGCAGGATCAGGTCGGACGCCTCCAGGGACTCGGCGTCGTGGGGCACACCGGCGGTGCGCACCCCGTCGAGCAGCGCGGCCAGCGCCTCGTGGAACGCCGCTTCGTCGCCGGCCTCGATCGCCGCCTCGACCTTCGCGTCGAGGTCGTTGAGCGCCCCGACCGCGTCGTCGGAGAGGTCGAACTGACCCTCCGCGAGGATCCGGACGATCACTTCTGGTCCCCGGGTGCGTCGCTCGTCTGCGCCTGCGGCTCGGCCTGGGGTACGGCGCCGCCCGCCGCGTCACCACCCTCGATCGCCTGCGGGGCGGGGGCTCCGCCCTTGAGCCGCGCCAGCTCGGCCTCCACCTCGGACTGCGAGCTCATCGCCTCGAGCTCGCGGGAGATGTCGTCGCCGTTGTTGAGCGAGCTGGCGTCGTCGAGGGCACCCGAGGCGATCAGCTCGTCGATCGCTCCCGCCCGGGCCTGCATCTGTGCGGTCTTGTCCTCGGCCCGCTGGATGGCCATGCCGACGTCGCCCATCTCCTCGCCGATGCCCGACATGGCCTCGTTGATCTTGGTCTGGGCCTCGGCGGCGGTGTATGTCGCCTTGATGGTCTCCTTGCGGGTGCGGAACGCCTCGACCTTCGCACTGAGCCGCTGCTGGGCGAGCGTGAGCTTCTCCTCCTCACCCTGCAGCTGGGTCTGCTGCGTCTTGAGATCGGCGATCTGCTGCGTGAGCCCGGACTTGCGGGTCAGCGCCTCGCGGGCGAGGTCCTCGCGGTTGGCCGTGATCGCCTGCTCCGCCTGGCCCTGGAGCTTGTCGGACTGCGCCTGCAGCTGGTTGACCTGGAGCTCGACGCGCTTGCGCGAGGTGGCCACGTCGGCGACGCCACGGCGTACCTGAGCCAGGAGGTCGAGCTGGCGCTGGTAGCTGTAGTCGAGCGTCTCGCGCGGGTCCTCGGCCCGGTCGAGGGCCTTGTTCGCCTTGGACCTGAAGATCAGGCTGATGCGTTGCCACATGCTCATGAGGTCAGACTATGGGTAGGCGTCAAGGTGCAGGGGGGCGTCGACGGAGCCGGACGGTAGGCTGGCCGCCCGGTGCCTGCAAGGGCTCCGCGATCCACGCGTCACACCGCCGCCCGTCGTCAGCAGGAAGCAGCGCCTTGTTCCGCCGTACCAAGTCCGAGCCGCAGCCCGCTGCGGACCAGGCCGCCGAGACCGTCGAGGCCCTCAGCCAGAAGAAGGGCCGGCCGACGCCGTCGCGACGCGAGGCCGAGGCGGCCAACAAGATCAAGGCCAAGGTGCCCCGCACCCGCAAGGAGAAGGCCGCCGCCCGCCGGGTCGTGCGCACCGACACGACCTCGAAGATGCGCGAGGCGATGCGCACCGGCGAGGAGCGCTACCTCCCGGCGCGCGACCAGGGGCCGGTCAAGCGCTTCTGCCGTGACTACGTCGACCACAGCTTCTCGGTCCTGGAGCTGATGCTGCCGGTCATGGTCGTGCTCCTGCTGTTCGGGTACGTCGGCAGCACGGCGCTGGCGACGATCGCCAGCGCCGCCCTCCCGGCGCTGCTGCTGGTCGTGGTCGTGGACGGCTTCCGGCTCCGCTGGAAGCTGAAGCGCGAGCTCAACGCGCGCTTCCCGGACACCTCCCACCAGGGCGCGACGATGTACAGCATCATGCGGGCCCTGCAGGTGCGCTTCCTGCGGCAGCCCAAGCCCCAGGTCAAGCTGGGCCAGCCGCTGCCCGAGCGCTACCGCTGACGCCTCACGCGTCGTAGTCGAGGACCACGCGCTCGGACGTCGGGTGCGACTGACAGGTCAGGACGTAGCCCGCGGCGATCTCCTCGGGCTCCAACGCGTAGTTGACGTCCATCGCGACCGTGCCCTCGACCAGCTGGGCCCGGCAGGTGCCGCACACACCGCCCCGGCAGGCGAACGGGAGGTCGTTGCGGACCTCGAGGGCCGCCTCCAGGACGCCCACGCCGTCGGGACGCAGGTCGAAGTCCGACGACCGGCCGTCCAGCCGGATCGTCACCTGTGAGGCGCCCTCCACCGAGACGGCCGCATCGAGGGGCGCACGCGGCACCGGGTCGGCGTGGAACAGCTCGGTGTGTACGGCGGTGGGCTCGACCCCGTGGTCGAGGATCACCTGACGGAGGTCCAGCACCATCTGCTGGGGCCCGCACAGGAACCACTGGTCGACGTCCTCGGCCGGCATCAGCGACTTCAGGATGCGGCTGAGGCGGTCGCCGTCGAGCCGCCCGGAGAGGAGCTCGACGTCCTGCTGCTCCCGGGAGAGCACGTGCACCAGCTGGAACCTGGTCGGGAAGCGGTCCTTCAGGTCGTGCAGGTCGTCGAGGAACATCACGGTGCGGTGGGTGCGGTTGGCGTAGACCAGCAGCACCTGCGCCTGCGGCTCCTCCTCGAGGAGGGTCGAGACGATCGAGATGATCGGCGTGATCCCCGAGCCGGCTGCGATCGCGACGTACACCTGGGACGAGGTCGGGTCGAGGTCGGTGGTGAAGCGACCCGCCGGGGTCATCACGTCGAGCTCGTCGCCGATCGCGAGCGTCTCGACGACGCCCTCGGAGAAAGCGCCGCCTGGGAGCTGCTTGACGCCGATCCTGAGCACGCCGGAGGACGGCGTCGTACAGATGGAGAAGCTGCGCCGCTCGCCGTCGTCGCCGCGGATCGTCAGGTGCTGGCCGTGCACGAAGCGATAGTCGTCGGCGAGCTCGGGCGGCACCGCGAACGAGATCGCGACCGCGTCGTCGGTCAGCGGCTCGACGCCCGAGACCCGGAGCGGGTGGAACTGCGGCTTGCGCGACATTCTCAGAGCGCCTTGAAGTGGTCGAAGGGCTCCAGGCAGGACCGGCACACCCACAGGCTCTTGCACGACGTCGAGCCGAACCTGCTGGACTCACGCGTGTCCGGGCTCCCGCACTGGGGGCACCGCACGGACAGCGACAGCGACACCGGCTGTCCGACGGCCACCGGCCCGGGGGGCGCGATGCCCGCGTCGGCGAGCTTGCGACGCCCGGCGTCGGTCAGGTCGTCGGTCGACCAGGCCGGGCTCAGCACGAGCTCGACGTCGACGTCCTCGAAGCCACCGTCCGCGAGGGCCTGCACCACGTCCTGGCGGATCGTGTCCATGGCCGGGCAGCCGGAGTACGTCGGCGTGATCGCCACGTGCACGCGTCCCCGGTCGTCCAGGCTGACCTCACGCAGGATGCCGAGGTCCTCGATGGTCACCATCGGGAGCTCGGGGTCGAGGACCGCGGCGGCGAGCTCGCGGGCGCTCACCACGTCGCTCCGGGGTGCGAGCGGTGCAGGTGCTGCATCTCGGCCAGGAGGTACCCGAGGTGCTCGGTGTGCAGGCCCTCGCGTCCTCCCCCGACGGCCGGGGCCACGTCGGGCACGGTGAGGGTCGCCTCGGCGACCACCCGGCGTACGTCGCTCAGGACGGCGTCGCGGACCTGCGCCGGGTCGGCGACGCGACCGGCCAGGGACGGGTCACAGGCGACGAACAGCTCCTCGACGTAGGGCCACTCGGCGTCGAGGGCCGCCTGCATTCTTGCGTGGGACTCGTCGGTCCCGTCGCCGAGCCGCAGGACCCAGTGGGTCGCGTGGTCGACGTGGTAGGCGACCTCCTTGACCGCCTTCGCCGCGATGGCACCGAGCGTCTCGTCGGTGCTGCCGACGAGGTCGCGGTAGAGGTGGAGTCGCTGGGTGGAGAACACCAGGAGGCGCGCCATCGCGACCCCGAAGTCGGTCATCGGCCGCTCGACGAGCGTGACGTGGCGGAACTCGCGGTCGTCGCGGAGGTAGGCCAGGTCGTCCTCGGTGCGGCCCGCGCCTTCGAGCTCTGCGGCGTACGTGAGGAGACTGCGGGCCTGCCCGAGCTGGTCCAGGCCGATGTTGGCCAGCGCGACGTCCTCCTCCAGCTCGGGCGCGCGGCTGATCCACCAACCCAGTCGCTGCGCCGAGATGAGCGCGTCGTCGGCGAGGCCGAGCGTGTAGTCGTACAGCGGCGTGTCCACTAGAGGTGCTCGACCCCCTCCGGCACGTCGTAGAACGTCGGGTGCCGGTAGATCTTGTCGGCGGCCGGGTCGAAGAAGGGGTCGCGCTCGTCCGGGGTGGAGGCCTCGATGTCGGCGGCTCGGACCACCCAGATCGAGACGCCCTCGCCGCGGCGTGTGTAGAGGTCGCGTGCGTTGCGCAACGCCATCTCGGCGTCGGGTGCGTGGAGCGACCCCGCGTGCACGTGGGAGAGCCCGCGCCGCGCGCGGACGAAGACCTCCCACAGCGGCCAGTCGCGGGTGCTCATGCGACCGACTCGGCGGTACGTCGTGCCTGCTTGTCGGCGTAAGCGTCGGCCGCCTCGCGGACCCAGGCACCCGCCTCGTGCGCCGCTCGCTTGTGCGCCATGCGCTCGGCGTTGCACGGACCGTTGCCCTTGATCACCTCGAACAGCTCGGTGAAGTCGATCTCGCCGTGGTCGTAGTGGCCGCGCTCGGCGTTCCACCGCAGCTCGGGGTCGGGCAGGGTGAGCCCGAGCGCCTCCGACTGCGGGACGGTCATGTCGACGAAGCGCTGGCGCAGCTCGTCGTTGCTGAACCGCTTGATGCCCCAGGCCATCGACTGCGCGGAGTTGGGCGAGTCGTCGTCGGGCGGGCCGAACATCATCAGCGACGGCCACCAGTAGCGGTTGACGGCGTCCTGCGCCATGGCCTTCTGCTCGGCGGTGCCGTGGGACAGGGTGTGCAGGATCTCGAAGCCCTGACGCTGGTGGAACGACTCCTCCTTGCACACCCGCACCATCGCGCGTGCGTAGGGGCCGTACGAGCAGCGGCACAGCGGCACCTGGTTGGTGATGGCGGCACCGTCGACCAGCCAGCCGATCGCGCCGACGTCGGCCCAGGTGAGGGTCGGGTAGTTGAAGATCGAGGAGTACTTCTGCCGACCTGAGTGGAGCTGGTCGACCAGGTCGGCGCGGTCGACGCCGAGCGTCTCGGCCGCGGCGTACAGGTAGAGCCCGTGACCGGCCTCGTCCTGCACCTTGGCCATGAGGATCGCCTTGCGACGCAGGCTCGGCGCCCGGCTGATCCAGTTGCCCTCGGGCTGCATGCCGATGATCTCGGAGTGCGCGTGCTGGGCGATCTGGCGCACCAGGGTCTTGCGGTAGGCCTCGGGCATCGCGTCTCGCGGCTCGACGCGGCCCTCGTCGGACAGCAGCTCCGCGAACGACTCGGGATCCGCCTCGGCCTGGGCCTCGCGCTCCGTGCTGAAATCGTTGCCGTACACACCTGCACCGTACCAGAGATGTGACACTTTTCCGCACGTGTGCCGCCGTACTGTAATGCCCGCGCCGCTGACACGATGGGCGTGTGAACGACCCCACTGCCGACGTCTCGGTCCGGATCGCCTGGAGCGACGACGCCGCCGCCATCGCCGCGATTCAGGCGCGCGCCTGGGCGACGACGTACGCCGAGCTGGTGCCGGGCGCGGGCAAGCTCCGGGAGGCGGACTTCGCCCAGCAGTGGCGCGAGGCCCTCGCCCACCCGGCCGATGCCCGGCACCGGGCGCTGGTCGCACTCGAGCGCAACCGCGTGGTCGGCTTCGCCATCACGACGCCGGCCACCGACCCCGACTGCGACCCCGTGAGCGATGGGGAGCTGATGGAGCTCACCGTCGAGGCCGGCGAACGCGGCCGTGGCCACGGCTCGCGACTCCTGCAGGCGGCGGTCGACACGCTTGCGGCCGACCGGTTCACCCGCGCGGTGACCTGGCTGGTCTCCGACGACGACGAGCTGCGGGCGTTCCTGACCGAGGCCGGCTGGGCCGCCGACACCGCCCACCGCACCCTCGACCTCGACGGGACCGGCGCCACCCAGGTCCGGCAGATCCGCCTCCACACCTCCCTGGCCTGAGCGACGGATAGTACGGATCAGAAGGCCGGAGAAAACAGCCCCAGGACCGGCCGATTGATCCGTACTATCGAGCACCGCCCGGCCTGACGGATCGGGCTCCTTGGTTTTCCGCGGATGCGGGTCCACCATGGAGGCCCGGATCGCAAGCCACCGACTCCCCGAGGGGGCGACCGAGATGTTCGGACCACTGCCCGTACTGCACCGGATCGTGCTCGCCGCGATCAGCCTCTGCTTCGGTGTCATCGCGGGGATGTGGATCGCCCACATGACGCCGCTCCCGGTGGCGGTCTCCGGCGGAGCGCTGGCCGGTGGCCTGCTCGGCCTCGCCGCGGCGTACATCCTGGGCCACACCCACGAGCCCGCCCCGCGACCTGTGCGCGTGACACGCCGTCGGTGACCTGCTGACCGTTCACTAGGGTCGGGCCGTGCCCGACACCGACCGCCGCGCCGTCGTCCGCGACAGCTTGGGCGTCGGCATCGCCACCGGCCTGTACGGCGTCTCGTTCGGCGCGGTCTCGGTCGCGGCGGGGCTGTCGGTGCTGCAGACCTGTGCCCTGTCCGTGGTGATGTTCACCGGGGCCTCGCAGTTCGCGTTCGTCGGCGTCGCCGCCGCGGGCGGCGCTCCCCTGTCGGGCGCGGTGACGGCCCTGATGCTGGGTACGCGAAACACGCTCTACGGGCTGCGCCTCGCACCGCTGCTCGACTTCCGTGGCTGGCGCCGACCGGCGGCCGCCCAGCTGGTGATCGACGAGTCGACGGCGATGTCGGTGCTGCGGCCCACGCGAGAGCTGGCACGAACCGGCTTCGTGGCCACCGGACTCGCGGTGTTCGCCCTCTGGAACCTGTTCACGCTGGTGGGCGCCCTGGCCGGGAACCTGATCGGCGACCCCCGCACCTACGGCCTGGACGCAGCCGTGGGCGGCGCCTTCCTCGCCCTGCTGTGGCCGCGACTGAAGGACCCCCGCAACCGCGTGGTGGGCGCCTGCGCGGCGGCCGTGGCCCTCGGCGTCGTGCCGGTCACGGCAGCGGGAGTGCCCGTGCTGGTCGCGGGCGGGGTCGCGCTGCTGGCCGGCGTTCTGTCCCGGACGGTCGACGACCCGACGGAGCTTCCGGACCGATGACCTGGATCGCGATCCTCGGCGCCGGGGTCGGCTGCTACCTGCTCAAGCTCGCCGGCGTCTCGCTGCCGGCACGCGTCCTGGAGCACCCGCTCGTCGGCCGGGTCGCCGACCTCATCCCGGTCGCCCTGCTCTCCGCCCTGATCGCCGTCCAGGTGTTCGCCGACGGCTCCCGGCTCACCGTCGACGCGCGCTCGGTGGGTCTGGTGGCGGCGTTGATCGCCCTGCTCCTGCGCGCGCCGTTCCTCGTCGTCGTCTTCGTCGCCGCGCTCACCGCGGCCCTGCTGCGCCTCGCCTTCCCGGGGATGTAGGCCCAAGAGGCGGAAAACGCGGACCAAAGCCTAAGTCACCGGGCGTGTCGGATGATTCGTCCGCGTTTTCTGTGGCCCGCGCGACCTCCGGGCCGCCGAGGTCAGCCGAAGCCGAGGAGGTCGTCGATGCCGACGGTCAGCCCGGGACGCGACCCGACCGCGTGGATCGCCACCAGTACGCCGGGCACGAACGACGAGCGGTCCGTCGAGTCGTGGCGGATCGTGAGGGTCTCCCCCGCGCCGCCCAGGAGCACCTCCTGGTGCGCGACCAGCCCCCGCGCCCGCACGGAGTGCACGTGAACGCCGTCGACGTCTGCCCCGCGGGCACCGTCCAGACCGGTCTCGGTGGCGTCGGGCACCGGACCCATGCCTGCCTGGCGCCGGGCCTCCGCCACCAAGCTCGGCGGTACGACGTGCGGTGCCGCTGGGCGCGTCGGCCTTGTCCGGGTGGTGCAGCTCGACGATCTCGACCGACTCGTAGAACGGTGCGGCCACGACGGCGAACCTGGTCATCAGCACCGCGCCCACCGAGAAGTTCGGTGCGATGACGACGCCGACCCCAGGGGCTGCGGTCAGGAGGGCTCGCACCTCGTCGAGGCGCGCGTCGTCGAAGCCGGTGGTCCCGACCACGCAGTTCACGCCTCGGTCGATGCACCACCGGAGGTTGTCCATGACGACGTCGGGGCGGGTGAAGTCCACGACCACGTCGGCGAGCGGCCAAGGATTCCAGCGGGTCGCCCGAGCCGAGGCCGGCGACGAGCCTGAGGTCGGCGGCGCGCTCGACCGCCTTGCAGATCTCGGACCCGACCCTGCCCCTGGCCCCCAGCACGCCCACCTTGATGCTCACGGAGCGACTCAGGGCGACGCTGGTCCGACTGCAGGGCGACCGTAGGGCGTGTGTGCCGATCGACGGGGTCCGGGGATCTGGCAGGCTGAGCGCATGCCAGTCCCGCAGGTCCCGCCACGGATGGTCTGGGCCGTCGAGCTGATGGATCCGCAGCCCGGTGACAACGTCCTGGAGATCGGCTGCGGCCCGGGGTACGGCGCCGAGCTGATCTGCCAGCGGCTCACGACCGGCAAGCTGTTCGCGATCGACCGCTCGGAGTCCGGGGTCGACCGCACCCGACGGCGTAACCAGAAGTTCGTGGACGCCGGCCGGCTGACGGTGCGCCAGATCGACCTGGCCACGCTGCGCGTCCCGGTCAAGCGCCTGCACAAGGTCTTCGCATTCAACGTCAACCTCTTCTGGGTCCGCGCCTGCGACGACGAGGTGGCCCTCCTCCACGAGCGCGTCCTGCCAGGGGGCGCGGTCTACCTCTACTACGAGACGACCCAGCCCGAGCTCGTGCCGAACATCGTGCGCAAGACCTCCGCAGCACTCACCCAGGGCGGCTTCCGCGTCTCCGTCGTCGACCAGAAGGCGCCTCCGGTGGTCGCGATCATCGGCCGGAAGTAGTCTAGAACCTGATGTTGACAAGCAATTAGGTTATTTCCTAAACTCAGGCCGTCATCAGGAAGGACGACCCGTGGATGTCGTGGTACTCACCGTCGACCAGGACTCGAGCCGCCAGGGGCCCGACCAGGTCCCGGCCGGGCTGGCCGCGCTCGACCACGTCCCCACCCTGCTGGCCTTCGAGCGCACTGCGGGCGACGAGTTCCAGGGTGTCCTCGACGACCCGGCCGCGGTGGCGGCCGCGCTGGAGCCCCTGATCCGGGCCGGCGAGTGGAACATCGGGATCGGGATCGGCGAGATCGAGACGCCCCTGCCCGACCTGGCTCGTGCCGGGCGCGGCTCCGCCTACGTGCGAGCGCGCGAGGCGGTCACCGCGGCCAAGTCGAGTCCGTGGCGGGTCCGCGCGGCCGGTGACGGCGACGAGGCTCGCCCACTCGAGTCCGCCGTGTGGCTGTGGGCGGCGCTGCTGTCACGACGTACGCCGCGCGGCTGGGAGGTCGCCGACCTCGTCGACAGCGGGCTGACCTACGAGCAGGCCGGCTCGCGGATCGGGATCAGCCAGTCCGCGGTCAGCCAGCGCGCGGCCGCCGCCGGCATCGCCGAGGGGCGCCGCGCCCGCGAGCTCGTCACCCACCTGGCGCGACTCGCGCTCCGAGGTGCCCGATGAGCCGCCATGACGTCGTGACGGTCCTCCTCGCCCTGTCGGTCGCGACCTGCCTGGCCGCCACGTGGGGACGACGTGCGCAGCGGTCCGCGGCGGTGGTCGCGCTCGCCCTGCTCCTGGCCGCGCTTCTCACCAGCTGGTCCACCGCACCGGCTCCCACACACCCGCACCGCGACGTCACCGTGCTCGCGGGCGTCCTGGCCCTCGTGGGTGGCGGGCTGCTGACCACCCAGGTCTTCGCCCTGGTCGAGGAGCCCGAGCGCGTCCGCCGCGCCGGCAGCGTCCTGCGCGGGGGCGCCTGGATCGGAGCCCTGGAGCGGCTCGGGGTCCACGCCGCCGTCGTGTCCGGCTGGGGCACCGGCATCGTCGTCGTGCTCGCCGTCAAGGGTCTCGGGCGCTACCCGGAGCTGCGCAGCCGCGAGGACTCCGCGGTCGCCGAGCGCTTCATCATCGGCACCTTCGTCAGTGTGCTGTGGGCGGTCGGCTGCGCCGGCGTCGCGGTCCTCACTCACTGACCAGCAACAGCCCGCAACGACGTGGTGCCCCGGCTCAGCCGGGGCACCACGGTCGCTGCAAGATCGACGGCGTCAGACCTTGACGGCGTCGAGGACCGCCATGACCTCCTCCGGCGACGTGGCCGCCCGCAAGGCGTCCACCTGCGCCGAGTCGGTGAAGACCCCCGCGATGCGCGACAGCAGCGCGAGGTGGTCGTCCCCGGCTCCGGCGACACCGACGACGAACTCCGCGGGCTTGCCGTTCCAGTCGACCGGCGAGTCGTAGCGCACGAACGACAGCGCGGTCCGACGGATCGACGACTTCGCGTCGTTGGTCCCGTGCGGGATCGCCAGGCCGTTGCCCATGAACGTCGAGACCGAGGTCTCGCGGTCGTGCATCGACGCGACGTAGCTCTCGTCGACGGCCCCCGCCTCCACGAGGAGCCGCCCGGCCTCGTCGATGGCGGCGTCACGCGAGCGCGCCTTGCCGCCGAGCCGGATCGAGCCCGGTGCGAGCACGGCTCCTCCGGGATCGTCCGACACCAGCGCCGCATGGGAGCCGGCCGAGGCGCCCGTGCCGTTGCCGTTCGACTGGCCGATCAGCTCGACCACCTCGTCGTAGCGCGGGCTGGCCATGAAGTTGTCGACCGCGACGTGCACCGCGGACGGCGTCTTCGCGGAGGCCCGCTCGGCCAGGTCCTGGTGGCTGACCACCAGGTCGAAGGTGTCGGTGAGGTCGGAGATGGCCTTGTTGACCACGGTGATCCCGTCGTGACCCGCGTCCTTGATCTTCTTCCGGAGCACCGACGCACCCATGGCGGAGGAGCCCATGCCGGCGTCGCACGCGAAGACGATGGAGTGGATCCCGCCGGAGCGCCCACCGGTCAGCATCGAGGCCACCGAGGACTTCTTGCCCTTGTTCGCCTCCATCTGCGCCGTCGCCGCCATCAGGTCGACGTCGTCGTTGCGGTCGATCTTCAGCAGGAACGACGCCACGAGGAACGAGACACCGGCGGCGAGGATCACCGACAGGGTGACGCCGAAGAGGCTTCCCGGAGGGGCCGCGATCCAGATCGCGATGATCGACCCCGGGGAGGCCGGCGAGCGCAGACCGGAGTTGAACAGGACGTTGGTCGCGACGCCCGTCATGCCGCCGAGGATGCACGCCAGCACCAGCTTGGGCTTCATCAGGACGTAGGGGAAGTAGATCTCGTGGATGCCGCCGATGAACTGGATCAGGATCGCACCCGGAGCCGAGGCCTTGGCCGCACCCTTGCCGAACATCCAGAACGCCAGCAGGACGCCGAGACCGGGACCCGGGTTGGCCTCCAGGAGGAAGAGCACGGACTTGCCGTGCTGCTGCGACTGGTCGAGGCCCAGCGGCGTGAGAACGCCGTGGTTGACCGCGTTGTTCAGGAAGAGGATCTTCGCCGGCTCGATGAAGATCGACGTCAGCGGCAGCAGGTGGTGGTTGACCAGGGTCTCCACCACGTTCGACGCGATCGTGCTGAACCAGTCGACGAAGCGCGCGGCGGCCCCGAAGCCGACGAGCGCGAGGATCATGCCCCAGATGCCTGCGGAGAAGTTGTTGACCAGCATCTCGAAGCCGGGTCGGATCTTGTGCGACCACAGGGCGTCGAGCTTCTTCATGCTCCAGCCGCCGAGCGGGCCCATCACCATGGCGCCCATGAACATCGGGACGCTGCCGCCGGCGATCGCGCCGAACGTCGCGATCGCGCCGACCACACCACCGCGGATGTTGTTGTCGTAGGTCATCCGGCCGCCGGTGTACCCGATCAGCAGCGGCAGGAGGTAGGTGATCATCGGGCCGACGATCCCGGCGCTGGTGTGCAGCGGAGTGCCGTCGGGGTTCGTCCAGCCGCCGAGCACCGACACGAACCCGTAGTGGTTCGTGGCCGTGGAGTAGCCGAAGATCTTGTCCCCGATGAGCGCGATCCAGCCGGTCTGGATGAACAGGGCGGTGATCAGGCCCCAGGCGATGAAGGCGCCGATGTTGGGCAGGACCATGTTGGACAAGAAGGTGCCGAACTGCTGCACCCGCACACGGGCCCCCGTCCGGGCGGGGGGCATGGCGATGGAGGCCATCTGGGTTCCTCTCAGTCGCGGGACGTGACGCCCGTCACGGCCCGATGGCCGCAGTCTGCAACACATACGGGCACGTTGCCAAGTATTCGGGCGTGCATTTCTGCCCGTTAGTGTGGTTTCTTGGTAGCGTCACGCTCATCCCACCGGTCGAAAGGACCCCGCCACCCATGAAGGCCCTGCGCTTCTACGCCCCCGAGGACCTGCGGCTCGAGGACGTCCCCGAGCCCGACTGCGCACCCGACGAGATCAAGCTGCGCGTCGTGAACTGCTCCACCTGCGGGACCGACGTGAAGATCCTTCACAACGGACACCAGAACCTCACTCCCCCACGGACGATCGGTCACGAGATCGCCGGCGAGGTCGTCGAGGTCGGCGCGGAGGTCAACGCGACGTACGGCTCGCAGTGGAAGGTGGGCGACCGCGCCCAGGTGATCGCGGCCGTGCCGTGCGGTGAGTGCTACGAGTGCCGCAAGGGATGGATGGCGGTCTGCCAGAACCAGACGTCGGTCGGCTACCAGTACGACGGGGGCTTCGCGGAGTTCATGATCGTGCCCCGCCAGGTGCTGAAGGTCGACGGCCTGAACCGGATCCCCGACAACGTCGGGTACGACGAGGCGTCGGCCGCCGAGCCGTTCGCGTGCGCGATCAACGCGCAGGAGCTGCTCGGCATCGAGCCGGGCGACACCGTCGTGGTCTTCGGAGCCGGACCGATCGGCTGCATGCACATCCGGATCGCGCGTGGTGTGCACGAGTGCGGCCCGGTCTACCTCGTGGACGTGAACGCCGAGCGGCTCGCGATGTCCGCCGACGCGGTGAAGCCCGACGAGACCATCGACGGCTCCCAGGTCGACGTCGTCGAGCGGGTGATGGAGCTGACCGGTGGTCGCGGCGCCGACGTCGTCATCACCGCCACCGCCGCGAACGTCACCCAGGAGCAGGCGATCGCGATGGCCGCCCGCAACGGCCGCATCTCGTTCTTCGGCGGACTGCCGAAGACCAACCCGACGATCACCTGCGACTCCAACCTGGTGCACTACCGCCAGCTGCACATCCACGGCGCCAACGGGTCGGCACCGGAGCACAACAAGCGGGCGCTGGAGTACATCTCCACCGGCCAGGTGCCGGTCAAGGACCTGATCACGCGACACATCCCACTGGACGACGTCCTCTCCGCCTTCGACATCGTCGCCAAGGGAGAGGCCATCAAGGTCACGGTGGAGCCCTAGGCCCGGTCGCCTTCAGGGGTGGTTTCGAGACGGGACTTCGTCCCTCCTCAACCACCGGAGCACGGCTGGACTAAACCGACCGGGGCGGTGGCGGCGTAGGTACGGTCATGGAGACCCTGATCTCCGGAGGGCGTGACATGACCGAGCGCGGGACCCCTGGGGACTTCGCGCGCTGGGTCGAGCCGCACCTGACGGTCCTGAGCCGGTACGCCGGGCGCCAGGTGTCGCCCGCGGATCGCGACGACGTGGTGCAGGAGGCGCTGATCCGCGCCTGGCAGCGCTGGTCGACGTACGACGACTCGCGGGGAGCTCCGGTGGCCTGGCTGCTCGGCATCCTGGCCGACCGGTGCCGACGGCACCGCACCCGCCAGCCCTCGGCCGCCCTCGTCGAGCTGGTCGACCACGGCGTCACCGGCCCGCCAGGCACCGACGTGGACCTCGAGCGCGCGATCGAGGGGCTCAGCGCCCGCCAGCGACAGGCGGTCGACCTGCACTACTTCGTCGGCCTGGACGTGGCCACGGTCGCCGACGTGATGGGCTGCGCACCCGGCACCGTCAAGGCGACCCTGCACCAGGCCCGAGCGCGGCTGCGCGACCTGATGGGAGACGACGATGACTGACCTCCGGGAGGGTCGCTCCGACGACCGCATGGACGAGCGGCTCGCAGCCGCGGGCCGGCAGTGGCAGCGACGGCAGGCACCACCCCCCGCCGTTCCCCTCGAGCGGCTCGACGCGACCGTCCGTCGGCTCCCGAGCTGGCGCATGGCCGCCGTAGCCGCGGCGGCCGTGGTCCTGGTCGGGGGCGGCAGCCTCGCGGTGCTGCGTGCCACGGGGGGCTCCGACGCCGGCCCGTCGCACCGGCCGTCGACCCCACCCGTCACGCACGGCATCCCGGTCGACAAGGCGGTCGTCCCCTGGCGGGACCTTCCGGCTCGGCATCCGCACCTGGGTCACCGCGTGCACGGCCAGCGCGTGACGAAGTACGACGGCATCGTTGCCACCGGCCACCTCGGGGGCACGGTGCACCCCGGCGACACCCTCACGTTCGTCGTGACATTGGAGTCGGACCGTGGGGTCGTGCTCAAGCCGTGCCCCGACTTCGGCATCGCGTTCGGCAGGCACTCCTTCGACACCTGGCAGCTCAACTGCAAGGCCGTGCTCTTTCGTGTCGGCTCGGCGACCGGCTCGACCAAGGACCTCGAGCCGTGGCTGCCGGCGCACCGTCCGATGCGGTTCGCCATGCAGGTGCGGGTTCCCGACGTGCACGGAGACCAGAAGGTGCTCTGGACGCTGGAGGGCCCGCAGTCCGCGCCGGGGTTCTACGGCATCGTGCGGGTCACGCCTCGCTGACCTTCGCGGCGTGCGGCCTCAGGCGGGCCCCACGATGGCGAGCACCTCGGGCTGGGAGAAGAGCTCGCCGGCCAGCGTCCGGACGTCGTCGAGGGTGACCGCGTCGATCCGCGCGAGCACCTCGTCGATGCTCAGCAGCTCGTCGTCGACGAGCTCGGACTTGCCGAGGCGGGTCATCCGGGACGCGGAGTCCTCCATGCCGAGGACCAGGCCACCCTTGAGCTGGCCCTTGCCGCGCGCGAGCTCCTCGTCGTCGATGCCGTCCTGGGCGATCTTCTCCAGCTCGGCGCGGACGACGTCCAGCACCTGCTGCAGCTTGTTCGGCAGGCAGCCCACCGAGACCCCGACCAGACCCGCGTCGACGTGCTGGCTGGCGAACGAGAACACGGAGTAGGCCAGGCCACGCTTCTCGCGGACCTCCTGGAAGAGCCGGCTCGACGTACCCCCACCCAGCGCCGCGTTGAGGACGCCGAGGGCGAAGCGCCGCGGGTCCGACCGGGTCAGGCCCTGGACGCCGAGCACGACGTTCACCTGCTCGAAGTGCCGGGTCGCCTCAGCGATCCCGGTGGTGACGCGGCGGGGCCGCGTGGTCTGCCGCTTGGCCACCGGCTCGGCGTGGCCGGCCAGGAAGTCACGCCGGGCGAACGCCGTGCGCACCTGCCGGACGACGCTCGTGTGGTCGACGTTCCCGGCGACCGAGACGACCATGCGCTCGGGCCGGTAGTGCCGCTGGTAGAAGCGACGGATCTGGTCGCGGGACATCGCCTCGATCGAGGCGACGGTCCCGGCGATCGGGCGGCCGAGCGGCGAGTCGCCCCAGGCCTGCGCCGAGAAGAGGTTGTGGGCGACGTCGTCGGGATCGTCGTCGTGCATCGCGATCTCGTCGAGGATGACGTCGCGCTCGGCGTCGACGTCGTCTGCCGTCAGAAGCGACGACGTGATCATGTCGCCGAGGACGTCGACGGCCAGCGGCAGGTCCTCGTCGAGGACCCGCGCGTGGAAGCAGGTGTACTCCTTGGCGGTGAAGGCGTTGAACTCACCGCCCACCGCGTCGAGCGCGACCGAGATGTCGAGGGCCGACCGCTCGCCGGTGCCCTTGAAGAGCAGGTGCTCGAGGAAGTGCGAGCAGCCGTGCAGGGCCGGGGACTCGTCGCGCGAGCCGACGCCGACCCAGACGCCGATCGCGGCGGAGCGCTGCCCGGGAACCTGCTCGGTGATGATCCGCAGCCCGCTGGGCAACGTCGTACGCCGGACCACGCCGCCGTCCTCGCGCAGGAGCGTGCGGGTGCTGCCGGACGGCCGGGCGACCGACGACCGGCCGGCAGCGGGCTGCCGGCCGGTCGTCAGGGTGGCCTGGTAGGTCACTCGGTGGCCTGGGCGGCCTCGGTGGACTCTGCCGCCTCGGACTCGCCGCCGTCGCCGGCCGCGTCGTCGTCCTCGACGACCGGGACCAGCGAGAGCTTGCCGCGGTCGTCGATCTCGGCGATCTGGACCTGGATCTTCTGGCCCACCGAGACCACGTCGTCGACGTTCTCGACGCGCTTGCCGCCCACCAGAGCGCGGAGCTTGGTGATGTGCAGCAGGCCGTCCTTGCCCGGCAGCAGCGAGACGAACGCCCCGAAGTTGGTCGTCTTCACGACCGTGCCGAGGTAGCGCTCGCCGACCTCGGGCATCGTCGGGTTGGCGATCGCGTTCACCGCGGCGCGCGCGGCCTCGGCCGCATCGCCGTTGGCGGCGCCGATGTAGACCGTGCCGTCGTCCTCGATGGACAGGCTCGCGCCGGTGTCCTCCTGGATCTGGTTGATCACCTTGCCCTTGGGGCCGATGACCTCGCCGATCTTGTCGACCGGCACCCGGATGCTGATGATCCGCGGCGCGTGGACCGACATCTCCTCGGGACCGTCGATGGCCTCGCCCATGACCTCGAGGATCGTGTGGCGGGCGTCGCGGGCCTGGGTGAGCGCGGCGGCCAGGACCTCGGCGGGGATGCCGTCGAGCTTGGTGTCGAGCTGGAGCGCGGTGACGAACTCCTTCGTGCCGGCGACCTTGAAGTCCATGTCGCCGAAGGCGTCCTCGGCACCGAGGATGTCGGTCAGCGCGACGTACTTGGTCTCGCCGTCGACCTCACCGGAGATCAGGCCCATCGCGATGCCGGCGACGGACGCCCGCAGCGGGACGCCGGCCTGCAGCAGCGACATGGTCGAGGCGCACACCGAGCCCATCGAGGTCGAGCCGTTGGAGCCCATGGCCTCGGACAGCTGACGGATGGCGTAGGGGAACTCCTCGCGCGTCGGCAGCACCGGCAGCAGCGCGCGGCGAGCGAGGGCGCCGTGGCCCACCTCGCGACGCTTGGGCGAGCCCACGCGGCCGGTCTCGCCGGTGGAGAACGGCGGGAAGACGTACTTGTGCATGTAGCGGCGGTGCTTCTCCGGCGACAGCGTGTCGAGCTGCTGCTCCATCTTGAGCATGTCGAGGGTGGTGACGCCGAGGATCTGGGTCTCACCGCGCTCGAACAGCGACGAGCCGTGCACCCGCGGGATCACGTCGACCTCGGCGTGCAGCGGGCGGATGTCGGCCAGCCCACGACCGTCGATGCGGATCTGGTCGCGCAGGACGCGCTCGCGCACGACCTGCTTGTTGACCGAGCGGAACGCCGCGCCGATCTCCTTCTCGCGACCCTCGAACTGCGGGGCGAGCTTCTCCAGGAGGCTCTCCTTGAGCTCGTCGACGCGGAGCTCGCGCTCCTGCTTGTCGCCGATGGTCATCGCCGAGGCGAGGTCGGCCTTCGCCGCAGCCTCGACCGCGTCGTACACGTCGTCCTCGTAGTCGAGGAAGACCGGGAACTCCTGGATCGGCTTGGCCGCGGTCTTGGCCAGCT
The DNA here is from genome assembly GCA_049841015.1 of Nocardioides sp. Taxonomy (GTDB): domain Bacteria; phylum Actinomycetota; class Actinomycetes; order Propionibacteriales; family Nocardioidaceae; genus Nocardioides. Next base: position 24,851 of record JASGIN010000004.1, read on the forward strand.
CCGACTGCGCCTCGCACAGCTGCTTGATGAACGGCTTGGCGGCGTCGAGGCCACCGGCCACGACCTCCTCGGTGGGGGCCTGGGTGCCGGACTGGACGAGGTCCCAGGTCTGCTCGGTGGCCTCCGCCTCGACCATCATGATGGCGACGTCACCGGAGTCGGTCACGCGACCGGCCACGACCATGTCGAAGACGGCGCCCTCGAGCTGGCTGTGCGACGGGAAGGCGACCCACTGGCCCTCGATCAGGGCGACGCGGACGCCGCCGACCGGACCGGAGAACGGCAGGCCGGAGAGCTGGGTGGACATCGACGCGGCGTTGATCGCCAGCACGTCGTAGGGCTGGTCGGGGTCGAGCGCCAGGACCGTGATGACCACCTGGACCTCGTTGCGCAGGCCCTTCTTGAACGTCGGCCGCAGCGGGCGGTCGATCAGGCGGCAGGTGAGGATGGCGTCCTCGCCGGGACGACCCTCGCTGCGGAAGAACGAGCCGGGGATCTGGCCCACGGCGTACATCCGCTCCTCGACGTCGATCGTCAGGGGGAAGAAGTCGAACTGGTCCTTGGGGTGCTTCCCGGCCGTGGTGGCCGACAGCAGCATGGTCTCGTCGTCGAGGTAGGCGGTGACGGCGCCGGCCGCCTGCCGGGCCAGCAGCCCGGTCTCGAACTTGATGGTGCGCTGGCCGAAGCGGCCGTTGTCGAGAACGGTCTCGACGGCGGTGATGATGGGTTCAGACATGGGCCGTGTGCCCTGTCCTTTCTCTTCGCGGAGCGACCCCGCGAACGTCCTGCTGAGAAAGCTGCTCGAGGACCTCGGGTCCTGGCCGGTCTTCGATCGAGACCCGCGGACGCTCCCCGTCGGGGCGACGTCCGAAGATCACTACCGAGGACCGGGCTGACGTGAGCGGGTCGCTCCTGGTGATGATGGATAGGTGTTCAGTTGTACGTCTCGACCCTAGCGGTCGACGTTCGGGACATCGGCCCCGAACACGGAAGGAGCGGCCGCCCTGGCAGGACAGCCGCTCCGGTGGTCATCGGCGCAGGCCGAGACGCTCGATGATCGAGCGGTAGCGCTCGATGTCGGTCTTGTTCAGGTAGTTGAGCAGTCGCCGGCGCTGGCCCACGAGCAGCAGCAGACCACGACGGGTGTGGTGGTCGTGCTTGTGCTCCTTGAGGTGCTCGGTCAGGTGCGCGATGCGGTGGCTCAGCAGCGCGATCTGCACCTCCGGCGAGCCGGTGTCGCCCTCGGTCGTGGCGTAGTCGGCGATGATCTTCTTCTTGGTCTCCGCGTCGGTACCGATCGACATGCGGGCTCCTTCCGGCCCCGTGGGGCTCGCTCGTTGCGCGGCGCGCCGGGGCCTGTTCACCCGGGCACTCTCGATCCGCGGCCGTTGCACGGCAACCGCAGGAGGCTATCAGCGGCCCTCGACACCTCCCAAAACGCCGAAATCCGGGTAGTCCCTGACGAGGCGGCCCGCCGTACCCGCGGAAAACGCGGACGAAATGCTTGAGGCACCGGGCGTGTCGGGTGATTCGTCCGCGTTTTCCGCTCTTCGGCGGGGCCGCCTTGTCAGGGACTACCCGGATTCGGACGAGCTCCTAGGCGCGAGTGCGCGCTCAGACGCTGGGGGGCGGGTCCTGGCGGTGCGCCTGCTCGGTAGTGGTCTGGGTGCCGTCGGCGTGGGTGGTCGTGGAGACGGTGCGCGCTCCCCTGCCGCGGTTCACGCTGACAGCGGTGAGCACGATCGCGAGCGCCCCGACCGCGGCCAGGATCCAGCCGACCATGGTGAGGTCGACGTTGTTGATGGTGTCCTGGACGGCGAGGGCGAGGATCAGTCCCACGGCGAGCAGGAAGATCCCGAGTCCGTAGCCCATCTGGTTCCCTTTCGTCGGTCTGCCCGGTCCGGGCAGGTCGTCGCGCGAAGCCGTTCCCTCTTCCGCACCACCTCATGCGCCGACCCGGCGTGGTTCAGCCTTCGATGACGCGACGGACGAGGTCGTCCCAGGCCTCGAGGATCCGCGGGAGGTGCATCGCCTCGATCTCGACCTGCTGCTCGAGGATCGGGACCTCCAGCGGTGCGAGGAGCGCGGTCGCGAGGAAGGCGATGTCGCCGCGGACCTGCAGCTCGCCCAGGAGGTACCGCACGTGCATCGCGGTGAAGGAGACGGCGGCGTAGCTGCGGGCGCCTGCTCGGCCCGCGGCCGAGATCAGACGGCGATGGAGGAGGTTGAGCTCGATCCGCGCGTGGCCGAGCGCCCGGAGCCGGTCCAACGGCGGAGCGCCGGGCCCCAGCGGCGGCGGTCCGGACAGGATGGCGGCCTGGAACGCCGTCTCGCTGCGGTTGAGGACCGCCGCCATCAGCCCCTCGCGGCTCTCGAAGCGACGAAACACCGTCCCCTTCCCGACTCCCGCGCGGGTGGCGACCGCCTCCATGGTCACCGCGTCGACGCCGCACTGGTCGATGAGCGCCTGGGCGGCCTGGAGGAGCGCTTCCCGGTTGCGCGCGGCGTCGCGGCGTTCGGCCGGCTCGTCGTCGACGAGCGGGAGCGGGATCGGCACGGCGGTCACGCTAGCCGTCGGGGCCGACCTCGTGTGACCCAGAACACGGGAATCAAAACGGACCATGGTCCGTTTCAAAGATCATGACCGAACACAACCAGTCCCCCGCCGCTCACGTCGTCGTCCTGCTCGGTAGCCTGCGAGCCGACTCCTACAACCGCCGGATCGCCGAGCGGCTGCAGGCCGAGGCCCCGGAGGGCGTCACCGTCGAGATCGCCGAGGGCCTCGCCGACCTGCCGTTCTACAACGAGGAGATCGACACCGCCGAGCTGGTGCCGGGCGGCGTACGCACGCTGCGCTCCCAGGTCGCCGGGGCGGACCGCGTCCTGGCCGTGACGCCGGAGTACAACGGCACGATGCCCGCGGTCCTCAACAACGCGATCGACTGGCTGTCCCGCCCGTTCGGCGAAGGCGCGCTCGAAGAGCAAGCCGTTCGCGGTCGTCGGAGCGACGCCCACCCGGTTCGGCGGCAAGTGGTCGCACGACGACGCGCGCCGCTCGGCGACCGTCGCGGGCGCCGACGTCGTGCCCGACCTGGTGGTCTCGCACTCCACGCTGGACGCCGACGTGTTCGAGGACCCGGAGGTCTTCGCCCAGTTCCTGCGCGCTCTGGTGACCCTGGTCGGCCACCGCCCGCCCGCAGACGTCGCCGCCTGACCCCTACGACTGCTAGGCGTCGAGGATCCGGCGTACTGCGTCGCGGGCGGCCTTCGGGTCGCTCGCGGCGAGGGCGGCCTCGGCGGCGTCCTCGAGGGTGTCCATGCTGGCCGACGCCAGCCTGGCCCCGACGGGACGCACGGCCGCGGAGGCCATCGACAGCGACGTGATGCCCATGCCGACCAGGACACAGGCGAGCAGTGGGTCGGCGGCCGCCTCGCCGCAGACCCCGACCGGCTTGCCGGCCTGCTTGCCGGCCTCGGCCGTGATCGCCACGAGTTGCAGCACGGCAGGCTGCCACGGGTCGGTCAGGTGCGCCAGGTCGGTGGCCATCCGGTCCGCGGCCATGGCGTACTGCGTCAGGTCGTTGGTCCCGATCGACAAGAAGTCGACGACCTCCAGCATCCGGTGGGCCAGCAGCGCCGCCGAGGGCACCTCGACCATCACGCCGGGCTTCAGCCCACGCGCGCGCACCTTCGCGGCGAAGTCGGCCGCCTCGGCCACCGTCGCCACCATCGGCGCCATCACCCACGTCTCGGTGCCCGACGCCTGCGCCGCGAGTGCGATCCCGTCGAGCTGGCGGTCGAGCAGGTCGGGGTTGTCGAAGGAGAGCCGCAGGCCGCGCACCCCCAGGGCGGGGTTCTCCTCGCCCTCGTGCGTCGCGAACGCCACGGGCTTGTCGGACCCGGCGTCCAGCGTGCGCACGACGACGTACCGACCGGCGAACGGCGTGAGCACGTCGCCGTAGATCGTCCCCTGCTCCTGCGCCGAGGGCTCCTCGGTGCGGTTGAGGAAGCACAGCTCGGTCCGGAACAGCCCCACACCCTCGACCGGACCCGAGGCGGCGGCTCGAGCCGACTCGCCGTCGGCGACGTTGGCCAGGATCTTCACCCGCGTGCCGTCGGCCGTCTCTCCCGGGCCGCTCCAGCTGGCGAGTGCCTCACGAGCAGCGCGGTCGGCCTCGACCAGGCGCGTGGCCTCGGCCGCGTCGGCGTCGGTGTCGACCGTCCCGGCCACGCCGTCGACCAGGAGCGGCGCACCGGCGGCCAGGCCGAGCGCTCCGGCCGTCCCGACCACGCAGGGGATCGCGAGCTGCCGCGCGATGATCGCGGTGTGACTGGTGGGCCCGCCCCGCTCCGTCACCAGGGCCAGGACGACGCGGGGGTCGAGCGTCGCGGTGTCCGAGGGCGCGAGGTCCTCGGCGACCAGCACGACGGGCGTGTCGGGCAGCTGTACGCCGGGCTCCGGCTCGCCCACCAGGTGCGCGACGACGCGGCGCTCGATGTCGAGCAGGTCGGTGACCCGCTCGGCCATGAGGCCCCCCATCGAGGAGAACACCTGCGTGAACTGCTCGACGGCCGCGTGCACCGACGCGAGGAGGTCGTCGCCCGCCGCGAGGTGCTTGCGCACCGCGCCCCGCAGGCCCTTGTCGCGAGCGAGCCCGGCGCTGGCGGTCAGCACCTCGGCCGCCGCGTCTGAGGCCTTCTCGGCCCGCCTCACGAAGCCCTCGGCCACGGCGCTCGCCGCCTCGTCGTACGCCGCGAGCCCGCTCTCGGCGTCGAGCGCCGATCCGTCGAAGCGGCTGATCGCCTCCGGGGAGACCTCGCCACGCACCACCAGCGCGGGACCGTAGGCGACTCCCGGGACGACCGGCGTCCCGTGCAGGACCGAGGACGAGACAGCGCTGGACGCGAGGTCGCTCATGGCGACACGCTGCCATGAGCCACCTTGACAAGTCAACACGTTCGGGCGTAAAACCACACAGACACAGACAGGAGCCCCGGGGTGACGATGTACGCGGAGGAGCGGCAGCAGGCCATCGCGCGCCTGGTCAACCAGCGCGGCCGGATGTCGGTCAACCAGCTCGCCCGAGAGTACGACGTGACGACCGAGACCGTCCGGCGTGACCTCTCCGCCCTGGAGCGCATGGGGCTCGTACGCCGGGTCCACGGCGGCGTCGTCCCGCCCTCGTCCCTGTCCCTGATCGAGGCGGGCCTGCGGGAGCGCGACCTGGTGAACACCGAGACGAAGGAGCGGATCGCCCGCGCCGCGCTGGACCTCCTCCCGCCGTCGAGCGGCACGGTCATCCTCGACGCCGGGACGACGACCAGCCGGCTGGCCAGCCTGCTCCCGCCCGACCATCCACTGACCGTGGTGACCCACGCGGTGCCGATCGCGGCGCGGCTCGCCGGCCAGCGGCACCTCGACCTGCACCTGCTCCCCGGCCGCGTGCGTCGCACGACCCAGGCCGCGGTCGGTGCCGACACGGTGGCCGCCCTCTCGCACGTGCGCGTCGACGTCACCTTCGTCGGCACCAACGGCGTCACCCCCGAGCACGGCCTGACCACCCCCGACCCCGACGAGGCGGCCGTCAAGCGGGCCCTGATCGCCAGCGGCCGCCAGGTCGTGGCACTCGCCGACGCGTCGAAGTTCGGGATCGAGACCGCGGTCAGGTTCGCCTCCCCCGGCGAGATCGACGTCCTGGTCACCGACAGCGCCCTGTCCAACGCCGACCGGCGGGCCCTGGCCAAGGCCGGCGTCGAGGTGGTCGTCGCATGATCGGGCCGGCAGCATGATCGTGACCCTCACCGCGAACCCGAGCCTGGACCGCACGGTCAACCTCTCGGGCCGGCTCGAGCGGGGTGCGGTGCAGCGCGCCGAGTCGGTCATCTCCCAGGCCGGCGGCAAGGGCGTGAACATCTCCCGCGCCTGCGTGGCGGCCGACCTGCCGTCGATCGCGGTGCTGCCGGCGCCCAAGGACGACCCCTTCGTCCTCGAGCTGCTGGCCGCGGGGATCGACTGCCGCCCGGTCGAGCACGAGGGCGACCTTCGGGTGAACATCACCATCACCGAGCCCGACGGCACCACCACCAAGCTGAACAGCCCCGGACCTCAGGCCACGCCCCGGCTGCTCGACGAGCTGCAGGACGCACTGGTACGCCGGGCGGCCGGCGCCGACTGGATCGTGCTGGCCGGCTCGCTCCCCCCGGGCGCCCCCGCGACGTGGTACGCCGGGCTGGTCACCGCCCTGCGGGCCGCCGGCGCGCGCGTCGCCGTCGACACCAGCGACGACCCGCTGCGCGCCCTGGTCGACGGGCTCACCCACGACCGCGCGCGCGCGCCACACCTGATGAAGCCGAACGGCGAGGAGCTCGCGTCGTTCACCGGCCATCACCCCGACGAGCTCGAGGCCGAGCCGGCCGCGGCCGCGGCCGCGGCGTACGACCTCGTGCGGCGCGGGGTCGAATCGGTACTGGTGACGCTCGGCCCCCATGGCGCCGTCCTCGTCACCGCCGAGGACGCCTGGCACGCCGCCCCGCCTCCCACGACCGTCGTCAGCACCGTCGGTGCCGGCGACTCCAGCCTCTTCGGGTATCTCCTGGGCGACGTCACCGGACGCCCTCCCGAGCAGCGACTCTCCCTCGCCGTGGCCTACGGCAGCGCCGCCGCAGGCCTTCCCGGCACGACCATCCCCCACCCCCGGCAGGTGCGCACGGAGCTCGTCCACGTCACCCGCCTCGCACTCCCGGCAGGAGCCTGACCCCCATGTCCGACCTCATCACCCCCGCGCTCGTGCGGCTCGACGCCGACCTCGGCGCCGAGAAGCACGACGTGATCAGAGCCCTGGCCGCGATCGTCGCCGACGCCGGCCGCACCTCCGACCCCGACCAGCTCGCGGCCGACGCCATCACCCGCGAGGGCACGGCCCCGACCGGGCTCGCGGGCGGCATCGCGATCCCGCACTGCCGCACCGCGGCGGTCGAGGAGCCGACCCTGGCCTTCGTCCGGCTGTCCCCGACCGTGGAGTTCGGCGCGAAGGACGGCCCGGCCGACCTCGCGTTCCTGATCGCCGCTCCCGCCGGTGGCGACGCCACCCACCTGCAGCTGCTCACCAAGCTGGCCCGGGCCCTGGTCAAGCCGGACTTCACCGCCGGGCTTCGCGGCGCGACCACCGACCAGGAGGTCGTCGACCTCGTGCTCGACGTCGTGGGCGACGCACCGGCCGCGCCGTCCGCGACGCAGGCTGCGGCCCCCGCCACCGGGGCTGCGAGGTCGCTGGTGGCGGTCACCGCCTGCCCGACCGGCATCGCCCACACCTACATGGCCGCCGAGGCGCTCGAAGCCGCCGCCGCGAAGGCCGGAGTCCCGATCGCGGTCGAGACCCAGGGGTCGGCGGGCTCCAAGCCGCTCTCCCCCGAGACCATCGCCGCCGCCTCCGCGGTGATCTTCGCCGTCGACGTCGGGGTGCGCGACCGCGCGCGCTTCGCCGGAAAGCCGGTGGTCTCGTCTGGGGTCAAGCGCCCGATCGACGACGGCGACGCCATGATCGCCGAGGCGCTCCGGTACGCCGACGACCCGAACGCGCCGAAGGTCGAGGGCACCGTCTCGGGCGCGACGTCCGGGGCCGGTGGCGGCGGAGCGGGCGAGTCCTGGGGCGCGCGCATCCGGCGCGTCCTGATGACCGGCGTCTCGTACATGATCCCGTTCGTCGCCGCGGGCGGTCTGCTGATCGCCTTGGGCTTCCTGTTCGGCGGCTACGAGATCGTCGGACCGTACGGCGACATCGCGGTGCACAACACGCTGTTCGACCTGCCGGACGCCGGCGCGCTCGGTCTGCACCACGTCCTGTTCGGGACCGGGTTCTTCGCCAGCGGCTTCTTCGCCTACATCGGCGCGTTGTTCTTCATCATCGGCAAGACGGCCTTCGCGCTGTTCATCCCGGCGCTGGCCGGCTACATCGCCTATGCGATCGCCGACCGTCCCGGCATCGCGCCCGGCTTCATCCTCGGCGGGCTCGCGACCAACCTGTTCAACGTCACTGCCACCAACGGCACGGCACTGCCCGCCACCGGCTTCCTCGGTGCGATCGCGGGCGGCGTCCTGGCCGGCCTGATCGCCCATTGGATCGCCAGCTGGAGCGTGCCGACGTGGGCCCGCGGGCTGATGCCGGTGATGGTGATCCCGCTGCTGACGTCCGTGATCGCGGGCCTGGCGATGATCATCGTGCTGGGCAAGCCGATCGCCTGGCTGATGGACAAGCTCAACGCCGGGCTCACCAACATGAGCGGCAGCAGTGCCGTCGTGCTCGGCATCCTCCTGGGCCTGATGATGGCTTTCGACATGGGCGGCCCGCTGAACAAGGTGGCCTACGTCTTCGCCACGACCGGGATCGGCGCCGCCGGCCTGGCCAGCGACGCGCCGCAGCTGAAGATCATGGCGGCCGTGATGCTGGCCGGCATGGTGCCGCCGATCGCCTTGGCCCTCGCGACCGTGATGCGGCCGCAGCTGTTCACCGTCGCCGAGCGCGAGAACGGCAAGGCGGGCTGGCTCCTCGGGGCGTCGTTCATCACCGAGGGAGCGATCCCGTTCGCCGCGGCCGACCCGCTGCGCGTCATCCCGTCGATCATGCTCGGGAGTGCGGTCACCGGCGGCCTCAGCGAGCTGTTGAACGTCGCGGTGCGGGCGCCGCACGGCGGCATCTTCGTGATCTTCGCCGTGCACAACATCCTGGGCTACGTGATCGCCCTGGCGGCCGGCGTCGTGGTCGGCGCCTTCGCCGTGGTCACGGCCAAGACCGTCTGGCCCGCCGACACCGACCTGGCCACCGTCTGATCGTCCTGATCTTCCTGATCAACCGAGCAGCAACCACCTGAAGGAGACCCCATGCCCACCAAGTCCGTCGTCGTCGGCTCCGCCGTCGGCCTGCACGCCCGCCCGGCCGCGATCATCTCCGAGGCCGCGGGCGAGCTCGACTCCGAGGTGATGATCGGCGTACCCGGGGGCGACCCGGTCGACGCCAGCTCGGCGCTGATGATCATGACGCTGGGTGCCGGCAAGGGCGACACCGTCGAGGTCTCCGGCGACGTCGAGCAGGACGTCGACGCGATCGCCGCGCTCGTCGAGCAGGACCTCGACGCGTAACGGGGAGCGATAGTACGGATCGAACGGCCGCTGTTCGGGCCCTGAACAGCGGCGTTCTGATCCGTACTATCCCCAACCCCGCGCGTTACGCCGGCGTTACGCCGGGCGGCTGGACTGGTCGCGACCCGGAGGCTCCGGGTCCCACGACCGGAAGAGAGTCGCCATGCAACGCTCCACGCGGGTCGCCGTACCCGCACTCACCGCCGTCGCCGGGCTCCTCGTGGCCGGCGCCGTCTCGGGCCTGGCCGCCGGGCCGGCCGGCGCCGCCACCGCCGACCGTGGCAAGACCGGCAAGACCTTCAACATCCAGTCGGGTACGACGCTCTCCGGCGTCGACGCGGCCACGACCAAGAACGGCACGACGTACGTCGCGTGGATCGGCGACAAGGCGAGCACCCCGGGCTTGCGCAACCTCCACCTCTGCGTGCTGAAGACCAAGTCGAAGTCGTGCGTCGGCGGCATGCAGACCGGCAGCGCCCTCGGCGACTCGTCGGCCCGCGACGTCAAGGTCGTCGTCTCCGGCAACAGCGTCGAGCTGGTCTGGATCGCCCAGGTCGACCCCGACAGCGGCGAGTTCAGCGGGGTGTTCGGCACCAACACCATCTCCCACAACAAGCTGGGCACGTCCGTGGCCGTGCCGGGCGCACCGACCCTGGGCTCGCTGACGTCGGCGATCCCCCACAAGGGCGGTGGCGTGAGCATCGCTGCCGTCGGTGAGTCCGGCACCCTGGACCGGCGGGCGTACTACTACTCGACCGTGTCGGCGACGCCGAAGACCTTCGTCCGGCCCTACTTCGTCGGCAATGCCCAGCTGGCCGACAACGGCAAGCGCACGGTCCTGACCACCAGCGCCTACGGATCCCTGGACGGCAAGGTCGCCGTCGCCTCGAAGGCCTCGCACGGCTCGAAGTGGACCGGCTTCAAGAACGTCAAGGGCTCGTACACCGACGGGGGCATGGAGCGCGTGGTGACGGCCGGCAAGAGCATCCGGATGGTCGGGGTGGCCGCCAAGGCGATCTACCTGCCCCACACGTGGACCTGGAAGGGCAAGTCCTTCGGCAAGCCGAAGTCGAGCGGCGACGGCAACGACGTCTTCGGTCTCGACGCCAGCTCCGACCCCAGCGGTCGCCTGGTCACTGCCGGAGGCGAGTCCGGTGGCCTGATGGTGTCCAACTACGCCAAGGGCTCGCACGCGTACCGCTTCCTGTTCAAGGTCAAGCAGACCCTGGCCGGCGGACCCGCGCAGATCACGACCCGGTCGAACGGCCACGGCTTCCTGATCTGGGGCATCGACAAGACCGGGGTCACCGGCCAGATCCTGCGGGCGCAGGCGATCAAGGTTCCGATGCCGCCCAAGCACCACCGCCATCACCACCGGGGTGCCCACGGCCACATCGGCACGCCGTCCACGACGCTCGGGCGACGCTGACCCAGAGCTGCCAGAGTCGCGTGGACGTACGGGGGCGTACGTCGGCCCGTCCTCCGAGGAGGGCGGGCCGACGACGGTCCTATCATCGGCGTGTGCGGATCGGCCTGCTGGGCGGCGTCGCGGTCACGGGGGGTGAGCCGGCCGAGACGGTCGAGGGCGCCCACCTGGGCGGTCGCCGCGCCCACCTCCTGGTCGCAGCACTAGCGCTGGAGCCGGGACCGATGACCGCCGAACGCCTCGCCTCCCTCATCTGGGACGAGCCGCCCTCCACCTGGCGGGTAGCGGTCCGAGGCCTCGTGGCCGACCTGCGCAAGCGCCTCGCCGAGATCGGGTCCGACGTCGTCGTGACGACCCCGACCGGGTACCGCCTGGCAGCCGGGGTCACCACCGACGTGGCCGAGCTCGAGGCGACCGTCGCGACGGCGGCAGGATTGCGAGCGACGGGCCGGTGGCACGCGCTGATCTCGCGCCTGGGACCGGCGCCGTCGCTGGACCCCTCCGACCTGGCCGCCGGACTCGACGCCGCCTGGCTCGACCCGCATCGCGGCCGGCTGCGTGAGACCGTGCTCCAGGCGGGGCTGCTCGCCACCGCGGCGTACGGCGAGCTGGGCGACCACCCCGCAGCGGTGGCGCTCGGCCGGCACCTCGTGGCCACGCATCCGCTCGACGAGCGCGTGCACCGCGCGCTGATCGCGGCCCTGGCCGCCGCCGGCGACCGGTCCGGCGCGGTGCAGGCCTTCGAGGCCTGTCGGAGCCTGCTCACCGAGGAGCTCGGCGTCGACCCGTCCGCGGACACGGTCTCGGCGTACCTGACGGTCCTCGAGTCCGCTGAGCCGTCGGGTCCCGCCCGCCTGCCACGGTCGACCACGTCGTTCGTCGGACGGGAGTCCGACCTGCGCCGGCTGGCCAGCGCGGCGAGCCGGCCGGGACTGGTGACGGTGACCGGTCCCGGTGGCGTCGGGAAGTCCCGGCTGGCCCAGGAGGTCGCGGCCCGTGCCGTCGACCTGCCCGGTGGCCGGCACTGGGTCTCGCTGGCACACGTCGCCGAGGACGCCCTCGTGGACGCGACCGTGGCGATGACCCTGGGCCTTCCGGCCAGCGGGGACGAGCCTGCACGCACGGTGGCCCGACACCTCGCCGGCCTCGGCCGCACGGTGATCGTGCTCGACGGGTGCGAGGCCGTGCGTGACGGCGCAGCCTCCCTGGCCCACGCGCTCGTCGAGGGCGCTCCCGAGACCACGGTCGTCGTGACCAGCAGGGTCGCGCTCGGGCTGGGCGAGGAGCACGCCGTGCTCGTGGCGCCGCTGGCGCTCCCGAAGGACCCGACCCCGGCCGAGCTCGAGGCCAGTGAGCCGGTCCGGCTCATCGCCGACCGGATCGCGGAGTACGGCGGCGAGCTCGTCGTCGACGCCGACCTCGCGGCGTACCTCGACGCGCTGTGCCGGCACTGCGCTGGCCTGCCGCTGGCGCTCGAGCTGGTCGCGGCCCAGCTCACGGCGATGTCGCCCGCCGACGTCGTGGAGCATCTCGACGAGATGGCGGCGGGCACGGCCGACGCGGTGCGCCAGGTGGCCGAGGCCAGCCACGCCCTGCTCCAGCCCGACGAGGCGGCGGTGTTCCGGCGGATGTCGGTGCTCGAGGGATCCGTCGACCTCGCGGCGGTCCGGGCGGTGTCGGCCGGCGACGACGTGGCCGGCGTGCGCGTGGTGCGCCTGCTGCGCGAGCTCGGTGACCGCAACCTCGTGACCTCCAACCGCGTCGGGACCCGGTGGACCTACGAGCAGGACGACGACCTGCACCGGTTCGCCCGGCAGCACCTGGTCGCGGCCGGCGAGGAGCAGGAGGCCTACCTGCGGCTCGCGGACCTGCTCCAGTCGGTGCTGCCCGACGACCCGCGCTCGCCGCCCGCGCCGTTCGCGGACGCCGTGAGCGCGCTGCTGCCGTCGGTCCGCGGGCTCCTCGGCGCGGGGGTGGCGGGGACGGCCGACCGGACGCGGTGCCTCGAGCTGGCCTTCCGGCTGCACCGCTACTGGGCGGCCACCAACGTCGGCGAGGGTCGCTTCTGGCTGGCCCGGCTCCTCGAGACCCGCGAGGGCGAGGGCGAGGCGTGGGCCGGCTACGCGACGTACGCCCTGGGCTACCTCAACTACTGGGCCGGCGAGGACATCGCCGCCGTGCCCCAGCTGGAGCGCGCGATCGAGCTGCTGGGCGACACCGACAGCGCCTACGTCGCCCGGGCCCAGATCTTCCTGGCCGGCATCCTCGACGACCTCGACCGCGGCGCGGCCGCGGTGGCGCTGGTCCGCCAGGCGATGGAGTCGGCGTCCGGACACGGGATCGACCTGCGCGTCAGCGCGGCCATGGGGCTGGGCAGCGTGCTCGGCGAGCGCGGCGACCCGGAGGCAGCGGCGTACGCCGAGGCGGCCCTGGACCTGTGCGAGGAGGGCGGCTCCGCGGAGCAGCTGGCAGCGAGCCTCCCCACCGCCGCGATGGTGGCCTGGCAGGTCGGCGCGCTGGACCGGGTGCGCCGCTGGGTGGCGAGGGCGATGCCGATGCACACCGAGCAGCGCAGGATCGCCCGCGTCGTGCTGCTGCAGGTCGCGTGCGGTCTGCACCTGGTCGACGGCGACCTGGACGCCGCCGTGGAGGTCGGGCGCTCGGCCGACCTCGAGGGCACCGAGCTCGGGGTGGAGCGCGAGCTGCCGCTCGTCCGGTCGCTGCTGGCCCTGGCGCTGCTGGCCCGGGGCGAGCTCGACGAGGCCTGGGACCGGGCTGGTGCCGCGGTGGCGGCGGCCCGGGCCCTGACCTACCCCTTCCCCCTGGCGACGGCTCTGGAGACCTCCGCGCTGGTCGCGACCGCGCGCGGCGTGCCGGCCGACCAGGTCGCGGCCTGGGTCGCCACCGCCGCGCGGATCCGCCAGCAGGGCGACCGGCCCGTCCCCGCGCTGCTGGCGGCCCAGGTCGCCCGGCTCCGCGACGCCCTGCCCCCCTCCGAGCCGCTCCCCCTCCCCGACGCTGTCGCCGCCGTTCTCGGGTAGTCCCTGACAACGTCGCCCCCAGGGTGCTTCCGAGGGCGTGCTTGTCAGGGACTATCCGGATTTCGCAGTCAGGCCCAGGCGGAGGCGAGGCGGCGGACGATCTCGGTGAGGCGGTCGGGGCTGGTGGCGACGTTCAGCCGGACGTGACCGGCGAGGCCGGGGGCGTACTCGTGACCGGGGCCGACCTTGACCCGGCCCCGGTCGAGTGCCACGGCTGCGGGGTCCTCGTGGCCGTAGGCACGGACGTCGAGCCAGACGAGGTACGTCGCCTCGAGTGGTCGCATCCGCGCCAGCGGCAGGTGCTCGGCGAGCAGGTCTGCGAGCAGCGCGCGCACCTGGTCGAGCCGCTCCAGCAGCGAGGCCAGCCACGGGTCGCCATCGTTGTACGCCGCGACCGCGGCCACGACACCGAGCGGTGACCAGGAGTCGTTGCGCGACATCGGGGTCTCCGTGACCAGCCGACGCGTCGCCGGGTCGGGTACGACGAGCTGCGCACACCGCAGCCCCGCGGTGTTGAACGCCTTGGACGCCGCGACGATCGCGACGGCGTGCTCGTGGGTCCCCTCCACGTCGAGGTACGACGTGTGCGCGGCGCCCGGCAGCACGAGCGGCGCGTGGATCTCGTCGGAGACCACCCGTGCACCGTGTCGCACCACGACATCGCGGATCCCCTCCAGCTCGCTCCGGGTGAAGACCCTTCCCCACGGGTTGTGCGGCTGGGTGAGGAGCAGGGTGCGGGCGCCCTCGCCGAGCAGCGCGTCCAGTCGCTCGAGGTCGACCACGGCCCGCGCGGCATCGGGAGCGACCTCGACGTCGACCCTCCGGCGGCCCGTCAGCGCGGCGACGTCGAGCTGGGGCGAGTAGCCCGGCACCAGGAACACCACGGGACCCGGCTCGGAGAGCACGTCGATCGCGACCCGCACCCCCGAGGTGACATCGACGACCGGGTACACCCACTCGGGCGCGACCGTGGCCGCGTAGTGGCGCGCCGCGAACCCGGCGTACGCCTCGGCGAGCTCGGGGGTGAAGCCGAAGACCGGGTAGCCGGTGACGCCGTCGCGCACCGCCCGCAGGACGGCCTCGTGGACGACCGGGTCCAGGGCATAGTCCATCTCCGCCACCCACGCCGGCAGCACGTCGGTCGGCACCGTGCCCCACTTCAGCACCAGGGCATGGCGCGCCTCCTCGTCGGTCAGGTCGACGACCGGGCGCCGGCTCACGCCGCCCCGAGGATCGCGTGGGCGCGGCGTACGTCGTCGTGCATCGTCGCGACGAGGGCGTCGACGCCGTCGAAGCGCACCATCCCCCGGATCCGCTCGACGAACGCGACCTCGACCTCCACGTCGTAGAGCTCGAGGTCGTCGCGGTCGAGCACGTAGGACTCGACGCGGCGCTCGCGCTCTCCGTCGAACGTCGGGTTAGTGCCGACGCTGATCGCTGCCGGGAACCGCTCGCCGGTGTCGAGCCGCCGCAACCACCCGGCGTACACCCCGTCGGCGGGAGCCGCGGCGAGGGTCCTGGTCGGCACGTTGGCGGTCGGGAAGCCCAGCTCGCGACCGCGCTGGTCACCGCGCACGACGACGCCTCGCACGACGAACGGGCGCCCCAGCGCCTCGGCGGCGCCGGCGACGTCACCGGCCGCCAGGCAGGTACGCACGTAGGTCGACGACCACACCTGCGGACCGCCGTCCAGGGCGACGCCCACCGCTCGAAAGCCCAGCTCGGCCCCGCTGGCGGTCAGCGTCGCGACGTCTCCCGAGGCGCGCGTGCCGTAGCGGAAGTTCGCGCCCACGACCACGACGGCGGCGTGCAACGCGTCCGCGAGCACGCGCCGGGCGAACTCCTCGGGCGTCCACGACGCGACCTCGCGGTCGAAGGGCAGGGCCAGGACGTCGTCGACCCCTGCACCGTGGAGCAGCTCGGCGCGCGTCGGGAGATCGGTGATCGTGGTCGGGGCGTGCTCCGGCCGCAGCACGGCCATCGGGTGCGGGTCGAAGGTGACCGCCACGACGCGCAGCCCCTCGGCGTCGGCCGCCCGGCGCGCCTCCCGGACGACGTGCCGGTGCCCGAGGTGGACGCCGTCGAAGTTGCCGATGACCACGGCGGTGCGGCCGAGATCGGCCGGGACGTCCTCCAGGGACCGCCAGATCTGCACACCAGGAGCCTAACGACGGGCCGCGTCGTACCTGCGCAGGGCCTCGACCCGCTCCTCCGCGTGGTCGACCACCGGCTCGGGATAGCCCTGGTCGTAGCCGTCGTCGACCTTCCACGGCTCGTGGGCCCGCTTGCCCTCGACGTGGGCCAGCTCGGGCACCCAGCGCCGCACGTAGGAGCCGTCGGGGTCGAACTTCTGCCCCTGGGTGACCGGGTTGAAGACCCGGAAGTACGGCGAGGCGTCGGTGCCCGTGCCGGCCACCCACTGCCAGCCGTGGTTGTTGCTCGCGACGTCGCCGTCGACGAGGTGCGCCAGGAAGTGGCGGGCTCCCTCGGGCCACCACACGTGGAGGTCCTTGCACAGGAAGCTGGCCGTGATCATCCGGACCCGGTTGTGCATCCAGCCGGTCTCGGCCAGCTGGCGCATCCCCGCGTCCACGATCGGGAAGCCGGTACGTCCCTCGCGCCACGACCGCACGAGATCGTGGTCGTCGTCGTAGGACATCGACCCCAGCTCGGGCCGCAGGTCGTGCCACGCCGAGCTCGGCTCGGAGTGCAGGACGTCGGCGTAGAACTCGCGCCACGCAATCTCGTCGACGAACGAGCGCGCCGCCTGCGAGCGCTCCCCGGCCAGGTCGGCGAGGATCGTGCGCGGGTGGATCGCGCCGACCTTGAGGTACGGCGAGAGCCGGCTCGTCCCAGTGCGGTCGGGCCGGTCGCGGTCGTCGGCGTACGTCGCGAGGTCGGTGTCGTGGAAGGAACGCCAGCGGCGCAGCGCGGCATCCTCCCCCGCGGTCGGGAGCTCGACGGGGCAGTCATCGAGAGCCCGATCCAGACGGCTGATGGCAGGGTCGTCACTGGCGTCAGGCCCCAGGCTCAGCCCGCGGGGAGCAGACGCCGGATCGGCCCAGCCGTGCTCGCGCCAGGCACGCGCGAACGGCGTGAAGACGCGGTAGGGCTTGCCGCCCTGGGTGAGGACCCGCCCCGGCCCCACGGCGTACGGCGACCCGGTGGCGACCCACTCGATGTCGCGCTCGGCGAGACGGTCGCGGACGCGGGCGTCCCGCCGGGCGCCGTACGGAGTGGTCTCGGCGCTGACGTGCACCGAGGACGCCCCCACGGAGTCGGCGAAGGCGGCGACCTTCGTGACCGGGTCGCCGACGCGGACCGTCAGCCGCCCGTCGTACGACTCGGCCGCGGCCTGGATGCTGGCCGCCAGCCACCCGCGGCGCACCGGCCCGGCGGCGTCCCAGAGCGCGGGGTCGATCACGAAGAGCACGTGCACGTCGCCGTCGGTCGCAGAGGCTGCCGCCCCGAGCGCCGGGAGGTCGCGCCGACGCAGGTCGCGGCGAAGCCACAGGACGCTGGTCACCTCCCAACCCTGTCACGGCACACCGACGGACACCTCACCCCCTTCGCCACGAGAGGCGCCCGAGCCCCGGGGTCGAAGGACCAAGGTCCGGGACCTTGGCTGGCTCCGCTGAGGCGCAAGGTCATCCGAACCCGGGCGCCACGTCCCTGGGTCCGGTCGGGTGGCGGCGAGACCGTGAGACATGAGCACTCGACGACGCGAACACCGGTGGTACGACAGCGGTTGGTGGGCGCTGGCCGGGCTCGTCTCCGGAGCCGGTCTGATCGCCGGCACGGTCACGGTGGGACCGCTCGTGCTCGTCGTCACCTTCGTGGCCATGGGTCTCGCCATCGGTCCGACCGTCTGGAGCATCCTGGACCAGATGGACCGGCCCGAGGTCGGCACCTCTCTCCGGATCGCGACCGCGTCCGCCTGGTGCGTCACCGTGGCCGTCGGCCTGTTCGCCGGGCTGCACGTTTGGGCCACGCCGGTCCTGGCGCTGACCGTGGTGACGTCGCCGACCGTGCTGCGACCGCTCCTCGCCCGCGCCACGCGAGCCGCGCGCGACGAGCGCGAGCGGGCCGAGGTCGCCCGGCTCCGACAGGACTTCGACGAGATCATCGCGTACGGCTTCACCGCCCACACCGGCGACGACGAGCGCGGCTCCTGAGCCGCGGCCGAGCGTCAGACGAACACGGCCACGGCCCGCGCCGAGCCCCCTCGTGGCTCGTACAGCGCGAGGAACGCGCCGTCGGGGGCGAACACCGCGGTCAGGCCGTCGAGGGGTACGTCGAGCGCTCGGCCGACCCGGACGTCCGCGGCCTGCTGGTCGTCCAGGTCGAGGGCCGGGAAGCATGCTCGGGCGGCCGCCCCGATCGGCGTCATCGCGAACTCCTCGGCCAGGGCGTCGAGCGTGCGCGACGCGGACAGGTCGAACGGCCCGACGGCCGTACGCCGGAGCGCGGTGAGGTGTCCCCCGACACCGAGCGCGACGCCGAGGTCGCGCGCGATCGCCCGCACGTAGGTGCCGCTGGAACAGTGGACCGAGACGTCGACCGACGGTAGGTCCATGGCCGTCACCTCGATCGCGTGGATCGTGACGCGGCGGGCCGGGAGGTCGACGTCCTCGCCGTCGCGCACGCGGGCGTACGCGCGCTTCCCGTCGACCTTCACCGCGGAGACCGCGCTGGGGACCTGCTCGACCTCCCCGACGAACGCGGCCAGCGCCGAGCGCACGTCGTCCTCGGTGAGGGCCTCGGTCGCGTGCGTCGCGACGACCTCCCCCTCCGCGTCGTCGGTCGTGGTCGAGGCCCCGAGCCGGATGCGCGCGTCGTACCTCTTGTCGGTCAGGGTGAGCTGGCCCAGCAGCCGGGTGGCGCGGTTGAGCCCGAGCACGAGGACGCCGGTCGCCATCGGGTCGAGCGTGCCGGCGTGGCCGACCTTCCGGGTACCCGCGAGGCGGCGTACCCGGGCGACGACGTCGTGGGAGGTCATGCCGCCGGGCTTGTCGACGACGACGAGCCCGGACTCGGTGGTCACTCCCCGGTCTCCGCCTCGGGGTTCTGCTCGTCCTCGTCGAGCTCGCGTGGCTTCTTGTAGGGGTCGGCCTCCCCGGCGTAGGAGGTGCCGCGGTGGGCGGCGGTCTCCTCGTCCAGGGCCTTGGCCCGGGCCAGCACCTCGTCGAGGTGCCGCGCGGACTCCGGGAGCGCGTCGTGGACGAAGGTCAGCGTCGGGGCGTGCCTCATGCCGAGCTGGTGGGCGACCTCGGAGCGCAGCAGGCCCTTCGCGGACTCCAGTGCCGCCGCCGTGCTCGCCAGGTCCGCCTCCTCGCCGAGGACGGTGTAGAACACCGTGGCCTGCTGGTTGTCACCGGTGACGCGGACGTCGGTCACGGTGAGGAACCCGAGCCGCGGGTCCTTGACCCGCCGTTCCAGCATCTCCGCGACGATGATCTGGATGCGGTCCGCGATCTTGCGGGATCGTGGGTTGGTCATCGCTACTCCGTTGAGTTGGCCCTCCGGGCCCGTTGAGTTGGCTCTCGCGGTCTGTCGAATCGGCCCTCCGGGTCGTGGGTCGGACCCGGAGGACCGACTCGACGAGCCCGGAGGGCCAATTCAACGAGTCAGGCGCGCGGGATCTCCCGCAGCTCGAAGGCCTCGACGATGTCGCCCTCCTTGATGTCCTGGTAGTTCCGGAGCACGAGACCGCACTCGAAACCTTCCCGGACCTCGGCGGCGTCGTCCTTCTCCCGCTTGAGCGAGGCCAGGTCGAGGTTGTCCGCCACGACCGCGCCGTCGCGGATGAGCCGGACCTTCGCGTTGCGCCGGATCACGCCGCTGGTGACCATGCAGCCCGCGATGTTGCCGATCTTCGACGAGCGGAAGATCGCGCGGATCTCCGCCTGGCCGAGCGTCGACTCCTCGAACTCGGGCTTGAGCATGCCCTTGAGCGCCGCCTCGATCTCCTCGATCGCCTGGTAGATGACCGAGTAGTAGCGGATCTCGACGCCTTCCTTGTCCGCCAGCTCGGTCGCCTTGCCCTGCGGCCGGACGTTGAAGCCGATGATGATCGCGTCGGACGCCGCCGCCAGCATGACGTTGGTCTCGGTGATGGCACCGACACCGCGGTCGATCACGCGCAGCGACACCTCGTCGCCAACGTCGATCTTGACCAGGGAGTCCTCGAGCGCCTCGACCGAGCCGGACACGTCGCCCTTGAGGATGAGGTTGAGCTCCTGGCTCTCGCCCTTCTCCATCGAGGCCATGAAGTCCTCGAGGGTACGACGCACGCGACGCTGGGCCTGCATGGCGGCTCGCTCGCGCGCCTCACGCTTCTCCGCGATCTGGCGGGCCACCCGGTCGTCCTCGACGACCAGGAAGTTCTGACCCGCGCCGGGCACGGCCGACAGGCCGAGCACCATCGCCGGCTGCGCCGGGAAGGCCTCCTCCATCGGCTCGGCGTTCTCGTCGAGCAGAGCCCGGACACGGCCGTGGGCCGGACCGGCGACGATCGAGTCGCCCACCCGCAGCGTGCCGCGCTGGACCAGCACCGTCGCGACCGGGCCGCGGCCACGGTCGAGGTGCGCCTCGACGACGAGGCCCTGGGCGTCCTGGTGGGGGTTGGCCCGCAGGTCCAGGGACGCGTCGGCGGTCAGCACGATCGCCTCGAGCAGCTTGTCGAGGTTGAGCTCCGACTTGGCCGAGACGTCGACGAACATCGTGTCGCCGCCGTACTCCTCGGGCACCAGGCCGTACTCGGTCAGCTGGCCGCGGACCTTGGTCGGGTCGGCCTCGGGCTTGTCGATCTTGTTCACCGCCACCACGATCGGCACCTCGGCCGCCTTGGCGTGGTTGAGCGCCTCCACCGTCTGCGGCATCACGCCGTCGTCGGCGGCGACCACGAGGACCGCGATGTCCGACGACTGCGAGCCGCGGGCACGCATGGCGGTGAACGCCTCGTGACCGGGGGTGTCGATGAAGGTGATCGCACGCTCGTGGTCGTCGACCTCGGTGTGCACCTGGTAGGCACCGATGTGCTGGGTGATGCCGCCGGCCTCCTTGTCGACCACGTTGGCCGAGCGGAGGGCGTCCAGGAGCTTGGTCTTGCCGTGGTCGACGTGACCCATGACGGTGACGACCGGCGGCCGGACGGCGAGATCGCCCTCCTCGCCCTCGTCCTCGCCGAACTCGAGGTCGAACGACTCCAGCAGCTCGCGGTCCTCGTCCTCGGGCGAGACCACCTGGACGACGTAGTTGAGCTCCTCACCGAGCAGCTCGAGCGTCTCGTCGCCCACCGACTGGGTCGCGGTCACCATCTCGCCGAGCGAGAACAGCATCTGCACCAGCGACGCCGCGTCGACGTTGATCTTCTCGGCGAAGTCGGTCAGCGAGGAGCCCCGCGAAAGGCGCACGGTCTCGCCGTTGCCCTTGCGGACGCGGACGCCACCGATCGTCGGGGCCTCCATCTGCTCGAACTCCTGGCGACGCGCCCGCTTCGACTTGCGGCCACGACGGGAGGGACCGCCCGGACGCCCGAAGGCACCCTGGGTCTGGCCACGCCCACCGGGGCGGCCACGACCGCCGAACGCCGGCCCGCCGCGTCCCGGAGGACCGCCGGCCGGAGCACCGGCACCGGCACCGCCACGTGAAGGTGCGCCGACGCCGCCGCGACCGGGGGCTCCGCCCCCGCGTCCCGGAGCGCCACGACCGGGCGCGCCACCACGACCGGGTCCACCGGCAGGACCACCGGGCCCACCAGGACCGCGGTTGGCGCCGAAGCCCGGGTTGCGGGCGATCATCGCCGGGTTGGGGCGCGGCAGGCCCGGACGGCCGCCGGCCGCCGGGCGCGGGGGACGGTTGTCGTCCTCGTCGCTCTCACGCGGCGCGGGAGCCGGTCGGCGTCCCATGCCCTGACTGGAGGCGAACGGGTTGTTGCCGGGTCGCGGCGTGCCGGGACGCGCAGCGGGGCGCGGGCTCGGGGACTCGGCGGTGGGCTCCTCGGGGGCCTCCGGAGTCTCCGGGACCTCCGTGGCCTGCGCGGCCGCGGGTGCCTCCGGCTCCACATCCTCGACCGGCGCCTTCGGCGCGGCCTTGGGCCCGGGCTTGGGGCCTGTGGACCGAGGCGACGGCGCCTCGACCGTGGCGGCGCCGTTGGACTCCGCCGCGGGGGCCGCGGCCGTCTCGGCCGGAGCGGACCCGGCCGGCGGTGCCGCGGGCTCGGCCTTGGCCTTGGCGGCGAGCAGGGCGTCGCCGTAGGTCTTCTTGAACTTCATCTCGACGGGAAGCTCGATCGTCGAGGAAGCGCTCTTGACGAACTCGCCCATCTCCTTCAGCTTGTCGAGAACGTCCTTGCTCTCGATGCCGTAGGTCTTGGCGAGCTCGTGTACTCGGGTCTTGGCCACTGTTCTCCTTCTGGCCTGAGACCCGCTTCCCTCTGCGTGAGGGGCTGTTCTCAGACCGGTGGGTGTTGCTGGACTTTCGGGCTCATCGGGAGTTACTCATCGAGTGCTCATGAGCTACTGCTCCAGTTCCTGGTCGGTCGGTCGGTCTGTCTTGCTGTCTGTCGTGCCCGCGGGCGAGGCGAGGTACGTCGCCACCGGCGTGCTGTCCAGCGGGGACACGGCCCGGAGGGCCCTGCCGAACGCTCGACGGCGCACCGCGAGGTCGTAGCACGCGACCGTGGGGTGCAGGTGCGCTCCTCGGCCGGGCCGGACAGCCGATGGATCGGGCACCGCGGCCGGTCGGCCCTCGGCGTCCGAGCCGACGGTCACCCGCAACAGCTCGCTCTTCGTGGTCCGCTCTCGGCATCCGATACACGTCCGGACCGGTCCGGGGACCGCCGTCGAGGCAGCAGAAACCGATGCGCGAGCCACTGCCCACAACCCTACCCCGAGCCGGGGGTATTCCCCGAACCCACCCGCCGCCGCTACTCCGCCAGCATCCAGTCGACGGCGGCGGCGACGTGCAGCTCGGTGGTGTCGAAGACCGGCACGGTCGTGTCGCCCGCGCCGACCAGCAGCCCGATCTCGGTGCAGCCCAGCACCATGCCCTCGGCGCCGGCCTCCACCAGCCGCTCCATCACGCCCCGGTACGCCTCACGGGACGGGTTGGTGACGACATCGAGCACCAGCTCGTCGTAGATGATCCGGTGCACCTCGGCACGATCCTCGGCCTCGGGCACCACGCAGGTGACCCCGTGGCTCGCGAGACGCTCGACGAGGAACCCGTCCTCCATCGTGAACGCCGTCCCGAGCAGCCCGACCCGGCTGAGCCCGGCCGCCTTCACGGCGACCGCGGTCGCATCGGCGATGTGGAGCAGACGTACGCCCGCCGCGCGCTCGACCGGCTCCGCGACCTTGTGCATGGTGTTGGTCGCCAGGATCACGCCCTCCGCGCCTGCGGCGGCGAGACCGCGTGCCGCGGAGCCCAGGATCTCGGCGGCGCCGTCCCAGTCGCCGGCGTGCTGCAGCTCGGCGATCGGCTCGAAGTCGACGCTGTGGAGCAGCAGCCGCGCGGAGTGGAGCCCGCCGAGCCGCTCCGACACCCCGGCGTTCAGCAGGCGGTAGTACTCCGCGGTGCTGGTCCAGCTCATCCCGCCCAGGACGCCGAGGAGCCTCACGAGCCGTCGCTGTCGGGCTCTTCGTCGGACCGGATGTCGATGCGCCACCCGGTCAGCCGGGCGGCGAGCCGGGCGTTCTGCCCCTCCTTGCCGATGGCCAGGGAGAGCTGGAAGTCCGGAACGACGACCCGGGCCGAGCGCGCCTCGGCGTCCACGATCTCGACGGAGGTCACCCTCGCCGGCGAGAGCGCGTGGGCGACGAGCTCGGCGGGGTCGTCGGAGTGGTCGACGATGTCGATCTTCTCGCCGTGGAGCTCCGACATCACGTTGCGCACCCGCTGGCCCATCGGCCCGATGCAGGAGCCCTTCGCGTTCACACCCGGAGCGGTCGACCGGACCGCGATCTTGGTGCGGTGGCCCGCCTCGCGGGCGATCGCGGCGATCTCGACCGTGCCGTCGGCGATCTCGGGGACCTCGAGGGCGAAGAGCTTCTTGACCAGGTTGGGGTGCGAGCGGGACAGGGTGATCTGCGGGCCGCGCATGCCCTTGCGGACCGAGACCACGATGCACTTGATCCGCTCGCCGTGCTGGTAGCGCTCGCCCGGGACGCGCTCACCCAGCGGGAGCAGCGCCTCCAGCTTGCCGAGGTCGACCATGACGTCGTCGGGGTTGCGTCCCTGCTGGATCACCCCGGAGATGAGGTCGCCCTCCTTGCCGGAGAACTCGCCGTACCGGACGTCGTCCTCGGCGTCGCGCAGGCGCTGCAGCATGATCTGCTTGGCCGTGGTGGCCGCGATCCGGCCGAACCCCTCGGGCGTGTCGTCGTACTCGCCGATCGGGTTCTCGTCGTCGTCGAGCTCGGCGGCGTAGACCGTCACGTGGCCGCTCTTGCGGTCGAGCTCGACCCGCGCCTGCTCCACCGCCCCGGGCGTCTTGTGGTACGCCGTGAGCAGGGCCTGCTCGATGGCCTCGACGAGGACGTCGAAGGAGATCTCCTTCTCGCGCTCGAGCGTGCGCAGGATCGTCAGGTCGATGTCCATGTCGTCAGGCCTCCTTCGAGGTGGTGGGGTCGGTGGCCGTCGGTCGGTTGAACTCCACCTGGACCAGGGCCTTGGCGACGTCGGCGTAGGCGACGTGGCGCGCCGCGCCCGCGACGTCGAGGGTCACCCCGGCGTCGTCGCTGGCGCCGACGCGGCCGGTGACCTGCGAGCCGTCGCGCAGGTGCGCACGCACCAGTCGATCGTGGTTGCGGCGCCAGTGCCGGGGCTCGGTGAGCGGGCGGTCGACGCCTCGGGAGGTGACCTCCAGGGTGTAGGCCTGCTCGCCCATGAGGTCCTCGCCGTCGAGCTCGCCCGACACCGCGCGGGTGGCCTCGGCGATGTCGTCGAGGGTCACCCCGCCGTCCTTGTCGACGGCCACGCGCAGCACGCGCTTCTTGCCGGCGGGGGTCAGCTCGACGGCCTCGAGGTCGAGGCCCAGGGACGACAGCGGGTCGCGGAGCGCGTCTGCGATCCGAGAGCTGTCCGGACTGAACGGGCTCACCTCGCGACCTCCTGTGCTGTTGTCGTCACTCACGATAGCGAACGAGCACGGGCCCGAGGCGTTGGCCGGAGGGGCGTCGCGGGTGCCGGGATAGGGTCGCGCTCGTGTCCGGCCCGAGTACGCCGCGTCTGCTCTCCCGCAGGCGACTGCTGCGGATCGGCGGCTCGGTCGGGGCGGTCGCCGCGGGCGTGACGGCCGCAGCAGCCCTCGGCGGCTGTGACCTCGACCCGCACTCGTCCACGCCTGCAGCTCCTGCGCCGGATCCCGACGCGCACGTCGTCGACGCGGCCCGCGCTGAGCTGCGCGACCTGCTCGCGCACCTGCGGGCGACCGACGGCGCGGCCGGTCTCGTGGCCTGCCACCTCGCTCAGCTCGCCGCGCTCGACGGGCACCCGGCCACCCGGCGCCGCCGGGCCTGGTCCGACGCCCAGGTGGTGGCTCGGGAACGACGAGCGGTGGCCCGGTTCCGACGCTGGGCCGTGACCTGCGACGACGGCGACCTCGCGCGGGTCCTGGCCAGCATCGCCGCCGGCATCTCGACGCAGCCGGTTCTCCGGGAGCCTGTGTGAGCACCGACGCGTCGATCGAGGCGCTGCAGCGCACCCTGGCCGGGGAGCACGCGGCGATCTACGTGCTGGCGGCCCTGGGCGGACGTGCCTCGACGCTCACGGCACCGGCGCTGCGGACGGCCCTGGCCTCGGCGTACGGCGCCCACGTCGAGCGTCGGGACCGGCTCCGGTTGATGATCGCGAGTGCCGGTACCGACCCGGTCGCCGCCGAGCCGGCGTACCGGATCCCGGCTGACCTGGACACCGCGGCGCAGATCGAGAGCCGAGCGCTCGCAGTCGAGCAGGCGTGCACGTCGACGTACTCCGCGCTGGTCGCGGCGACGACGGACGGGGACCGGCGGTGGGCGGTCGAGGCGCTGGTCGCGACGGCGGTGGCCGAGGCGGCGTTCGGCGCGCGGCCGCAGGCGCTGCCGGGACTCGACCGCTGACTGTTCGATACATGAGAAACGCCCCCGGCCCGGAGGCCAGGGGCGGACGCCTGGTGCTTCGAGGAATTCCCGAGACATTCCCCGAAGCACCTGGCGCGGGCCGACGGGGGGAATCGGCCACGGTCCGGATCACAGGGGGTGGGATCCAAGAACCTCTGCACAATCATGCAACGCCCGGGAGTCGCGGGGGTCACGCACGCTGCCTCATGTTTGTGCAATGCCAAAACATGAAGTTCAGACCCGCCCCAGCACCTCCGGGAGCTCGGAGAGGGCGTGGACGACGCCGTCCGGCGTCCCCTCGGTGTGGCCGAGCTGAGCAGCCGGGATGTCACTGAGCGGGATGTGCACTGCCTTCATCCGTGCCTGCTGGGCTCCCCAGACGTCGTCGAAGAGGCGGTCCCCGACGTAGACGCAGCGCGACGGGTCCGTGACGCCGAGGGCGTCCATGGCCGCCTGGAAGGCGTGCGGTGACGGCTTCGTCCAGGCGATCTCACTGGTGTACACGTCGCCATCGATCAGGTCGTAGACGCCGTCCCGCTCGAAGATCGCCACGTGCCACTCACGCGGCCAGATCGTGTTGGACAGCACCCCGACGCGCAGTCCGTCCGCACGCAGCCGCTCGAAGAGGGGCCGGACCTCCGGATCGGTGAGGGTGTGCGGCTCCCAGAACTCCCGGTACGCCGTCAGCAGCTCCGGGTCGTGGTCGAGCCCGGCCACCTCGAACAGATCCGCGACCGTGGCACTGCGCTGGTGGTCGCGCGAGCGTCCCCAGACCACCTGGCCAGCCTCGTGCAGGGCCGCCCGGGACTCCTCGAGGTCGTGGCCGGTCGTGGTCACGGCCGCCGCCAGCGCCAGCGACTCGGCGTGGAAGTCGATGTCGTGCCAGCGGGTCAGCGTCCCGCCCCAGTCGAAGATCACCGCGTCGAGGTCCATGGGGGGTCACCCTAGGAGGTTGCGGATTGGTGCCAAACCGCAGGAGTTTGCACAGAAATGTTGCGGTTTGGTGCCATTCCACAGGGGTGACCCCGACCTGGCGCGAATCCCGGTTGCCCCGGCCATCGCGAGGTGGTGGGGTGCGATGTCGTGAGCGAGACGCCGGCCGGGACCCCCGCGGACGACTTCGACGGCGGCTGGGACAACCGGGTGAGCCTCGTCGGCGGGTGGGTACACCGGACGCCGCGCTTCCCCGACCGCGAGGCCCAGCTCCGACGCGAGGCCGAGCTCCTGCCGTGGCTCGCCCCACGCCTGCCGCTGCCGATCCCCGTGCTCGAGGTGGTCGGCGAGGACCCGTTCACGGTGCGCCACGCCTACCTCCCGGGCGGTCCGTGCCCCGGGACGTCGGCCAGGCAGGGCGCCGCCCTCGGCGCCTTCCTGCGGACCCTGCACGACGTCGACCCGGACGAGGCCGTGCGCCACGGCGCGCTCGACCCGGCGTCTGCACACCGCGACACCGCCGAGACCCTCGACCGCATGACCCGGCACGTGCTGCCGCTGCTCCCCCACGACCTCGTGCCCAGCGGCACGGCGCTGCTCGAGCGCCTGTCCGCGCCACCCGCGGATCCGCGGCTGGCGCACGGCGACCTCGGCCCGGAGCACATCCGGGTCGTCGGCGAGGAGGTCGCCGGCATCATCGACTGGGGCGACTGCCGCCTGTGCGACCCGGCCATCGACCTCGCGTGGACCGCCTTCGGCACGGCTCCGGCGTTCACCGACGCCCTGCTCGCGGCGTACGACGCCGACGACGCCCTACTCTCCCGTGGACGGGATCTGCACCTGCTCGGCCCCTGGCACGAGGTCCTCTACGGGCAGGGCGACGGGGGCCCGGCGTTCGTCGAGAGTGGCTTGGCCGGCGTCGTCAGCCGGCTGGTCGGGCCAGGACGAGCCGGGTGAGGTGCTGGACAACCTCGCCGACCGGGACGTCCTCGCGCTCGCCGGTACGCCGGTCGCGGACCTCCACCGAGCCCTCGGCCAGGTTGCGGCCCACCACCACGATCGTGGGCACGCCGATCAGCTCGGCGTCCTTGAACTTCACCCCCGGGCTCACCTTCTCCCGGTCGTCGTACAGGACCGTCACCCCCGCCCCGGACAGCTCGGTCGCGATCCGGTCCGCCGCCGCGAAGATCGCCTCGTCCTTGCCGGTGGCGACGAGGTGGACGTCGGCGGGCGCGACGTTGCGCGGCCAGCAGAGGCCGAGCTCGTCGATGGTGCCCTCGGCGATGGCGGCGACCGCTCGGGACGGACCGATGCCGTAGGAGCCCATCGTGACCGTGACCAGCTTGCCGTTCTCGTCGAGCACTTGGAGATCGAGTGCGTCGGCGTACTTGCGGCCGAGCTGGAAGATGTGACCCATCTCGATGCCGCGGGCGGACTCCAGCACTCCGCCGTCGGTCGCTCCGCAGACCGGGCAAGGATCGCCGTCGCGGACCTCGGCCACGTCGATGACGCCGTCGCCGCTGAAGTCACGGCCGGCCACGAGGTCCAGGACGTGGCTGCCGGCGACGTCGGCGCCGGTGACCCAGGCCGTACCGTCGACCACCCGGGGGTCGAGGAGGAACCGGACGCCCGCCTCCTTCTTCTCCCCCAGGGCCCCCGGGCCGATGTAGCCCTTGGCCAGGCTCGGCCGCGCGGCGAACTCCGCCTCGCCGAACGGCTCGAACACCACGCCCTCGCCCAGCTTGGACTCCAGGCGCTTGGTGTCGACCTCGCGGTCGCCGGGCAGGCCGATCGCGATCGCCTCGACGGTCCCGTCGGGGTGGCGGACGGAGAACACGACGTTCTTCAGGGTGTCCGCGGCGGTCCAGGGCCGATCAGGGCGCGGGAAGGACTCGTCGAGGAGCGCGACGAGGGTGTCGATCGTGGGAGTGTCGGGCGTCTGCTCCGCGTGAGCCGCAGGAGCGTCGTCGTACGCCGAGGGCGCAGGCGCGGGCGTGTCCACGGCCTCGACGTTCGCGGCGTAGTCGCACCGCGTGCACCGCACATAGGTGTCCTCGCCGACCGACGCCTTCGCCAGAAACTCCTCGGACTTCGAGCCACCCATAGCGCCGGCCTCGGCCTTGACGATGACGTACTCGAAGCCGAGCCGGTCGAAGACCCGCTGGTAGGCGTCGCGGAAGCGTTGGTACGACGCGTCGAGACCGGCGTCGTCGACGTCGAAGGAGTAGGCGTCCTTCATCACAAACTCACGCCCGCGCAGGATCCCGGCGCGTGGCCGCGCCTCGTCGCGGTACTTCGTCTGGATCTGGTAGATCGCCAGCGGGAGGTCCTTGTACGACGAGTACAGGTCCTTCACCACCAGGGTGAACATCTCCTCGTGGGTGGGGCCGAGGAGATAGTCGGCGCCCTTGCGGTCCTGGAGCCGGAAGATGCCGTCGCCGTACTCGGTCCACCGGCCCGAGGCCTCGTAGGGCTCACGGGGCAGCAGCGCCGGGAACAGCAGCTCCTGGGCGCCGATCGAGTCCATCTCGTCGCGGACGATGTCCTCGATCCGGCGCAGGACGCGGAGGCCGAGCGGGAGCCAGGTGTAGATCCCCGGCGCGTTGCGACGGATGTAGCCCGCGCGGACCAACAGCTTGTGGGAAGGCACCTCGGCGTCCGCCGGGTCGTCGCGCAGGGTGCGGACGAAGAGGCTGGACATGCGCAGGACGGTGCTCATGCCCAGAGCCTACGGTCGGCGGTCCCGCCTGCGCGAAGCGGTTGTTCGGTGGCTGCCGTCCGCGCCCCGACGTACGCCGATTGGTGGAAAACCGCACGCCGTGGCCCCGATTTCCTGCGGATTGGTGCCAAACCGCAACTAGAACATCACCGTCGCGAACGTGCCGGACTGCTGGAAGCCGACGCGCTCGTAGGCGCGCCGCGCGGGCTCGTTCCAGATGTTGGCGTACAGCGAGACGACGGGGGCAATGTCGCGGCGGCAGGCCTCGGCTACGGCCGCGACGCCGCCAGCCGCGAGTCCCTGCCCGCGCCGGTCGGGGGCGACCCAGACGCCCTGGATCTGGGCGGCGTACGGCGTGGCGTGGGCGACCTCGGCCTTGAACACCACCCGCCCCTCCTCGAAGCGGGCGAAGGACCACCCGAGCCCGATCAACTGCCGGACCCGCGACCGGTAGAGCGGCGCCCCGCCGTCGGCCTCGGGGTCGACGCCCACCTCCTCGGTGTACATCGCCACGCAGGCCGGGTAGAGCACCTCGAAGTCGTCGGGTGTCGTACGCCGGACCTCGGGGTCGGCGGGCACCAGGGCGGGTCCGCCCAGCTCGAGGTGCGGCTGGTCCCAGCGGGTCTCCCGGGCCGGGCCCCACGCGTCGGACAGGCGGTCCCACAGCGGCCAGACCTGGTCCTGCAGCCCGACGATCGTGATCACGCTGCGCGGTCGGGTGAGCGCTCGCTCGGCGAAGGCGTGGGCGTCGTCCGGGGTGCACTCGACCGGCACCAGGTTGGCGCCGACGTGGCACGCGGCCACCAGCCGGCCGCCGTCGTAGCGTCCCCAGACCTCGCCGGCCAGAAGTCGCGGCTCGAGGTTGGTGGTGCGGGCGCGGTACTCGGCGAAGGCGTTGACCACGGGGTTGCGACCGGTCAGCTCGAGGAACTCCGCCAGATCGGCAGGCCCGAGCAGCGTCACTCCCTGACGCGCACGGAACCGGGACAGGGTCACACCCGCGAGACTACGCGGATCGGCGCCCGCGCGCCCCGGCGTTCGCGGGCACGGGGCCGGACCAGGCCGGTCAGCTGACGGTGACGCTGGCCTCGGCACCGTCGACGGGCTCCATCCCCTCGGCGATGCGCATGGCCTCCTCGATCAGGGTCTCCACGATCTGCGACTCGGGGACGGTCTTGATGACCTCTCCCTTCACGAAGATCTGGCCCTTCCCGTTGCCCGACGCCACGCCGAGGTCGGCCTCCCGGGCCTCGCCGGGGCCGTTCACGACGCAGCCCATGACGGCGACGCGCAACGGGACCTCCAGGCCGTCGAGGCCGGCGGTCACCTGCTCGGCCAGCGTGTAGACGTCGACCTGGGCGCGGCCGCACGACGGGCAGGAGACGATCTCGAGCCGGCGCGGCTTGAGGTTGAGCGACTCCAGGATCTGGATGCCGACCTTGACCTCCTCGACCGGCGGGGCCGAGAGCGAGACCCGGATGGTGTCGCCGATCCCCTGGCTCAGCAGCGCCCCGAAGGCCACGCCCGACTTGATGGTCCCCTGGAACGCCGGGCCGGCCTCGGTGACACCGAGGTGCAGCGGCCAGTCGCCCTGCTGGGCGAGCAGCTCGTAGGCCCGCACCATCACCACCGGGTCGTTGTGCTTGACCGAGATCTTGAAGTCGTGGAAGTCGTGCTCCTCGAACAGTCCGGCCTCCCACACGGCGCTCTCGACGAGCGCCTCGGGGGAGGCCTTGCCGTACTTCTCCAGCAGGCGCTTGTCGAGGCTGCCGGCGTTGACGCCGATCCGGATCGACGTGCCGTGGTCCTTGGCGGCCTGGGCGATCTCCTTGACCTGGTCGTCGAACTTGCGGATGTTGCCCGGGTTGACACGCACCGCCGCGCACCCGGCCTCGATCGCGGCGAAGACGTACTTCGGCTGGAAGTGGATGTCGGCGATCACCGGGATCTGCGAGTGCTGCGCGATCTCCGGGAGGGCGTCGGCGTCGTCCTGGCTCGGGCACGCGACGCGCACGATGTCGCAGCCCGCGGCCGTGAGCTCGGCGATCTGCTGCAGGGTCGTGTTGACGTCGGCGGTCAGGGTCGTGCACATCGACTGCACCGAGATCGGGTGGTCGCTGCCGACCCCCACCTTGCCCACCTGGATCTGGCGGGTCTTGCGGCGCGGGGCGAGCACGGGCGGAGGAGCCTCGGGCATGCCCAGGCTGACGGCGGTCATGCCCCCAGATTAGGCGCTCGCACGCCCGATCCCGAGTCGACGGCCGTCGGGAGCGCGGTCAGGACAGCTGCACCGGAACGACGAGGTCGCCGACGATCAGCACGACGCCCATGACCAGCAGGAAGCTGGCCACGACGTAGGCCACCGGCAGCAGCTTGGCGACGTCGACGTAGCCCGGATCGGGACGTCGCCGGAGCCGGGCGAAGCTCCTGCGGACCGCCTCCCAGAGCGCACCCGCGATGTGGCCGCCGTCCAGCGGCAGCAGGGGGACGAAGTTGAACAGGCCGATGAAGAAGTTGAAGCCGGCGACCAGCCCGAGCAGGCTGACCAGCTTGTCCTTGAGCGGGAAGTCGTGGGCCGACGCCGTCTCGCCGGCCAGCCGGCCGCCGCCCACGACGCTGACCGGGCTGTCGGCCGCCCGTGGCTTGACGCCCGCGATCGCCTCGGCCACGCCCCAGACCTTGACCGGGAGGGTGACCAGGGCCTGGCCGGACTGCTTGGCGAGCCCGCCCATCTGCTCGAGCGTGTACAGCGGTCCGCCCTGGGTGTAGGTGACCTCCGGGGAGACGCCGAGGAACCCGACCGGGGTCAGCTTGGTGGGGTCGTTCACGTCCGTGGGGCGCGGCGTCACCATCGTGTCGGTGTGCAGGGTGACGTCCTGCCCCCCGCGCTCGACCACGATGGTGGCAGCGCCGTCGCGGTTGTCGCGGATCAGGCGCTGCATGTCGGTCCAGTCGTGCACGGGCGTGCCGTTGAACGACACGAACCGGTCACCCACGCGCAGCCCTGCCTGCTTGGCCGGGCTGACCGGGTCGGACGCCGTGCAGACCCGGCCGTCCTCGGCCGCAGGGACGACGCACGCCTCGACGTGGCTCACGACGGGGTGCAGCACCTGCGAGGCGGGGTTGCCGTACGTGGCGAAGAGGCCGGCGAAGATGAAGAACGCGATCAGCAGGTTGACCGTCGGCCCGCCCGCCATCACGATCACCTTCTTCCACCAGGCCATGCGGTAGAAGAGCCGGTCCTCGTCGGCGGCGGTGATCGTCTCCCACTCCGCGGCCCGAGCGTCGGAGACGAGCTGGGCGAAGAGGCCGGTGTTGGACTTCCGCACGGTGACCACGCGGTTGCCGTCGGCGTCGTACTCCACCTTGCCGGCGTGCTCCTTGTCAGGCGGGAGCATGCCGACGATCTTGACGTAGCCGCCCAGCGGGATCGCCTTGACGCCGTACTCCGTCTCGCCCTTCTTCCGGCTCCACACGGTGGGGCCGAAGCCGATGAAGTACTGCGTGACCTTCCCGCCGAAGGCCTTGGCCGGGATCATGTGCCCGAGCTCGTGCAGCCCGATCGACGCCAGGATCGCGACCACGAAGGCCACGACTCCGAGGAGGTAGAACAGGGCGGTCATCGGTGTCTTTCGCTCAGGCGCCGATCAGGCGGGCGGCCTCGTCGCGGGCCCAGGCGTCAGCGGCCAGGACGTCGTCGAGGGTCAGTGCTGACTTCGAGGGTACGTCGTGCGCCCCGAGCACGTGGGCAACCGTGTCGATGATCTCGACGAAGCCCAGCCGACCCTGCCGGAACGCCTCCACCGCCACCTCGTTGGCCGCGTTGTAGACCGCCGGCGCCGTGGCCCCCGCCTCGCCGGCCGCACGGGCCAGCCCGACGGCCGGGAACGCGTCGTCGTCGAGCGGATGGAACTCCCAGGTGTTCACCCGGGTCCAGTCCACGGGCGGGGCCGTGTCGGGCACACGGTCGGGCCAGGCGAGACCCAGGGCGATCGGGATCAGCATGGTGGGCGGGCTGGCCTGCACCAGGGTCGAGCCGTCGACGAACTCGACCATCGAGTGCACGACGCTGGTCGGGTGCACGACGACCTCGATCTGGTCGTAGGGCACGCCGAAGAGCAGGTGGGCCTCGATCACCTCCAGTCCCTTGTTGACCAAGGTGGCGGAGTTGATGGTCACGACGGGACCCATGTCCCACGTCGGATGGGCGAGCGCCTGGTCGACGGTCACCTCCAGCAGCTCGTCGCGCGAGCGACCGCGGAACGGGCCGCCGGACGCCGTCAGCACGAGCCGGCGTACCTCCTCGGCGGCGCCCGCCCGCAGGCACTGAGCCAGGGCCGAGTGCTCGGAGTCGACGGGCACGATCTGGCCGGGCTCGGCGCGCTCCAGTACCAGCGGGCCGCCCATGATCAGCGACTCCTTGTTGGCCAGCGCCAGGGTGTTGCCGGCGTCGAGCGTCGCCAGCGTCGCGCTCAGCCCGACGGCGCCGTTGATGCCGTTGAGCACGACGTCGCACGGGCGCGCGGCGGCCTCGGCCGATGCATCGGCCCCCAGCCCGCTGAACGTCGGCGCGAACTCGGCGACCTGGGCGTCGAAGAGCTCCCGGTTGCTGCCTCCGGCCGTCAGCCCCACCACCCGGAACCGGTCCGGGTTGGCACGCACGATCTCGAGCGCCTGGGTGCCGATCGAGCCGGTCGAACCGAGCACGACGACGTCACGGCGCGGCTGCTCGGGAACGCTCACAGGGCCATTGTCCCCTGACGCCGCGCCTCGGGGTCGTCCGCCTGAGACCGAGCCCTAGCCCGCGCTCAGGCGGACGACCCGGGGATCCGGGGCTACAGACGCCCGAGCACGGTCTGCGCCTCGCTGCTCAGGTCGTCCCGGCTCGGCGGGGTGCCGTCTCGCACCAGGTCGATGATGTAGACGCCGGTGACGCCCTTCTGGAAGGCCAGTCCCCGCGCCTGCACGTGGATCGGAGCGAGGTCCAGCTCGGCCCACTCGGCGCGGTCGCCGATCCCGCTCTCGGCGGTCAGCTGGATCTGGCCCGCCGCCTGGCCGGCCGCCTGCTGCGCCTCGGCGAGCAGCTGGTTCCAGCCGGCCTGCGCCTGGTCCTCGCTCGCGGCGGTGACGACGTACACCGAGAGGACGTCGGCCGTCTGGGCGCCGTAGATGCACTCCTTGCGGAAGCCGTTGCCGCTGCCGCCCTCCTTGCCCGGCCCGAACGACGCGTGCGTGAGCGCCGACGCCTCCTGTTGGGTGACGAGCTGGCAGGGGTCGAGGTTCGTCGGGGCGCCGCTCGCCGAGACCTCACGCGTCGGCGGTGCCTTCTTCGACGGTGCCGAGGTCGGCGCCGAGGTGGGTGCGGACGTGGGTGCGGAGGACGGGCTGAGCACCGACTTCGCGGGGTGGTCGGTCGCCTGCTTGCTGTGTCCTCCACACGCGGTCAGCGTGGCGGCGGCCACCGCGGTGGCGGCGACGGCGGTTACGAGCTTCATGGGGTGCTCCTCACGGTCTGGGCGTGTCGGCGGTCGGATCGGTGATCTGGGGAGGCGGGGGCGGCGTCAGATCCGGGATGCAGCGCAGGATCCGCTCGGCGCGGAGCCCGGCTCGGTCCGTCGTCTCCCGCACGGCGCCGATCGGACCCTGGAAGAGGAACAGCACGACCTCGTCGTCGGTGACGCGCAGGCTCCCGAGATAGCTGGCGGGTCCCCCCGGCCCCGCCAGCTCCGAGGTGGCGCGCACGACCCGACGCCCGAGCTCGCGCAGTTCGTCCTCCTGGACGCCGGGCCAGTAGCACTCGGCGATCCAGTGGGTCCCGCTCGTCCCGGTCACGCTTCGACGCTAGGGACGCCGGGCGGGCGGGGAATCAGGGTTTCCCCTACGCGTCCGTGCGCTCCCCCGCAGACCGCTCCAGACGACCAGCCAGCGCCGCTCGGCGTACGCCGAGCTTGCGGTAGACCCGGGTCAGGTTGACCTCGACCGTCTTGGTGCTCAGGAAGGTGCGTTCTGCGATCTCCCGGTTGGTCAGTCCCGCAGCGGCCAGCTCCGCGATCCGCTCCTCGGTGGCGGTCAGCTCCCGCTCCGAGCGGTGCTCGGGTACTCGCTCGAGCTCCGCGCTGACGCGCCGCACCCAGTGCGGCGCGCCCAGGGCCTCGAAGACGGCCAGCGCCTCGCGGAACGCCTCCCGGGCCGGGCGCTTCTCGCGGCGGCGACGGCGCAGCCGCCCCAGGACCAGGAGGGTGCGAGCGCGCTCGAAGGGCATCGGCAGCTCCGGTGGTGCCGCCAGCGCGTCGAGCGACTCCTCGGCCAGGACCACGGCCTGCGCCAGCTCACCTCGGGCTGCACACAGCAACGCCCGACCACGCCGCTCGACGGCCCGCGAACCGCGTCCGGCCGACCGCTCCGCCTCCTCCTCGAGCCGGTCCAGAAGGTCGTCGGCCTCGTCCAGGTGCCCGGCCTCGACCAGCGCGTCGACGAGGTCGGCGACGTGGGCGCACATCCGGGGCTCACGGATCCCCGACCGCTGTTTCAGGTCGTCCAGGGCGCGGAGGTGCGCGACTGCCGAGTCCGCGTCGCCAGAGTCGAACGCCACGATGCCGAGCGCGAGCCGCGCGGGGGCGCCGTCGAGGCCGGACACTGCGTCGGCACCCGGGCCCAGAACCCGGCGAGCCGTGGCCTCGGCCTCCTCCAGGCGGCCGAGTCGCGCGAGCGCGACGGCGTGGAAGCCGACCTCCCAGGGCGGGCCGTCGTCCTCGCCGATCTCGGCGGCGTGGTCGAGGGCCTCCCGGGTCAGGGCCAGGGCTGACTCGAAGCGGCCTGCCGAGAGCTCGGCCTCGGCCATCCAGCCGAGGACGGCCGGCAGGACCGAGCGGTTCTGGATCGCCGCCCGGTCGTACATGCCCCGCAGCATGGTGAGCCCCTCGTCGACGCGGCCGTCGTACGACAGGAGCCGACCCACCAGGTCGTCTCCCCGCGAGGCGGTGCGGACCGGCGGGAAGCGCACCCGGGTTCCCGGCTCCAGGCCCTCGAGCCGGTCCAGCCGCACGCCGAGACCGGCGTAGAACTCGGCCTCGACCAGCGCCGCACGCACGAAGAAGACCACCTCGGGATCCGGGTCGCGCACCTCCTCGACCGCCGCGATCGCCCGGCGGGCGGAGTCCAGCTTGAGGGCGACGTCGCTGTCGCAGATGCGGGACAGCAGCTCGAGGACCTCGGCGCGGAAGAGGGCGTCGCCGCCCGCCTCGGCGGCCGCCTGGACGCCGTACTCCACGGCCCGCTCGAGGGACCCGGCGAGGCGCGTGACGTACATGAGGTGGAACAGCGCGAGGGCCCGCACGGTCCCCGCGGGCAGGTCGGCGACCACCGACTCGAGTGCCTGCGTCGCCGCCGGGACGTCCCCGGCGCTGTGCAGGAGACGACCGTGGGCGATCCGACGGAGTGCCAGCGCCTCGACGTCGCCGGGTGGCGTCAGCCGGCACGCCTGCTGCAGGAGATCGGCGGCCGCGTCCGGTGCGCCCCGGCGCCAGGCCTGCTCGGCGGCGCCCTCCAACGCCACGGCGACCTGGTGGTCCGGCTCCTCTGCGGCCGTCGCGAGGTGCCGCGCCCGCTCCTCCAGGTCGTCGGACAGCAGGGCCATGGTGCGGTGCAGGTCGCGGCGACGCGCGGCGGGGATGGAGGCATACGCCGCCGCCGCGAGCGTCGGGTGCGAGAAGCGCACGCGCTCGTCGTCCACCGTCACGATCCCCTGCCGGACCGCCGTCCCGAGAGCCTCGCGTAGCCCGGGGGCCGAGGGGTCGAGGTGGGCGAGCAGCCCCACCGAGGGAACCCGCGGCACCGAGACCAGCTCTACGACCGCACGGACGTCGGGGGGAAGCGCCTCGATCCGCGACCGAGCCAGCTCGAGCACGCTCTCGGGGACCACGTCGTCCAGGCCCTCCCCGGACCGCACGGCACCGAACGCGCGGGTCAGCTCCAGCGCATGGAGCGGGTTGCCCTGCGACAGCTCGGCGATCCGCAGGACCCGCGGCCACGAAGGCGCCCAGCCCAGGGCCCGGCGCAGGATCCGGGACAGGTCGCTGGGATCGACCGGGCCGAGCTCGATCGCCTCGTGTCGACCCTCGGGCAGGGCGCCCGCGAGCTCCGCCGACCAGTCGGTCTGGTCCACGGACGTCGGCGTGAGGCTGCGGACCACCAGGATCCGGACGCGGACGCCGGCCAGCCGGCGTACGAGGAAGGCGAGGGTGCCTGCCGTCGGCTGGTCGAGCCACTGCGCGTCGTCGACGGCGACCAGCAAGGGCCCGTCCGCCGCGACGGTGCGCACCACGGCCACGGTCGCGAGGTAGAGCGAGAGCCGGTCCACGGGCTCCGCGCTCTCCTCCAGCCGCATGATCGTGCGCAGGACGCGCGCCTGCGGCGCGGGCAGGGCGTCGAACGCCTCCACGTGCAGGGCGCTCAGGAGCGCCACCAGGCCGGCGTAGGAGAGCTCGGCCTCCGCCCGGCTGGGCTGGCACGTCGCCACGGCGTAGCCACGCTCGCGTGCCGAGTCGAGGGCCGAGCGGAGCAGCGTGGTCTTGCCGATGCCCGGCACCCCGGTGATGACCACGGACCGTGGCTCGTCGACCGCGTCGTCGAGCAGACCGCCGAGCATCTCGAGCTCCGCGGTCCTGCCCGCGACCACCTGCGCCATGCGCGGCCTCCGCTCCCAGCCGGCGTACCCGGAGAACGGTCCTCCGCGACGCGCACGCTGGCAACCACGTCGGCGCGCGGCCCTAGACTCCGCGCATGCTCGACCGCCGCGCCCTGGTCCGACGAGCGTCGCCCCGACTGACCGAAGGGCTCGTGACCCACATCGAGCGGCAGCCGGTCGACTACGACCGGGCGGTGCGCCAATGGCAGGGCTACGTCGACGCACTGCACGACGCGGGCTGGCAGACGATCGAGGTGCCTCCGGCCGACGACTGCCCAGACGGGGTGTTCGTGGAGGACGCCGTGGTGATGTACGGCGATCGCGCCGTCGTCACCCGCCCCGGCGCCGACGAGCGGAAGCCCGAGACGCCCGCGGTCGCAGGCATCCTGGCCGCGCTCGGCTACGACGTGGTCTCGATCGAGGCGCCCGGCACGCTCGACGGCGGCGACGTGCTCAAGCACGACGGCACGGTCTGGGTCGGTCTCGGCGGGCGGACCAACCAGTCGGGCGTCGACCAGCTGGCGGCGTACCTCGAGCCACACGGTGCGAAGGTCGTGCCGGTCCCGCTGACCAAGGTGCTGCACCTGAAGTCGGCGGTCACCGCGCTGCCCGACGGCACGGTGATCGGCTACGAGCCCCTGGTGGACGACGCCGGGGTGTGGCCGTCGTTCCTCGGCGTTCCGGAGGAGTCCGGCTCGCACGTCGTGCTGCTCGGCGACGACCGCGTGCTGATGAGCGACGACGCGCCGCGGAGCCGGCAGCTGTTCGAGGAGCGCGGCCTGCAGGTCGTCACCGTCGACATCGGGGAGTTCATCAAGCTCGAGGGCTGCGTGACCTGCTTGTCTGTCCGGCTCCGCCACACTCCCTGAGCGCGCTCAGTCGGTGAAGGCGCAGAACTCGTTGCCGGCCGGGTCGGCCAGCACGGTCCAGCCGAGGCCGCCGTCGCCCTTCGCGCGCAGCACGGTGGCTCCGTGCGCGACCAGCGCGTCGAGGTCGTCGGCGTCCACGTCGAGGTGGATGCGGTTCTTGGTCGTCTTGGGCTCGGGCACCCCGGCGAAGTCGAGGGACTCCCAGACGCACCCCGGCATGCCCTCGACCCAGGAGAAGCCCTGCTCGGGGTTGTCGCCGACCGTGCCGCCGAGCACTTCCGCCCACCACACCGCGGTGTCGTGCTCGGCACCCTCGGCGCAGTCCCAGCCGAGCTCGTAGGCGCGCTCCTCGACCCGGTCCCGCACGAACACGCAGTGCTCCTGCCCGTCGGGGTCGAACAGCGTCGTCCAGCGCGGCACCTCGTAGGCGAACGTGGCGCCCGCGTCGAGCGCCCGCTGCACCGACTCGGCGTTCACGTCGATGTGGAGGCGGTTCTTCACCGACTTCGGCTCGGGCACGACGTTCAGCCAGACCTGGATGCGACCGTCGGAGTCACGCAGGTGGGCGTCGCCGTCGGCGTGCAGCTCCAGGTCCCATCCCAGCATCGTGGACCAGTAGCGTCCCGAGACCGCGGCGTCGGCGACGTCCATGCACAGGTCCTTGTAGCGCGCGAGTGCCATGGGCGGATAGTACGGATCAGATGACCGGTCGAACGCCGCGAGTCCCCGGCGCTTCGATCCGTACTATCTCCGACTCCGACGACGGTCCTAGGCTGGCGGCCATGAGCACGACGATCGCCGGCGGCACGTCCCTGACCCAGCAGCGCAACCTCGTCACCGAGATCCCGGGGCCGCGGTCCCAGGAGAAGCTCGCACGCAAGAAGCAGTACGTCGCCGACGGGGTCGGCACCACGCTTCCGGTGTTCATCGAGGCGGCCGGGGGCGGCGTACTCCACGACGCCGACGGCAACACCCTGATCGACCTCGGCTCCGGGATCGCGGTGACGACCGTCGGCAACGCCGCCCCGTCCGTCGTACGTCGGGTGCAGGAGCAGGTCGCGGCGTTCACCCACACCTGCTTCATGATCACGCCGTACGACGGGTACGTCGACGTCGCCGAGGCGCTCGCCGAGCTCACGCCCGGCGACCACGCCAAGAAGTCGGCGCTGTTCAACTCCGGTGCCGAGGCAGTCGAGAACGCCGTCAAGATCGCCCGCGTGGCGACCGGCAAGGACGCCGTCGCGGTCTTCGACCACGCCTACCACGGCCGCACCAACCTGACGATGGCGATGACGGCGAAGAACATGCCCTACAAGAACGGGTTCGGCCCGTTCGCCGGCGAGGTCTACCGCGCGCCGATGTCCTACCCGTTCCGAGAGACGGCCGGGATCAAGGGCGAGGACGCCGCGCGGCGGGCCATCGACCAGCTCGACAAGCAGGTCGGCGCCCAGAACCTCGCCTGCGTCGTGATCGAGCCGATCCTCGGCGAGGGCGGCTTCGTCGTCCCCGCCGACGGGTTCCTGCCCGCCCTCGCCGCCTGGTGCCGTGACAACGACGTGCTGTTCGTGGCCGACGAGATCCAGTCCGGCTTCTGCCGCACCGGCGACTGGTTCGCCTGTGACCACGAGGGGGTCGTGCCCGACCTGATCACCACCGCCAAGGGCATCGCCGGCGGGCTGCCGCTCGCTGCGGTGACAGGCCGCGCCGAGGTGATGGACGCCGTCCACGCCGGTGGACTCGGCGGGACCTACGGCGGGAACCCGGTCGCCTGCGCCGCGGCGCTCGGCGCGATCGAGGAGATGAAGACGCACGACCTGCCCGCGAGGGCGCGGGCCATCGAGGCGACCGTCCGGCGCCGCCTCGAGGCGATCGCGGCCGACCACCCGGTCATCGGCGACATCCGCGGTCGCGGCGCGATGATGGCCACTGAGCTGGTCAAGCCCGGCACCCTCGAGCCCGACGCGGCCCGCACCTCCGCGGTCGCGGCGTACTGCCACCAGCAGGGCGTCGTCGTGCTGACCTGCGGCACCTGGGGCAACGTCTTCCGCTTCCTCCCCCCGCTCTCGATCAGCGACGAGCTGCTCGAGGAGGCCTTCGACGTCGTCGCCGACGCCTTCGCCGCCACTCGTTGACCGGCGCCGTCTGACCGTTGACCGGCGCCTCCTGACCGTTGACCGGCGCGTTCTGACCGTTGACCGGCGCGTTCTGACCGTTGACCGGCGCCGTCTGACCGTTGACCGGCGCCGTCTGACCACCATCCAGTGAGCATTGACGTCAGATGGACGATTCAGATGGTCGGATGGCGCCGTTCAACGGTCAGAAGGCGCCGTTCAACGGTCAGAGGGCGCCGGTCAACGAGGAGTGGGTAGCGTCGCCTGCGTGAGGAGTCCGGCAGAGGTGCTCGGGGAGCGGGTGCAGGGGGCGATCGCGCGCGCGTTCGGCGAGGAGTACGCCGGCACCGACCCGCTGATCCGCCCGAGCCAGTACGCCGACTTCCAGGCGAACGTCGCGATGTCGCTCGCCAAGCAGCTGGGGCGCCCGCCCCGCGAGGTCGCCGAGTCCCTCGTGGAGCACCTCGACCTGGCCGGCGTCTGCGCGCCCGTGGAGGTCAGCGGCCCCGGGTTCCTCAACTTCCGGCTGCAGGGCGCCTGGCTCGGGGAGAGCCTCGGCGAGCTCGCCGCCGACCCGCGTCTCGGCGTACCCCTGCAGGGACGACAGGTCGTGCCCATCGACTACTCCGCGCCCAACGTCGCCAAGGAGATGCACGTCGGGCACCTGCGCACCACCGTCGTCGGCGACGCCCTGGCCCGCACCCTCGAGCACCTCGGGCACCAGGTGGTCCGGCAGAACCACATCGGAGACTGGGGTACGCCGTTCGGGATGCTGATCGAGCACCTGCTCGACGTCGGCGAGGACTCGCCCGAGGCGGACACCCTGCGCACCGACCCCAACGCGTTCTACCAGGCCGCTCGCGAGGCGTTCGAGACCGACGCCGGGTTCGCCGACCGGGCGCGGGCACGGGTGGTCAGCCTGCAGGCCGGCGACGCGGAGACGTTGCGCCTGTGGCAGGAGCTGGTCGACCTCTCCAAGGTCTACTTCAACCTGATCTACGGCGTGCTCGGGGTCGGTCTGCGCGACGAGGACCTCGCCGGGGAGTCGACGTACAACGACGACCTGGCCTCGGTCTGCGACGAGCTCGAGCAGGCTGGCCTCGCGACGATGAGCGAGGGCGCACTGTGCGTGTTCCTGGACGGGTTCACCGGCCGTGAGGGCAAGCCCGTGCCGCTGATCATCCGTAAGTCCGACGGTGGCTACGGCTACGCGACGACCGACCTGGCCACGGTCCGGCACCGCGTGCGCGACCTCCACGCCGACCGGATGGTCTACGTCATCGGCGCACCTCAGTCACTGCACCTGCAGATGGTCTGGACGACCGCGCGCCTGGCCGGCTGGCTGCCGGAGGAGGTCGAGGTGGTGCACGTCCGGATCGGGAACGTCCTCGGCCCCGACCACAAGATCCTCAAGACCCGCTCCGGTGCACCTCTGCGCCTGATGGCGCTGCTCCAGGAGGCCGTCGACAAGGCGCGAGCCGTGGTCGACGAGGCCCGACCGGACCTGCCGGAGGCCACCCGCGCCGAGATCGCGCCGCAGGTCGGCATCGGCGCGGTGAAGTACGCCGACCTGTCGGTCGCGCACGACACCGAGTACACCTTCGACCTGGACCGGATGGTCGCCCTGACCGGGAACACCGGCCCCTACCTGCAGTACGCCGCGGCCCGGGTCCGCTCGATCCTGCGATCGGCCGGCGATGTCGCCCCGGGTCAGGTCGTGGTCACCGAGCCGGCCGAGCACGCGCTCACGCTGGCTCTGCTCGGGTTCGGCGACGTCGTCGTGCAGGTCGGCGACGCCCTGGAGCCCCACCGTCTCTGCGGCTACCTGTTCGAGCTGGCCCAGGCCTTTTCGGTCTTCTACGAGAGCTGCCCGGTCCTCAAGGGCGTCGACGACGCGACCCGCGCCTCGCGGCTGGGTCTGTGCCACACCACCCTGGACGTCCTGGTCACCGGCCTCGACCTCCTGGGCATCGCCGCCCCCGACCGCATGTAGCACCTCGCATTTCCGGGTAGTCCCTGACAAGACGGCCCTCAGATCGGCGGATCGAGGGCCGTCTTGTCAGGGACTACCGAGATTTGGGCGGTATGTAATGATGTAATCATGATTACTGATGAAGCGCTGGAGCGGGTGCGCGGCTGGTTCTCGGGCCGGCTCCCGGAGGACTGGCAGGCCTCCCCCGCCGACATCAGCG
The DNA here is from genome assembly GCA_049841015.1 of Nocardioides sp. Classification (GTDB taxonomy): domain Bacteria; phylum Actinomycetota; class Actinomycetes; order Propionibacteriales; family Nocardioidaceae; genus Nocardioides. The sequence continues at coordinate 68,065 of JASGIN010000004.1, forward strand.
TCGACCGCGACGAGATCGTGGTGACCCTCAACCTGCCCGACATCGAGAGCCCGGAAGGGGCTGGAGACGCCGAGACCGAGGAGGCCCGGGCCGGCCGGGCGAGCGCGTTCCGCGAGGACACGCGCGAGCAGCGGATGGCGATCGCGCGCGAGGCCCAGCACCGCTACGAGCGGACCGTGAGCTGGGGGGTCAGGATCGGCGACCACCAGCAGCTCTTCACCCACCTCGCGTCCCCGACGATGACGCGGCTCCGGCAGCCGCAGCGCCAGGTCCTCGACACCCTCGTCGACGCCGGCGTCGCGAGGTCGCGCGCCGACGCGCTGGCGTGGTGCGTCCGGCTCGTGGCTCAGCACGAGGACGACTGGCTGACCGAGCTGCGCTCGGCGATGAGCCAGGTCGCCGACGTCCGCACGAAGGGGCCGAAGGCCTGATCCTCCGCACGCGGGAGCGCGTCCGAGATGCACGAAGGGCCGGGTACGTCGACGTACCCGGCCCTCCGCCTCCCCCGTGGGAGAGCGCTCATCGACCCTCGGTCACGGGGTAGATCGCGTCGGCGAGGAGGCCGTGCGCCTCCTTGTGCACGCTGACCGCCGCGTCGGCGTCGGGCGCCTCGACGAGGCAGAAGATCTTCCCGTCCGCCTCGGACACCCAGTACTGGCGGTAGTTGACGCCGTACCGCTCCTGGGTCGCCAGGTCGGCGCAGTGCGCGCCCTCGACGTCGGCCATGCCGACCGGTCCGGGCATCGTGTGGACGTCCATGAACAGTGCCATGTGCTGCTCCTTCTACTCGACTTCTACTCGACTTCTACTCGACGGCACGGCGACTCTCGCTGTGCCACCATGAGCCTCGTGCAGCGCCCGCCTGCCGGCCATGACCAGGCGACCGGGGCGGCTGACCGGGCAGCCAAGACCACCTCGATGCCGTCCTTGCCGGACCACTTCGACGCCGCCCTGCGGCGCCTGCGCCTCGAAGGGGCGTTCTTCCTGCGAGCGGAGTACCGCGAGCCGTGGGCCTACGAGTCGCTCCCCGGACCGGCGACGGCCGCGATCCTGCGCCCGGGCACGGATCGGCTCGTCCTGTTCCACGTCGTCGCGAACGGCACCTGCTGGGTTCAGGTCGACGGGCACGAGAAGCACTGGGCGTCCTCGGGCGACGTCGTCGTGCTGCCGTACGGCGACCAGCACCGCATGGGTGGGGTGGGCGAGAGCGAGTCGGTGCCCCTGATGTCCATCATGGAGGCGCCGCCGTGGCGTCGGATGCCCCTGATCCGGCACGGCCGGGACGGCGCACTGACGGACGTCGTGTGCGGGTTCCTGCACAGTGAGGACGTCCTCTTCGACCCAGCCCTGCGCGTCTTCCCTCCTGCGTTCGTCGTGCGGCCGCAGGGCGCGGCGGGGCCCGGCTGGGTGCAGGCCAACGTCGACTTCGCCCTCGCCCAGGCGGAGGCGTCGCCCCTCGGGCCGGACGCCGTGAGCACCCGGCTGCCGGAGATGCTGCTGGTCGAGGTGCTGCGCCAGCACCTGGCGACCGCACCGGCCGTCGACCACGGCTGGCTCGCGGCTCTGCACGACCCGGTCCTGAACCCGGCGCTCGCCGCCCTGCACGCGGCGCCGGAGCGCAAGTGGACCGTCACCGAGCTCGCCCGGGTCGCCGCGGTCTCGCGGTCCGGCCTGGACGAGCGCTTCCGCCAGGTGCTGGGCCGCTCCCCCATCCGCTACCTCACCGAGTGGCGGATGCACCTCGCCGAGGACCTGCTGGCCTCGACCGACCTCGGCGTCGCGGCGATCGCGCGCCGGGTGGGGTACGACGCGGAGGAGGCGTTCAGCCGCGCCTTCAAGCGTGGGCACGGTGCGTCGCCCGGCATCTGGCGCTCGCGGCACTCCCTTCGCGACTGAACAGGAATGGCCGGACCCCCGCACGCGTTCGCCGGTGGTGACCTCCCCCGCGCTCTCCGTCCTCGATCTCGTCCCCGTGCGTCAGGGCCAGACGACCGGCGCCGCCCTCGCCGCGACGCGGTCCCTGGCGCGCGTCGCCGACGACCTGGGCTACCGGCGGTACTGGCTCGCCGAGCACCACAACATGCCCGCGGTCGCTGCCACCAACCCACCGGTCCTGGTCGCGATGGTGGCCGCCGCGACCGAGCGGATCCGGGTCGGCTCGGGTGGCGTGATGCTGCCCAACCATGCACCCCTGGTGGTGGCCGAGCAGTTCGCCCTCCTGGAGGCGGCCCACCCCGGCCGCATCGACCTCGGCATCGGCCGGGCGCCGGGCACCGACCCGTTGACGAGCGTGGCCCTCCGGCACGGCGCCGGAGGCGTCGGCGACGACGCGGTCAACCGCTTCCCGCAGTACGTCGACGACGTGGCCGCCATGATGTCGCCCGACGGCGTCGCCATGCAGGTCGCCGGGCGGGTCCAGGCCCTGCGGGCGACGCCCCGCGCGGAGTCCGCGCCGGACCTGTGGCTGCTCGGCTCCTCGGACTTCTCCGCCCAGCTCGCCGCGGCTCGCGGCCTCCCCTACGTCTTCGCCCACCACTTCGCAGGCCGCGGCACCGCCGAGGCGCTCGCGCTGTACCGCGAGGGCTACCAGCCCTCCGAGCGCTACCCGGAGCCCCGCACCTTCCTCACGGTGAACGCCGTCGTGGCGCCGACCCAGGAGGAGGCCGAGCGCCGGGCCCTGCCCAACCTGCTCACGATGGTGGCGCTGCGCACCGGCGCACCCCTGGGACCGCAGCCGACCGTCGAGGAGGCCGAGGCCCGCGGGCTCCCCGACGAGCACCGCGCCCTGGCCGACCAGATGTCAGCGCGCTGGGTGGTCGGCTCCCCCGACGCCGCCGCCCGACAGCTGGCCGAGCTCGCCACGACGTACGCCGTCGACGAGGTGATGGTCAACCCCGTGGCCGGCGCGTCCGCCGACACCCCGCTGGACCGGGCGCCCGCCCGGGAGGAGACCCTGCGACTGCTGGCCGAGGCGTTGCTCGCCTCGGACTAGCAGCGACACGTCAGACGGCGAGCTCCTGGCGTCCCCAGGGCGCGCCGTACTCGGTGAGCAGGTCGAGGAAGGGCACGCTGTCGAAGGCCTCGGGACCGAGGACCCCGGTGCCCGACCAGGTCCCGCGGCTGAGCAGCTCGAGCGCGACGACCGGGTTGACGGCCGTCTGCCAGACCACGCACTGGTGGCCGTACTCGCTCATCGTCCACTCGTTGTCGACCACGTGGTAGTAGTACGTCGACCGCGGCTCGCCGTCCTTGCCCTTCCCGGTCACCCAGAGGCCGGCACAGGTCTTGCCCTTCATCCGCGGACCGACCGTCGCCGGGTCGGGCAGCACGGCCGCCACGACGTCGCGCGGGCTGACCTCCACGCCCTTGACCCGGACCTTCTCCGTGCGGTCCAGGCCGAGGGTGTGCAGCACCTTCAAGATGGTGATGAACTCGTCGCCGAGCCCGTACTTGAAGGTCGCGCGCTTGCAGTCGACCCAGCGCGGCATCAGGAGCACCTCCTCGTGCTCGACGTTCACGCACTCGACCGGACCGATGCCCTCGGGGAAGTCGAAGACCTCGGGCTCGCTGAACGGCGCCGTCGTGTGCCAGGCCCCGTCCTCCCAGACGACGGGTGGGTTGAGGCACTCCTCGATCGTGGTCCACATCGAGAACGACGGCGCGAAGATCTCGTTCCCGTCGTCGTCGGTCACCACGAGGTTGGCGCCGTCGCGGGTGCCGAGCTCGTCGATCTCGCCGAAGTCGTGGTCCGCGGCGTACCTCGCGAAGACGTCGGAGAGGCCCGGCTCGACACCGATGCCCACCAGCGCCAGCCGCCCGGCGGCCTCCCACTCCGAGGCGACCGCGAACTGCTCGTCGCCGAGCTTCACCCCGGTCTTCTCGTACGGCGAGTCCGGGTGGGGCTTCGACAGCGACATCGCCATGTCGAGGTAGTCGGCGCTCGCCGCGGCCGCGCCGCCGAACACGCCCATGTTGAACACAGGGTCCACGGCGTTCATCACATGAGTGATCCGGTGCTCCCGGCACAGGGCTGCGACCGACTCGGGATCGGACGCGTCGACCTGCGCCGCGACGAATCGGGAGTCGGTCGCGGCGGCCGTCTCGGCGCGAGACAGGTCGTAGTCGGAGACGACGATCGTCTCGAAGAAGTCGCGGCGTGCGGCGATCGCCGTGAACGCGCCGCCCACGCCGCCGGCCCCGACCAGCAGGATCCTCATACCTGGTCGCCTCTCGTCTCAGTCGCCGATGTAGGACATCACGTGCTTGATCCGGGTGTAGTCCTCCAGCCCGTACATCGACAGGTCCTTGCCGTAGCCGGAGTGCTTGAAGCCGCCGTGCGGCATCTCGGAGACGAACGGGATGTGGGTGTTGATCCAGACGACGCCGAAGTCGAGGCTCCGCGACATCCGCATCGCCCGCGCGTGGTCCTTGGTCCACACACTGGAGGCCAGGCCGTACTCGACGCCGTTGGCCCACCGCAGGGCCTCGGCCTCGTCGGTGAACCGCTGCACCGTGATCACGGGGCCGAAGATCTCGTTCTGGATCTGCTCGTCGTCCTGCTGCAGGCCGGCCAGGACCGTGGGCTCGTAGAAGTAGCCCACGCTGCCCTGCCGGTGGCCGCCTGCCGCCAGTGTCGCGTGGTCGGGTAGCCGGTCGACCATGCCCGCGACGCGGTCCAGCTGGTTCTCGTTGTTGAGGGCGCCGTAGAGCACGTCCTCGTCGTCCGGCAGCCCGGTCCTGGTGCTCTTCGCCTGCTCGGTGATCGCAGAGACGAACTCGTCGTGGACGCCCGGACCCGCGAGCACGCGGGTCGCAGCGGTGCAGTCCTGACCGGCGTTGAAGTAGCCCGCCATCGCGATGCCCTCGGCGGCCCGCTCGATGTCGGCGTCGTCGAACACGATCACCGGGGCCTTCCCGCCCAGCTCCAGGTGCACCCGCTTCAGGTCGCCGGCCGCGGAGGTCGCGACCTCCATGCCCGCGCGCACCGAGCCGGTGATGGCCACCATCTGCGGCGTCTTGTGCTCGACGAGCCGGCGGCCGGTGTCGCGGTCGCCGCACACGACGTTCAGGACGCCGGGCGGGAGGAACTCCTGGCAGAGCTCGGCCAGCAGGGTCGAGCTCGCGGGGGTCGTGTCGCTCGGCTTGAGGACGATCGTGTTGCCGCCGGCCAGGGCCGGGGCGATCTTCCAGATCATCATCATCAGCGGGTAGTTCCACGGCGTCACCTGGCCGACGACGCCGACCGGCTCGCGCCGGATCCACGACGTGTGGTCGGTCATGTACTCACCGGCGGACCGGCCCTCGAGCAGCCGCGACGCCCCGGCGAAGAACTTGAAGTGGTCGGAGGCGTACGGCATCTCCTCCGACATGGTCAGCCCGAGCGGCTTGCCCGTGTCCCGGCACTCGACCGCGTTGATCTCCTCGATCCGGTCCTCGATCGCCCGCGCGATCCCCAGCAAGGCGTTGCCGCGCTCCTTCGGGGTTGCCCGCGCCCAGCCCTCGAACGCCGCGTCCGCGGCGGCGTAGGCACGGTCGACGTCCTCGGCTCCGGACAGCGGCGCCTGCGCGTACACCTCCCCGGTCGTCGGGTCGACGATGTCGTAGGTCTCGCCGGAGACGCTGTCGACGAGCTCGCCGTTGATGACGTTCTGGAAGGTCTGGTCGGCCATGGCGCGAGCGTAGCCTGGGTCTCTCCGGAACCGACAGTGTTGGCGGGCCTGGACAACGGAATCCGTCACCGCCGGGGTTCCAGCCCTCTGATCCGGTCGTTGACGACAGGGGTGATCCGGGTGCGCCCCCAGGTGCAAATGACCCGCGTCGAGGGTGTCGTCCGGGTCGTGATCCTGGGTACGGTCGCGACACCGAGGGGGGGATCACGATGACGGGTCGAGGGCTCAAGGCACGCCGGATCTCGATCGGCCTGGCGTGGGGGCTGGCCCTGCCAGTGGCCTGGATCGCCAGCCCGGCTGACGCCGCCGCGGCTCCCGGCACGGTGTGGGAGTGGGGGTCGAACGCCTACGGCCAGCTCGGCAACGGCACCACCTCGGCGTCCCCGTCAGGCGCAGCAGCGGTGCCGGGTCTGTCGAACGTCGCGCAGGTGGCCGGCGGGCGTGAGCACGTCATCGCCCTGACCGCCTCCGGGACCGTGCTCACCTGGGGCAGCAACCAGTACGGCCAGCTCGGCCTCGGTGACAGCGCCAACCACAGCCAGCCGTCGGTGGTGAACGTCGGGTGCGGCGGCGGTGTCACCTCGGTCGACGCCGGGCACTACTCCAGCTTCGCCCTCTGCGGCGACGGCACGGTGCGGGCGTGGGGGGACAACGCCGACGGCCAGCTCGGCGACGGCACCCGGACCAACCGGCGTACTCCAGTGACGGTGCAGGGCGTGACCGACGCGGTCAGCATCGACGGCGGCCGCGACATGACCTACGCCATCCGCGCGGACGGCACGATGCTCGCCTGGGGCGACAACTCCGACGGCGAGATCGGCGACGGCACCACCACCGACAGGCTGACGCCGGTCCCCGTCCCCGGCATGACCGGGGTGGCCAGCATCGCGCCCGGTCGTGACCACGTCCTCGTACTCCGCCAGGACGGGTCGGTCTGGGGCTGGGGCTGGAACGCCTACGGCATGGTCGGCGACGGCACCACGACCAACCGCACCTCACCGGTCCAGATCCAGATGTCGACGGGCATCCAGCAGCTGGCGGCCGGCGCCAACCACTCCTACGCCCTGACGACCGACGGCCACGTGCTCTCCTGGGGACGCAACTACCTGGCCGAGCTCGGTGACGGCACCACCACCACCCGGACCCGCCCGGTCACCGTCACCGGGGTCTCCGGCGCCGTCTCGATCGGCTCGGGCCGGGACCACGGCTCGGCGGTCCTGGCCGACGGCACGGTGATGGCCTGGGGCGACAACGAGCAGGGACAGCTCGGCGACGGAACGACGACCAACCGCAGGCTCGCGGTGGTCGTCCCGAACGTGTCCGGAGCCACGGTGGACGGCGGCGGCGGCGCCGAGTACACCGTCGTCCTCGTCTCCGCGGGTCCGCCCGTCAACCAGCCACCCCACGCGGCGTTCTCGGTCAGCTGCACGCTGCTCTCCTGCCACCTCGACGGCAGCGGCTCCACGGACTCCGACGGGACCGTCCAGGCGTGGGCGTGGACCTTCAGCGACGGCACCAGCGACTCAGGACCGATCGTCGACCACACGTTCGCGTCGGCGGGGACCTACCAGGTGACGCTGACCGTGACCGACGACGACCAGGCCACGGGCAGCTCGACCCAGTCCGTGCCGGTCACGGACGGCTCGACGTCGTCACCTCCGGTCTTCGACGCGATCGCCACGTTGACCAACACCTTCACGAGCTCGACGATCCGCGTTCCGACGCAGACCAAGCTCGGGGACCAGCTCCTGCTCGTGGTGACGACCAACCGCGCCGCGACCCTGACGACGCCTGCAGGCTGGACCCTGCTCGGCACGGTCAGCGACGGCGTCGAGGTGCGCTCGTGGACGCTCACCCGGACGGCGGTGACCGGCGTCCCCGGGTCGAACGTCGCGCTGGCTCTCGACGCGTCGTCCAAGGCCAGTGCCACCCTCGTCGCCTACACCGGCGCCGCCGCACCGTCGGTCGTGCAGGGCGCAGCGGAGACGGGCACCTCGACCATGCACCGGGCTCCCTCGGCGACGGTGTCGGTCTCGGGGTCCATCGTCGTCAGCTACTGGGCGGACAAGGTGGCCGCGGCCCACGGCTGGACGGTGCCGACCGGCTTCACCCAGCGGGCCGCCACCGCCGGTACCGGCAGCGCGATGATCACCTCGACCACCGGCGACACAGCCGCCCAGTCGGCCGGGACCTGGCCGGGAGCCACGGCCACCGCGGGCGCCTCCTCGGCGAAGGCCATCGCCTGGACGATCGTGCTCCCGCCGGCCTGATCGACCGGAGCGGGTGGCTGACCGAACCACCCCGGTGGTTGGTGCGTCGTACCGTGCGAACAGCCACGGACTGAGGAGAAGCTCGCATGCGATCTCGGATCATCCTGACGGCCCTCGCGCTCGTCGCGGGCGGCGCGCTCGCGCTTCCCGGCGCCTCCGCGAGCGCCCAGACCGCATCCGACCACCTGCCCACCCATGTCAACGACTGCTGGTCGACCGACCGCGAGCCTCCCGTCGTCGACTCGGTGACCGTCACGCCGAGCACCGTCGACACCGGCTCGCCGGTGACCGTGCACATCGCGGTCAGCGCCCATGACGTCGGCGGCCCCGGGCCGGCCACCGGCATCGGCAAGGTCGAGGTCTCCCTCCTGTCCGCGAGCGGGACGAGCCTGCCCGACACGGTGCTGACCCACCGCAAGGACGGACTGTGGCACGGCGCGGTGACCGTGCCGACGGGCACCGAGGGGTCGTTCTACGCCGACGTCCGGGCCTGGGACCACTCGGGGCGGTACAAGCTCTCGCTCCAGTTCGACCAGCCGTCGGAGAAGACCTTCCTCGACGTCCTGCAGGCCGGCGTCGCCGACCCGGGCGCCCACGACCTGACGCCGCCGACCCTGACCGGCCTCCACCTCAGTACGACGAGCGTGGACACCCGCTCCGCCGCCAAGGTCCTGACGATCACAGCAGACGCCACCGACGACGACTCGGGAGTGGCCACCGTGCGGGCCACGCTGTTCCCCCAGCGCGCGCCCGCCATCCAGGTGGACCTGAAGCCGACCGGGACACCGGGGCAGTTCCGCGGGACGCATCGCTACCTGCGCGGCCTCGGCAACCACCAGGAGCCCCTGTGGGTCACCCTGGTCGACCACAACGGCAACCAGGTCGCCGACAAGAAGGCGGACCTGAGCAAGCTCGGCGTCCCGACCCGGATCACCGTCAGGTCCGGCGCCTACGAGGGGCCGCGCGTCGTGCGGGTCCTCAAGGCCGCGCCCAAGGTCGACGTTCACATCAAGGGCATGCGGTACCCGATCCGCCTGCTGATGTCCGATCCGCAGGGCGTCGCGTCGGTCTCCGCGAGCATGCGGGGGGCCGCATCGACGATGCCTCTGACCAAGGTGTCGGGGACCAGGAAGCGCGGGGTGTGGCAGGGGTACGTGAAGGTTCTCCGCTGCTCGTTCAGCCTCTCGACCGTGCCGCTGACCGTGGTGGCGACCGATCGGGGCGGTGCTATCCATCACCCGACCGTGCGACAGGTTCGGATCCTCTCGTCCGACCACATCCCGCCCCGGGCGCACGGACGACCGTTCAACGTCTCGCCGACGGTGTTCACCTTCCATGAGCCGGTGCACGGCATCTCCCCCGCGACGGTCGAGACGTTCGACTTCGACCTCCACCAGATCTCGGGCACCTGGAAGTGCCGACGTGGCAAGAACGGCGGGTCCGCACGGGTGAACTGCCGGACCGGATCGCTCCAGCGGGCGACGTTCTACCCCGACGACGCCGGCACGATTCTCGGGATGGTCAACTGGGAGCCGGGAGAACACCTGGACGTGCTCGACGCCCACGGCAACCCGGTCGCCGACTACACCACCTACAACCCGCAGGTGCTCGACTGACCCGAGCCAGCGATCTGGCAGGACCGCTCGAGGCTCTGGACTCAGCCGCCGAACACCCGCTCTCCCGACACCCAGGTCGACACGACGCTCGCCGCGCCGATCTCGTCGGCCGGTCCGGTGAACGGGTCGCGGTCGAGCACCGCCAGGTCGGCGGCGTTCCCAGGGGCCAGGACGCCGGCGCCGTCGATCCGGTCGCGGCTGTTGATCCAGGCCGACCCCGCGGTGTACGCCGCGAACGCGGTCGTCAGGTCGATCGCCTGCTCGGGCAGGAACGCCTCGCGCGGGTCGTCGTACGCCGTCCGGTTGACGGCCACGTGGATCGCGGCCAGCGGGTCCGGCGAGCTGACCGGCCAGTCGCTGCCCATCACCAGTCGGGCCCCGCCGCGGTGCAGGCCGCCGAAGGGGTACTGCCAGGTCGCCCGCTCCGCACCGAGGAACGGGATGGTGAGGTCGTCCATCTGCGGCTCGTGGCAGGCCCACAGCGCCTGGGCGTTGGCCGAGACGCCGAGCTCGGCGAACCGTGGCACGTCGTCGGGGTGCACGACCTGGATGTGGGCGATGTGGTGTCGGAGCTCGTCGCCGTGACCGGCGGCGCGCGCCGCCTCGAACGCGTCGAGCGCCTCGCGGACGCCGCGGTCGCCGATCGCGTGCACGTGCACCTGGAACCCCTCGGCCGACAGCGCCACGACGGCCTGCTTGAGCTCCTCGGCCTCGACGAAGGAGTGCCCGGAGTTGTCGGTGGCGTGCCCGTGGGGGTCGAGGTACGGCGTGAGCATCGCGGCCGTGAAGTTCTCGCACACGCCGTCCTGCATGATCTTGATGCTCGTCGCGCGGTACCGGCCCCCCGACTGCGACCGACGACGCTCGACCAGATCCGCCACCTGGTCGAGACCGAGCTCGCGGTCCCACCACAGCGCACCGACCACGTCGGCGACGAGGTCGCCGCTGGCGATCGCGTCGAGGTACGTCGAGCCGGTGTCGGCCATGCCCGGGTAGGCACCGACGATGGCGTCCTGCCAGGCGGTGACGCCCAGGGAGAACAGGTACCGCTGACCCTCGAGCAGCCCCGCGGTGTACTCGGCCCCGGAGACGTCGGGCATCAGCCGCGCGACCAGGTCGACCGCGCCCTCGTGCAAAGTGCCTTGCGGGCTCCCGTCGGGGAGCCGCTCGATGCCGACCGTCCGCGGGGTCGGGCGTCTCGGCGGTGATGCCGGCCAGCTCGAGCGCGCGGGAGTTGGCCCAGGCGCCGTGGTGGTCGCGGTTGTGCAGGAGGGCCGGGCGGTCCGAGACGGCCGGGTCCAGGTCGGCAGCCGCCGGCGTCCCGCCGGGGAACGGCGCCATCGCCCAGCCGCCGCCGGTGATCCACGGGCCGTCGTACCGGTCGGCGTACGCGCGGACCATCGCGACGTACTCCTCACGCGTGCTGCCATCGGTCAGGTCGCACTGCATGCGCTCGAGACCGCCCTGGATGGGGTGGCAGTGGGAGTCGCTGAAGCCGGGTGAGACGAGACCGCCGGCGAGGTCGACGACCTCGTGGTCGTGGGCACCGAGGCGCTCCAGGCTCGTGGGAGACAGCACCGCCACGACCTTCCCGTCCTCGACGAGCAGGGAGTAGCCGGGACGGTGGCGGTGGCCGTCGAAGACGGATCCGCCGGTGAACAGCGTCGGCATGTCAGCGGCCTTCCAGCAGGGGTCCTGCGGGGTCGTGGGTGATGCCCACCTTGCGGGTGGCCAGGGCCGAGAGGGCCTCCAGGCACACGCGGTTGGCGAGGTACGCCGTGATCTCGGCGTGGTCGTAGGGCGGCGAGACCTCGACGACGTCGATGCCCGCGACGGGGAGCTCGCGGCAGATGCGGCGTACGGCGTCCAGGAGCTGGCGCGACGAGAGCCCGCCTGGCTCGGGGGTGCCGGTGCCCGGCGCGTGGCCGGGGTCGCACACGTCGATGTCGACCGAGAGGAACACCGCGTCGCACCCGTCCATCGCGATCTCGAAGGCTTCGTCGAGGCACGCCTCCAGACCGCGCTTGCCGATCTCGGTCATCTCGTAGGACCGCATGTCCTGGTCGGCCATCCACTTCATGGTCTCGGGGCCCGGCCAGTAGCCGCGCAGCCCCATCTGCAGGAACCGGTCCCCGCGCACGGCACCGGACTCGATCAGCCGCCGCATCGGCTGCCCGTGGCCGTAGAGCGACCCGAACTCGATGTCGCCGGTGTCGGCGTGGGCGTCGAAGTGGATCATCGACACCTTGCCCATGCCCAGGTGCCGCGCGACGCCGGTGGCGTCGGGGAGCGTGATCGAGTGGTCGCCGCCGAGGACGAGCGGGATCGTCCCGGCCGAGGCGACGGCGTACACCGCCTCCTCGACCGCGTGCAGCGCCCGCTCGATCTCGCCCGGCGGCATCTCGACGTCCCCCATGTCGACCACGGCGAGGTCCTGCAGGGCGTCGACCCGCAGCGCGAGGTGGGGGCGCGACCCGTCCTGGGGCAGGTAGTCGGTCTGCCGGATCGCCATCGGGCCGAAGCGCGTGCCCGGTCGGTGGGAGGTGCCGCCGTCGAACGGCGCCCCGACGATCACGACGTCGGCCGCGGCCAGGGCCGCGGAGTCCTCCACGTCGACCGCGGGGATGCCGAGGAAGGTGATGTCGGGGCCCCACTGGGCGCCGTATCGCGTCATGAGGTCTTCCTACCAGGCCAGTCTGGGCGCCGCCTACCTACGAAATCCGTGACGAACCGCCGGGGATACCTACGGATTCGCTTGCAGGCGGTCGTCGGGCGCATCATGATGGTGGCACCCGGCCACAGATGAGGAACTGATATCCATGACTGGCGAGATCGCCTACGACAACGCGCGTCTCCAGCAGTCCGCACGCGACCACCTGTGGATGCACTTCACACGCCACTCGGCGTACGAGTCGGCCGACGTCCCCATCATCGTGCGCGGCGAGGGCCCCTACATCTACGACGTCAACGGCAAGCGCTATCTCGACGCGCTCGCCGGTCTCTTCGTCAGCCAGCTCGGCCACGGACGTCGCGAGCTCGCCGAGGCCGCCGCCAAGCAGACCGAGCAGCTGGCGTTCATGCCGCTGTGGTCCTACGCCCACCCCAACGCCATCGAGCTGGCCGAGCGGGTCGCCGGCTACGCGCCGGGCGACCTGAACCGGGTCTTCTTCACCACCGGTGGCGGCGAGGCGGTCGAGACCGCCTGGAAGCTGGCCAAGAACTACTTCAAGGTCACCGGCAAGCCGTACAAGCACAAGGTGATCAGCCGCGCCATCGCCTACCACGGCACGCCCCAGGGCGCGCTGTCCATCACCGGCCTGCCCGGCATGAAGGCGCCGTTCGAGCCGCTGGTGCCCTCGACGTTCCGCGTGCCGAACACCAACTACTACCGCGCGCCGTACTTCGAGGACGACGAGAAGAAGTTCGGGCTGTGGGCCGCGAACGAGATCGCCGTGGCGATCGAGAACGAGGGCCCGGAGACCGTGGCAGCGGTGTTCCTGGAGCCCGTGCAGAACTCCGGCGGCTGCTTCCCGCCGCCCCCGGGCTACTTCGACCGGGTCCGCGAGATCTGCGACGAGTACGACGTGCTGCTGGTCTCCGACGAGGTGATCTGCGCGTTCGGGCGTCTGGGCCACATGTTCGGGGCCGAGCGCTACGGCTACCAGCCGGACATGATCACCTGCGCCAAGGGCATCACCTCCGGCTACGCGCCGCTCGGCGCGATGATCGCCAGCGACCGGCTCATGGAGCCGTTCCGGCACGGCACGGAGACGTTCCTGCACGGCTACACCTTTGGCGGGCACCCGGTGTCGACGGCGGTGGCGATGGCCAACCTCGACATCTTCGAGAAGGAGCGCGTCAACGAGCACGTCCGCGAGAACGAGGGCGCCTTCCGCGAGACCCTCGAGAAGCTGAAGGACCTGCCGATCGTGGGCGACGTCCGTGGCGACGGCTACTTCTTCGGCATCGAGCTGGTCAAGGACAAGAACACCAAGGAGACCTTCAACGACGAGGAGTCGGAGATGCTCCTGCGAGGGTTCCTGTCCAAGGCGCTGTACGACGCCGGGCTCTACTGCCGCGCCGACGACCGCGGCGACCCGGTCGTCCAGCTCGCTCCCCCGCTGATCTGCGACCAGGAGCACTTCGACGAGATGGAGCAGATCCTGCGCGACGTCCTCACGCAGGCGTCCAACCTCGTCGACCGCATCCACCACGGCGGACACCCGCACCGCCGCAACCCCGAGGGCTGACCTGGCATTCGCGGCACACCGCAGAGCACTGACCCGGCACTTGTTCACTGAACAAGTGCCGGGTCGGTCGATTTCGAGCGGTGAACGAATGCCGGGTCAGCGCTCTGGGGTGTGCCGCGAGTGCCAGGTCAGCGCTACAGGGCGAGGGCGCGGCGGCGGCGGCGGTTGTTGAGCTCGCCGCCGACGACGATCAGCACCGAGATCAGGAACATCACCGTCCCGACGACGTTCACCTGCATCGGGACGCCGCGCTGGGCCACGCCCCAGACGTACATCGGGAACGTCACCGTGGTCCCGGCGTTCAGGTTGGTGATGATGAAGTCGTCGAAGGACAGCGAGAAGCTCAGCAGCGCCGCCCCGAGGATGCCGGGGAAGGCCAGCGGGAAGGTCACCCGCCAGAAGGTCTGCTGCGGGGTCGCATAGAGATCCATCGCCGCCTGTTCGAGGGTGTCGTCGAGGCCCGCTAGTCGAGCTCTGACGGTGACCACCACGAACGAGATGCAGAACATGATGTGGGCGATCAGGATCGTCCAGAAGCCGAGCTGCCCGCCGAAGCCGGACGCGACGAACAGCGCCAGCAGCGAGGAGCCCATCACGATCTCGGGCGACGCCATCGGCAGGAAGATGATGAGGTTCATCGTCGACCGACCGGCGAAGTCGTGGCGCACCAGCGCGAACGCCATCATCGAGCCCAAGATCGTGGCCACCAGCGTGGCCAGCAGGCCGATCTCGATGCTGCGCCCGACGGCGTGGCACATCGAGGGGTCGGTGCACGGATGCAGCCAGTTGTCGAGCGTGAACTTGTCGAACCGGTAGACCAGGCGGCTCTTCGGCTGGTTGAAGCTCATCAGGACCACGACGGCGATCGGGATGAACGTGTAGACCAGCACCAGGATCCCGAGGATCAGCACCAGGTGCGAGCGCAGCCACCTCACAGCAGCTCCTCCGTCCCGGCCCGGCGGACGTAGAAGAGCACCATGAACACGATGATGATCATCAAGATCATCGACAGCGCACCGGCCGCGGGATAGTCGTTGGCGTTGGTGAACAGGTCCTGGATGACGTTGCCGATCATGCGTTGGTTCGGGCTGCCCAGCAGCTGGGCGTTGATGTAGTCACCCGCGGCCGGGATGAACGTCAGCAGCGTCCCCGAGACGACACCGGGCAGCGAGAGCGGCCAGGTCACCTTGAAGAACGCCACGAACGGGTTCGCGTACAGGTCGGACGACGCCTCGATCAGCCGATGGTCGATCTTGTCGATGCTCGCGAAGAGCGGCAGCACCATGAACGGCAGGAAGTTGTACGTCAGACCCGCCACCACCGCCACCGGGGTCGCGAGCAGGCGACCGTCCTGACCGAGGATGTGGACGTCGCGCAGGAAGCCGACCACCGGGCCGGTGTCGGCCAGGATCAGCTTCCAGGACAGGGTGCGGACCAGGAAGCTGGTGAAGAACGGCGCGATCACCAGCACCAGCATGAGGTTCTTCCAGCGGCCTGCCTTGAACGCGATCGCGTAGGCCAGCACGTAGCCCAGGACCAGGCACAGCAACGTCGCGATGGCGGCGTACTCCAGGGAGCGCACCAGAGGACGCCAGTAGTCCTGCAGCGCGTGCCAGTAGTTGGCGAACTCCCAGGTCATCTTGTAGCCGCCGACCACCGACCCGTTCGGGTCGTACAGCGCCGTGGCCACCAACGAGTAGAAGGGGATGATGAAGAACAGCGCCAGCCAGATCACACCCGGCAGCAGCAGGATGTAGCCGGTCCTGCCCTTGCGACGCACCATCTCAGCCATCACAGACCACCCTCGTCGCGCGGATCCCGCCTCGGGCCGTCACTGGTCGTCCAGGTCCTGGGCGCCCGCGTGGGCGTCCTGGTGGGCGTCCAGCAGGAAGGCGTACTCGGGTCGCCAGGACAGCTCGACCTTGTCCCCGGCCCGGAAGAGCCGGCGACGACCGGTGTTCTGCTCGAAGACCTGCAGCTCCTGGCCCCACGGCATCCGCACGAGGTACTGCGTGGACACTCCGACGAAGGAGACGTCGGTGACGACACCGCCCGGGATGGTGTTGCCCGGGGCGTCGAGCGCCTCGCCCTCCTCACCGATCAGGACCTTCTCAGGACGGATCCCGACCCAGCCCTGGTCGCCATCCGCGTGCGTGCGCGCGCTCGGCACTGACACGTCGATGCCCTGCATGTCGACGGTCACCAGGTCACTCCCCCGGGACTTGATGGTGCCGCCGATCAGGTTGGACTGACCCAGGAAGTTCGCGACGAACGTCGTGCGCGGGTTCTCGTACAGCTCGTCCGGCGACCCCATCTGCTCGATCTCGCCCTGGTTCATCACCGCGATGGTGTCGGCCATGGTCATGGCCTCCTCCTGGTCGTGGGTGACGTGGATGAAGGTCAGGCCGACCTCGGTCTGGATCCGCTTGATCTCGATCTGCATGCCGCGTCGCAGCTTGAGGTCGAGGGCGCCGAGCGGCTCGTCGAGCAGCAGGACCTCCGGCTGGTTGATCAGGGCCCGGGCCAGCGCGACCCGCTGCTGCTGACCGCCCGAGAGCTGCGCCGGCTTCTTGCGCGCCTGCGTGGTGAGCTCGACCAGCTCGAGCATCTCGTTGACCTGGCGGTCCACCTCCGACCGCTTGCGGCGGCGCAGCCCGAAGGCGACGTTCTCGAAGATGTCCAGGTGCGGGAACAGCGCGTAGTTCTGGAAGACCGTGTTCACCGGACGCCGGTAGGGCTTCTCGTAGGTGATGTCCTGGCCCTCGAGCCGGATCGATCCGGACGTCGGCGTCTCGAGGCCGGCGACCATGCGCAGCGTCGTGGTCTTGCCGCAGCCGGACGGGCCGAGCAGGGCGAAGAACGAGCCCGTCGGTACGTCGAGGTCCAGTGACTTCACGGCGGTGAACGCCGCGAACTCCTTGGTCAGCGAGCGGATCTCGAGACCACTGCCCGACTTGGCCTGCGCCTCGTCCGCGGGGTGTTCAGCCACCGATGACATTCGACCAGTCCCTTTCGTACTCGGTGTTCTGCTCCTCGTTCAGGGCCATGAACGAGAACGCGTCCTTCAGGTCGTCCTCGGTCGGGAAGATCAAGGGGTTGTCGACCAGCGTCTTGTCGATCTTCTCCATCTCCTGCTGGGCGCCCTTGACCGGGCAGATGTAGTTGACCCAGGCGGCGAGCTTCGCGGCGACCTCGGGCTCGTAGTAGTAGTTCATCCACTTCTCGGCGTTGAGGGTGTGGCTGGCCTGGTTGGGCACGAGCATGTTGTCGGCCCAGAGCGAGACGCCCTCGGTCGGCGGGACGAACTTGATGTTCGGGTTGTCGTACTGCGCCTGGATCACGTCGCCCGACCACGCCTCGCACGCCACGATGTTGCCGGCGGTGAGGTCCTGGATGTACTCGTTGCCCGTGAAGGCGCGGATCTGCCCGGCGCTCACCGCGTCGTCGAGCTTGTTGATCGCGGCGGTCCACTCGTCCTTGGTGAACTTCTCGGGCTTCGCGCCGACGACCCGGAGCATGAAGCCCATCGTGTCGCGCATCTCGGTGAGCATCGTGATGCGGCCCTTGAGGTCCTTGCGGGTGAGCAGCTCCTCGATCGAGGAGACCTTCGCGGTCTCCTTGGCGTTGTAGGCGATGCCGGTCAGGCCGCTCTGCCAGGGCGCGTGGTACTTCAGGTCGGGGTCCCACTCACGCCCCTGCAACGCCGGGATCAGGTTCTCGTGGACGTTGGGGATCTGCTTGGCGTCCAGCGGCTGGATCCAGCCCAGGTTGATCACCCGGCCGGCCATCCAGTCGGTGAGGATCATGATGTCGCGGCCGATCGGCTGGCAGGCCCCGAGCTGGTTGCGCACCTTGGCGAAGAACTCGGAGTTGTCGCTGATGTCGTCGGTGTAGGACACCGAGATCCCGGTCTGCTGCTCGAACTCCTGCAGCGTCGACGTCGACTTCTTGATCGGGTCGATGTACGCCGGCCAGTTCGAGACGATGAGCTCCTTCTGCGTGGCCGACACGTCCTTGGCCATGCAGTTCATCGGGTTCTGCTTGGCGTCCGGGACGTTGAACAGCTTCAGCGAGGCCAGGCTGCCGACCGCGAACGCGGCACCGCCACCCCCCTTGAGCAGGCTCCGACGCGAGATTCCCGAGCGCGTGCGACCAGACGTCATGCCACTCCTCCCCTGGACCGACCGGTTCGGATCGTGTCATGCACACGGCGAGGCGACAAGGGATTCCGTGGAGCAAAAACCGTTCCGCGACGAAATCCGCTGTATGCCCGTGCTGGACCGGTGGTGAAGTGGGTGTCAGCATAGTGACGTGACGAAGAAGCAGCCACGAGCGACGCTGGACGAGGTCTCCAAGGCCATCATCGAGCAGCTCCAGGCCGACGGCAGACGGTCGTACGCCGCGATCGGCAAGGTCGTGGGCCTGTCCGAGGCCGCGGTGCGCCAGCGCGTCCAGCGGCTCATCGACGGCGGCATCATGCAGGTGGTCGCGGTCACCGACCCCCTCGAGCTCGGTTTCGCCCGGCAGGCGATGGTCGGCGTCCGGGTCAACGGGCCGATGGAGCCGGTGGCCGACGCGCTCGCCGACCTCGAGGAGGTCGACTACGTCGTGATCACCGCCGGCGTCTACGACCTGCTCGTCGAGGTCGTGTGCGAGAGCGACGAGCACCTGCTCGAGGTGATCTCCGGAAAGATCCGCCGGATCTCCGGGGTGGTCGGGACCGAGACGTTCATGTACCTCAAGCTGCGCAAGCAGACCTACTCGTGGGGTGTCCGCTGAGCTACCGCTCCCTGAGCCTCTGGCACGAGTCCGTACCCGACCAGCTCACTCCGCGTCCTCCCCTGCCCGGGGACCGCGACGCCGACGTCGCGATCGTCGGCGCCGGCTTCACCGGTCTGTGGACCGCGCTCTACCTCGCCCGCGCGGAGCCCTCGCTGCGGATCGCCATGGTCGAGGCCGAGACGGCCGGCTTCGGCGCCAGCGGTCGCAACGGCGGCTGGTGCTCCGCGCTGTTCCCGTCGTCGCTGGACTCGATCGCGAAGCGCTCCAGTCGCGACGGGGCGCTCGCCCTGCACCGGGCGATGACCGACTCGGTCGACCAGGTGCTCGCCGCGGCTCACGAGGAAGGCATCGACGCCCAGGCGCAGAAGGGCGGAACCATCTCGTTGGCCCGCTCCGGGCCGCAGTGGGCACGAGCCCAGGCGGACGTCGAGGAGGCCCGTTCGTGGGGCCTGGGCGACGACGACGTCGCGCTGCTCGACGCGACCGAGGCGACTGCCTTGCTGGCCGCCACCCGGGTCCGGGGAGCGACGTACACCCCCCACTGCGCCGCCATCCACCCCGCACGGCTCGTCCGCGGCCTCGCCGACGCCGTCGAACGCCGCGGCGTCGCGATCTACGAGCAGACCCCGGCCACCGCGATCACGCAGGGCTCGGTCGCGACCCGCCACGGGAACCTGCGCGCCCAGCACGTGATCCGCGCGACCGAGGGCTACACCCGGTCATTGGCCGGCGAGCGCCGGTCGGTCGTGCCGGTCTACTCGCTGATCATTGCGACCGAGCCACTGGCGCCGGAGGTGTGGGAGCAGATCGGGCTACGACGCCGCGAGACGTTCAGCGACCACCGGCACCTCATCATCTATGGACAGCGCACGACGGACGACCGGCTGGTCTTCGGCGGCCGCGGGGCGCCGTACCACTTCGGCTCGCGGATCCGTGCGTCGTACGACCGGGTGCCCCGGGTCTTCGACGGACTGTGGGCGACGCTGGTCGACCTGTTCCCCGTCGTCGCCGGTGCGCAGGTCACCCACCGCTGGGGCGGCGCGCTCGGCATCGCTCGCGACTGGACGGCCTCGGTCGGCCACGACCCCGCGACCGGTCTGGGCTGGGCGGGTGGGTACGTCGGCGACGGCGTCGGTACGACGAACCTCGCCGGCCGCACGCTGGCCGACCTCGTCCTGGGTCGCGACACCGAGCTGACCCGGCTGCCGTGGGTCGGTCACCGGTCGCGGTCCTGGGAGCCCGAGCCGCTGCGGTGGCTGGGCATCAACGCCGGGCTGCGGGCGATGACGTGGGCCGACCAGGAGGAGGCCCGCACCGGAAAGGCGAGCCGGATCGCCCGCCTCGTCGCGCCGTTCATCCACTGACCGGCCTGCCGCGCTCCCCCTCCCCGCAGGTCAGGAAGCGTCGCGCTGAAACCCCGCGTACCCGGGGTTTCAGAGGGTTCCTGGGGGTTGCAGTGCCCCAGAAGGTGCGGGAACCCCGCGTACGCGGGGTTTCCGACATCCACCGACATCCACGCAATTGCGTTGCAGCCGCCCGGAGGGGCTGGCACACTCGCCGTGCATCCAGCTGCGCCGGCATCCGGCCGCGCCCGTATGAGAGGAGGCGTCGTGACGAACGAATTCTTCGGCATGTCCACCGCCGCCCACTCACACGTCTGGAGCCCCATCACCGATGTATGCGGAGCAGCCCGAGCGCGCTGACGCGCTCGAGTCCTTCCTGTCCGAACACCTCACCGACAGCTACATCCATGTCGACCCGCTCAGCGGCCTCGACCCGTCGTTCGTCTTCGACTTCCAGGCCTACGACGACCTGCAGCCCGGTCAGCGCTGGTCGACCTGGCTTTCCGTCGAGCCGACGCAGCGCGGCCCCGAGCCGCATCCCCCGTGGCTCGTCACCTCGCAGGGCGCCGTCGACACCGAGCTCGGCATCCTCAAGACCGGCAAGGAGGCCGACGTCTTCCTCCTCGAGCGAGCCGATCCGCTCGAGCCCGAGCGCGCGGTCGTGATGGCGGCCAAGCGCTATCGGGCTCCGGACCACCGTTCGTTCCACCGCTCCGCGGCCTACACCGAGGGCCGGGCGATGCGCCGCTCGCGCGACAACCGCGCCCTCAAGCGCAAGAGCACCTTCGGTCGTGAGATCGCGGCGGGCGAGTGGGCGATCTCCGAGTGGGGCGCGCTCGTCCGCCTGTTCCAGCTCGGCCTGCCGGTCCCCTACCCCGTCCAGATCGACGGGACCGAGATCCTCATGGAGTGGGTCACCCACGACGGGGAGACCGCACCCCGCCTGGCCCAGACCCGGCCGGGCCCGGGACTGCTGGCGTCGTACTTCGAGCGGGTTCGCGACGCGCTGGCCACGCTGGTGCAGGCGGGGCTGGTGCACGGCGACCTGTCGGCGTACAACATCCTGGCCGCGGGCGAGCGCCTGGTGATCATCGACCTCCCTCAGATGGTCGACCTGATCGGCAACGCCAACGGGATGGACTACCTCCTGCGGGACTGCACCAACATCTGCGGGTGGTTCCGCGCTCGCGGGCTCGAGGTGGACGAGCAGGAGCTCTTCGGGGACCTCATGGGCCACGCGTTCTAGGGCGACCGCCTAGAGTCGGCGCGTGCGCCACGTCCGAGGCCGCTCGATCGGGGTCCGCCCGATCGTCGAGGCACCGCGTCTGCACCTCGGCGCGAGCCCGGTCGACCCGGAGCGCACCACGCTCTACACCGCCGACGAGCTGTACGACGCCGAGCCGTACGCCGCGTCTCTCGACGCCCGCGCCTACGCCTGGTCGCTGGAGGACCGCACGCCGCAGGCGGCGCTGGTGCAGGCGCTGCACGACCATGCGATCGACGAGGCGCTGACCGCGTGGATCACCGGCAGGCACCTGGTCGGCGTGATGGGTGGACACGACGTCGACCGATCCTCGTCGGCGTACGCCGACGCCGCGCGGCTCGGCTGGATGCTGGGTCAGGACCACGTCGTCGCCACCGGCGGGGGTCCCGGCGCGATGGAGGCCGCCAATCTCGGGGGCTACCTGGCCGCCGGTCCGCGCGACCAGCTCGCCAGCGCCGTCGCCTCGCTGGCCGGCGTCCCCTCACACCGCCCGTCGATCGACCAGTGGGCGGCCAAGGCTCGCAGTGCGCAGGCCGCCGCGGCAGGAGCGGGCGTCCAAGCACGAGAAACCCTAGGCATCCCCACGTGGTTCTACGGGCACGAGCCCCCGAATCTCTTCGCCACCTCGATCGCGAAGTACTTCCGCAACGCGATCCGTGAGTCGATCCTGCTGCAGATCTGCGACGCCGGCATTGTGTTCCTGCCGGGAGCCGGCGGCACGGTGCAGGAGATCTTCCAGGACGGGTGCGAGAACTACTACGCGACGCCCGACAGCGTCGCGCCGATGGTCCTGGTCGGCGGCGAGTACTGGACCGACACGTTGCCGGCGTGGCCACTCCTCAGGGCCCTGTCGCGCGGCAGACCGATGGAGGAGCACGTCCATCTCGTCGACACCGTCGACGAGGCGGCCGAGGTCATGCGGCGTCGAGGTTCTCCCGCGCCCGGATGACCTCGCGGTAGTGCCGCAGCAGCAGGTCGTTGACGCGCGTCCACGTCCGCCCCTCGACGGCCAGGCGGGCCGCGACGCCCATCCGGGAGCGCAGCTCGTCGTCGCCGACCAAGGCGGCGACGTAGCCGCGCAGCCCGGCGGCATCCCCCGGCTCGTACAGGAAGCCGGCCGCCGCGGGTACGACGTCCACGGGACCGCCGGCATTCGGGGCGACCACGGGTACGCCGGACGCCAGCGCCTCCTGCGCACTCTGGCAGTAGGTCTCGTGACGGCCGGTGTGGACGAACACGTCGAGGTCGGCGTACTCCTGGGCGAGCTCGCCTCCCAGCACGAGCCCCCGGAACTGCGCCGTCGGGAGCAGCGACCGCAGCCACTCCTCCTCCGGGCCGCTGCCGACCAGGACGAGCTCGGTGCCAGGAAGGTCGGCCAGCGAACGCAGCAGATGCAGCTCCTTCTCCGCGGCGAGGCGGCCGACGTACCCGATGCGGACCGGACCGCTGCCTCGAGCGCGTGTCCGGCGGGCCGGGTGGAACAGCGTCGTGTCCACGCCGCGCGGCCAGAGCGCGACCCGGGGAACGTCGAGTGCCTGGAGCTGGCGCAGGCTCGCGGTGGACGGTGCCAGAGTCCGGTCGACCCTGCGGTGGATCGATCGGGTCAGCCGGGCCATGGCCCACTCACCGCCCAGGACGCCGTACTGCCGGGCGAAGCCGACGAGGTCGGTCTGGTAGACGGCGAGGGTCGGCACCCCGAGGTCGTCGGCGGCCCGCACGGCCTGGTAGCCGAGCGCGGCAGGCGAGGCCACGTGCACCACGTCGGGCTGGAACGCCGCGATGACCTCACGGAAGCGGCCGCGCGCCTCCAGGCCGATCCGGAAGTCGCGGTAGAACGGCACGTTCGTCCCGCGCGTGTGCAGGACCGGGAAGCCGGCGTAGGAGTCCGGCCCGGTGGGCGCCACGACGGCGGCCTCGTGGCCGCCGGTGGCGAGGTGGTCGAGGACCCGGACGACGGAGTTCGTCACGCCGTTGACCTGCGGAAGGAAAGACTCGGCGACGACGAGCACTCGGAGGCTTCGGTCGAACGCCGAGCCGGACTCTCCGGGGCGCTCCCCGCGGAGGTCCTGAGGCGCAATCGGGATCGTGGGGACTGACGGGCGCATCGCAGCGTCCTCTCAGACAGGGTTCCCTGACGTTCCCCCAGGCTAGGGAACCCGGGCGAACGGCTGCCCCGCGGCAGATGGCGGCAGCGTGAACCCTCGGTGTCGGTCGTCTCGACCGCCCAGACCGCTCCGACCCCTCAGCCCGTGGGTGCGTCCTCGACCGCGGCGAGCTGGCCGCACGCTCCGTCGATGTCGCTCCCGCGCGTGTCGCGGACCGTGGTCGGGATCCCCCGCGCCTCGAGGCGACGGACGAACTCGCGCTCGTCCGCGGGATCGGACGCCGTCCACTGCGAGCCCGGCGTCGGGTTGAGCGGGATCAGGTTGACGTGAACCCAGCCCCAGTCCCCGCGGGCGAGCAGGACGTCGGCCAGCAGGTCGGCCCGCCAGGCCTGGTCGTTGATCCCGCGCATCATGGCGTACTCGATCGAGACCCGGCGCTTGGTCACCCGGGCGTAGCCCCAGGCGGCGTCGACGGCCTGGTCGACGGAGAACCTGGTGTTGATCGGGACCAGCTCGTTGCGCAGCTCGTCGTCGGGAGCATGCAACGACAGCGCCAGCGTGACCGGGATGCCGAGCTCCGCGAGCTGGTTGATCCGGGGCACGAGGCCGACCGTCGAGACCGTCACCCCGCGCGCGCTCATCCCCAAACCGGACGGCGCCGGCTCGGTCAGCCGGCGCACGGCCCCGACGACGGCCTTGAAGTTGGCGAGAGGCTCGCCCATCCCCATGAAGACCACGTTGGACACCCGCGCCGGGCCGCCGGGCACCTCGCCGCGGGCCAGAGACCTCGCTCCCGCGACCACCTGCTCGACGATCTCGGCTGTCGACATGTTGCGCTGGAGGCCACCTTGACCGGTCGCGCAGAACGGGCACGCCATGCCGCAGCCCGCCTGCGAGGAGACGCACATCGTGACCCGGTCGGGATAGCGCATCAGCACCGACTCGACCAGGGCCCCGTCGAAGAGCCGCCACAGCGTCTTGCGGGTCGTCCCGCGATCGGCCTCGAGCGTGCGCAGCGGCGTCATCAGCCTCGGCAGGAACGCCGCGACCAGCTCGTCGCGGGCCGCCGCCGGCAGGTCCGTCATCTCAGCCGGGTCGTCGACGAGGCGGTCGAAGTAGTGGGTGGACAGCTGCTTGGCCCGGAAGGCCGGAAGCCCGCGCTCGACGGCGTACTCGGCGCGCTCGTCGAGGGTCAGGTCGGCCAGATGTCGCGGCGGCTTGGCGCGCCCGCGGGGCTCGCTCATCACGAGCGGCAGTGCGGGGCGCGGGTTCTCGGTCATGGTCCCCCGATCATCCCAGCCTGGTCGGTGCGGGGCGAAAACAACGAGGAGGGCGGCCCGAGCGTACGGATGCTCGGACCGCCCTCGTCGTGGTCGGCTCAGTAGCCGCCGTACGACGACGTGCCGCTGCTCGACCCGGAGCTCGTGCTCGCACCGCTGGGGGCGCTGGTCACGGCCTGGCCGGTCGCGGACACGGCGTACCACGTGCCCCCGAACGCCTTGATGCCCTCGCCGTTGACGTCGCCCGCCGCGTGGTCCTGGGCGAAGGTGTAGACCGGCTGTCCGGCGACCGTCGCGGTCGCGGGGCCTCCCGGGGTGCTCGTGGAGCCGGTCGGGACGCCGAGCTTGCTGTGCCCCGGCGTCACCGCCGGCCAGAGCGCGAGGCAGTCGCTGGCACAGGTGGACTTGTTCCGTCCGTCCGCGGTGAGCAGGTAGACGGTCCGGCCGTTCTGGTCGACCAGGACCTTGCCCAGCGAGGTGGTAGCCACGTGCAGGCCGGTTCCAGGAGCTGCGGCGCCGGCGGCGGAGCCGCCGCCGGCCGGGGTGGCGGTCGTCCCGGATGCGGCACCGCCACAGGCGGTGAGGGCGACGGCGGCGCCGGCCAGGATGGCCGACAGGGTCGAGATCTTCGTGACGTTCATGGGGTGCTTCTCCTCCGTTGGTGTTCATGGAGGAGTACGGCGTGGCCCGGGCGCGGCGTTCGGGCTCGTCGCTGTGAAGCGTCTGAGAAAACCTGCGGCGATCTCTCAGCCGTCGATCTGCACCATCACCCAGATCACCAAGGCGGCCGTCGCGACGATCACCACCGCGGTCGCGACCGCCCCGAGCAACATGAACTGCGCGAACCGTCGCGTCTTGCGCGGCAGCAGGAGGGCGAGCGGCACGATCAGGATCAGCACCACGAGAGGGAACAGGCGCTTGACCTCGTCGTCGCTCAGCAACAAGCCCAGCAGGGCGGCGTAGAGCCCGGGCACGACGATGACGAAGGCGACGCCGCTGAAGAACCCGACCAGACCCGCGAACGTCGGGTGGGACCGGTGCCACCAGCTCGGCTCAGGCGCGCTTCCGTCCGCGTCGGACTCGCCCGCGTCGCCGTCCGCGGTCGCGTCGGGGCTCTCGTCAGCCGGGTCGTCGACGTCTGGCGTCCCGGGCTCGCTCATGCGCCCAGCATGTCACTCGGGAGACCGGGGCCCCGGGATTGGACGTCGACGGCACGGGCGTCGGGCATGGCGAGCCCCGACCACCAGGACAGATCCGGCTGCTCGTCGCGGAGCGCGGCGTACGCGAGGGTCCACGCCGTGCCGTGCCCGACCAGCACCACGTCGCGCCCGGACTCTCGCCGGAGAATGCCGCGCACGGCGCTCACCACGCGCTCCCTCGTCTCGGCCAGCGGCTCCCAGCCCGGGTGCGCGGGGGCCTCGGGATGCTCGAAGGCACGACGCACCGTCTCCTGGAAGTCCATCTCCCACTCTCCGCGGCGCTCGTGCTCACGCAGACCCGGGACGATGCGCACGGGATCATCGGTGAGCAGGCGCGCGGTCGGCCTCGCCTTGGGCTCGGGTGAGGAGTACCAGCGGGCACTGCCGGGAAGCTCCGATCGGAGCGCCACCACGTCCGCCACGTGCTCCGGGTCGAGCTGCCACAGGTGCGGGAGCACAGCGGGGTCGACCAGAGGGCGGCCGTGCCGCACGAGGTAGACGCGACCGGAGGCCGTCACAGGTGCGACTGGCTGGACCCCAGCGCCGGGTTGCCGCCGGTGCTCACCGGGACCCCGTCGACGGCGGAGCCGTACTCGGGGGCGTACTTCTGGTTGTGCCGGAAGGTGTCGATGAACTGCTGGAGGCGCGGGTCGGACGCGCTCTGCACCTTCAGCTGGTAGCCCCAGGCGCTGATCACGACCGGCGCCGGCAGGCTGTTGTCCGCCCACGGGGAGACGTCGACGAAGCGGTTGGAGCCGGAGCCGGGCTCGTTGATCATCGACTGCTTCTTGAACAGGGCGGTCAGCTCGTCGACCTGGCTCTTCGGGAGGTCGGGCCGGTAGGTGATCCACACGACGCCGTGCTCGAGGTTGTGCACCGCACGCTCGGAAGGGATCGGCTCGGTGTACAGGCCGGCGTTCATCCAGACGGGGTTGTGTGGCCCGCCCACCGGAGGCGTCACGGCGTACTTCACCGGGCCGTCGACGTGGTCGTGCCCGAGCTCGGTGCCGCCCGGGTCGTTGGGGCCCGGCCAGTCCCCGGTGTCGTAGGCGACGACACCCTGGATGTCGGTCGGGTTCTTCATCGTGGACGGCTTTGGCTGGGTGATCGGCGTGCCCGTCGGGGTCGTGGGGATCACCTGCTTGCTCGTGTCGACGGTGCCGCCGGCGTCGTTCGACGAGGACTTGTGCACCGAGAAGAAGACGCCACCCGCGATCGCGAGCAACAGCACCACGACGACGCCGCCTCCGATGAGCGAGCGGCGGCGCTCACGAGCCTTCTGCTCGCGCTGCAGCTTCTCCACCATCGCCCGACGCTCGGCGGCACGTTGCTTCTTCGACTGGTTCGCCACAGCCAGGAAGCGTAGGGCCCGCACCCAAACAAGCCCATTCGGCGGTCGTCAGAAGACGAGGTAGTGCAGCAGCAGCCAGATCGGTGCGACCGTGGCCAGCAGCGAGTCGAGGCGGTCCATCAGGCCGCCGTGACCCGGGATCACCTGGCTCATGTCCTTGATGCCCAGGTCGCGCTTGATCACCGACTCGCACAGGTCGCCCAGCGTGGCCATCACCATCGCGATCAGGCCGAGGCAGACGCCGATCCACCAGTCGGCGTCCAGCACCCACACGATCATCGCGACCCCCACGGCGACGCACGCGACGCCGGAGCCGACGAAGCCCTCCCAGGACTTCTTCGGGGAGATCACCGGCGCCATCGGATGGCGGCCGAACAGGACGCCGGCCACGAAGCCGCCGATGTCGGACGCCGCCGTGACCGCGATGAACGTGAGGATCGCCTTGACGCCGTCGTCGTACCGGTCGAAGCCCGTGGCGCCGCCCTCGCGCAGCAGCAGCGCCACGAACGAGCCCAGGAACGGGACGTAGACCAGCGTGAAGACCGACGCCGTCGCGTTGTGCACGTAGCCGGGCACACCGCGCCGCAGCAGCCAGAGCATCGTGACCAGCGCGCTCACCGCCGTGGCGGTGACCAGGGCCGGTGCCCCCCAGAAGTAGGCCACGACGACCATCACGACGCCGCCGGCCATCAGCGGCTGCTCGGGCAGGTCGATGGACATGGCCGCGAAGCCGCGGTGCAGCTCCCAGATCGCGACGAGGACCGCGGCGGCCACGACCACCATGAACAGCGTCTTCCAGATCAGCAGGGTCGCCAGGATCAGCGCGATCAGCACGATCGCGCTCGCGATGGACACCGGGACGTTGCGTCCGGCGCGCCCGTGGGCCGGTGCGGGCGTGGCGGTGGTCATCGTGACGAGCTGGGTCTCGGGGCGCGAGGCCTCAGACCTCGAGCAGCTCGGACTCCTTGTGCTTGAGGAGGTCGTCGATGGTGTCGGTGTGCTTCTTGGTCGTCGAGTCCAGGCGCTTCTCGGCGCCGGTCACGTCGTCCTGCCCGACCTCGCCGTCCTTCTCCAGCTTCTCCAGCTGCTGCTTGGCGTGCCGGCGCAGGTTGCGGACGGCGACGCGGCCCTCCTCGGCCTTGTGGCGGGCGACCTTGATGTACTCCTTGCGCCGCTCCTCGGTGAGCTCGGGGAACACGCAGCGGATCACCTTGCCGTCATTGGCCGGGTTGACCCCGAGGTCGGAGTCGCGGATCGCGCGCTCGACGTTGCCCATCGCGCCGACGTCGTAGGGAGACACCAGGATGACCCGGGCGTCCTGCGCGGTGAAGGACGCCAGGCTCTGCAGCGGGGTCGGGGTGCCGTAGTAGTCGACCATGATCTTGCTGAACATCGAGGGGTTGGCCCGCCCGGCACGCAGCGCCGCGAACTCCTCGCGGGTGGCCTCGACGGACTTGTCCATCTTGCCGTCGGCCTCGTTGAGGATGTCGTTGATCACGGTGGGTCCCTTCGTGGTCGCGCGTCCGTCACTCCGACTGGACGAGCGTGCCAATCTTCTCACCCTGCACGACCCGGAGCACGTTGCCCTCGGGGTGCAGCCCGAAGACGATGAGGTCGATCTTGTTCTCCTCGGCCATCGTGAACGCCGTCTGGTCGATGACGCGCAGGCTGCGGGAGATCGCCTCGTTGTAGGTGAGGTGGTCATACCTCGTGGCGGACGGGTCGAGCTTCGGGTCCGCGGAGTAGACGCCGTCGACGCCGTTCTTGGTGAAGAGCACCGCGTCGCAGTGGGTCTCCAGCGCCCGCTGCACGGCCACGGTGTCGGTGGTGAAGAAGGGCAGACCCATCCCCGCCCCGAAGATCACGACCCGGCCCTTCTCCAGGTGCCGGATGGCGCGCAGCGGGACGTATGGCTCGGCGATCTGGCCCATCGCGATCGCGGTCTGCACGCGGGTCACGACGCCGCGCTGCTCGAGGAACTCCTGCAGCGCCAGGCAGTTCATCACGATGCCCAACATGCCCATGTAGTCGGCGCGAACGCCGTCCATGCCGCGCTGCCGCAGCTCGGCGCCGCGGAAGAAGTTGCCACCGCCGATGACCACCGCGATCTGGACGCCGGTCGCCGAGACGGCCGCGATCTCGCCCGCGATCCGGGCGACCACGTCGGGGTCGATGCCCAGCTTGCCGCCGCCCAGCTCCTCACCGGACAGCTTGAGCAGGACGCGGTGATAGGTCGGCACGAGGCGGCTCCTTCGCGGGGCGGTCGAGGGGGAACCCTACTGGCTCAGGCGCCGACCTCGAAACGCGCGAACCGGGTGACGGTGGTGCCGGACTCGTCGAGAACCGCCTTGACCGACTTCTTGTTCTCGGTCACCGACGGCTGCTCCAGGAGGACGACGTCCTTGAAGAAGCCGTTGAGCCGACCCTCGGTGATCTTCGCGATCGCCTGCTCGGGCTTGCCCTCCTCGCGCGAGGTCGCCTCGGCGATCTGGCGCTCGTGCTCCACGACGTCGGCCGGGACCTCGTCGCGGGTGAGGTACTGCGGGCGCATGGCCGCGATCTGCTTGGCCGCCCCGCGCGCGGCGTCGGCGTCGCCGTCGTAGGCGACCAGGACGCCGATCGCCGGAGGCAGGTCGGCGGCGCGCTTGTGCAGGTAGGCGACGACCGGGCCGTCGAAGCTGGCGTACTCGCCCAGCTCGATCTTCTCGCCGATGGAGATGGCCAGGCCCTGGACGATCTGGTCGACCGTCTCGTCACCGGCCTGGACGCCCTTCAGCGCCTCGACGTCGGCCGGCTTGGCCTCGGACGCCGCGTCGGCGATCCGCTGCGCGGCGGCGATGAAGTCCTCACCCTTGGCCACGAAGTCGGTCTCGCACTTGAGCTCGACCAGAACGCCAGGAGCGTGGGCCACCAGGCCCGCCTTGGCAGTGCGCTCGGCACCGCGCTGCTGGGCCTTCGCGGCGCCCTTGGTGCGCAGGATGTCGGTGGCTGCGGAGAAGTCGCCGTCGGCCTCGTCGAGCGCCTTCTTGGCGTCCATCATCCCGGCGCCGGTCATGTCCCGGAGCTTCTTGACGTCGGTGGCGGTGAAGTTCGCCATGGTGCTACCTGCCTCTCAGGCTGAGTCGTGGACGTGCTGGGCCGGGTCTCAGGCCTCGGTGGGCTCGGCCTCCGCGGGGGCGTCCTCGCTGGTGGACTCGCCCGACTCGGCGTTGGCGAAGCCCGCGGCCTCGGCGGCCTCGGCGGTGCGGAACCAGACCTCGGCGTTGGTCCGGCCGTACCACGGGCTGCTCGGGGCGTGGAACTTCATGGAGTTCTTGTTGCCCTTGATCTCGAAGCCCTCGGGAGCGGAGCCGTCCTCGAGCGGGGCTGCGGAGTCGGCACCGAACTCGCCCTCGGCCGCGGCGGGAGCCGTGGTCTCGACGACGGCCTCCGCAACCGGCTCGACGGGGGCCTCGACGGGGGCCTCGACGGGGGCCTCGACGGGGGCCTCAGCGGGGGCCTCAGCCACCGGCTCGGCCGGAGCCTCGGTGACCTCCGCGGTGGCCTCGGCGGCCTCGGCGGCCTCGGTGCTCGCGCCGGTGCTCTCGGCGGCGGGCGCCTCGGTGGTGGCGTCGCCGGTCGCGGTCGCGGCGGCCTTCTCGGCGTCACCGCCCAGGAGCTCGCGCTCCCACTCGGCCAAAGGCTCCTCGGCGCCGGCCTCGGCACCCTCGGTCTTGGCGCCGGAGCGGGCGATCAGGCCCTCGGCGACGGCGTCGGCCACGACCCGCGTCAGCAGGCCGACGGCGCGGATCGCGTCGTCGTTGCCGGGGATCGGGAAGTCGACCAGGTCGGGGTCGCAGTTGGAGTCGAGGATGCCGATGATCGGGATGCGCAGCTTGCGCGCCTCCTCGACCGCGAGGTGCTCCTTGTTGGTGTCGACGATCCAGACGGCGGCCGGCGTCCGGCTCATCTCGCGGATCCCGCCGAGCGACTTGTTCAGCTTGTCGCGCTCGCGGCGCATCTGCAGCAGCTCCTTCTTGGTGCGGCTGCTGGCGGCGACGTCGTCGAAGTCGATCTCGTCGAGCTCCTTGAGGCGGTTGATCCGCTGGTGCACGGTCGAGAAGTTGGTGAGCATGCCGCCCAGCCAGCGCTGGTTGACGTAGGGCATGCCGACGCGGGTCGCCTGCTCGGCGATGGCCTCCTGGGCCTGCTTCTTGGTGCCGACGAACATGATCGTCCCGCCCTTGGCGACCGTCTCCTTGACGAAGGCGTACGAACGGTCGATGTAGGACAGCGACTGCTGCAGATCGATGATGTAGATGCCGTTGCGCTCGGTCATGATGAAGCGCTTCATCTTCGGGTTCCACCGACGCGTCTGGTGTCCGAAGTGCACGCCGCTCTCGAGCAGCTGGCGCATGGTGACGACTGCCATGGGGTTCTCCTGTGCGGGGCGCCCGGAGGCGCCCGTGTTGTTTCTCAGTTGTCGCCCTCGACGGGTGTCTTGGGCCCTGACGCCTGCGCGCGACCCCACCCGGCTCACCTTGACGGATCGCCGGGACCGAGGATCGTCGCCCACGGGTGGTCATCTGCTGGAGCAGCAGGTGTCGCGGTCTGCGGACGTGCGAAGTCAGCTCCCGGAGGAGCTGCTGGTCATGAGACTAGTTCAGAGCCCCTCGGGGAGCCCAATCGAGCCCGCTCCGCCCTCACAGGCGCGGCTAGGACCAGACGGATCCACAGGCACTGCTCCGGCGGGCCCGAAGCCGGGTCACCGCGCCCGATTCTGGGGGCATGCACCTTCCACTCCCCTCCCGGATCCGGGTCCACGGGCGTACGCCGCTCGTCGTCGGCGGCCTCCTGGCTGTGCTGTTGGCCATGCTGCTCTGCCTGGCGGGGCCCTGCGGCGTAGCCGGGGCGA
Organism: Nocardioides sp.; assembly: GCA_049841015.1. Lineage (GTDB taxonomy): Bacteria > Actinomycetota > Actinomycetes > Propionibacteriales > Nocardioidaceae > Nocardioides. The sequence goes on from JASGIN010000004.1 coordinate 100,088, forward strand.
CCGTGGACCCGGTTCCGGTCGGGGTGTGGCCGCTCGAGCCGAGGCCGGAGGTGGTCCAGGGGTTCGCCCCGCCGGCCACGGCGTGGGGTTCTGGCCATCGTGGTGTCGACCTGGCCGGCAGCGTCGGCGAGGCCGTGCACTCCGCGCTGGCCGGTCGCATCGTGTTCGCGGCGCTCCTGGCCGGGCGTGGCGTGGTCGTGGTCGACCACGGCGCCACTCGGACGACCTACGAGCCGGTTGCGGCGCAGGTGCGCGTCGGTGACGTCGTGAGCCGCGGCCAGGTGATCGGTGCGCTCGAGCTGGCCGGCTCCCACTGCTTCCCCGCAGGCTGCCTGCACTGGGGGTGGCGGCGCGGCAGCACCTACCTCGACCCGCTCCTGCTCGTCGGAGCCGGCCCGATCGTGCTGCTGCCCCTGCCCTGGACTCCCTCAGGCCCGGGGGTGAGCCTGCCGGTAGGCCTGGCGCAGCCGGTCGGTGCTCACGTGCGTGTACAGCTGCGTGGTCGCCAGCGAGGCGTGCCCCAGCAGCTCCTGGACCGATCGCAGGTCGGCGCCGCCCTCGAGCAGGTGGGTGGCCGCGGTGTGCCGCAGGCCGTGTGGGCCGATGTCCGGGGCACCCGGCACGTCGGCGATCCGCCGGTGCACGACCGTGCGCACCGCGCGCTGGTCGATGCGTCCACCTCGGGCCCCTAGGAAGACCGCAGCCCCGGCCCCAGGCGCTCTGAGCTGCGGATGCCCCCGCGTCAGCCAGGCGTCCAACGCCCGGGCGGCCGGGTTGCCGAACGGGACGGTGCGCTCCTTGCGCCCCTTGCCGAAGACCCGGGCGACGTTCCGACCCCGGTCGAGGTCGTCGATGTCGAGCGCGACGAGCTCGCCGACGCGGACGCCCGTGGCGTAGAGCAGCTCGATCATCGCGCTGTCACGCAGCCCGACCGGGCTTCCGTCGTCCGCCAGCCGGGCCGCGACCGACACCAGCTCCCGTGCCTCGTCCTGCCGGAGCACGGGTGGCAGGGTCTGTCTCGCCTTCGGCGAGCGCAGGCTCGCCCCGACGTCGGTCGGGATCCGCCCGGTCCTGGCGAGCCAGGCGGTGAACACGCGAACGGCGGTGGCTCGTCGCGCCAGCGTGGTCCGCGACCGTCCGGTGACCTGCTGATGTGCCAGCCAGCTGCGCAGGGTGCGCAGGTCGAGGTCGCTGACGTCATCCTGCCCCAGCCGTGCGGCGTGTTCCAGGAGCCCCTCGACATCGGCGAGGTAGGCCCGCACGGTGTGCGGCGCCAGGTCACGCTCGGAGACGAGGTGTCGCTCGTAGTCAGACAGCACACCCCGCACGTCGCTCGAGACGGCCATGGGCCCACCCTAGGCTCACGAACCGGCCTCGGAGGTGAGGCGCCACCCGCGCGGCATCTGCTCGACGAGCCCGTCGCGGTGCAGTCGGCGCAGGGACCGGTCGACGTCGAGCAGCGCCATCCCAGCCGTGGCGGCGATCGAGTCGACGGGTCTGGCGGTGGCCAGGGGAACGGCGTCGAGGACGCGGGCCTCCCTGGCCGAGAGCCGGTCTCGCCGGCGACTGGGCGCCCGCGGCGGCGCGGACAGGTGCTCACCGGACTCGGACACCAGCTCGAGCACCTCCTCTCCCCTGGTCACCAGCGTGGCCGCACCACTGCGGATCAGCTCGTGCACCCCCTCGGACTGCGCACTGGTCACGGGCCCGGGCACCCCCATCACCGGCCGGTTGAGCCGCGTCGCCCAGCCCGCCGTGCTGAGCGCACCGCTCCGTGCTGCGGCCTCCACCACCACCGTGCCGCGGGTCAGCGCGGCGATCAGCCGGTTGCGGCTCAGGAAGCGTCCGCGCATCGGCGCGCCGCCCAGGGGCACCTCGGAGACCACCGCCGACGTACGACGGAGGTGGTCGAGCAAGTCCCGATGAGCGCTGGGATAGGAGCGGTCGGCCCCGCACGCGAGGACCGCGATGGTGGCCCCCTCGACGGCGAGAGCACCGCGATGAGCCGCCCGGTCGATCCCGAAGGCAGCCCCCGAGACCACCGGGTGCCCGGCCCGCACCAGCGTCCCGGCGATGCTGCTGGCGATGGCGGCGCCGTAGGTCGTCGCGGACCGGGCTCCCACGACCGCCACCGAGGCGTCCAGCCGGTCCAGCCTGGTGGGGCCGGCCGCCCACAGCCCGAGTGGCGGGCCACCACGATGATCGAGCGCCTCGCCGCGCTGCAGGTCGTCGAGCCGACGTGGCCACTCGGCGTCTCCGGGGACGACGTAGCGGATGCCCTGTCGCGACGCCTGGTCGAGGTCTCGCGCCGGATCGACCGAGGCGAGGCGCGACGCCACGTCCCGCGACTCGGGCGTGTCCCGGCTCGGGTCGCTGAGCAGCGCGCGCAGCCGAACGGCGCCGAGCTGGGCGACCAGGGAGGCGATCTTCGGGTCGCCGGGCTCGGTCAGCCGCGAGAGGGCCACTCGGGCGAGCCGCTCGTCGTCCGTGCGCTCGGGCGCCACGGCGGCGTCGCCGCTCACGACGCCCGCCTCGCGAGACTGGCCTGGAGCAGCGGCTCGCCCTGGCGGAGCCGGTACGCCGTGTCGACGTCACCCGCCGTGGGCGCGCCGCGTCCGCGGAGGTCGGCGACCGACCAGGCGACGCGGTGGATACGAACCACGCCGCGGCGACTCAGCCTCCCCGCCAGGACCTCCTGCTCGAGGCGGGCGAGGCCGGCGTCCGGGAGAGGCCACTCGCGCGCCAGCACGGCGCTGGGCACATGTGCGTTCAGACGCCAGTCGCGACCGGCGTAGCGCGCGTGCTGCCGCTCGCGGGCGGCGTGGACCCGCTCGCGGACGTCGGCGGACCGGTCCGGGTCCTCCCCGGGGAGGTCGCCCGGCTCCTGCTTGGTGGGCGGCAGGACATGGCGCAGGATGTCGATCCGGTCGTGCACGGGGCCGGTGACCTTGCGGTTGTAGAGGTGGCGCTGCAGCTGGGTGCAGGTGCAGTGGTTGCCCGGGAGGTTGGTCGAGTAGTCGCCGCAGGGGCACGGGTTGCACGCCATCACCACCATGCCCCGGGCGGGGAACGTCGCCGACTCCTCACCTCGGGCGATGGTCACCTCACCGTTCTCCAAGGGCTGTCGCAGCGCGTCGATCACGTCGGCGCGGAAGAGCGGGAACTCGTCCAGGAACAGGACGCCACCATGAGAGCGACTGATCTCGCCGGGGCGCACCCGGCCGCTCCCTCCCCCGATCAGGCTCGGCTTGCTGGCGTCGTGGTGGGGCGCGAAGAACGGTGGTCGCGAGATGAGGTCGTCGCCCGGCTCCAGCGCACCGGCCAGGGAGTGGAGCGCCGTCAGCTCCAGCGACTCCTCGGGAGAGAGGTCGGGCAGGATCCCGGGCAGCCGCTCGGCCAGCGAGGTCTTGCCCGAGCCCTTCGGACCCGACAGCAGTAGGTGATGCCCGCCTGCAGCCGCGACCTCCAGCGCGTACTTCACGTCGTCGACGCCCTTGAGGTCGCTCAGGTCGTGCTCGGAGAGGCGACGCGAGCCGCGCCACTCGATCAAGCGGGCGCCGGACATCGGCGCGACCGGAGGCGCCGTCGGCACCGGCTCCCCCCGCAGCTCGGCGAGGACCTGGGCCAGCGAACGCATCCCGAGCACGGAGACACCCGGCACCATGGCGGCCTCGCGCGCCTGCGGCTCGGGCACGATCACCCGGGCGAAGCCCCGCCGCGACCCCGCCAGGACCATCGGCAGGACGCCCGGCACCGAGCGCAGCCCGCCATTGAGCGTGAGCTCGCCGATGACGAGGGTGCCGTCGAGCGCAGACTGCTGGATCTCGCGCGTGGCTGCCAGTACGGCCAGGGCGATGGCGAGGTCGAAGTGGGTGCCGCGCTTCACCAGGTCGGACGGGGCCAGCAGGATGGTCACTCGCCGGGTCGCGCCCGGCCAGGTCGCCCCGGAGTTCGAGATCGCGAGGCGACAGCGGTCCTTGGCCTCGCTCAGCGATGCGTCCGGCCGGCCGACGAGTGTGGTGCCGGGAGTGCCGGACGAGATGTCGGCCTGGACGTCGATCAGGTGGCCGAGGGCGCCCTGGAGCGCGACCGTGTGGACTGTGGCGAGCGGCATCAGACCAGGCCCGGCACGTGCTCGAGCAAGGCCGCTCCACGCGGGCGTGCGTAGACCGCCACCAGGTCGATCCGCGTCTCCGCAGGCCGGACGCCGTGCGCCTCGGCCCAGCGGACACCGAGCTGCTTCAGCCGCGCGAACTTCTCCTCGGTGACCGCCTCGTGAGGCGACCCGCAGGCCTCGGAAGCCCGGGTCTTCACCTCGCAGACGACCAGGACGTCGCCGTCACGCAGCACGAGGTCGATCTCGCCCACGTCGCACCGCCAGTTGCGGTCGAGCAGGGTCATCCCCAGCCCGACGAGGTGCCGGGCCGCCACGCGCTCGCCGTACCGCCCCAGGGCGTCACGGCGGGTGGTCGGCGGGGTCGGGACCGGTGCTGCTGTCATGCCCTCAGCCTCGTGGGCGCACGACGCCGAGCGGCGTCACGAGCCGACGAGCTGTGGACGGATCCTGCGACAGCCTCCGCCTGTGGACGCGGGCTGGGCTGTTGACGGGCTCCGAAGGGGCTACTGGACCAGACGGACGGGGTCACCCTCGACGGTCGCGTCCCAGGTGGTGATGTCGGAGACGGTCACGCCGCTCGAGAACGACACGACGACCTGGTACCAACAGCCGGAGGCCACCGTGTACGAGCAGTTGTAGTCGCTCGGGATCGGGATCGTGAGTGACTCCGTCGTCGCGTTGTTCTTCGTGCCGCTGATGGTCGCCGTGCAGGCCGTCAGTGTCTGTCCCGCTCCCGCGTAGCCACCCACCGCCGAGCAGTTGCCCGGGAATGGAGTGGTCTTGATGGTTCCGGTGGCGTCCGAGGGCACGACGACGCGGACCGTTCCGGTCTTGCTGCCCAGACCGTCACCGAGGTCGAAGACGCTGAAGTTGATGTAGCTGCCGGCCGCACCGGGCAGGACCCGGATCAGGTTGAACGTCTCGACCGTGGTGTCACCCGTGGCGTAGATCGGCATCCGGTCGTATCCGGAGACGGAGACCGAGGTCTGGTAGCCGTTCGCGATCAAAGCACGGATCCCGAACGAGTTGTCGCCGTAGCCGGTGTTCAGGTTGCCGGTCGCAGCGCCTGCAGCGGTGTTGCCGGTCCAGATGAGCGTCGGGTTGCTGTTGGTGTTCGCCACCGGGGTGCCACCCGACGTGGAGACGTTGTCGCGCACCTGCAGGTAGAAGTCACCAGCACGGGTCGGCGTGAACGTGCACAGGTCCACCCAGTTGTGGAACTCCGATGCCAGGCTCTGGTCGTAGTTCTTGTTGCTGCTGGTCAGGTCGGCCGTCGCGGGCGCGGTCGTCTGGGACCCGAACTGCTTGATGCAGCTCGTCATCAAGGCGCCCTTCATCGGGTCCTGGGTGTCGGTCTGGCCGCGCAGCGCGAACGACGTGATCATCGGCTGGTTGTTCGTCGTGCCGGACGGGTGGTCACCGGTGCAGTACGTCGCGCCGGTCGGCGACGTGGTGACCGAGGCGGCGTAGCGGGCCTTGCCGTCCGAGGTGACGTACGGGTTCGGGTTGTTCGTCATGCCGCTGGCGCTGATCGACCCGCAGTCGCTGCCGGTGAAGACGTACGCCGGGTCGTACAGCTGCAGCGTGATCGGCTGCCCGACCGCCGCCGCTGCCACCTTGACCACCCAGAAGTAGCCCTCCGAGGCGTACTCGTCGTTCTTGGTGCCCGTGCACCCGTCGGTCGCCGACGACGTGCAGTTGATGCTCTGGTAGCGGTCGCCCCAGTCCTTGGTCACGGTCGGACCCTGGATCGTCGCCCACAGCTGCGGGTTGGACGAGCAGTTCGGGAGCGGCGTCGTCCCGAGGGCCGACCCCGTGGACGTCGTCAGGGAGTTCGCCGTGCCCTGGCTCGGCTCGTTTCCGAAGGTGTTGCACGGGCTGCCCATGGGCTGCGGGCCCTGGTAGTCGGCGACAGCCGTCTCGCTGATCGTGGCCGTGGGACTGCCGACCACTCGACCGAACGTGTTCGGGACCGTCGTCGTGATCGTGACCTTGAGCTGGGTGGGCCGGGCGCCGGTCGTGACCGTCACCGTGGCGTTCACGCCGTCGGTGTAGCCGTTACGGGCGGCGACGTCCTGCGCCTTCGTCGTGGCGCTGGGCATGTCGTTGGGCAGGAAGGGCACACCGGCCAGGGCCGCCGCGTCGGCGGCCTTCTGGACGTCGCGCTGCTGCGCGTACCAGTTGGTCGTGTCGACGGCGAACGCCGCGCACACCATGAACACGGTGGGGATCAGGGTCGCGACCAGGATCGCGACGTAGCCCTTCTGGTCGAAGCGGCGCTTCTGCCAGCGGATTCGCACGCGGCTCATCCGTGGCCTCCGGTCGCCGTGCTTCCGCTGCCGTTGCAAGTGGCGGTGGGCAGCGGCTCGAAGTCGAACGACGCGTGGTCGGTGATGGTGACCGACGACCCGAAGAGCCCCGTCATCATCGGGTGGGTGGCGTTCATGTAGACGCCGACCCGGTCCAGCGGGTTGGTCGCGTTGCCCGGGAAGCAGGCGCTGATCGTCGCGGAGCTCCACGATCCGTTGGCGTAGCGGAAGGCACCCGCGCCGCCGTTGGCGCTGGACTGCCAGGTGAACCGCACACAGTTGCTGTATCCGGAGCAGGTCGAGGGCATCGTGGTGTTGGTGTCCGTGCACGCCGTCGTCGTGCAGGGGTAGCCCTTGGTGTTCGCCTTGTAGACCAGGATGTAGTTGATGTTGCCCGGCGGCATCGCCGAGCCCTCCTGCTGGATCGCGTCCGCGGCCGCCTGGGCCAGGGCCGGCGAGCTCGCGGGCGTGCACGGCGGGGCTCCGGTGTAGGTGTCACACACCCCGGGACCGCTGCCGGCGCCTGTCGAGGCGATGCGCGCGGCTGCGCGGACGTCGGAGGACACGACCCCGTAGTCACGCAGGATGAACGAGAACTCGATGATTCCGAAGACGAGCAGGACCAGAAGCGGCGTGATCAACGCTGCTTCCACTGCGGCCGCGCCGCTCTCGTCTCGGCGACGCAGACGCCTCAAGGCACGAGTCACCGGTGTTCTCCCATCACGACTGAGTGAGTCCGGTGCTCCCCCGAAACACCGATCCTCGCGCGAAAGCGTATGAGCGGCGCTCACGCCTCCGGAGCGGAATGGAGAAATTTGGCCAAACGCTTTACCCCTGGCCCGCCTGGTCCAGACCAGCCTGGGGTCAGCTCTTCGGCGGGTCGATCTCCTGCTGGCTGAGCTCCTCGACGTTCACGTCCTTGAAGGTCAGCACCTTGACGTTCTTCGCGAACCGGGCGGGGCGGTACATGTCCCACACCCACGCGTCGGTCATGGTGACCTCGAAGAAGACGTCCCCGGACTCCGTGCGCGCCTTCACGTCGGCCTGGTTGCACAGGTAGAAGCGGCGGTCGGTCTCCACGACGTACTTGAAGATCCCGACGACGTCGCGATACTCCCGGTAGAGCGTCAGCTCCATCTCGGTCTCGTACTTCTCGAGATCCTCGGCACTCATCGGGAAGCCTCCTCCAGGGCGACGGTGGGTTCCTCATTCTGCCCGTCCGTCAGCGGCTCGAGCCCGGCGGCACGACGGACGTTCACGAACCGCATCCGGTGCTGGGCACACGGACCGTGCGCCCCGAGCGCCGCCGAGTGCACGTCGGTGATGTAGCCCTTGTGCGTCTTGAAGTCGTACGCCGGGTGCTCGCGGTCCAGCGCGACCATGATCCGGTCACGGGTCACCTTGGCCAGGACGGACGCCGCACTGATGCACGCCGCGACCCGGTCGCCCTTCCACATGGCCAGGCCCGGGACCCCGAGCCCGTCGACGGGAAAGCCGTCGGTGAGCACGTAGTGCGGCGTGACACCCAGCAGCGCGACGGCCCGGCGCAGGGCCTCGACGTTGGCGACGTGCATCCCCAGGCGGTCGCACTCGCCGGACTCGACGATCACCACCGACCAGGCCAGGGCCTTCTTCACGATCTGGGCGTAGCAGCGCTCACGGGCCGCCTCGGTCAGCAGCTTGGAGTCGGCGAGGCCGGCGATCTCGCCGCCCTTCCCCGGCCGCAGGATCGCCGCCCCGGCGACCAGCGGGCCGGCGCAGGCGCCGCGCCCGGCCTCGTCCACCCCCGCCACGAGCTCCATGCCGGCCCGGCGCAGGGCGCGCTCGTAGCCGTACAGACCGGCGTCGCGCCGGACCGTCGCTCCCGGGGGCAGCCGGGTCACTGGCCGCCGGAGCCGGTGCCGGTCTCGGCCGGCGCGGGGATCCCCGCGAAGTCGGCGGGACGGTGCAGGAAGTGGAACCTGTTGTGCGGCCACAGCAGCACGAAGACCTTGCCCACGACGTCGCTGACCGGGACGTAGGGGTCGGCGGTGCAGTCGGTGGACTTGGCGGTCCCGCCCTCGCACAGGTGCATGGTCGAGTCGTCGGAGTTGTCGCGGTTGTCGCCCATGACGAACACGGTGCCCTTCGGCACCGGACCCGCGGTCCAGTTGCACGTCGTGGTCATCGGCCCGTTGCACGGCATCCCGGGCGTGCGCTTGATGTAGCTGTTCTCGTCGAGTGGATGCCCGTTGACGAGGATCCGCCCCTGCTTGTCGCAGCAGTGGATGGTGTCGCCGCCGACGCCGATGACCCGCTTCACCAGGTGGCCACCGGACGGGTAGAGGCCGATCTTGGCCATCAGCTTGCCGAGCGGGTTGGACGGCCCGGCGTCCTCCTCCTCGCTGAGCCAGCCGCCCGGGTCCTTGAAGACGACGACGTCGCCCCGCTGCGGCGAGCCGCCGAACCAGTAGGACGTCTTCTCCACCAGGATCCGGTCGTTCTTGACCAGGCCCGGCTCCATCGACTCCGACGGGATGTAGAACGCCTGCACGAAGAACGCCTTGATCACGACGGCCAGGAGGATGGCGATCGCGAGCAGCAGGATCGTCTCCTGCCACAGGGGCAGGTGCTTCTTGGTCTTCGGCACCGAGGGCTCCGGCTGGGACTCTTCCACGGAGAGGGCGGAGCGGTCGTCGGTCACGTTCGAGAGCCTAACCAGTGGGTGTTTCCCGAGACGGCTACGAGGGGCTGCCTGGTCTCAGGCCTCCCGACGCTCCTTGATCTTGGCGGCCTTGCCGCGCAGGTTGCGCAGGTAGTACAGCTTCGCCCGGCGGACGTCGCCGCGGGTCACGATCTCGATCTCCTCGAAGATCGGCGAGTGGAGCGGGAAGGTCCGCTCGACACCGACGCCGAAGGAGACCTTGCGAACCGTGAAGGTCCGGCCGATGCCGGAGCCCTGCAGGCGGATCACGACGCCCTGGAAGATCTGCACGCGGGAGCGGGTGCCCTCGGTGACCTTGACGTGGACCTTGACGGTGTCACCGGCGCGGAACTCCGGGAGGTCGTCGCGCTTGGCGGTGTTGCCGAGGTCGGTGATGAGGTTGGTCATGTCTCTCCTCACGAGTGCCACAGGTCAGCCGTGGTGGGGAAAAAGCGTGTGAAGTTGGTGGTCGCCCTCTGGCCGGCGGCACCGCGCTCCCCCTGTGGCAGGAGGCGATGCGGATCTCGACGACGATCAGGTCGCGAGGCTCCGTGTTTGACCGGACGAACCGAGGAGCAATCTTGCCAGACGGCCTAGGCGCGGCGAAATCGCGGCTTGGTCAGGACCACCGCGCCGACGTCGCCCGGGGCCGGCCCACGCAGGCGGTAGCCGGCCTTCTTGTACATCCGGAGGTTGTCGACGCTGTTCGCCCCGGTCCAGAGCTCGTACGTCGTCGCGGCCTCGGGCGCAGCCTCCTCGACGAGACCGAGCAGGTAGCGACCGAGTCCGCGACCCTGCAGGTCGGGAGCGGCCATCACCCGGCCGACGTGCCAGGTGGTGCCGTCATGCCCGAGCCGGCCACGCGTCGCCCCCACGATCCGGCCGCCGGCGACCGCGACGAACGTCGTCCACTCGTCGAGTCCGCGGACCGCGTCCTCGTAGGACTCCTCCAGCGCGGGGATGACCACGCCGGGGTTGGCCCAGAGCTCCTGCAGCCAGCAGGCACGGGTCAGGGTGAACAGCTCACCGGCATCGGCCCGGGTCGCCGGCCGCACCACGAGGTCGAGGCCCCCGACCGAGACCGCTGACGCCGGGTGGGCGAGGTCCGGGCGGCGCTCGACGGTGCGGCGTACGGACTGGGCGTGGCGCCACGCGGCGATCGCACCGTGGTCACCCGACAGCAGCACCTCGGGTACGTCGTGACCGCGCCACGAGGGCGGCTTGGTGTAGACGGGGTACTCGAGCAGACCGTCCACGTGCGACTCCTCCTCGAGCGACGCGGGGTTGCCCATGAAGCCGGGAACCAGCCGCACGACGGACTCGATCACCGCCGCCGCCGCGACCTCTCCCCCGTTGAGCACGAAGTCGCCGAGCGACAGCTCGCGCACGTCGTACGTCGCGGCCGCCTCGTCGACGACCCTCTGGTCGATGCCCTCGTACCGACCGCAGGCGAACACCAGGTGCGCGGCACCCGCGAGCTCGCGCGCCACCGCCTGCGTGAACGGCGTACCGCTCGGCGTGGGGACGACCAGCACGGGTCTCCCCTCGCCGCGAACGGCGTCGAGCGCCTCGCCCCAGGGCTCGGGCCGCATCACCATGCCCGCGCCCCCGCCGTACGGCGTGTCGTCGACCGTGCGATGGCGGTCGACGGCCCATGCACGCAGGTCGTGGACCTCGATGTCGAGCAGGCCCGAGGCGCGCGCCTTGCCGGTCAGCGACAGGTCGAGGGAGTCGAACCACGCCGGGAAGATCGTGATGACGTCGATCCGCACCGGTCGCTCACCCCTCCTCGTCGGGGAACGGCGTGACCAGGCCGGGCCGGTCGGCCACGACCACCCGTCCGCCGGGTACGTCGACCTCCGGGACCAGGGCCGACACGAACGGGACCAGGGCGTCGCGCCCGTCCGGCGTCCGGATCTGGAGCAGGTCCTGCGCTCCGTGGAGCACAGCGGTCACCTCGCCCAGCGGCCGGCCCTCGACGTCGTGGGCAGCCAGGCCCACCAGCTGGTGGTCGTAGAACTCCTCGGGGTCCTCCGGCGACTCGTCCGCGGGGACGTCGGCGTGGAGGAGGAGGCCGCGTGCCGACTCGGCCGTCGTGCGGTCCGGGAGCTCCTCGAAGCGGACGAGCAGGGTGGTCTGGTGCCAGCGGGTGGCGGCGACCGAGAGCCGGTCCCAGGGGGCGGCGTGCCCGGACGGCCGCTCGACCCGGAGCGCCGTACCGACGGCGAAGCGGCGGTCGGGCTCGTCGGTGCGCAGCTCGACGGTCACCTCACCGCACAGCCCGTGCGGCTTCCCGACGCGCCCGACGACGACGTCGATCGACTCGGCGCTGGTCATGGGATCAGGCTAGTGAAACGGGTCGTCCGCTTGACGTGGGGCTATAGCCCCGCGTCAAGCGGACGACCCGATGATGTCTGTCCTCAGCGGAGGCGGTCGACGTCGACGAAGTCGATCCGCGACCCGCCCGTGCCGGCCAGGGCCGAGATCACCGTGCGGAACGCCGTGGCCGTGCGCCCGTTGCGGCCGATCACCTTGCCGAGGTCGTCGGGGTGGACCCGGACCTCGAGCAACGGGCCACGCCGCGTCTGCTTGTCACGCACGGTGACGTCGTCCGGGTGGTCGACGACCCCGCGGACGAGGTGCTCCAACGCGTCGGCGAGCACGATCAGCTCTCGTCGCTCTTGGCGTCGGCGTCGGCCTCGGCCGTCTCGGCGGTCTCGGCGTTGTCGGCCGCACCCTCCGGCGTCTCGTCAGCGGGCACGGGCGCGGCCTCGTCGGCCGGGGTCTCGGCCTTCTCCTCGACCTTGTCCTCGGCCTGGCTTCTCGGCGGCCTTCTCGGCGGCCTTCTTGGAGGTACGCCGGGTCACGGCCTCCCCCTTGGGCTCACCGGCGGAGTCCTTGAGCGCCTCGTTGAAGATGTCGAGCTTGGACGGCTTGGGGTCGGCCACGCGGAGCCGGCCGTCGGTGTTCTTGTACCCCTTGAACTTCTGCCAGTCGCCGGTGATCTTGAGCAGCTGGGCGACGGCCTCGGACGGCTGGGCGCCCACGCCGAGCCAGTACTGCGCCCGGTCGGACACGACGTTGATGTACGACGGGTCCTCCTTCGGGTGGTACAGGCCGATCTCCTCGATCACCTTGCCGTCGCGCTTCTTGCGCGAGTCGACGACGACGATGCGGTAGTGCGGCGCACGGACCTTGCCCATGCGCTTGAGACGGATCTTGACTGCCACGGTTGTGGTGTCTCCTCGAAGCGTTGTGTGTGGTGAGGACGGACGCCGAATGTGGGGTACACGGGCATCAGCCTCGATGGGCTGCCGCGTCGCGGTTGAGAGGGACCGGACGGACAGACTCAGCCCTGGATTGTGCCAGACCCCTCCGGATCGGCCGAAATCGTGCAGGCTGCACCTGTGAGCACACCGTACGCCGGGCCGCCGCCAGATTCGGCACCGCCCTCGGCGCCGTACCCCGCGGCTCACCCTGCGCTGCCTCCGCTCCCGCCGAGGCGACGCCCCGGCGCCTGGTGGTTCGGTCTCGGCGCCGTACTCGTGGTCACCGCGGTCATCCTGGGCGCGGTGACGCTCGGGCGGTTCGTGCACACGCTGGTGCACACCGACGCGACGTTCTTCGACTCCGGCCGTCACCATCTCGTCCTCCCGCCGCACGAGCGCCTCGGCCTCTACATCCCCCCGGACGGCATGCCACGCATGACCTGCCGGGTCCTCGACGGCGGTGGCACGCCCATCCCGCTCGAGCGGCCCAGCGGCCATCTGGTCGTCAACGGCCTCGGACTCCGTGCGATCTTCGACACCGGCGACGGACAGGTGACGATCGCCTGCCACGGCGCCGGCACGATCGCCGAGGCCCGGATCGGCACCGTGCCGACCCGCTCGGACGTGCTGCGCCTGGTGTTCCTCGGCTTCGTCATCCCGGCGGTGCTCGGCCTGGCGGGTCTGCTGATCCTGATCGTGACCACCGCGCTCCGGATCTCGAGCCGACGCCCGGTCCCACCGCCTCCGGGGCCGCCCGGGGGTATCAGGCCGCCGCCCGTCACCTCCTGAGGACAACTGAGCCCGGCTGAGAGTCAGCCGATCCCACGCGTCCCCCGCGCGTCCACACGCGCAGGAGGACGACGTCATGCCGTCGAGAGACCGCCGGCTCGCTCGGCTGCTCGCCAGCCACGCCCTGGCCGCGACCGCGATGTCGCTGCCGTGGCCCTGGCTGCTCGTGCTGGTCTGGCACCAGTCCCACGACCCACGCCTGCTCGGGCTCGCCGCCGCGGCGCGGATGGCGCCGTACGTCGCGTGCTCGTGGTGGGCGGGCCGCATCGGCGACCGCTGTCGTCGCGACGTCGTCGTACGCACCACGGTCGTCCTGCGTCTGGTGCTGCTGACGGCGGTGGCCGCTGCTGCCGCCTGGGACCGGCCCGGGCTCGCCGTGGTCCTGGCGGCCGTGGCCGTCGCCGTTGCCACGCCGGCGTACCCGACGCTCGCAGCGGCGATCCCCGCTGCCGCGGCGGGCCGCGCAGAGCGGGCGACCGAGACCCTGGTGACCATCGAGGTGGCGTCGTTCGTCGTCGGCCCGGCGCTGGGCGGGCTGCTGCTGGGCGCCCCGGCGCTCGTGGCGGGCCTTTCCGTCGGCGCCACGGCGGTGTCGCTGGCGCTTCTGACCGGTCTCCGGCTGCCCACTCCCACTCACGAGCGCGCCGCGGCCGGGGGCGTCGGGCGGGCGCTGCGCAGCTCACGCCAGATCCGCCGCGCACTGTCCCTGATGGCCTGGCTGAACCTCGTCAACGCCGCGCTCGGGATCACGCTGCTCCTGCTGGCCCGGGGCGACTGGACCGGCCGCTGGTCGCCCGATACGGCGTACGGCCTCGCGAGCGGCGCGCTGGGTTTCGGGGCGCTGCTGACGCCGGCCCTGTTCCGGTGCGGCACCGGGCCGGTCGCCCGCTCACGGTGGGGCCTGCTGCTGATGGCCGGGGGGATCTCTGCCGCCGCGCTGAGCCCGCGCCTCGGATGGGCGGTCGTCCCGCTCCTCCTCGTCGGGGCGGCTGCCGTGCACGCCGAGAGCGCCGCCACCGGCGTCATCCAGGTGGAGGCGGAGGACGACGTGCGGGCGAGCCTGTTCGGGCTGGCCGACGGGTGCATGGTCGGGGCCGCGCTGGTCGGTGCGCTGCTGGCTCCGAGCCTGGCCCACGTCATCGGACCGAAGGCGCTGCTGGCGGTCCTCGCCGTGACGGCAGGCGCCACCGCCTGGTCCGCGCGCGGGCTGCAGTCGTTGGCTCAGGTGCGGGACAGCACCGCGGTGCCGCCGATGTCGTCGTCGGTCTCGACCGACGACGTCAGTCCGGCCGCGCGCAGCAGCGAGACCGTTCGCTCCGCCTGAGCTCGCCCGGTCTCGAGCACCAGCCGGCCTCCGGGCCGCAGCCACTCCCGCGCGCCGGAGGCCACCCGACGCTGGACGTCGAGCCCGTCCTCGCCGCCGTCGAGCGCCACCCGGTGCTCGTGCTCGCGCGCCTCCCGCGGCATCGTCGCGATCGAGTCCGTCGGGACGTAGGGCGCGTTGACGACGAACAGGTCGACCCGGCCGCGCAGGTCGTCCGGGAGCGCGTCGTACAGGTCGCCCTGGTGGACGCGGCCGGGGGGCAGGTTGCGGCGTGCGCAGGCCACGGCGGCGGGGTCGGAGTCGGCCGCGTGCACCTCGGCCTCCGGCCAACGCGACGCGAGCGCGGCACCGAGCGCGCCGGTCCCGCAGCAGAGGTCGACCACGAGGTCGGCGGGCTCCCTCGCGGCCACCTCGACGACCAGCCGGCTCCGCAGACGTGGCACGAAGACTCCGGGCTCGACGGCGATCCGCTGCCCGGCGAACTCCGCCCAGCCCACGATCTGCTCGAGCGGCTCACCGGCCATGCGACGTGCCGCCCAGGCCATCACCTCCGCCGTGGAGGTCGCCTCGTCGAGGATCAGCCGCGCCTCGTCCTCGGCGTACACGCACCCGGCCGAGCGGAGCGCGGCGACGAGCTGCGGCTCGTTCACACGACCTGCCCGCGGAGCACGACCGCGGTCGGCTCGCGCAGCACCGAGAGGTCGGCCCGCGGGTCGCGCGGGTAGACCACGAAGTCGGCGGGTGCGCCCTCGTCGAGCTCGGCGTTCCAGCCGAGCCAGCCGCGCGCCCGCCAGCTCGCCGCGCCGAGGGCGTACTCCGCCGGCATGCCGTACGACGCGAGCTCGGCCACCTCGTCGGCGATGATGCCGTGCGGCAGGACGCCGCCGGCGTCGGTGCCGGCGTAGATCGGCACACCGGCGTCGTAGGCGGCCATGACGGTCTCGCGCCGTCGGGCGTACAGGTCGCGCATGTGTCCGGCGTACACCGGGAAGCGCTCGGCGCCCTGGTCGGCGTACATCGGGAAGTTGCGCAACTGGTACGCCGTAGGCACCAGCGCCGTGCCGCGTGCGGCCATCGTCTCGACGAGCTCCAGGGTCAGGCCGGTGCCGTGCTCGATGCAGTCGATGCCGGCCTCGACCAGCCACGGCAGGACGGTCTCGCCGAAGCAGTGCGCGGTCACCCGCGCCCCGTGCTCGTGGGCCGCGGCGATGGCGGCAGCGAAGGCCTCCTGCGGGAAGGACGGCGCGAGGTCGCCGTCATCGCGGGAGATCCAGTCGCCGACCAGCTTGATCCACCCGTCCCCCGCCTCGGCCTCCTGGGCGGCGTACGCCGCGAGCTGGTCCGGTTCGACCTCGTGGGCGAAGTTGCGGATGTAGCGACGGGTGCGGGCGAGGTGCCGCCCGCAGCGCACCAGGCGCGGCAGGTCTTCGCGGTCCTGCACCCACCTGGTGTCGGCCGGGGAGCCGCAGTCGCGCAGTAGGAGTGAGCCGGCGTCGCGGTCGGCCAGGGCCTGCCGCTCGGTGGTCTCCTCGTCGACGGCGCCGTGCTCGTCGAGCCCGATGTGGCAGTGCGCGTCGACCAGACCCGGCACGATCCAGCCCTCCGCCGCCGTCTCGGCGCCGGCGACGGGCTCGAGCGTCACCTTCCCGTCGACGACGTAGAGGTCCGCGGGCTCCGCCGCGGGCAGGACCGGACCGCGGAACCTGAGCGTCGTCATGGCGGGGACGCTACCGTTCCGCGTCGTGAGCTCGACCCGCAGCACCACGATGAGCCGGCACAGCCGCAACGCGCTGCAATTCGGCCGCTTCGCCCTGGTCGGCGGCACCGGCGTGCTGGTCAACCTGGTGGTGCTGGTCGCGGTCAAACGGCTGGGTCCGCCACCGGAGGACGCGATCGCGGCGCTGCACCCGACGGCGTTCCACGTGCGGTGGTACCACCTCTACTCCACGGCGGCGTTCCTCGTCGCCAACCTCTGGAACTTCCAGCTCAACCGCTGGTGGACGTTCCGCAGCTCCCGGCACTCGGCGTGGTGGCGGGAGTACTGGCCCTTCCTCGCCGTCGGCATGCTCGGGCAGGCGATCGGACTCGTGCTGCTGACCCTGCTGATGCACCGCGGCTCGCCGATCTCGCTGCCGACGGGGACGCTCGACGACTCCTCGGGGCTCCGGACCCGCCTCTACTGGGCACAGCTGATCGTGATCGCGGTCGTCACGCCGCTGTCGTTCGTGCTGAACAAGGTGTGGACGTTCGCCGCGGTCCGCACCCACCACCTCGACGCCGTTCCCCCTCACCCGGTGGCCGAGCAGCAGCTCGAGCAGCTCGGGGTGGACGAATCCGAAAGCAATTAGTCCGGTCCCGGAACGAATCGGTCTAGGCTGCCGGGGTGCCCGGACACTCCCTGGCCCAGCTGCGCAGCTCGAACCTCCGCGCGATCACCGGCCTGCTCGGCTCGGGCGGACCGCAGAGCCGGGCCGACCTCGCGCGTGCCTCCGGCCTGTCCCGGACCACCGTGTCCAGCCTCGTCAGCGAGCTGCTCGACACCGGCCTGGTCGTCGAGACCGAGGACCGGGGCACGCCGTACAAGGGCGGAAGCGGGCGACCGCCGCTCCTGGTCGCGCTCGCGCTGCGCCCGGGCGGCGTCGCGGGCGTCGACATCGGGCACCGGCACGTGCGCGTGGCCGTCTCGGACCGCAGCGCCCGGATCCTGGCGGAGGTCGAGACCCAGACCGACGCGGACCCCCACGGCAGCGTGACCCTCGACATCGCCGCCGACCTCGTGCGCAGGGCCGCCGCCGAGTCGGGCCTGCCCGCGTCTGAGCTCCTCATGGTCGGGCTCTGCGTCCCCGGCCCGATCGACCGTCGCTCGGCGCGCGTCGACCAGGCGGTGCTCCCGGGGTGGCACGAGCTGGCTCCCGCGGACGAGCTGTCCGGACGGGTCGGCCTGCCAGTGGTCGTCGACAACGACGCCAACCTCGGGGCGATGGCCGAGCACCAGCACGGCGCCGGTCGCGGCGCCACCGACCTGCTCTACGTCAAGCTCGCCAGCGGCGTCGGCGCCGGTTTGGTGCTCGGCGGCCGGCTGCACCGCGGGAGCACCGGACTCGCCGGCGAGATCGGGCACGTCCTGGCCCGCGAGGGCGGCGACCTGTGCCGCTGCGGGAGCCGCGGCTGCCTCGAGACGGAGGTCTCGACGCGTCACCTCCTGGCCCTGCTGCGGCCGGTGTACGGCGAGGAGCTCGACCTGCTGGGCCTGCTCGCCCTCGACGCCGACGGGGATCCCGCCGTACGCCGGGTGCTGACGGACGCG
Organism: Nocardioides sp.; assembly: GCA_049841015.1. Classification (GTDB taxonomy): domain Bacteria; phylum Actinomycetota; class Actinomycetes; order Propionibacteriales; family Nocardioidaceae; genus Nocardioides. The sequence continues at coordinate 117,886 of JASGIN010000004.1, forward strand.
GGTCACACGACCGGCCGCGTGCTCGCCGGTGTCTGCACGACCCTCAATCCCGCGCGGGTCGTCGTCGGCGGCTCCCTGGGCGCCTCCACCACCCTCGTCTCCGCCATCCGCGACGGCGTCGACCGCTACGCCCACCCCGAGGCCGCCGCCTCCTGCGAGGTCGTCTCCGGGAAGTTCGGCGGCCGTGCCGAGCTCATGGGCTCCCTCGCCCTGGCCATCTCCCGCGCCGGGGAGGTCGCGCCATCACGATAGTTCGCAGCATCTGGCACCTCTGCGGGCACTTCTGAGGTGCGAACTGCTGCGAAATATCGCTCCGGCGGCCGTCAGGTGAGGCGGTCGAGGAGCCAGGTCGGGCCGACGACGGATCCGGCGCCGGCGACCCGGACGGCGAGCAGGCGGTCGGCGGTGACCACGGTGACCTGGTGACCGCCGTTCGCGGCCTGGTGCGCCTGGCGGACGATCTCGCTGTCGCCGTCCTTCGGAGCGTGGACGACGGTCACGTGCCCGTCACGCCCGGCCCGGACGCCGGCCTTGGCCTCGCCCTCCAGCACGAGTACGACGTCACCCTCGACGTCGGCGGTCATCAGCTGCTCGTGGAGCCGACGCGCCGCTCCGGCACGGTCCTTCCACCACCCGTCGGGCCGAGCGCCCACGACGTTCGCACCGTCGACGACGAGCACGCTCACTTGAGGTACTTCGAGAAGTCCTTCGGGAGTCTCCAGCGCGGCGGCGGCCTTCTCGTAGTCGATCTCCTCGCCGTCGGGGTTGCCGAACGGGTTGGCGGCCGCGGGCTTCTCGGTGGCGGCCTTGGCCTGCGCGGCCGCCTTGGCGGGGTTCCCGCTGACGCGGCGTCCCTTGGCCGGCTTGTTCTTCGCGGACTGCTTGGCACGCCCACGCTTGCCACCGCCGGACATGCCGGGCATCCCGGGGAGCCCCGGCATCCCGCCGCCCTTGGCGAACGACTGCATCATCTTGCGCGCCTCGAAGAACCGGTCCACGAGGCTGTTCACATCGGAGACCTGTCGGCCGGAGCCATTGGCGATGCGGGCACGACGCGAGCCGTCGATGAGCTTCGGGTTGGCCCGCTCGGCCGGCGTCATCGACTGGATGATCGCCTGGATCCGGTCGATCTCGCGCTCGTCGAAGTTCTCGATCTGGTCGCGGAACTGCCCCATCCCGGGCAGCATCCCCATGATCTTCGACATCGAGCCGAGCTTGCGCACCTGCTGCATCTGCTCGAGGAAGTCGTCGAGGGTGAAGTCGCCGCCCGCCGGTCAGCTTCTCGGCGGCCTTGAGCGCCTGCTCCTGGTCGAAGGCCTTCTCGGCCTGCTCGATCAGGGTCATCACGTCGCCCATGTCGAGGATGCGCGAGGCCATCCGGTCCGGGTGGAAGACGTCGAAGTCGGTGAGCTGCTCGCCGGCGGACGCGAACATCACCGGCTTGCCGGTCACGCTGCGGATCGACAGGGCGGCACCGCCGCGCGCGTCGCCGTCGAGCTTGGTGAGGACGACGCCGTCGTACCCGACGCCGTCGAGGAACGCCTGCGCCGTGCTGACGGCGTCCTGGCCGATCATCGCGTCGACGACGAACAGGATCTCGTCGGGATCGACCGCGTCCCGGATGTCGGCGGCCTGCTGCATCATCTCGGCGTCGACGCCCAGCCGCCCGGCGGTGTCGACGATGACGACGTCGTAGAGCTTGCGACGCGCCTCGTCGATGGCGTCGCGCGCCACCTGCGACCGGGTCGCCGACGCCGTTGCCCGGCTCGGGTGCGAAGACGGGTACGCCGGCGCGCTCGCCGTTCACCTGCAGCTGCTGTACGGCGTTGGGTCGCTGGAGGTCGGCGGCGACGAGCATCGGCTGCTTGCCCTCGCCCTTGAGCCAGAGCGCGAGCTTGGCCGCCAGCGTCGTCTTGCCGGCGCCCTGGAGGCCGGCCAGCATGATCACGGTCGGCGGGTTCTTGGCGTAGCGCAGGCGGCGCGTCTCGCCGCCGAGGATCGTGACGAGCTCCTCGTTGACGATCTTGACGACCTGCTGCGCGGGGTTCAGCGCCTGGCTGACCTCCTCGCCGCGCGCGCGCTCCTTGACCGCGTCGACGAACTCCTTGACGACCGGGAGCGCGACGTCGGCCTCGAGCAGGGCGATCCGGATCTCGCGCGCGGTCGCGTCGATGTCGGCGTCGGAGAGCCGGCCCTTGCCGCGGAGGTTCTTGAAGGTCTCGGCGAGCCGGTCGGAGAGCGTGGCGAACAAGTGGGTCCTCTGGTCCTGGGTGGGCTTCCAGCCTAACCGGGCCTCCCCCGCCGTCCCGACTCCTCGCCGAACCGGATAGTCCCTGACGTTCGGGTACGCGACACGCCGAGAAGCGCGTGCCGAACGTCAGGGACTACCCGGTCAGGGCCTCGCGTACGGCGTGGGCGGCCTCGGCGGCGCGGGTGTCGCCGAGAGCGCCGGCGGCGGACTCCTGGACGTAGAACACGTCGACCGCCTGCGGCCCGAGGGTGTCGACGTGGGCGGACCGGACGGTCACGTCGAGGCGGGCGAGGGCCGCGCACACGAGGTGGACGATTCCGCGGCCGGTCGTCGGCGCGCACCTCGAGCACCGTCGAGCGCGTCGACGCCTCGGGACGTACGGCGACCGACGGCGCGATCGGACCGGTGCCCCGCACCAGCCGACTCGTCGGGTCGACCCGACCGGCGGCGATCGCGTCGAACCGCTGGCGCAGGATCCGCTCGTCCAGCTGCTCGTCGGCGACGTCCCACACCGACACGCCCACCTCGCCCTGCGCCCACGCGCGCGCCGAGCGCACCGAGACCCGCTGGAGCGCGAACAGCGCCGCGGCATCCGCCAGCAGGCCGACGCGGTCGGGGGCCAGCACCGTCACCCGCGCACCTCCCTCGACGGTCTCGACGCGGATGCTGACCTCGCCACGACGTACCCCAGCGGAAAGCGGGACGCTCGGAGGCGCCTCCGGGCGGGCGACGGGCGCCCCCAGCACGCCGGCCGTGCGAGCCGCGACCTGGCGCACGAGCCCGGCCCGCCACGCCGTCCACGCCTGCGGCGAGGTGGCGCGGGCGTCTGCCTCGGTCAGCGCCACCAACAGCTCGAGCGCCTCAGGAGTGCCGAGCAGCTCGGCGAGGTACGCCGCGGTGGCGGGATCCTCCGGGTCTCGCGTGGTCGCGGTCTCCGCGAGCAGCAGGTGCCGGCGCACCAGCAGGCCGACCATCCCCGCGGCGGGGTCGTCGAAGCCGATCCGGCACGCGATCGCTCGGGCAAGCGGCTCCCCGGCCACGCTGTGCTCGGTCAGCCCACCCTTGCCGATGTCGTGCAGGAGGGCGGCCACGAGCAGGACGTCGGGCCGGGCGACCTGGCGGATCAGGCGGCTCGCCTCGATGCAGGTCTCCACGACGTGCCGGTCGACGGTGAACCGGTGGATCTGCGAGGCGTGCGGCAGCAGGCGGATCCGCTCCCACTCCGGCAGGAACGCCGCGAGCGCGTCGGTCTCCTCCAGCGTCTCCCACACCGGCAGCAGCCCCGGCCCGGCCGCCAGCAGCCGGACCAGCGCCTGTCGAGCGGGCGCCGGCCAGGGAGCGGGCAGTGGAGGGCACTCGGCCAGCAGCCGCGCCACCGTGGCGGGGGCGAGCTCGAGGTCGCGTTCGGCGGCCTGGGCGGCGGCACGGAGCAGCAGCGTCGGGTCGGAGCCAGGTCTCGCCTCCTGGGTGAGGACCACCTCCGCCCCTGAGCGAGCCAGGCCAGGCTCGAGGGGTGTCAGGTCCGGCCGCCGGTCGCGCCGGGATCCGGTCGGCCGGGACTCCACCTGGTCGACGCGGCGCCACGTCAGCCGGGAGAGATGGGTGATCCGCCGCCCCAGCTCGCGCACGTGGCGCTGGGCCGCATCCGCATCAGCCAGGCCGACCCGCTCGGCGAGGTCGTCCCAGAGCTCGGGTCCGATCCGGTCGGTGGCGCGGCCTGCCACGTCGTGGAGGGCGTCGCGCACGTCGAGCAGTGCCAGGCGGGACCGCTCCAGGTCGACGTGCGGCACGTCGACCAGCCAGGTGGCGACGAGGGCGTTCAGCACCGTGGCGTCACGGACCCCGCCCTCGGCCTCCTTGAGGTCCGGCACGGCGAGGTGTGCCAGCTCGCCGACGAGCTCGTGCCTGCGCTGGACCAGCTCCCGGAGGGCCGGCAACCGGTCTCGCGCCGTACGCCGCCAGTGCGCCAGCAGCTCGGAGCGCAGGCGCATGGTCAGGTGCGGGTCGCCGGCCAGGTGGCGCAGGTCGAGCAGTCCGAGCGCGACGCGGAGGTCGGCCTCGGCCTGCTCGAGCATCTGCGGAGCCGTGCGCACCGCGTGGTCCAGCCGCGCTCCGGAGTCCCAGATCGGGTACCAGACCTGCTCCCCCGCCTCGCCGACCGCGACAGACGGCCTCGTGGACGAGGACCACGTCGAGATCGGAGTACGGCGCGAGCTCGCGCCGCCCGTAGCCGCCGACGGCGACCAGGGCGCACCCCACGGACGGGGCGCCCGACGCGTCGTACGCCTTCCGGCACAGCGCGTCGGCCGCGTCCGCACGGGCCGCCCTGGTCACCGCGCTAGAGCGCCGCCGTGTCGCGGTCGCCGGTGCGCACCCTCACGACGGTCTCGACCGGCGTCACCCAGACCTTCCCGTCGCCGATCCGGCCCGTCTGCGCCGTCTTGGTGATGATGCCGACGACGTCCTCGGCGTCGGCGTCGTCCGCGACGATCTCGATCCGGAGCTTCGGCACCAGCGCGATGTCGTACTCCGCGCCGCGGTAGACCTCGGTGTGGCCCTTCTGCCGGCCGTAGCCGCTGACCTCGGAGACGGTCATCCCGGTGACCCCGAAGGTCTCCAGCGCCTCGCGGACGTCGTCCCACTTGTGCGGCTTGATCACCGCGGTGATGAGCTTCATGCCAGGGCTCCTTCCGGTGCGGGGGCTTTCGCGTGTCCGGCGGCGACCGGCGTCCGGACACCTCCCGATCGCCCGTCGAGGTCGTAGGCCGACTCACCGTGCTCGGAGAAGTCGATGCCGTCCACCTCGTCGTCCTCGGCGACCCGCCACCCGATCGTGTACTTGATGGCCAGGCCGATCAACGTCGTGAACACCCCGGTCCAGACGATCGAGATCGCGGCGGCCCCGGCCTGGTGGCCCAGGGAGGTTAGCCCGCCGCCGTAGAACAGCCCGTCGATGCCGCCGGGCGCACTGGAGGTCGACAGGAACCCGATGAGCACGGTCCCGATCACGCCGCCGACGAGGTGCACCCCCACGACGTCGAGCGAGTCGTCGAGGTCGAACTTGAACTTCAGGCCCACCGCGTAGGCGCAGCCGGCACCGGCGACCGCACCGATCGCGATCGCGCCGACGACGTCGACCGCGCCGCAGGAGGGCGTGATCGCGACGAGCCCGGCGACGATGCCGGAGGCCGCACCCAGCGACGTGGCCTTGCCGTGCAGCACCCGCTCCATGGCGAGCCAGGCGAGCATCGCGGCCATCGTCGCGATCGTGGTGTTCAGGAAGGTCACGCCGGTCTCGGTCATGAACTGACGGGTGTTGGCGGCGTCGCTGTCGCCGGTCAGGACGATGGAGCCGACGTTGAAGCCGTACCACCCGAACCACAACAGCCCGGCGCCGATCATCGTCAGGGTCAGGTTGTGCGGCTTCATCGGGTCGCGGCGGAAGCCCACCCGGCGTCCGATGATGAGCGCGAGCACACCGCCCGCCACACCGGCGTTGATGTGGACCACCGTGCCGCCCGCGTAGTCCTGGGCCGCGAGGTGCTGGGAGATCCAGCCGCCGCCCCACACCATGTGCGCGAGCGGGAAGTAGCACAGGGTCACCCACAGCGGCAGGAACACCACCCACGACGAGAGCTTCACGCGATCGGCGATGGCGCCGGAGATCAGCGCGGCCGTGATCACCGCGAAGGTGAGCTGGAAGCAGACGGCGACGTAGGACCCCCACTCGACGTCCTTCAGGCCGAACAGGGAGAACGGATCGGCGAAGAGGCCGCCCGCCAGGCTCTTCGGTCCGAACGACTCCGACCAGCCCCAGAGCACGTAGACGATCCCGACGACGCCCATCGCGACGTACGACATCATCATCATGTTGAGCACGGACTTCGAGCGCGTCATGCCGCCGTAGAACAGCGCGAGCGCGGGCGTCGTCATCATCAAGACGAGCGCCGTGGCGACGATCATCCAGGCGTAGTAGCCGGCCAAGGGTGCCTCCGGAGACGAGGGAGCAGGTGCGGACAGCCTGCGAGCCGCACGTTTCGTCGTACGACGCCTCGTGTTGCCTCCGTGCAACGTTCGGCGGGGCCTGTGTTACAGCCCCGTGAACGCCGAGGCGTGGGAGGGGGCTACCCCAGGAGCGCGTCGACGAAGGCGCCGGGGTCGAACGGCGCCAGGTCGTCGGGTCCCTCGCCGAGCCCGACCAGCTTGACCGGAACACCCAGCTCGCGCTGGACGGCGACGACGATGCCGCCCTTGGCCGAACCGTCGAGCTTGGTCAGGGCGATCCCCGTCACGTCCACGATCTCGCTGAAGACGCGGGCCTGGACCAGGCCGTTCTGCCCCGTGGTCGCGTCGAGGACCAGCAGCACCTCGGAGACGGGTGCCTGCTTCTCGAGGACCCGCTTGACCTTGCCGAGCTCGTCCATGAGGCCGGCCTTGTTCTGCAGCCGGCCCGCGGTGTCGACCAGGACTGTGTCGGCGCCTCGCTCGATGCCCTCCTGCACGGCCTGGAAGGCCACGCTGGCGGGGTCGGAGCCCTCCGGGCCGCGGACGACGTCGACCCCGACCCGCTCGCCCCACGTCGCGAGCTGGTCGACCGCCGCCGCCCGGAACGTGTCGGCGGCGCCGAGGACGACCGAGCGGTCCTCGGCCACGAGGATCCGCGCGAGCTTGCCGACGGTCGTGGTCTTGCCGGTCCCGTTCACGCCGACCACCAGGACGACGCCGGGCTTCCCGTCGGCCCCGGAGACCTGGAGCCGACGGTCGAGGTCGGGACCGACCAGCTGGAGCAGCTCGTCGCGCAGCACAGAACGCGGGTCGCCCGACTCCTTGCCACCGACCCGGAGCCGGGTGCGAAGGTTCTCGACCAGCTGCTGGGTCGGGGCGACACCGACGTCGGCGGTCAGGAGCGTGTCCTCGATCGCCTCCCAGGTGTCCTCGTCGAGGCGGTCGCGCGAGAGCAGAGTGAGTAGACCGCGACCCAGGCCCCCTTGGGCGCCGGCGAGCCGCTGGCGCAGCCGGACGAGGCGCGACGCGGTCCCCTCCGGCCGCTCGAGAGTCGTGACCGCACTCGACTCCGGCGCGGACTCGGCGGGCGGCTCGTGCGTGCGTTTGAGCCGGCGCCGTCTCCCCTGTCGGTACGTCGCGTGCCGGCGCGCGGCGTTCGACCGGCGCCGCCGGGCGACGACGACGTCCGGTGGACACCAGCGCCACGGCGATCACCGCCGCCAGGACCAGGACGCCGATGACGAGGTACAGCACGCTGCTCATGGCGTCATCCAATCACTGCGCGAAGGAGGGCCGACCAGGGCACAGGAGGGCCGGGGAGGGCTACTCCCCGGCGCGGCTGCTCCCCAGGCTGGTCAGGTCGTAGGCCAGCGAGGTCTCGTCGTCAGACGAGGGAGCGGTGTTGTCCAGGGTCGGCGCGGTCTCGGCCCCCTTGCGGAGCAGGTGACCGAGCCAGCCGGCGTAGGGCACGTCCTCGCCGCGGTGGGGGAAGGCGACGTAGACCACGACCAGACCGGCCAGGACCACGGCGACGAGCATGCTGACGACCAGGAGCCACATGTCGTCCACCATGTCAGAACGACGGTGGGGTTCCCCTACCGGCGAGCGCGTGTCCCGCGTGTCATGCGTCTCTCGGCCGGTCCTTGAGCGCCCGCCAGCCGCCGGCGCGGTTGTCAGCCACGAGCCGCCGGAAGAACTCCAGCAGGTGGTCCTCCGGTACGTCGTCGCCCTCGCGGAACCCGATCGTGCGCGCGGTCTTGTTCTCGTGCCCGGCCGTCACCAGCCCGTGCGGGTCGGGCACCAGGCCGCCGTCGTAGACGAAGACGTTGACGTGGTCCTTCGCGGCCAGGAACGCCGCGACGTTCCCGTGGCACACGAAATAGGGCTGACGGTGCGCTTGATCGTCTCGGTCAGCTCCGGGTCGGCGCGGTGGAGCACCTCGCGCACCCGGCCGAGCACGTCCCGCTGCCAGGGCGGCAAGGGCTCGAGGTAGGCGTCCACCCGAGGGTCGCGTCCGGTCACACCGCGATCCCCTCGGCCGCCCGCCGGACGGCCACGGGCAGGTCGGTGGCCGGTCGCGCGGGGTCGGTGTCGTCGACGTAGACCACCACGAGCCGGCCTTCGGCAGCCGCCTCGTCGTCACCCTGGAACAGGCCCACGCGGTAGACGATCGAGCTGCGGCCCACCCGCTCGACGGCGACGCCGAGCTTGATGGGCCGCGGGTAGGCCAGCTCGCGGAAGAACCGGCACGACGCCTCGGCGAAGACGCCGATCGTGCCCGGCTCGTCGGCGAGGTCGCCGATCGCGTCTTGGAGATGGGTGTCGATCGCGGTGTCGATCAGCTCGAAGTAGCGCGCGTTGTTGAGGTGACCGAAGCCGTCCATGTCGGCCCACCGCGTGGTCGCGCTCGACCAGTGCCGGAAGTCCGCGCGGGTGGGGCGCGGCGCCCGCTCCGTGCTCACGTCACGTCGAGAGGGTCGGGCCTACGCCGGCTCACGAAGGCGCTGGCTGATCACGGTCGACACGCCGTCGCCGCGCATGGTCACGCCGTACAGCGCGTCACCGACCTCCATCGTGCGCTTCTGGTGGGTGATCACGAGCAGCTGGCTGTTCTCGCGCAGCTCCTCGTAGATCTCCAGGAGTCGACCGAGGTTGGTGTCGTCGAGGGCGGCCTCGACCTCGTCGAGGATGTAGAACGGCGACGGCCGGGCCTTGAACAGCGCCACGAGGAACGCGACCGCGACCAGCGATCGCTCGCCGCCCGACAGCAGTGACAGCCGCTTGACCTTCTTGCCCGGTGGCCGCGCCTCGACCTCGACGCCGGTCGCGAGCATGTCGTCGGGCTCGGTCAGCACCAGCCGGCCCTCACCTCCGGGGAACAGGCGCGCGAACGTCGCCTCGAAGGCGGTGGACACGTCGGCGTACGCCTCGGTGAAGACTTGCTCGACCCGCGCATCGACCTCGCGCACGATGTCGAGGAGGTCCTTGCGGGTCGCCTTGAGGTCCTCGAGCTGCTCGGTGAGGAACTTGTGCCGCTCCTCGAGCGCGGAGAACTCCTCCAGGGCCAACGGGTTGACCTTGCCGAGCAGCGCCAGCGCCCGCTCGGCCGCGCGCAGGCGCTTGGTCTGCTCCTCGCGGTCGTACGGCGTCGGCTCCGGCAGCGGGGCACCCTCGTCGGCGTCCTCGACCGCCACGGGCGGGACGAGCTGGTCCGGGCCGTAGTCGCCGATCAGCGACTCCTCGTCGAGGCCCAGCTCCTCCATCGCCCGCTCGGTGAGCTGCTCGAGCCGCATCCGCTGCTGGGTCCGGGCCATCTCGTCGCGGTGGACCGAGCTCACCAGCTCGTCGTGCTCGCGGGTCAGGTCGCGCACGGACGCGCGGACGCCGAGCAGCTCCTGCTCGCGCTCTCCGCGCGACGCCTCCACGGCGGCCCGAGCCTCGGCGGCCCGGTGGATCGAGACCTCGAGTCCGGCCAGCACGACGCCGACAGCGGTCCCCACCGCCTGGGCGGCGCGACCCTCGCGCACCAGGCGCTCACGACGCTCGACGGCTCGCGCTCTGGCCTCACGCTCGGCCTGCGCGGCTCGCAGGAGCGAGTCGGCGCGACCGTGGAGGGCACGTGCGCGCTCCTCGCTCGTGCGCAGGGCGAGCCGTGCCTCCATCTCCGCCTGACGTGCGTCGCGGGCCACCTCGCCCAGGCGCTCGCGGTCGTCGGCGTCGGGCTCGGAGTCCGGCGCGTCGGTGACACCCTGGGCCGCCTCGAGCCGGGCCTCGAGCTCGGCGAGCCCCGCCAGGTCACGGTCGCGCGCCTCGTGTGCGCCGGCGATCGCCTGGGCGATCCGGTCGGCCTCCGCGCGCGCCGCCCGCGCCTGCGAGCCGTGGTGGCCGAGCTCCTCGGCGACCGCGGCCAGGGTGGCGTCGGACTCGTGCAGCTTGGCCAAGGCCACGTCGGCGCGCCGCTGCGCGTCCTGCCGCTCGGACTCGAGCCGAGAGATGTCGAAGCCCAGCCGCTCGGAGGCGGCCACGGCCTCCGCGAGAGCGGTGGAGGCGTCGTCGTAGGCGGCCTGGATCTCCAGCAGGCTCGGCTGGCTCTGCGAGCCGCCGGAGGCGAAGTGAGCGCCCATGACGTCGCCGTCACGCGTGACCGCCACGACGTCGGGCATCGACGCGACGAGAGCCCGGGCGGCGTCGAGGTCGGCGACCACGGCGGTCTTGCGGAGCAGCCGCGACAGCGCCGGCCGCAGGGTCTCGGGACACCGCACCACGTCCGTGGCGTACGTCGCGTGTCCGGGCAGGGCGGGCCACGGGGCGTCATCGGCGTGCGGGGCGCCGCCGAGCAGCATCCCGGCCCGTCCGAGGTCGGCGGCCTTGAGGTGGTCGAGCGCGGCGACGGCGACCTCGCTGCCGGTGACCGCGACGGCGTCGGCGGCGGACCCGAGCGCCGCGGCCACCGCGGTCTCGAACCCCGTCTCGACGGTGACGACGGCCGCCACCGAGCCGAGCAGGCCCGAGATCGAGCCCGACGCCGCCAGCAGCGCGCCCACGCCGTCCTTGCGGCTCAGGCCGAGCTCCAGCGCATCTCTTCGCGCGACCAGCGCCGACCGGTCGCGGTCGGCCTGCGCGGCCTCCTCGCGCACCTTGGCCAGTCGCTCGCTGACGTCGTCGAAGGCTCCGACGGCGGCCTCGTGCTCGGCGTCGAGGCCCTCCTCGCCGGCATCGAGGCCGGCGATCCGGGTCTCCAGGGCCGTGAAGTCGTGCTGTGCCCGATCGGCGCGGGACGCCGCGGCCGCGCGAGCGGACTCGAGGCGCCCGATCTCCTCGTCGGCAGCCGTCGAGCGCGAACGCGCGGCGTTGACCTGACCGGCGAGGCGGGCCAGACCCTCCCGCCGGTCGGCCGCCGCGCGCTGGAGCGCCGACACGCGGCGCTCCTCGTCGGCCGCCCCCTCCTCGGCCGTACGCCGCCGGGTCACGGCCCCCTCGAGCGTCGCCCGGTGCGACTCGACCTCGGCCGCGATCTCGGACTCCTGGACCTGCACCCGCTGCGCCTCGGCCTCGAGCTCGTCGGGGTCGCGCCCGGTGTCGCCGCTCGACTCCTGCTCGGCGCCCGCGGCGTTGCGGACGCGCTCGGCGGCCAGGGAGGCCGTGCCGCGCAGCCGCTCGCGCATCCCCGACAGCCCGAACCACGTCTCCTGCGCCCGCGCCAGGGCGGGCAGATCGTCGCGGAGGGCTGCCTCGAGCCGGGCCTCGGCCTCGCGGGCGCTCTCGATGGCGGCCTCGACCTCTTCTCGGCGCTCGACCAGGATCGACTCGTCGGCCAGCTCCTGCTCCAGTGCCGTACGGGCGGAGACGAGGTCGTCGGCCAGGATCCGGGCCCGGGCGTCGCGGACGTCGGCCTGGACGACTGCCGCCTTGCGGGCCACCTCGGCCTGCCGACCCAGCGGCTTGAGCTGGCGGCGGATCTCGCTCAGGAGGTCGCCCAGCCGGGTGAGGTTGCCGTCGGTCGAGTCGAGCTTGCGGAGCGCCTTCTCCTTGCGCTTGCGGTGCTTGAGGACGCCCGCGGCCTCCTCGATGAAGCCCCGCCGCTCCTCGGGCGTCGCATGCAGGATCGAGTCCAGCTGACCCTGGCCGACGATCACGTGCATCTCGCGGCCGATCCCGGAGTCGCTGAGCAGCTCCTGCACGTCGAGCAGCCGGCACGGCGTGCCGTTGATGGCGTAGTCGGAGCCGCCGGAGCGGAACATCGTCCGGCTGATCGTCACCTCGGCGTACTCGATCGGCAGCGCACCGTCGGCGTTGTCGATGGTCAGCAGCACCTCGGCGCGGCCCAGCGGCGGGCGGCCGGAGGTCCCGGCGAAGATGACGTCCTCCATCTTCCCGCCGCGCAGGCTCTTGGCCCCCTGCTCGCCCATCACCCAGGCCAGGGCGTCCACGACGTTGGACTTGCCCGACCCGTTGGGGCCCACGATGCAGGTGATGCCCGGCTCGAGCTGGAGGGTCGTCGAGGACGCGAAGGACTTGAACCCCTTGAGGGTCAGGCTCTTCAGGTACAACGTGGCTCCTTGACCTCGACGGCGCGAGCGGCCGGTGGTGTCGGCGGGACTGCAGGCGCGCGGAGGACGAGCGGGGGAAGTGCAGCGGTGCTCACCCTACCCAGAGCCACCCCCCAGGCCCGGCATCCGGGCCGTCGGCGTGGACGGCGGCCCGGACGTGGGCTCGTCTCCAGGTTCCGACGCTCAGAAGCCGAGCCGGGTGAGCTCGCCCTGGATCTTGCGCATGTGGTCCGTGTAGGCCTGGAGCTGCTGGAAGAGCGCCGTGAACTCTCCGCTGTACAGCTCCACGGCTCGACGGTCGCGCCCGTCGAGCGGGACCTCCCGGTCGAGCACGAGCGGTCGGATCTCGGCCTCGAAGATGCGGGTGACGTACTGGCCGCGGGCCGTCAGCATCGGGGCCGTGGCGTCGGCGACGTAGAGGTCGTTCATGAGCTCTGCCGGCAGGAGGCTCGCACTCTCGTTCAGCAGGTGCTGGGTGAACCGCACCGTGGCGTTGACGTTCATCGTGTCGATGTGCGCCCAGGTGACCTCCTCAGGAGTCCGCGCGGTGAGCCAGCCGGCCAGCGCGTCCTCGATCTGGTGGACCCCGGTCGCGTTCTGTTGCTCCTCGTCGCCGCGCGAGGCCATGAAGCCACGCCAGAAGCCGAGGTACTCCCGCACCCAGCCCCGCGTCGCCCGCCGCTCCCGCAGACCATCGAGGTAGAACGCCAGCAGCGCGGCCACGAAGACCGACACGAAGGTGAGGAGGGCGTCGCCGAGAGACATGGCTCGGCCCTCAGCGGCGCCGTAGTCGATCGCGCAGCACCAGCAGCTGCTCACGCTCGTGGTCGGTCAGCGAGTCCATCCCGGTCGCGCTGATCTTGTCCAGCAGCTCGTCCAGCGCCGCCTGGTCCCGCGACACCGGCGGCGGCTCGGGCGGCTGCCACGGCCCCTGGACCACGGTGGGACCGGTGACGGTCCGGCGGGATCGCCGCGAGCTGCGGGAACGCCGCCGCCAGGAGATGCGCGGGAGCCCTCCCCACTCCGACATCAGGCCCAGCGACCGCGCGATCAGGGCAGTCAGGAGCAGGCCCAGCAGGAAGTCGAGGAGGTAGAGCCACTGCCGGTTGCCGACGTACCCGAGCACGTAGACCGCGACGATGACCACGCCGATGACCCAGCCGGGGATGCCGAAGAAGAACCGGCGGTTGGGGTACTCCGCGATGAAGACCAGGAGCACCATCAGCTCGAGCTGGTTGAGCCCGTCGAGCTGGTAGGCGCCGGTGGCGACGCCGTTGGTGATCGCGGTGAGCTGGACCAGGGCCACCCACAGCAGCCCGAGCCCCGCGGTCACCAGGGCCAGGAACCACGCCATCCGTCGCTTGCCGAGCAGCGTCTCGATCTCGGTGCCGAAGTACCAGAAGAAGGCGATGGCGAGGATCCCGAGCAGGCCGACGCCGTAGGGGTAGGCCAGCGGCCAGGTGAGCAGCTGCCAGACCTGCCCGTGGACCACCGAGTCGGGCGTCAGCGCCAGGTGGGACTGCACCGGGCCGGCCTGGCCCTCGAAGGCCCACTCGACCACGGAGACGACGGAGAGCACGACGACCAGCACGGTCGTCGTGACCTCGACGGTCCCGATCCGGAACCAGCCGTCGTCCGACCCGGGCCGTGACATCCCCCAGCGCATGCTCACGGGGCCACGCTATCGGGCGGCGACCCCACGCGCCGACGGTCAGGCCGCCTCGCCGGCCACGACCGGGGCTGCGCCGACGTGCGCGATCGAGGAGAGGGAGCGCCACATGAGGGCGAGGGTGAGGGCCGAGCCCGCGAATCCGAACCAGAACGGCGCGGTGAGACCCCACACGTGGGCGATCGGACCGCCGAGCGCGAGCCCGACCACGAGGCCGCCGTAGGAGCCCACGGAGTAGACGCTGCCGACCCGGCCCTGGAACTCCATCGGGACCGCCCGCTGCCGCACCGACTGCGCCAGGGTGTTCCAGACGAAGGCGTACAGCCCGAACACGAACATCAGGACCACCGCGACGGCGGGCGAGCGGTTGAGCGCGAAGCCGAGGTGGAGGAACACCTCCATCGTCAGGCAGGTCCGCATGAGGGTGCCGAGCCGCAGGTGTCGCTCGAGCCATCCGTAGAACGACGTCGACACCAGTCCGCCCACGGCGGCCGACGTCGCGAGCAGCCCGTAGGCGCTCTCGCTCATGTGGAGGTGCTGGGTGGCGTAGAGGACCAGCGTCGACCAGGCGGTGGCGAAGGTGATGTTGAAGGTGACGATGACCAGGGCCAGGGTCCGGATGGCGCGGTTGCCCATCAGCCAGTCGATGCCCTCGCGGATCTCCACGCCGATCGCGCGACGCGGTGCCGTCGCGACGCCGCCCTTGGGAGTCCCGATCTGCCAGATCAGGATCACGCCGAGGGTGACGCACACGGCCTGCGTCACGAAGGGGATGGCGTGGCCCAGGGCGAAGAAGACGGCACCCAGCGCGGGCCCGACGAGCTGGTTGAGGCCGACGAAGCCCGTCTGGAGACGCGCGTTGCCGATCCCGAGATCGTCCGGCTCGACCACCATCGGCAGCAGGGTCCGGGTCGCCGTCTCGGCGAACACCTCGGCCACGCCCAGGAGGAACATCGCGACCAGGACCAGCGAGATGCTCACGGTGCCGGTGAGGATCGTCAGGCTCAGGCAGAACAGCACCACCGCCCGCGCTCCGTCGCAGAGGGCCACCATCACGCGGCGGTCCAGCCGGTCCGCGATCGCTCCGGCATGCAGGCCGAGCAGGAGCCACGGCACCCGCTGCAGCAGCGTCGCGGAGGCGACCAGGATGGCGTTGTGCGACTGGCTCGCGACCAGCAGGGGCCCGGCCGACAGGGCCAGGCCGTCGCCTGCGTTGGTCAGCCAGGAGGAGGCCAGCAGCCACCGGAAGCTCCGGCCGAGGCGTGTGGGAGCCACCGCCTCGCCGATGCGACTCCCGAGCCCTCCCACAAACGTGTGAGGCTAGCGACCAAGGCCCCTCAGCGGCAGGGCCTGACAGCTTTTCTTTGGCTACTCGCCGGTAGCCGAAGAGCGGTGCGCGTACGCCGCGAGACCGCCGATCAGGATGTCCAGGCCGAACCCGAAGCGCTCGTCGTGATCGCCTCGGGCGAGTGCCTCGGAGAGCGAGGCCAGCACGGGGAACTCGTCCTCCGGGAGGTCGCGGAAGAACTGGTGCACCGCCTCGTGGTGCTCGTCGTGGTCCTGGGACACGACGCTGCGGGCGCGCCAGACATCGCGCTCGACGGCGACGGAGCCGACGTAGAGCCCCATCAGGTCCAGGAACCACGCGACGGCCTGGTCCGGGATCCCGCCAGCGCGCATGATCGCCGACATCCGGTCGGCGGACCGGAGGAGACGCGGTGACATCGGGATCAGCCCCAGGGAGGCCCGCGCGACCCCGGGGTGCTCGTCGTACAGCGAGAGCATCTGCAGCATCACGCCCCGCAGCTGCTCCTGCCAGCGCTCCGGATCGGGGTCGGGCACCTCGAGCCGGCTCGCGACCCGCTCGAGCACCAGGATGTCCAGCTCGTCACGGTTGGCGACGTGGGCGTAGAGCGATGCGGCGCCGGTGCCGAGCTCCCGCGCGACCGACCGCATGCTGACCGCGTCGTAGCCGCGCTCGCGCATCTGCGCCAGGGCGACGTCGACGATCCGGTCTGCCGAGAGCCTCTCCCGCGGCTCGCGGTCGCCCTCCCGGCGGCCCGTGCTCACGCGGATGCGGACGGGCCCGGCCTGGAAGGTGTGGGCCGGAGGCTCGGGATCGGGCATGTCGAACACCGTACTTGACGCGAACACCGTTCGCTAGTAGAACACTGTTCGTCAGTTACGAACACCGTTCGACGAAGGAACCCGCTCCCATGTCCCAGTCACCCGCCTCGGGCCAGCTCGACACCGGTCCCGACCAGTCCCGTCCCGACCCGCAGGACAACGCGGGCCAGAGCCGCGGCTACCAGTTCCGCTGGATGGTGATGACGGTGGTGATCCTCGCCGACGTCATGGACCTGCTCGACGCCACCATCGCCAATCTCGCCGGGCCCTCCATCCGGCGCGACATCGGCGGCGGGGAGAGCACCCTGCAGTGGATCCTGGCGGCCTACACGCTCACCTTCGCCGTCGGCCTGATCACCTCGGCCCGACTCGGCGATCTCGTCGGACGTCGGCGGATGTTCCTGGTCGGCATGGTCGGCTTCACCGTCGCCTCCCTGCTGTGCGGCCTGGCCCCGACCGCGGGCTTCCTGATCGCCGCTCGCGTCATGCAGGGCCTGTTCGGCGCCAGCATGATCCCCCAGGGACTCGCGATGGTGCGCGCGTCGTTCCATCCCGACGACCTGCAGAAGGCCTTCATCCCCTTCGGTCCGGTGATGGGGCTGTCGGCCGTGCTCGGCCCGATCCTGGCCGGCTTCCTGATCGACGCCGACCTGTTCGGCAGCGCCTGGCGCTCGATCTTCTGGGTCAACGTGCCGGTCGGGATCGTCGCGTCCTACCTCGCGTGGAAGTACCTGCCGCGCAACCTGCACCGTGATCCCGACGCCCGGCTCGACCTCACCGGCGCGAGCCTGTTGACCCTCGCCTCGGTGCTCCTGATCTACCCCCTCGTCCAGGGTCACGAGCAGGGCTGGCCGGCCTGGATGTTCCTGATGCTGGCGGGATCCGCGCTCTTCTTCGGCGCCTTCGTGGTCTCCGAGCGCCGGTCGAGCCACCCGGTGATCGAGCCGAGCCTCTTCAGCCACAGCCAGTTCGTGATGGGCCTGGTCTTCCTCGGCACGTTCTTCACCGCGATGTCGGGCTTCAACCTCGCCGGCAACCTCTTCATCCAGTACGCGCTGCACTACAGCCCGTTGCACACGGGGCTGACGATGGTGCCGCTGGCGCTGGGCATCTCCGTGGGTGCCGCGGCTTCGGGTGCCGTCCTGGGCGCGAAGTACGGCCGCAAGGTGCTGCACGCAGGGCTGCTGATCTCGATGGCCGGGCTGCTCCTGATGTGGTGGACCATCGGTCACCAGGGCCTGGCCCTGACCGGGTGGCAGCTCGCCCCGTCGTTCGGGGTGATGGGCGTCGGCATGGGCCTGATCTTCGCGCCGCTGTTCGACATCATCCTCGCGTCGCTCGGCGACCGGGAGGTCGGCACCGGATCGGGCCTGCTGAACGCCGTGCAGCAGTTCTGCGGCGCCCTGGGTGTCGCCGTGCTGGGCTCGGCGTTCTTCCACTGGCTGCCGGCGCACGGCTTCGTCACCGCGATCCGCTGGCTGACCCTGCTGTCGGTCGCCTGCTTCGCGGTGGCGTTCGCGGTGGTGTTCCTGCTGCCGAAGCAGGCGCGCCCCGAGGAGTGAGACAGGCGTGCGTCAGCGTCTCGGCGGCGCTGGCGCACGCCGGGTCGACCCGGAACGGGTCAGGCTGGCTGCATCTCGAGCTGGTCGGGGTCGAGGTCGAGGACGTGCGCGGCCTGGGTGACAGCCAGGCGGTCGTTCTCCTCCATCAACCGGGTGACCAGTGCCTCCAACTCGGCAACCCTGACTCGCAGCTGGTGGTTCTCGGCGGCCAACCGAGCGGTGAGGCCGCGATCCTGCTGGAGATGGCCGATCAGAGCCTTGGCCATGTGTGGTGAGCCTTCCGACGACGGTGACCCCCGTGGTCCGGGGGGCCGCCTTCAAGAGTGACACCAGACCCGGCGCGGGTCAATCTCAGGCGGCCTCGCGACGGCGACGAGGCACCGGCTGGCAGCGCGGACAGAAGAACGACGACCGGTTCATGAACTCCACGCGCCGGATCGGGGTCCCGCAGCGGTCGCAGGGCAGTCCCTCGCGGCCGTAGGCGTGCAGCGAGCGGTCGAAGTAGCCCGACTCGCCGTTGACGTTGACGTAGAGCGCGTCGAAGCTCGTGCCGCCCTGCACGAGCGCCGCCCCCATGACCGCCCGCGCCTCCGCGAGCACCCGGCGTACGTCGATCGGCCGGAGGCGCTCCCCCGGCCGGTCGCCGTGCACGCGCGCCCGCCAGAGCGCCTCGTCGGCGTAGATGTTCCCGACCCCGGAGATCAGCGTCTGGTCCAGCAGCAGCCGCTTGATGCCGGCGACGCGACGGCGGACCCTCGTGACGAACAGGTCGTCGTCGAACTCCGGGTCGAAGGGGTCCCGCGCGATGTGCGCGATCTCCGGTGGGAGCTCGGCACCGCCCTCCGAGAGGGCCAGACCACCGAACATGCGCTGGTCGACGAACCTGAGCTCGCGGTCGCCGAGCCCGATCCGGACCCGGAGGTGTCGCTCGTCGGGATGGCCCACGTGCTGCACGAGCAGCTGCCCGCTCATCCCGAGATGGCCGAGCAGCGCGTCGCCGTTGTCGAGCGGCAGCCAGAGGTACTTGCCCCGGCGACGGGCCGCCTCGAACCGACGACCGGTCAGAGCGCTCGCGAAGCCGGTCGGCCCGCGATGGTCACGGCGCACCGGCCGCGGGTGCAGGACCGCGACTGACTCCACCGTGCGGCCGACGACGTGACGCTCGAGCCCGGCGCGGACGGTCTCGACCTCGGGCAGCTCGGGCATGTGCCGGCCCCGGCCCGGTCAGTCGTCGGTGGCGGCGGCCACCTGGTCGGCCACGGCCTGCGCCATCTTGTCGGTGGCTCCCAAGGAGGACGCGAGCTCGCCGTACGCCGTCTCGGCCGCGGCCTGCTCCGCCTCCTTCTTCGAGCGCCCCACGCCGTTGCCGTAGCGCCGGTCACCCACGCGCACCTGCGCGGTGAAGGTCTTCATGTGGTCGGGGCCCTCGTCGGCGATGAGGTACTCCGGGACACCGAGCCCGTGCTCCGCGGAGAGCTCCTGCAACGACGTCTTCCAGTCCAGGCCCGCGCCCATGGCCGACGCCGCCTCGATCAGCGGGTCGAACAGCAGATGGACGACCTCGGCAGAGGTCTCCAGGCCACCGGAGAGGTGGACCGCCCCGATCACCGCCTCGACGGTGTCGGAGAGGATCGAGGCCTTGTCGCGTCCACCCGTGGTGTCCTCGCCACGACCGAGCTTGATGTAGGTCCCGAGCTCGATCCGGCGCCCCACCTCGGCCAGCGCGCGGGCGTTGACCACGGCGGCACGCAGCTTGGCGAGGTGGCCCTCGGAGAGGTCGGGGTGGGTGCGGTAGAGGGTCTCGGTGACGACGACGCCGAGCACCGAGTCACCCAGGAACTCCAGGCGCTCGTTGGTGGGCAGGCCACCGTGCTCGTAGGCGTACGAGCGATGGGTGAGCGCACGCTCCAGCAGCTCGGTGTCAAGGGTGGGATCGCCGAGTGCGGTGCGGAGCGCGGGGTAGTTCAGGGTCGCCGACCCGGTCTCAGAGGACCTGGCGGCGGGCGCCGCGGGCGCCGTACTGGCCGCAGGTGCCACAGGCACGGTGCGGCAGGTGCTTGGCGCCGCACGCGGGGTTGGCGCAGGTCACCAGGGTCGGCGCGACGGCCTTCCACTGCGAGCGCCGGTGGCGCGTGTTGCTGCGCGACATCTTCCGCTTCGGGACTGCCACTGTTCTCTCCTACGTCGGTGGATCATTCGTGGTCCTGCTCGGGCTCGGCCAGCGCCCCGAGGGCCGCCCACCGCGGGTCGATCGCCGCGTCGTGCCCGTGTCCGGGGTCGTCCGCGAGCCGGGCACCGCACTCGGTGCACAGCCCCGGGCAGTCCTCGGAGCACAGCGGCTGGAACGGTAGTGCCAGCACGACCGCGTCCCGCAGCAGTGGCTCCAGGTCGACCAGGTCGTCCTGCAGCTTGCTGACCTCGAGCTCCTCGTCGGGATCGACGTCCTGGCCGTCGTAGACGAACAGCTCCTGGAACCTCACCTCGACCTCGTCGGAGATCGGCTCCAGGCACCGCGCGCACTCGCCGGCCAGCACGACTGACGCCGTACCGGTGACCAGGACGCCCTCCATGACCGCCTCCAGCCTCAGGTCGAGCTCGACCGGAGAGCCTTCGGGGACGCCGAGGACCTCGATGCCCAGATCTGCCGGTGCCGGAACCGTCCGTGACACCTCGCGCTGGGACCCCGGGCGGCGACCGAGCTCGCGGGTATCGAGCACGAGCGGCGCTCTCGGGTCCAGTTTGCTCAGGGGATCACTTTCACTTCTGGCCACGACAGATCGTCCGCCATGCTATCGGGCCTGGTCAGCGCGGCAAAACCGCGGCGAGTCAAGATCCGGCGAGGCGCGTGCGGAGCAGGTCGTGGACGAACGCCGGGACGAAGGCCGACACGTCGCCACCGAAGGCCGCGACCTCCTTGACCAGCGAGGACGACACGAACCCGCGCTCGGGGCTGGTCGGGAGGAACACCGTCTCGACGCCGGTCAGGGAGGAGTTCATCTGGGCCATCTGCAGCTCGTAGTCGAAGTCGCTGGCGGCGCGCAGTCCCTTCACGATCGCGCCGGCGTCCTGCTCGACGCAGAACGTCGTGACCAGGCCCGTGAACCCCTCCACGGAGACGTTCTCGAGGTCGGCGCACGCCCGCCGCATCATCTCGATCCGCTCCTCGGCGGTGAACAGGCGCGACTTCGTGACGTTGGTGCCGACGGCGACCACGACCTCGTCGAAGAGCCGTGAGGTACGGCGGACGATGTCGAGGTGTCCGAGGGTGACCGGGTCGAACGACCCTGGGCAGACGGCGCGGCGCACGAGGCCTCCTGTTCCCTGGCGGGGCGGCTAGGGCCGGCCCTGGGCGGCGTGAACGTACCAGAGCACGGTCTCGCCGTACTTCTTCTCACGACTGTCGGACAGGCCCTGCGGCCACGGCGGCTCGGGCCCGCGCGACCCGCGCTCGACGACCACCATCGCCCCGGGAACCAGCCAGTCCTGCTCCACCAGGGCGGTCAGGTCGTCGCCGACGGACTCCTCGGTCTGGGCGTACGGCGGGTCCAGGAACGCCACGTCGTACGGCGCGGCGGGCTGACGGGAGAGCGCCCACGCGACCGTGCCGGTGACGACGTGCGCGCGGTTGTAGCCGAGCTCCCGGGCGTTGGCCGAGATCAGCGCGGCGGTACGGCGGTCCTGCTCGACCAGGGTGACCACCCCGGCCCCACGCGACCACGCCTCGAGGCCGACCGCGCCCGAGCCGGCGTACAGGTCGAGGAAGCGGAGCCCGCTGAGCGAGCCGCACCAGGACTCGATGGTCGCGAAGAGAGCCTCGCGCACGCGGTCGCTCGTCGGGCGGGTGCTGACCCCCCGTGGCGTGGTGATCCGCCGTCCACCGACCCGTCCCCCGATGATGCGAGTCATGGTCCGATGGCCCCCCGCGGCCCGGTCACGACTTCTCCATGAAGTCAGACTCTCGCGACTGCTCGAGTTCTGTCACGAGCCGACCGAGGTCCGTGGCCCGTTCGAGCCCCGGGTCGGAGGCCAGCATCGCGGTGGCCGCCTCGCGGGCCTGGACGATCGTGTCCTCGTCCCGGAGGACGCGAAGACGCTGCAGCGAGCTGCGGAAGCCGGACTGCGAGCGGCCGAGCACGTCGCCCTCACGACGCTGCTCGAGGTCGACGCGGCTCAGCTCGAACCCGTCGGTGGTCGCGGCGACGGCGTCCAGCCGTTCGCGCGGCCGGCTCTCCGCCTCGGCCCGGGTGACGAGCAGGCACAGGCCGGGAAGGCCGCCTCGCCCGACCCGGCCGCGCAGCTGGTGGAGCTGGGAGATGCCGAACCGGTCGGCGTCGAGCAGCACCATCGTGGTCGCGTTGGCGACGTCGACGCCTACCTCGACCACGGTCGTGGCCACCATCACGTCGGTCTCGCCGTCAGCGAAGGAGCGCATCACGCGGTCCTTCTCGTCGGGGGCGAGCCGGCCGTGCAGCAGCTCCAGGCGCAACCCGGCGCAGCGCGCCCTCCCGCAGCTCGGTCACGACGTCCTCGGCAGCGCTGAGTGACGAGCCGTCGGCGCCGTGGCCGCGACCGGCTCACCCGTCGTCGTCCAGCTCGGCGGCGTCGGTCTCGCCCTGCTCGAGCTCGTCGCCGGTGATCCGGGGGCACACGACGTACACCTGGTGACCCTGCTCGACCTCCTCGCGCACGCGCGTCCAGACCCGCGCCCATCCAGGCCGGCTGGTCGGCCAGCGGCACGACGGTGGTCTGGATCGCGGCCCGCCCGGCCGGCAGCTCGGTGAGGGTGGAGATCTCGAGGTCGCCGAACACCGTCATCGCGACCGTGCGCGGGATCGGGGTGGCGGTCATGACGAGCACGTGCGGCGGCGTGCCCGCCTTGTCGGTCAGCGCCGCTCGCTGCTCGACCCCGAAGCGGTGCTGCTCGTCGACGACCACCAGGCCGAGGTCGGCGAACTGGACGTGCTCCTGCAGCAGCGCGTGGGTGCCGATGACGATCCCGGCCTCGCCGCTCGCGGCGACCGAGAGCGCCTGCGCTCGCGCGGACTTGGGCATCGAGCCGGTGAGGAGGGCGACGGTCGTGCCCTCCGCCGCGCCGCCGAGCATGCCTCCCTGGGCGAGGTCGCCGAGCAGGGCGGTGATCGAGCGGAGGTGCTGCTGGGCCAGCACCTCGGTCGGGGCCAGCAGGGCGGCCTGTCCGCCCGAGTCGACGACCTGCAGCATCGCGCGGAGTGCGACCAGCGTCTTGCCGGACCCGACCTCCCCCTGCAGAAGGCGGTTCATCGGGCGAGGACGACCGAGGTCGGCCATGATCTCGGCCGAGACCTCCTCCTGACCCGCGGTGAGGGTGAACGGGAGACGCTCGTCGAACGCCGCCAGCAGTCCCCCGCCGCCCGTGCGGGCCTGGCCGCCCTGCTGGGCCAGGGCCGCGCGCCGTCGCGCGAGCACCAGCTGGGTGACCAGCGCCTCCTCGAACCGGAACCTGCGCTGCGCCTGGCGCAGCTCGGGCCACGCGTCCGGCGCGTGCACGTGCCGGAGTGCGGTCATGAGGTCGGGCAGCGAGTAGGTGCGCCTCAGGTCCTCGGGAAGGGGATCCGGCAGCTCGTCGACGATCGTGAGCGCGAACGCCACGGCGCGCTGCAGGTCCCAGGACTCGACGCCCTTGGTCAGTGGATAGAGCGGGAACAGCGCCTTGATGGACTCCATGGTCGCCCCGAGCCCCTGCTCCCCCGGCGCGTCGTCGACCACCCCGAAGAGCACCATCGAGGGATTGGTGAGCTGCCACCGGCCGCGGTAGGTGCTCACCTGCCCGACGAAGACACCGCGTCGGCCCACGGGGAGCCGCCCAGCGTGCCAGGCGCTGGTGTGCTGGTTCTTGGCGAAGAACGACATCCGCAGCGAGGGCCCGTCGGTCTGCAGCGTCGTGTCGAGGCGGTACGCCGTGCGATGGGTACGCCGGTCGAGATAGGTGTGCAGGTCGCTGGCGACGATCTCGCCGACGACCGTCAGCATCTGCCCGGCCTCGAGGCCCTTGACCTCGGTCAGCTCGGCGGTGGGGACGTAGCGCCTCGGGAAGTGGAACAGCAGGTCGCCGACCGTGCGCAGTCCCAGCCCGTCGGTGATCTTCTTCGCCGAGCCCTTCTTGGACTGGGCGCCCAGCACGGCGGCGACGGGCGAGTCGAGGCTGATCATGTCGTCACGATCCTGGCTCACTCCACGGACATCAGGAGGGGGTAGCGGTCCTGACCCCCGTCGTACACCACGACGTCGACATGGGCGTGCCGGTCCGCGACGTACTCCTCGCAGCGTCGGGCCAGCCCGTCGGAGCCGGCCCCGCTGACCAGGGTGACCAGCTCGCCTCCGGCGCCCAGCATGCGCTCGAGCACCTCCTGGGCGACCGCGCCGAGGTCGGCGCCCACGACGGCGAAGTCGCCCTCGATGACGCCCAGGACGTCACCCGGCTCGCAGGGGCCGGCCATCGTGATGGCCTGCCGCGCGGCGACGGTGACCGCGCCGTGCCGGGCATGCCGAGCCGTGGCGGTCATCTCGAGGACGTCGGCGTCGAAGCTCCGCGCCGGCTCGTGGACGGCGAGGGCGGCCAGCCCCTGCACCTGCGCCTGGGTCGGGATCACCGCGACCCGGATGCCGAGGTCCTCCTCGGCGGTGCGTGCCGCAACCCGCGCGGCGCGCACCGAGTCCGCGTCATTGGGCAGGATGACGACCTCGACGGCCCCCGAGTCGGCGATGGCCTCGAGGATCATCCCGGTCGAGGGCCGGTTCCCCGGCGTGGCCTCGATCACGATCGCGCCGGCGCCGTCGAAGAGCCGGGCCAGCCCCGGCCCGGCCGAGACCGCCACGATCCGGCGCCCTTCCCGGGCCCGGGCCGCGGAGGCTGCGCCGGCCACCTGCTCGGCGAAGTGCGTGACCTGGATGCGGTACGGGCGGCCGGCATCCAGGCCTGCCTCGATGGCGGCGCCGACGTCGTCGACGTGCACGTGGACGTTCCACAGCCGCTGGCCCCCGACGACGACCAGCGAGTCGCCGAGCGGGGCGAGCGCGGTGCGCAGCGCCGGGATCGCGTCGTCGTCCGCGTCGAGGAGGTACATGACCTCGTACGCCGGACCGTCCACACGCAGGTCGGCGACGTCGCTCGCGAGGGGGATCGCGCGAGCTCCGAGCGTCGACGCGGCGGGGATGGGCCGGCGCCCGGTGAGCACCGTCTCCGCAGCGTCCAGGATCACGCTCAGCCCACGGCCACCGGCATCGACCACACCCGCGAGCCGCAGCTGCTCCAGCTGCTCCGGCGTGTGCTGGAGAGCCTCCCGGGCGGCGGCGGCCGCTGCCGCGAAGACGTCGCGTGCGCGGGCCTGCGGGTCCTCGGCCCGGCGTACCGCGGCGTCGCCGGCGGCCCGAGAGACGGTCAGGATCGTCCCCTCGACGGGCGTTCCGACGGCGGCGTACGCCGCGTCGGCGGCCTCGACCATCGCCTCCGCCATCACCACGGCGTTCCGCTCGCCGGACGACGTACGCCCGATCCGGGAGACCAGGGCACCCAGGAGCTGGCTGAGGATCACCCCGCTGTTCCCGCGAGCGCCGAGCAGGGCGCCACGCGCGAACGCCGCGAGGGCGACCCCGAGGTCGGCCTCCGCGCCGGCCTGGGCGATGGCGTCGCGGGCGGCGCTCATCGTGAGGTACATGTTGGTGCCGGTGTCCCCGTCGGGCACCGGGTAGACGTTGAGCGCGTCGATCTCCTCGCGCGCGTCGGAGAGGGCGTCGACCGCGACGTCCACGAAGCGCCGGACGACCGCCAGGTCGATGCCGCCGCCGGTGGGTGCTTCCATGGTCTGCCGCTCGCTCCTCGGTTGGCCCGGGACTGGCCCGATCTGGCTGAGAGAGACTCGCTCACTGTCAGGGGCGGCTGTCAGGGTAGTGCGGCACCCGTAGATTCGTCCGCGTCCGGGCGCGTCGGATAGTCTGTGGCGGTTGCCCGCTCTGCGGGTCCGAGGACTTTTCACCTGCTTTCTAATCCAGGAGTGTCACCCGTGGCTGCCGTGTGCGACATCTGCGCCAAGAAGCCGACCTTCGGCAACAACCGGCCGTGGTCGAAGAAGATCACCAAGCGGCGCTTCGACCCCAACATCCAGCGCGTCCGCGCCGTGGTGAACGGCACCCACAAGCGCCTCAACGTCTGCACCGGCTGCCTCAAGGCCGGCAAGGTCTCCCGCGCCTGAGCCTCAGAAGTGCGTCCATCCGGTGGGCCCTTCGTAGGCCGCACCGTCGACCGTGACGCCTGAGCCCTCGGCGACCGAGCCGACGACGGTCCAGTCCGTCGGCACCTTGTCCGGGGCGAACGTCGCCAGCAGGGCGTGGTCGTCGCCACCGCCCAGCAGGAACTGCAGCGGGTCCGCGCCGGTCGCGGCCGCGACCGCCTCCAGAGGCTCCGGGATCTCGAAGCCCTCCCGGCGTACGTCGATCGCCACCCCGGACTCCTCGGCCAGGTGCCCCGCATCGGCCAGCACCCCGTCCGAGACGTCGATCATCGACGTCGCCCCGGCCTCGGCGGCCGCCGGCCCCGCGTCGTACGGCGGCTCCGGACGGCGATAGGCCTCGACCAGCACGCGGGGCGACCGGAAGCCCCGCGCCAGCACGGCGAGGCCGCCCGCGGCCCAGCCCTGGCGCCCGTGGAGCGCGAGCACATCGCCCGGCTCGGCGCCCGACCGGAGTATGGGCGACTGGGTGCAGGCACCCAGGACGGTCACCGCGATCAGCAGCGAGTCGGCGGAGGTCAGGTCACCACCCACCACGCTCGCGTCGACCTTCGCGCACTCCTCGGCGAAACCGGCCGCGAACTCCAGGACCCACGCCGCGGGGAGGTCGCGCGGAGCAGCCAGACCGATGGTCAGCGAGTGCGCGCGCCCGCCCATCGCGTTGATGTCGGAGAGGTTGGCCGCAGCCGCGCGGTGGCCGATGTCGGCGGCAGCGGCCCAGTCGCGGCGGAAGTGCCGGCCCTCGACGAGCAGGTCGGTCGACACGACGACGTGACCGGTCCGGATGCGCAGCACCGCGGCGTCGTCCCCCGGCCCGACGAGCACCTGCTCGCCCTGCGGGAAGACTCCGCGCAGCTGCTCGATGATCGGGAACTCGCCGGCCTCCGAGACGGTCGCGTCAGCTGGGAACGACATACCGCTCATCCCACCAGATCCCAGCCCTCGGGGCCTCCTGCCGGCCGGACACGTCCTGTCGGGTCCGAACTGCTGCACGGTAGGTTGTGCCACGTCCAGGCCACCCCCAGCCCTGCGCAGAGGAGACAACCATGGTCGTCCAGGCGTACATCCTCATCCAGACCGACGTCGGCAAGGCCGCCGAGGTGGCCCGCGAGATCGCCCAGGTGAAGGGCGTGACCCTGGCCGAGGACGTCACCGGCCCCTACGACGTGATCGTCCGGGCCGAGGCCCGCAACGTCGACGAGCTGGGCAAGCTGGTCGTCTCCCGCGTGCAGAACCTCGACGGCATCACCCGGACCCTGACCTGCCCCGTCGTCCACATCTGAGCCGCGCCCCGACCTTGCCGAGCACTCCTTCGCTTCGGCTCGCCGCGACGCTGGCGGCCCTGGCGCTCCTGGTCTCGGCCTGCGGCAAGGACCCCGTCAGCATCCCGAGCGTGCGCCTGAGCGCAGCCGACCAGGCCGTCTGCCAGCGCGTGACCAACGCCCTGCCCGACCGGCTCGGCGACAAGTCGCGGCGCAAGACCCAGCCGGCCGAGGCTCTGGGCGGTGCCTGGGGCGACCCGGCGATGGTCGTGCAGTGCGGCGTGGCCGCCCCGGCCGAGCTCACCCGCACCTCGCAGTGCACCGTCGTCGACGGGGTCGCATGGTTCCTGCCTCCTGAGCAGGACGACGACCCCGCGTCCGACGCCGTGCTGAGCACGGTCGGCTACGACCCCGTCCTCCAGCTCACGGTGCCCGCCCACGACCGCGGCCCCGTCCTGGCCGCCGCGGAGGCCGAGCTGGCGCCGATCGTCAAGCAGTACCTGCACCGCGTGCGTCGCTGCCTGTAGCCCAGCCCGGTCCGGCCCGTCAGCGCAAGCCGGTCGAGCGCCGTAGCGCCAACTGGATCAGCCGGTCCACCAGCGCGGGATAGCTCATCCCGGAAGCGGCCCACATCCGGGGGTACATCGAGGTCGGGGTGAAGCCGGGCATGGTGTTGATCTCGTTGAGCACGACCGATCCGTCGGGCATCACGAAGAAGTCGACCCGGGCCAGGCCCTCGCAGCCGATGGCCTCGAAGGCGCGCACCGCGAGCTCGCGCAGCTCTGCCGCGGTCTCCTCGGGCAGGTCTGCCGGGATGGCGAGCTGCGTGGTCTCCTCGGGGAGGTACTTCGCGGCGAAGTCGTAGAACTCGTGGCCCTCGCCCACGACGATCTCCGCGGGGACGCTGGTCTCCGGGGTCCCGTCCAGCGCCTCCAGCACCCCGCACTCGACCTCGCGGGCACCGACCGCCGCCTGCTCGACCAGCGCCTTCGGGTCGTGCCGGTGGGCCTCCTCGATGGCGGCGTCCAGCTCGCTCGCGTCGTGCACCTTCGAGATCCCCATGCTGGAGCCCGCCCGTGCTGGCTTCACGAACAGGGGGAAGCCCAGCTCGGCCACGCGATGTCGGACGCCGTCGGGGTCGCGGTACCACTCGCGCGCGTTGACCGTCACCGCCGGCAGCACGGGGAGCCCCGCCTCGCGCAGCACGATCTTGGCGTAGGCCTTGTCCATGCCCACGGCACTGGCCAGGACGCCGGCCCCGACGTAGCGCACGCCCGCCATCTCGAACATCCCCTGGATCGTGCCGTCCTCACCCCACGGGCCGTGGAGCACCGGGAACACGACGTCGACCTCGCCGAGGGTCTCGGGGGGTCGCGACGGGTCGTGGACGACCAGGTCGGTCCCGCTCGCCTCGCGCAGCAGCGCGATCGCGGCCCGGTCGCCGTCGACGCTGGGCAGCTCGTCACGAGCGGTGATGCGGAGCCGATCAGGATCACCGGACTCGAGCACCCAGCGACCGTCGGTGGCGATCCCGATCGGCACCACGTCGTACGTCGAGCGGTCGATCGCGTCGAGGACACTGCCGGCCGTGACGCAGCTGATCGCGTGCTCACTGGAGCGGCCGCCGAACACGATCGCGATGCGGGGCTTGCGGGACTCGCTCATCGCACCGACCCTACCGAGACGCCCGCGGGGTACCGGCCACCCCGCCGTACGCTCGCACCATGCCGGATCCCTCAGCGCGCGAGCCCTGGTCCCTGGCCACCACCGCGGTCGCGGCGGGGCGACCACCCCACGAGCCGGACCAGCCGCTCAACGTCCCGATCACGATGGCCTCGACGTACGGCGCGACGGGCGACCTCGAGTACGGCCGTTACGGCAACCCGACCTGGACGGCGTTCGAGGAAGCCCTGGGAGCCCTCGAGGGCGGTCGCTGCCTGGCCTTCTCCTCCGGCCTCGCGGCGGTGGCCACCGTCCTCGACCTCGTCGGGCAGGACGCTCGCGTCGTCGCCCCGCGCCACGCCTACAACGGCACCGTCATGCAGCTCGCCGACCTGGAGGCACGTGGCCGCGCGAAAGCGCAGCTGGTCGACGTGACGGACGCCGCCGCCCTGGTGGACGCCTGCGAGGACGCGGCGCTGGTCTGGCTCGAGTCCCCGACGAATCCCGCTCTGGAGCTGATCGACATCGAGGCGGTCGCGCGGGCGGCCCATGATGCCGGGGCCTATGTCGTGGTCGACAACACGTTCGCCACGCCTCTGCGCCAGCGACCGCTCGAGCTCGGTGCGGACCTCGTCGTGCACTCCGCGACCAAGTACCTGTCCGGGCACGCCGACGCGATGCTCGGGGCGGTCGTCACGGCCGACGACCAGCTGTACGACGTCCTCAAGGGGCGGCGGGACCTGACCGGCGCCGTTCCCGGCACTCTCGAGGCCTGGCTGGCGCTGCGGGGTCTGCGCACCCTCCACCTCCGCGTCGACCGCGCCGAGGCCAACGCCCGTGAGCTCGCCGAGCGGCTGCGACGACACCCGGCGGTCGAGGAGGTGCGCTACCCGGGGTTCGGAGGGATCGCGGCGATCGTCCTCGCCGGAGGGCCTGACGCGGCCGACCGGCTGGTCCGCTCGACCTCGCTCTGGGTCCACGCGACGTCACTCGGCGGCGTCGAGTCGACGTTCGAGCGTCGGCGTCGCTGGAAGTCCGAGCCCGCCACCATCCCCGACGCCCTCGTCCGCCTCAGCGTCGGCGTCGAGGACGTCGACGACCTCTGGCACGACCTCACCCACGCGTTGAACGGCGCCGTCTGACCGTTGACCGGCGCCGTCTGACCGTTCATCGGCGCCGTTCGACCAATGGCGTGGTCGGAAAGCGCCGTTCAACGGTCAGACGGCGCCGTTCAACGGTCAGTAGGCGCCGGTCAACTCTCAGTCGGTCTCGGCCTTGGTGTCGCGGCGGATGAAGGACTCCATCATCTCCGGCGGCGTCATGCGGCCGTCGACGACCGCTTCGACGTGCTCGGCGATGGGGGCGTCCACGCCGACCTTCCGGGCCAGGGCCAGCAGCGAGGAGCACGACTTGGCGCCCTCGGCCACCTCCCGCGTGGACGCGACGATCTCGGCGGTGGTCATGCCGAGTCCGAGCTTCTCGCCGAAGGTGCGGTTGCGCGACAGCGGCGACGAGCACGTCGCGACGAGGTCGCCCAATCCCGCGAGGCCCATCAGCGTGAGCGGGTTGGCGTCCATTGCCGCCGCCAGGCGGGCGGTCTCGGCGAGCCCGCGGGTGATCAGGGAGGCGGTCGTGTTGTCGCCGAACCCGAGGCCGACGGCCATGCCCACCGACAGGGCCACGACGTTCTTGTAGGCACCACCGAGCTCGCAGCCGACGACGTCGGTGCTGGTGTAGGGCCGGAACGCCGGTCCGTGCACGAGGTCCTGAACCTGCTTGGCGACGCCCTCGTCGGCACAGGCCACGACCGACGCCGCGGGCTCGCGCTGCGCGATCTCGTGCGAGAGGTTGGGTCCGCTGACCACGGCGATCCGCTCCGGGCCGGCATCGGCGACCTCGCCGATCACCTCGCTCATGCGGCGCAGGGTGCCGAGCTCGACGCCCTTCATCAACGAGACCAGCACCGACGAGGCCGGCAGGTGCGGGGCCCACTGCTCGAGGTTCCCGCGGAACGTCTGCGACGGCACCGCGAACACCACGACCTCGGCGCCGGTCAGTGCCTGCTCCGCATCATGGGTGGCCGTGATCGTCTCGGGCAGCTCGACCCCAGGCAGGTAGTCGGCGTTCTCCCGCCGGCGGTTGATGGTGTTGCACAGCTCCTCGCGTCGCGCCCACAGCGTGACGTCGTTGCCCGCGTCGGCGAGCACGAGGGAGAAGGCCGTTCCCCAGTTCCCCGCCCCGAACACCGAGACGCGGGTCATGCGCGCCTCGACTTCCGTTCGCCCTTGCGCGGGTCGCCGGTCTGCCGGACACCGGCCTTGCGGGGGTCGAAGCGCTCCGTGGGTGCCTCCTCGTGCCGCAGCTCGGCGACGAGGGCCGTGAGAGCCGCCATGATCCGCCCGGTCGCCTCGTTCACCGTCTGCAGGCTGTGCGGCTGTGCCCTCAGGTCGTCGAGCGGGACAGGATCACCCACCTTCATGGTGATCCGGGTCCGCGGGAACAGGTGCGGCTTCTTGGAGTAGGGGTACAGCAGGTCGTGCGCGCCCCACTGCCCGATCGGGATCACCGGCGCCCCGGTCTCGAGCGCGATCCGAGCGGCACCGGACTTCCCCGCCATCGGCCACAGGTCGGGGTCGCGCGTCAGCGTGCCCTCGGGGTAGACCACCACACACTCCCCCGCCTCGACGGCGGCGACCGCAGCGTCGAACGCGCCCCTCGCGTTCTTGCTGAGTCGCTCCACCGGGATCTGACCAGCCGCGGTGAGGAAGCGGGCCATCCCCTTGTTCTTGAACAGGCCAGACTTCGCGAGGTAGCGCGGCATCCGCCCGTGGTCGTACACGATGTGGGCCGCGGTCAGCGGATCGACGTGGGAGACGTGGTTGAAGACCAGGATGCAGCCGCCCGTGGCCGGGATCTTCTCTCCGTCGATCCAGGTGCGCTTGGTGGTCGCGAGCAGAGCCGGCTTGACGATCGGCACGGCGAGGTTCCAGGCCCAACCCCGCTTCTGCTGCAGCTTGCGCACGGGTCGCACACTCACGCAGGTCCCTCTCGTCTCGACGTCGACGTCCGGGAAAGGCTACTCGGTCGAGGCCGTCGCGCCGTCGCATCGTGCGGCCTGACAGGATCGCCACGATGATCGCGAGGTACGTCGTCCTGCTGCCGGTGAAGCCGCCGTCGCGCGGCAAGTCGCGGCTCGAGGTCGATCCGCAACGTCGGCGGGCCCTGGCCGCGGCGTTCGCGCTGGACACCGCTCGCGCCTGCCTGGCCGCCGCGCACGTGGCCACCGTGCTGGCGGTCACGGACGACGCACGGTTCGCCGACGAGCTGCGCGGCGCCGGGTGCGACGCGATCCCGGACGGGGTCGAGGGAGATCTCAACGAGTCCTTGCGCCTCGCCGCCGCCGAGGCGCGGCGCCGACACCCGGGAACCGTGCCCGTCGCCGTCTGCGCCGACCTTCCTGCCCTGGTCCCAGCCGACCTCGACGAGGCGTTGGCCCGCACCGCCGACGTGGACGGTGCGGCGTTCGTCAGCGATCGCGACGGTGCCGGGACGACGCTCTACACCGCGCCGTACGACAGCTTCGACCCGCACTTCGGTGTCGGCTCGCGGGTCGCGCATCTCGACGTGGGAGCCACGGAGATCCCCGGCGCGCTGCCGACCCTGCGACGCGACGTCGACGACGCGGACGCCCTGGCGGAAGCCGACGTCCTCGGTCTCGGGGCCCATACCCGGCTGGCCATGCTCGCCCGACTCTGAGCTCTCGACTGCGCGTCTTGGCCGGACAACGACGACGGGGTCGCCGCGACTGCGGCGACCCCGTCGTGGGTTGGTACTGGTGAAGCTCAGCGCTTCTTGGCCGGAGCCTTCTTGGCGGCCTTCTTGGCGGGCGCCTTCTTGGCGGTGGCCTTCTTGGCCGGAGCCTTCTTCGCCACTGCCTTCTTGGCCGGCGCCTTCTTCGCGGCGACCTTCTTGGCCGGAGCCTTCTTGGCGGCGACCTTCTTGGCCGGAGCCTTCTTCGCCGGGGCCTTCTTGGCAGTCGTCTTCTTGGCCGCTGCCTTCTTCGCCGGTGCTGCCTTCTTCGCCGGAGCCTTCTTCGCAGCCGCCTTCTTCGCGGGCGCGGCCTTCTTCGCCGTCGTCTTCTTGGCGGCGGTCTTCTTCGCCGGGGCGGTCGCCCGCTTCGCAGCCGCGGTGCCTGCGGCGAGCGTCAGTTTGGGCAGCTTCTTCGCACCGGAGACGACGTTCTTCAGGTCGGCACCTGCGGTGAACTTCGGAACGGCGGTCTTCTTCGCCTTGATCCGGGCACCGGTCTGGGGGTTGCGAACCCAACGCGCCTCACGCACGCGCTTCTCGAACGAGCCGAAACCCGTGATCGCGACCTTCTCTCCCTTGGCCACCTCGCGCGTGATCGTGTCCAGGACGGATTCCAGCGCGTGCTGCGCCTGCTTGCGATTCCCCTCGTAACGCGCGGCGAGCGCGTCGATGAGCTGAGACTTGTTCACGGCTTCCCTTCCAATGAACGATCATGGCCGGCCCTTTTGCCCGGCTTCCCGGTGAACGCTAGGTATTCGCGGCGTTCCCCACAATCACCTCGCCCGGACTGTCGAAGGTTTTTTCGGGCGAATCCGGCTCAACCGAGCCGTTCTGAGGACGTACGACGAGCTAGGCCGTGGCCGGCTTCCACGACGGCCGCGCCGCCTCGAACGCCGCGATGTCGGCCTCGTGGGCCAAGGTGAGCGAGATGTCGTCGAGACCTTCGAGCAGTCTCCACCGCGTGTAGTCGTCGATGTCGAAGGAGTCCTCGATCGCGCCGGGCCCGTCACCGGCCCGCACCGTGCGTGCCGTCAGGTCGACGCTCACCGTCGTGCCCGGCTCGGACTCGAGCAGCTCCCAGAGCCGGAGGACGACCTTGTCGTCCACCTGCGCGGTGAGCAGCCCGGCCTTTCCGGAGTTCCCCCGGAAGATGTCGCCGAAGCGCGGCGAGATGACGACCTTGAACCCATAGTCCTGCAACGCCCACACCGCGTGCTCGCGCGACGACCCGGTGCCGAAGTCGGGACCCGCGACCAGGACGGTGCCCGCGTCGTACGGCTTCTGGTTCAAGACGAACGACGGGTCGTTGCGCCAGGCCGCGAACAGCCCGTCCTCGAAGCCGTTGCGGGTGACCCGCTTGAGGTAGACGGCCGGGATGATCTGGTCGGTGTCGACGTTGCTGCGACGCAGCGGGACGCCGATTCCCGTGTGCGTGGAGAACGCGTCCATCACAGGGCCTCCAGGTCTGCCGGTGAGCTGAGGGTTCCTCGGATCGCGGTGGCCGCTGCGACCGGCACCGACACGAGGTGGGTGCGACCGCCCTTGCCCTGTCGCCCCTCGAAGTTGCGGTTGGACGTCGACGCGCTGCGCTCCTGCGGGGCGAGCTGGTCGGGGTTCATGCCGAGGCACATCGAGCAACCGGCGCCGCGCCACTCGGCACCGGCCTCCTTGAAGATCACGTCGAGGCCCTCGTCCTCGGCCTGGAGCCGCACCCGCACCGAGCCCGGTACGACGAGGAGACGCGTCCCGTCCGCGACCTTGCGGCCACGCACCACGTCGGCCGCGACGCGGAGGTCCTCGATCCGCCCGTTGGTGCACGAGCCCACGAAGACTGTGTCGATCGAGATGTCGCGCATCGGCGTTCCGGCGCTCAGGCCCATGTACTCCAGGGCCTTGCGGGCTCCGACGCGATCGCTCTCCTCCTCGAAGAGCTCCGGCTCGGGCACGGCGCCTCCGAGCGGCACGCCCTGGCCGGGGTTGGTGCCCCACGTCACGAACGGCGTCATCGTGCTCGCGTCGAGCTCGATCTCCCGGTCGAACACGGCGTCGTCGTCGGTGACGAGACTGCGCCAGTGAGCGACGGCGCGATCCCACTCGTCGCCCGACGGCGCCTCCGGCCGGCTCTGGAGGTAGTCGAACGTCGTCTGGTCCGGGGCGACCAGGCCGGCCTTCGCACCCCACTCGATGCTCATGTTGCACACCGTCATCCGGCCCTCCATCGAGAGCGCCTCGATGGCGGGACCGCGGTACTCCACGACGTAGCCCTGACCGCCGCCGGTGCCGGTGTGCGCGATCAGGGTGAGGACGAGGTCCTTGGCGGTGACGCCCTCGGGCAGGGCACCGGTCACCGTGACCGCCATCGTCTTCGGGCGGGCCTGCGGCAGTGTCTGCGTGGCCAGGACGTGCTCGACCTCCGACGTCCCGATCCCGAACGCGAGCGCGCCGAACGCGCCGTGCGTCGAGGTGTGGGAGTCGCCGCAGACGATCGTCATGCCCGGCTGGGTCAGACCCAGCTGGGGTCCGATGATGTGGACGATGCCCTGGTCGAGGTCGCCGAGCGAGTGCAGCCGCACCCCGAACTCCGCGGCGTTGGTCCGCAGCGTCTCGACCTGGGTGCGGCTGACGGGGTCCTTGATCGGCTGGTCCCAGTCGACCGTCGGGACGTTGTGGTCCTCGGTCGCCACCGTGAGGTCGGGGCGTCGCACGGGACGTCCCGCCAGACGGAGCCCGTCGAACGCCTGAGGCGAGGTGACCTCGTGCACGAGGTGGAGGTCGATGTAGAGCAGGTCCGGCTCTCCGTCGGTCGAGCGGACGACGTGCTCGTCCCACACCTTCTCGGCCAGGGTCCGGCCCATCACGACTCCTCAGGGGTTAACAGAAACTGTTGGGCTGGTCTGGAGCATATAACTTGCGTCCCATCTTTTGAGACGCAAGTATTGCTATATGGACAACACCAGTGGTGTGGGCGTGCTGGACAAGGCCGCTCTCGTGCTCACCGCGCTCGAGTCGGGGCCGGCCACCCTCGCCGGACTGGTCACGGCGACCGGTCTGGCGCGGCCCACCGCGCACCGTCTCGCCGTGGCGCTGGAGCACCACCGACTGGTCGCCCGCGACCTCCAAGGCAGGTTCGTGCTGGGCCCGCGTCTCGCCGAGCTGTCGGTGGCCGCGGGCGAGGACCGCCTGCTGGCCACCGCCGGTCCCGTGCTGGCCCGGCTGCGCGACATCACCGGCGAGTCCGCGCAGCTGTGGCGGCGTCAGGGCGAGTACCGCGTGTGCGTCGCCGCCGCCGAGCGCCCGTCCGGGCTCCGGGACACCATCCCGGTCGGTTCTCAGCTGACGATGCGTGCCGGGTCGGCCGCACAGGTGCTCCTGGCCTGGGAGGACGCCGAGCGCATCCACCGCGGCCTGCAGAACGCCGCCTTCTCGGCCGCCGCGCTCTCGGGCATCCGCCGTCGGGGCTGGGCCCAGTCGGTGGGCGAGCGTGAGCAGGGCGTGGCCTCGGTCTCGGCACCGGTCCGCTCGCCGTCGGGCAAGATCGTCGCCGCCGTCTCCGTCAGCGGGCCGCTCGAGCGCCTGTCGCGGCAGCCCGGCCGCATGCACGCCCCGGCCGTCGCCGCCGCCGCCGAGCGGCTCTCGGAGTCGCTGCGCCGCGCCGCCACCGAGTGAGGACGACCCAGCCGGCGACTCAGAAGAGCGCGTCCTGCTCGATCTCCAACAGCGTCTGCTTGCGCTCGATGCCGCCGGCGTAGCCGGTGAGGGTGCCGTCGGCACCGATCACGCGGTGACACGGGATGACGATCGGGATCGGGTTGCTGCCGTTGGCCAGCCCCACGGCGCGCGACGCGGCGTTGGACCTTCCGAGCCGCTTGGCGATCTCGCCGTACGACGCCGTCTCGCCGTAGCCGATCTTCAGCAGCTGGGCCCACACCGACTTCTGGAAGTCGCTGCCGGAGGGGTCCAGCGGCAGGTCGAACTCCTTGAGGTCGCGGTCGAAGTAGGCGCCGAGCTGCTTGACGGTCTCGACGAGCACCGGCATCGCGTCGTCACGGTCACCCCGCGGGCGGCCGTCGTGGTCGCGGAACGGCGAGAACTCGATCGCGGTGATCGCACCGCCGTGCTCGACGATGCGCAGCTCGCCGACGGGTGAGTCCATGAGGGTCCACATGGTCAGGGTCCTTTCGTTGCAGAGAGTGAGTGCCACAGCTGCAGCTGGGCGTAGGAGCGCCAGGGCCGCCATCCCTCGGCGAGGTCGGCGGCGTCGGCGGGGTCGATCCCCAGCCCACGCAGGGCGTCGCGGATCCCGATGTCGGTCGGGAGGAAGACGTCGGGATGCCCCAGGGCGCGCAGGGCGATGTAGTCGGCGGTCCAGGGACCGATGCCGGGGATGTCGAGCAGCCGGGCGCGCACCTCGTCGCGGTCGGCCCCCCGGTCCAGGCGCAGGGTGCCGTCGGCGAGAGAGGCGGTCACCGCCACCAGGGCACGGCCCCGCGACCGGGGCATGGCCAGCGTCTCCGGCTCAAGCGCGGCGAGCCGCTCCGCGGACGGGAACAGGTGGGTGAGCCCCTCGACCGGCTCGGCGAGGGGCTCGCCGTGCGCGGCGGTGAGCCTCCCGGCGGTGGTGCGAGCCGCGGCGACCGTCACCTGCTGACCGAGGACGGCGCGCACCGCGAGCTCGTCACCGTCGACGTGGCCGGGCACTCGAAGCCCGGGTGCGCGGCGGACCAGCAGACCGAGCACCGGGTCGCCGGCGAACGCGTCGCCGATCGCCACGGGGTCGCAGTCGGCGTCCACCAGCCGGCGTACCCGCTCCACGGCGGCGGAGAGGTCGCGCAGGTCGTCGAGCCGGAACGTCGCCGGGACGAACGCCGTGGCGCCGACGACTGGGTGATCGGCCAGCTCGAGGGTGACGACGCCCGACCCGTGTGGCAGCCGAAGCGTGCGGGAGTACGTCGTGTCGGTCGTCGTCTCCACTCCCGCGACGGCGCGCAGCGCCAGGAACTCCAGGAGCGCGCGGCCCGCGAACGGCGTCCGGACGGCGAGCCGGAGCTGGAGCGCACCGCCGGCCCCCGGCGTCCCTCGACCGCCGCGCAGCTGGGTCGGGGTCGCGGCGTACACCTCGCGCACCGTGTCGTTGAACTGCCGCACGCTGCTGAAGCCGGCGGCGAAGGCGACGTCGGCCGCTCCGAGGTCGGTGGTCTCCAGGAGCACGCGGGCCGTCTGGGCGCGCTTGGCCCGGGCCAGCGCGAGCGGGCCGGCGCCGAGCTCCTGGGTGAGGATCCGCGACAGGTGCCGGGTCGTGTACCCGACCCGCCCCGCCAGGCCGTCGACTCCCTCGCGGTCGACGACGCCGTCGCCGATCAGGCGCATGGCGCGACCGGCGACGTCGGCTGCGACGTCCCAGTCGGGACTGCCCGGCGTCGCGTCCGGGAGGCAGCGCTTGCAGGCGCGGTAGCCCGCGGCCTGGGCGGCGGCGGCCGTCGGGTGGAAGGTGACGTTGTGGTACGCCGGGGTGCGCGGCCGGGCAGGACGGGCGGCAGTAGATACCAGTCGTGCGAACCGCGGTGTAGAAGACGCCGTCGAACCTGCGGTCGCGGCTCTTGACCGCGCGGTAGCAGGACTCGCGGTCGAGGTGCATCGGGGCGACTGAGGTCGTCATACCCCCATCATGTCCGACGCCACCGACGGTCTCTGGCGGAAAACGGACACGGCCGCCGCTGCGCCGGCACCCGCGTGGGTCGGGCTAGGAGTGGTGGCCCCGGAGCTTGTCGACGCCAGACCAGGCGAGCGGCAGGACGCCGGCGGCGAGCAGGATCTTCAGCGCGTCGCCCCACAGGAACGGCTGGACGCCCAGGTGCCAGGTCTGGGACGTCGAGGTGCCCAGGGCGTGCTGCAGCCAGACGAAGCCGAAGGCATAGATCACGACGTTGCCCAGCACCATCGTGGGCAGCGACCGCCAGGGCTTGCGGTCCCAGCCCCGGTCCGCCATCCAGCCGACGAGGGCCGCCGCCGCGAGCATGCCCACGAGGTAGCCGCCTGTGGCGGAGGAGAACCGCAGGACGTCCCAGCCGGAGCCGTGGGCGGCGAACACGCCGAAGCCCAGACCTCCGACCACGAGGTACGTCGCCAGGGTCACGAAGGCGCGGCGCGCGCCGTACGCCCCTCCCACCAGCAGGGCACCGAACGTCTGGCCGGTCACCGGGACCGGTGTCCACCGCAGGTGGATGACCACCTGCGCTGCCAACGACATCAGCGCGACGCCGAGCGCCACGAGGACGACGTCCGCGGCCAGTGCTGCGGCGCGGTTGCTGGGACGGACCAGGGTCGGGACGAGCGCGGTGGAGGACATGGTCGGGATCCTAGAGGTCCCGCTCCCCTGGGTCGCACCGCGTCTCGCCCGACGTGCGCGCTCCCCTATTTCGGCGAGAGCGCCGTCATTCGCCCCACGGGCCGACGGAACTGTCCCTACTCTCGACGGCGGGGGGTAAGACAACATGCTGAGCGACATCAACCGGAATCCGCGACGGTGGACAGACCACTCGCGTCGCGTGCGCGTGATCGAGGGATGGCACCCGTCCGATCCGGGCAACATCGGCTACAACCTGCTGCTGGACGGCGAGTGGGTCGGGACGTACCGGACACTCGAGGAGGCGGCCGACTCGGCCGCGCTCTCGGCCGGCATGCGCAGCGAGATGGAGCTCGTGCCGGAGGCGTAGCCGCCAGTAGGAGTACCCCCGACCGGATTCGAACCGGCGCTACCGCCTTGAGAGGGCGGCGTGCTAGGCCACTACACAACGGGGGCGAGCACGCGAGACGCGCGAGGAGAGACTTTATCGGTCGGCCTCAGACGCACAAAATCCCGGCCGGGGCCGGGGCCGGGACTCTCGCTGGGGTACTAGGACTCGAACCTAGACTAACTGAACCAGAATCAGTCGTGCTGCCAATTACACCATACCCCAATGGCTGACCGGCTTTCGCAGGCCCAGGTCGACCGCCGGGAAACCTTACACGCGGCTGCGGGGGGCCTCCAAAACGCGCGAACCCGTCGTCGTCGCGAGCCCCATCCGCCGGCAGACGAGCACTGCCAGCCACAGGTAGACCAGGGACTGGGTCGAGGGTCACGGGGATGCTCCACCAGCTCCCACCGGTGGGGTTCAGCGTCGTGGCCATGTCGCCGAACGCCAGCGCCGCGCCGTATGCCAGGAAGTTGTTGAGCACGTGCATCGCGATGCCCGCCTCGAGGCCGCCGGTCCGGATCACCAGGATGCCGGCGACGACCCCGAAGGCGAACCGGTCGAAGAAGACGGGGACGCTCTGCCCGAGGCCGTGCGCGAGACCGAACAGGAACGCCGGCACCAGCACCGCCACCCAGGCACGGTGGAACAGGCCGCCGACCGCCTGGGTGAGGTAGCCGCGGAAGACGTACTCCTCCCCCGCCGCCTGGAACGGCGTCAGCAGCAGGATCACCAGCACGTAGTGGAACGTCGTGGTCGTGAAGGAGTTGACCGAGCCGCTGGAGTCGTCGCCCTGCCCCGGGAGCACGGCGCCCACGACGACGGTGGCGATCAGCGCGACG
Source organism: Nocardioides sp. (assembly GCA_049841015.1). Lineage (GTDB taxonomy): Bacteria > Actinomycetota > Actinomycetes > Propionibacteriales > Nocardioidaceae > Nocardioides. The sequence continues at coordinate 158,121 of JASGIN010000004.1, forward strand.
ACGGACACCCCGAGGCAGGCCACCAGGTAGCGCCAGCGGATCCGCGGTCGGACCGAGGCGAGCCAGCGCGGCGCGATGCCGTGCAGGACCCGGCTGCCGATCATGGCCACCGGGATGAAGGTGGCCAGCGCGACGTTGAGGAAGGCGAGCTTCTGCGGCGTGGGGTGGTCGAGGTCGGCCAGGTCGCTGAGCGGGACCTGCGCGTGACCGGTGATCGCGAAGTACGCCGCGAAGACGGCCTGCGCCACGAGTGCCCCGATGAGGACGAAGCCGAGGAGCATCAGGACGACGCCGGCGAGCGGTCTCCAGACTCCGGGCAGCCCCGCCTCCTGGATGCGGTGGTAGGCGAGCCCGGACGGCACGTCGGCGTCGGGGACCCTGCGCGAGAAGGTCATGCCAGGGCTGCCCCGAGACGAGCCAGGGACCGGTCCCGCCCGAGCAGCACCAGCGACTCGACGACCGGAGGGCTGAGCTGACGCCCGGTGACCGCCACCCGTACCGGGGCGAACGCCTCGAGCCCGGCCTCGGCGCCCTCCTGGTCGCCGAGTGTCCCCAGCAGGGCCGCCTCGATGGCCGGCGCCGTCCAGTCGTCGCCGGACGCCAGAGCGTCATGCGCCGACTGCACGACGGCGCGGCCGTCGTCGTCGATCTCGTCGACTCGCACGAAGTCGGCCTCGTCGACGAACAGGAAGCCGAGCATCGTCTCGGCCTCCGAGAGGGTGCTCATCCGAGCCGCCACCAGCGGCAGCGCGGCGTCCAGGAGGCGACGCTGGTCGGTGCTGAGGGGCTCGTTGACGAGACCGGCATCGGCGAGGAAGGGGATCACGCGCTCGGTGAGGTCGGGCAGCGAGATCTGTCGCATGTGCGCGCTGTTGACTGCCTCGAGCCGGTCCAGGTCGAAGCGGGCCGGATCGCGGCTCACCCGGCGTACGTCGAACGCCGTGGCCATCTCCTCGATCGTGAAGACCTCGCGGCCGTCGCCGATGTCCCACCCGAGCAGCGCCAGGTAGTTCAGCAGGCCCTCGGGAAGGAAGCCCTGCTCGACGTACTCCAGAAGGCCGGACCGCGGGTCGTCCCGGGACAGTCCCGCGTCGTCGTCGCCCAGCACCAGCGGCAGGTGGGCGTACAGCGGGGGCCCGGCGCCGACCCCCAGTCGCTGGAGCGTCTGGTGCAGCGGGACCTGGCGCGGCGTGGACGACATCAGGTCCTCGTCGCGCAGCACGTGGGTGATCCCCATCATCGCGTCGTCGAGCGGGTTGGTGAGCGCGTGGAGCGGATCGCCGTTGGCACGCAGGATCGCGTAGTCGGGCACCTTGTCCGCCGGGAACGTGATCTGGCCGTACACCAGGTCGTCGACGACCACCGGCTCGTCGGGCATCCGGAAGCGGAGGACCGGGTTGCGCCCCTGTGCCTGCCAGACCGCCAGCCGGTCGGCGCCGAGGTGACGACAGAAGCCGTCGTACCCGTGTGCCTCGGACCCGCTCGCCCGACGACGCTCGGCGAGCTCCTCGGGCGTGCAGTAGCAGTCGTACGCAGCGCCCTCCTCGCGGAGGGCCCGCGCCGCCTCGGCGTAGATGGGCAGCCGCTCGGACTGCCGGTAGGGCCCGTTGTCCCCACCGACCTCGGGACCCTCGTCCCAGTCGAGACCGAGCCAGCGCAGCGAGTCCAGGACCGAGCGGTAGCCCTCGTGGCTCCTCCGCGACAGATCGGTGTCCTCGATGCGCAGGACCAGGGTGCCGCCGTGGTGGCGCGCGAAGGCCCAGTTGAACAACGCGCTCCGGACGTCGCCGACGAAGAGGTCGCCGGTCGGGCTGGGCGCGAACCTCACCCGGACGCCGGGCGGAGGGATGTCCCCCAGGACCGGGTCGGTCATCGCCGGGACACCGTGTTCGTGAGCGCGCCGATCCCTGCGATCGAGACCTCCACCTCGTCACCCACCTGCATCGGCCCGATGCCGTCGGGGGTGCCGGTCAGGATCACGTCACCCGGCAGCAGCGTCATCACGCTCGTGATGTGCGCGACCAGGGAGGGGATGTCGAAGATCAGGTCGCGGGTGGAGCCGTCCTGCACGAGGTCGCCGTTCAGGTGGGTCTGGACGCTCACACCGTCGGCGAAGGTCTGCGGGTCGAGGTCGGTCTCGATCCACGGCCCCAGGGGACAGAACGAGTCGAAGCCCTTGGCCCGGGTCCACTGGCCGTCCTTGGTCTGCAGGTCGCGCGCGGTGACGTCGTTGGCGACGGTGTACCCGAGGATCACGTCGGTGGCCTGCTCGGGCGGGACGTCGCGGCAGATCCGCCCGATCACGACCGCGAGCTCGCCCTCGTAGTCGAGCCGCTCGGTCTGCGGCGGGTAGAACACCGGGTCGCCCGGGCCGACCACGGACGTGTTGGGCTTGAGGAACATCAACGGCTCCTCGGGCAGGTCGTTGCCCAGCTCCGCGGCATGGGCGGCGTAGTTGCGCCCGATCGCGACGACCTTGCTGCGCGGGATGACAGGTGCGAGCAGCCGCACGTCGGCGAGGCGGTGCTCGGTCCGGGTCGGCTGCACGCCGGCGTACAGCGGGTCGCCGGCCAGCTCCACGACGACGGTGTCGTCCGCCGGCTGGCCGAACTGGTCGACCTCGCCCGTGACCACGCCGAACGCCGGGTCGTCTCCGGCGGTGAACCTCGCAATGCGCACGGCGCCGAGCCTATCCGGGCGTCACGCTCGTTCTAAGGTCTGCGTGTGGGCGAGGCGCGGGAGCAGCACGAGGTACGCCGTGCCGAGCACAGAGCCCGCCTCACGCCGTACGTCGAGCCGCACCTCGCGCGCAGACGCGCGGGAATCAGCCATCCGGTCCACGACTTCCTGTTCACCTACTACTCCTTCTCCCCCGCCAAGCTGCTCGAGTGGCAGCCCGGCTGGCCTGAGTCCGGCTCGCCGGCGGAGCTGGCCCGGCGGGCTCCCACGGTGGCCAGGACCCTCGAGCTGCTGGAGGCCACCGCGGCTCGGCCGGCTGCACTGTCGTGCTTCGGCCTGCACGAGTGGGCGATGGTGCACCGCGCCGACCAGACCCGGCACCCCCGGCCGTTGCGGCTGGGGAGGTCCGGGACCGACACCGTGGTCGAGTCGCACCGGATCGCGTGCTCGCACTTCGACGCCTACCGGTTCTTCACGCCGTCCGCGGCCGGGCTCAACCAGCTGCGTCCCGGAAGGGACGACCGTCCCGCCCACGAGCAGCCAGGGTGCCTGCACGCCACGATGGACCTGTACAAGCACGCCCATCGTCTGTGGCCGCTGGTCGGCTCGGACCTGGTCGCCGAGGCCTTCGAGCTGGCCTGGGACGTCCGGACCGTCGACATGCGCGCCGCGCCCTACGACCTGAGCGGGCTGACGCTCGACCCGCACGGCGAGGAGTGGACGCCGATCCGGATCGAGACGCCGGAGGGAAAGCAGGAGTACGTCGCGCACCAGCGTCGGTTCGCCGAGCGAGCGCTGCCGGTCCGCGCCGCCTTGATCGAGGAGTGCGTGCGGCTGCGCGCATGAGGCCTGGCTACCGTGTGGGCATGGACGAGCGGGTGCTGTCGAGCTTCCTCGGGCCCGAGGGCCGGCTCCGGACCATTCCGACCAAGCACGCCAAGCTCCTGGTCGTGCTCGACCACCTCGCGCAGGCCTTCGAGCCGGGACGTACCTACCCTGAGGCCGAGGTCAACGAGATCCTGCTGGGGTTCCACCCCGACTACGCCGCGCTGCGTCGGTATCTCGTCGAGAACGGCTTCATGACCCGCGAGGACAACGTCTACTGGCGATCCGGCGGGACCTTCGACGTCTGACTCACCAGCCCGGCGGCTGGCGGTCCGACCAGGGTGCGGCCTGCTCGACCTGGGCGGCCAGGGCGAGCAGTAGCTCCTCCTCGGCCGGCCTGGCGGCCAGCATGACCCCGACAGGGAGGCCAGACGCCGTCCAGTGCAGGGGCAGGGACATCGCGGGCATCCCGGTGACGTTCCAGGTCGACGTCCAGGGCGTGAAGGCCTTCTGGGCCGCGAAGTCGGCGGCGGGGTCGTCGTCGTTCCGGATCGCGCCGACGGGAAGCGGTGGGACGGCGAGCGTCGGCGTCAGCACCACGTCGTACGCCGCGAGCGTGGTGAGGCAGTCGGCGGCGTACCGCCGCATCGCGCCGAGCGCCAGGGCGAACTCCGGGCCCGAGTACGCCCGGCCCAGCTCGCTCAGCCATCGGGTCAACGGGCGCAGCTCGGACTCGCGTCCCGGTGGCGCGGGCGTGAGGGCGGTCAGCACGGCCCAGCAGGTCTCGAAGGTCGGCACCGCCTCGCGCGGCATCGGCACCGCGATGTCCTCGACCTCGTGCCCGAGCGAGGTGAGCAGCGTGGACGCGTCCTCCCAGGCCTGCAGGCAGTCCGGGTCGACGACCGCGTCGGCGATCACGGGCTCGGCGAACCGGGCGACCCGCAGCCGTCCCGGCTCCCGGTCGCAGGCCGAGAGGAAGGTCGAGGCCGGCGGTGGCGCCCAGGACGGGTCACCGGGTCGTCGCCCGGCGAGCACGTCGAGAAGGGCCGCCGCGTCCCGGACCGTGCGGGCGAGGGAGCCGGCGGTCGCCAGGCCGGTGACCTCGCCGTACATCGGCCAGCCGCTGACCCGGCCCCGGGTCGGCTTGAGGCCGACCAGGCCGCAGCAGGAGGCGGGGATCCTGATCGAGCCGCCGCCGTCGGATCCCGGCGCGACCGCCACCAGCCCGGCCGCCACGGCGGCCGCCGCACCTCCCGAGGATCCGCCGGCCATGCGCGTGGTGTCCCACGGCGTGACCGCAGGCGGCGCGACGTCCGGCTCGGTGTAGCAGGGCGACCCGAACTCCGGCGTGTTGGTCTTGCCCAGGCTCACCATCCCGGCTGCCTCCACCGACAGCGTCACCCCGTCGGAGGTGTCGGGCACGTAGTCGGCGTACGCCGCGGAGCCGAAGGTGGTGCGAACCCCCGCGGTGGGGTGCAGGTCCTTGATCGCGGTGGGCACGCCGTGCAGCGGTCCCGCGCCCTCCGGCCGATCCGCGAGCTCGTCGGCTCGCGCCAGCGCCAGCTCCGGCGTCCGCGTCACGAACGCGCCGACGCCGTCGGCCCGCGCGAGGTAGTGGGACACCAGCTCCCGAGGCGACACCTCCCCGCGCCGTACGGCGTCGCCCTGCTCGAGCGCGGTCAGGTCGTGCAGCTCTCCCACCGGGCGATAGTACGGATCAGGAAGCCGGTCGGAACGGTCGGATCAGCGGCGATTCGATCCGTACTATCCCGCCTGGCCGCGTCGCAGCCGGCGGAGGCCGAAGGTGATGCCGTCGAGCAGGGCCTCCCAGGACGCCTCGACCACGTTGTGCCCGACGCCGACGGTGACCCAGGAGGCCACTCCGTCGGCGGTCTCGATCAGGACCCGGGTCATGGCGTCGGTGCCGTGGCCCTGGTCGACGATCCGCACCTTGTAGTCGACCAGCTCGAACTTCGCGACCTCGGGATAGGCCTGCACCAACGCATGCCGCAGAGCCTGGTCGAGCGCGTTGACCGGGCCGTTGCCCTCGCCGGTCTCGACGTAGCGCACGCCATCGGCCCGCAGCTTGACCGTGGCCTCGGAGACCGCCTCCTCGCCCTCGCGCGCGTAGGTGAGCGTCTCGGTGATCACGCGCCAGGACTCGACCTCGACGAAGGAAGGGCGGCGTCCGTCGACCTCCTGCGCCAGCAACAGCTCGAACGACGCGTCCGCGGCCTCGAAGGTGTAGCCCCGGCCCTCGAGCTCCTTCACGCGGGCCGTCAGCCGGTCGACCAGGTCGCGGTCGCCCGAAAGGTCGTAGCCGAGCTCGCGACCCTTGAGCTCGATCGACGCGCGACCGGCCATGTCGCTGACCAGCAGTCGCATGTCGTTGCCGACCCCGACCGGGTCCATGTGCTGGTAGAGACCCGGGTCGACCTTGATCGCGCTGGCATGGAGGCCCGCCTTGTGAGCGAACGCCGACGCCCCGACGTAGGGCTGGCGCGAGGCGGGCGGCACGTTGGTCACCTCGGCGACGGCGTGGGCGATGCGCGTCGCCTCTCCGAGGAGCCCGTCCGGCAGCACCGCTCGGTCCAGCTTGAGCTCGAGGTTGGCGACCACGGCCACCAGGTCGGCGTTCCCGGTGCGCTCGCCGTACCCGTTGATCGTGCCCTGCACGTGGGTGGCCCCCGCCTCGACGGCCGCCAGCGTGTTGGCCACCGCGCACCCCGTGTCGTTGTGGCAGTGGATGCCGACCCGCCCACCGCTCCCCGCCGTCGCCTCGACCACGTCGTGCACGACGTCGGCGACCCAGCCCGGCAGCATGCCGCCGTTGGTGTCGCAGAGCGCGACCACCTCGGCGCCCGCGGTGTACGCCGTGCGCAGGACCTCGAGGGCGTAGTCGCGGTCGGCGCGGTAGCCGTCGAAGAAGTGCTCGGCGTCGAGGAACACCCGCTGCCCCTCGCCCACGAGGTGGGAGACGGTGTCGCGGACCATCTCGAGGTTCTCCGCGCGCGTGGTCCGCAGGGCCAGGTCGACGTGGCGCGGGTGAGACTTGGCGACCAGGGTCACCACCGACGCGCCGCTGTCGCGCAGCGCCGCGATCAGCGGGTCGTCGGCGGCCGCGACCCCGACCCGCCGCGTCGCGCCGAACGCTGTCAGACAGGCGTGGCGCAGCGACAGCTCGTCGCGGGCGCGCGCGAAGAACCGGGTGTCCTTGGGGTTGGCGCCGGGCCAGCCACCCTCGATGTACCCCACGCCCAGCTCGTCGAGCTGGCGCGCGATGGTCAGCTTGTCGGTGACGGAGAGGTTGAGGCCCTCCTGCTGCGCACCGTCGCGCAGGGTCGTGTCGTAGACGTGGAACTCTCCGGGCGTGTCCATCGGGTCGTCTCTGCTCTCGTGGGAAATCAAAAAGACCTCCCGTCTGGACGAGAGGTCTGCGCGTCGGGGAGGTTCGCCGACGCGCTAGGTGATGATGATGGTGCTGCTCACGAGGCACAGCATGGCACGCGACGAGCGAAGGGCCGGACGGATCTCACGATCCGGCCGGCCCACGCCCCACGAGTCTTCGAAGGATCCGATCAGCTGCAGTACTGGAAGAGCAGGTCGGAGATCCCGATGAACGGGTCGCCGTCGACCGAGGCGCCCTGGCTGTACTTGAACTGGACCTGGGTCAGCGGGCCGACGAAGGCCAGGTCGATGTTGGAGTCGGCGCTGGAGCCGTCCACAGGGCTGTTGGTGTTCTGGGCCTTGTAGGGGCTCGCGGCGGTGCCGCTGCCGATCACGTTGGAGTGCTTGGTGCCCGTCCAGCTCGACGGGCTCACGATCTGCACCTGGTCCTGGTACAGGTTGTCGACCGCGCCCCGGCGTCCGGCCTGGGTCTGCGAGTCGACGTCGAGGAACGAGAACTGCACGTTCCGGACGGCCTTGCTGAAGGTGATCGTCACCGTCTGCGAGGTGCCCGACGCGTTGTTCAGGTCGTAGAAGCGCAGGACCTTGGACAGTCCGCCGGTCTGGGTGCTGGTGACCCGGCCGTTGTTGTCGGCACCGGTGTCGCCGCTCACGGAGAGCGTGACGGTCAGGCCGGGAATCGTGGTGGCGAACGTGCCGAGGCCGGTCGCGCCGTCCTTGAAGTTGTCCCAGCTCAAGGTGCCGGTCGTGCAGCTGGTGGACGCGGCAACCGCGGGCGCGGCCACGGCGAGCGCCACGACGGGCACGCTCCACGCGGCTCCCCGCGCGACAGCCCGACGGCCGATCATCGGCGTGGCTTGCTGGTCGTCGACATGCGACGTGCATCGGTGTCTCCCCCCGTACGAAAACGTGCTCTCCCCCTCAGAAGAGCGCCGGGCGAGCGGCTCGGCAGGTAAGACGCTACGGGCCGTCGGGGGCGCCCGTCCGGGAGTTGCCCGAACTCCTAGGCAAAATCCCTAGCCTTCCGTGACCAGGAGAACCGGGCGCCTGCACCTGGTGCGAACGGCTGTCAGCGGCCGATCAGCGGTGGCCGCACGAACGGCGACCAGGCGACGTCGCGGGACGCCTGGGCTCCGAGCAGGCCGGCCACGATCAGGACCGCCACGGTCACGACGGCCCACCGACCAGTACGCCGGGCCACCGCGTGGGCGACCACTCGCACTGGCCACCGCACGTGGGCCGCTCCCGGACCCACCCACAGGCCGGCGACGACGCACAGGCCGGTGACGAAGAGCGCGGTCGCCGTGGACGCGCCGACGGCGTAGCACAGGAGCGCGCCGGCGACGCCGATGCCGAGGGCCCACGCGCCGAGCAGAGCGGCGCCGGGGATCGCAGCGACGAGGTACCACGGCGCCGAGATCGGCGCGAGCAGCACGTCGTACCACCGGGAACCGCGCAGCCGGCGCCGGTCGCCGTGCGCGGTGACGGTCATCGTGCAGGTGCGCAGGAGCCAGGCCAGGACCAGGACCAGGGCCAGCCCGACGTACGGTCGCGCGGCCGTCAGCGCCCCCGCGAGCACGGCGCAGGCCACCGTGACGAGCCCACGACGGAGCACGACCGCCGGGCTCTCGCGCTCGGGCGCCGGAGCCAGGTCCAGCGGCAGGTCGTCCAGCAGTTCGGGGGTGACCGGGCCGGTCAGAGCCAGGGTGGGCGGTGAGGGTTCGACCTCGGTCGGCGCCCCGACCACCTCGTGCGCCGCCAGCGCGAGAGGCAGCGTGAACGGGTCCTCCTCCGGCTCGCTGACACGGACCCGGACGGGTTCGGGATCCGCGCCGAGGCGGGCGACGATCTCGTCGAGCGTGGGGCGGCGGGCCGGATCCGGCTGCAGCGCCGACGCGACCAGCTCGCGCAGGTCACCCGGCAGCCCGGCCAGGTCGTGCTCACCGCGGCGGACGCGGTCCATGATCGCCATCGACGGTCCCCGCCCGAACGGCGGGTGGCCGGTGCCGGCGTAGGCCACGGTGGCCGCCCAGGAGTGCACGTCCGAGGCCGTGGTCGCGTCGTCGCCGAACAGGATCTCCGGCGCCAGGTAGCCCGGCGTGCCGAGCAGCCAGCCGGTGTGGGTCAGCTTGGGGTCGTCGGCGACCCGCGCCAGGCCGAAGTCGATCAGGATCGGGGTGCGCCCCTCCATGAGGACGTTCGAGGGCTTCACGTCACGGTGGAGGACGCCGGCCGCATGCACACTCGCGACACCCAGGGCCAGGCACCGGGCGAGCCAGTGGAGGTCCGGTCCCGTGATCGGGCCCTCCTGGGGCACGTGGTCGTGCAGGCTGAGTCCCGGGACGTAACGCGTCGCGACGTACGGCGTGGGGGCCCACGGGTCGGCGTCGACGATCTCGGCCACCCATCTGCTGCGGATCCGCTCGAGCGAGCCGACCTCGCGCGCCAGGCGGCGCCGGGCCTCCTCGTCTCCCACGATGTGCGGCCGGAGGACCTTCAGCGCCACCCGCGGCCCGTCGCCCTTGCGAGCGAGGTGGACGACGCCCATCCCACCCTCGCCCAGGCGCGCGAGCAGGGTGTACTCGCCGACGGTGCGCGCGGTCGACGGCTGGACGGACACGTCCTCACGGTAGCCGCCCGATCCGGAAGAGCCGAGCATCACGACGCCCCCGACGACCCCGACCGGCTCAGACCAGGACCGTGCCGAGGTGCCCGCGCAGACCGTAGATGTCGGCGTTCGGCCGGTAGTGGCTCAGCTTCTCGGTCCGCGTCGACACGACGCGGTGTCGCTGCACCAGCCGGCCGCGGTGTACCGGCTCGCCGTAGTCGAGCAGGGTGCGCTGGGACTTGCCGACGTCACTCGTCCACATGCTGTGATCGATGCTGGCCTGCAGCAACGGCACCTCGTAGAGGTCGAGCTCCAGGCGCTGGTCGGGGTAGAGCCGACCGACCAGATAGCTGAAGCCGTACTGGAAGATGCAGCCGTGGCTGATCTGGACCGGCCCACGCCGTCCGAGCTGACGCATGGTCGAGTCGTGCACCTCGCCGCAGAGGTAGAGGTCGACTCCCTCGCGGTCGAGGACCTTGTAGAGGCTCGATTCGCGACCTTCCGGGACCCGCAGCCGGCCCGAGGCGAGCCACCGGCTCGGAGCGAGGATCGGGATGTGGCCTTGGACGACGACCGTGTGGCCCCGGCGCTTGGCCCGCCTGATCTCGTTGCGCAGCCAGCTCAGCTGGCCGCCGAAGACTCCGAGCCGGACGCCGGCGTTCTGCCGGGTGAAGACATCGACGGTGATCAGGGTCAGCGCATCGGCGAACGAGACGGAGTACGCCGTGAACTCCGACTTGGTGTTGACCGGCCGGCGCGCGAAGCGCGGCAACCCGCCCGGCAGTGTGAAGTGGTCGGCCCACACGCTCTTGCAGTGGTCGACCAGGTAGTAGCGGTTGTCGGGGGCGCCCTTGCGGAGGAAGCCGGAGGGGGTCCACCTGCTGTTCAGCGGCCCGGGGCGGTCGTCGAGCAGCTCGTGGTCACCGACGGCGGGGTACATCCTCAGGCCACGGGCGGTGAACAGGTTGGCGTGGTAGGGGTAGTAGACGCCGCCGGCGACCGAGATGGCGGACTCGCACATCGCGATGCTCTCGGAGTCGATCCCCTGGCTCACCGGCCCGAACAGCTGCCGGTTGCCGGGGTCCATGTTCCACCGGCCCTCGACCAGGTCGCCAGGCAGGAACACGGCGTCGGGCTGCTCCGCGGAGACCGCGCCGAGGCACTTGTCGATCGCGGCGGTCCACGAGTCGTTGACGGAGTTCAGGCCACCGTCCCAGGACGACAGCACCCGCAGGTCGCCGACGTCGCCGTTGAAGAAGTCGGGCATCGAGACGAACGTGAAGAGGGGGTCCCTGGCGCTTCCGCTCGCCGACAGCTGGAAGGAGGGCTCGCTGCCGAACGCGTGGGCGATCCCACCGCCGCGGACCGCCGCGGCTCCGGCCACCGCTGCGAGCCCGGCCCCGCCCAGCGACTGGAGCGCTGTGCGCCGAGATACCCCGTTCACTGTGGCCTTCCCCCTGTCTGAGAGCCCCGGCTCACGGACTGGAGGAGAGCTCGGTGCACGAGTAGGACGCGCGAACGCCCGGTTAGGTTCGGTGCTGGTGCCCCGACAGTCTGCATCACGACCGGTGAGCGTGGTGCGGGGATCCCACAGGTCACACGAGTTGGGGTGGCGGGTAGTCCTCGATCGCCTGCTGGTCGGTCGCCCGGTTGTAGTGCGCGAGCTTCCCGGTCGCGGACAGCACGGTGCGGTTGCGCCGCACGAGTCGGCCGCGGTGGACCGGCGCGCCGTACTTGATGAACGTGCGCTGCTGGGTGTTGGTGTCACTCGCCCACAGACCAGTCTCGGGGCTCGCCTCCGTGATGACCATCTCGTAGAGATCGAGCTCCAGCCGCTGGTCGTCGTAGAGGCGGCCGACCAGGAACACGAAGGCATCCCGGAACAGGCACCCGTGGCTCACCTGGAGCGGCGCCTGCCGACCGTGCTGGATGGCGGTCGAGTCGTGGACCTCTCCGCAGAGGTAGACGTCGACGCCCTCACGGTCGATCAGCTGGTAGAAGGCCGAGGCGCGGTGCTCGGGGATCTGCAGCCGCCCGGAGTGGTACCAGCGCGTCGGCACCATCGTCGGGATGTGCCCCTGGACGATCACGGTGTGTCCCTGACGCTTGGCCCGCCGGATCTCGTCGCGCAGCCAGCGCAGCTGACCGTGGAAGACGCCGAGGCGCACGCCGCCCGAGTGGCGCATGAACATGTCGACCGTGATCAGGGTCAGCGCGTCGGCGAACGACACGGCGTACGCCGTGTGCTCCGACGACGTGCCGACCGGACGCCGGGCGAAGCGGCTCGTGCCGTCGGGCAGCCGGGTGAAGTGGTCGGCCCAGACGTCCTTGCAGTGGTCGACGAGGTAGTAGCGGTTGTCCGGCACTCCCTTGTGGAAGCCGCTGGGGCTCCACCGGTCGTTGAGCGGACCGGAGCGGTCGTCGAGGATCTCGTGGTCGCCGATGGCGGCGTAGAGCGTGAGGTCGCGATCGCTGAAGAGTCGGCGGTAGAAGTCGAAGTGCAGGTCGCCGGCCGTCCGGATGGCCCGACGGCACATCTCCAGGCTCTCGGGGTCGGTGCCCTGGCTCACGGGCCCGAACAGCTGGCGGTCCTGCGTGTCGATGTTCCAGTGGCCCTCGACCTGGTCGCCGCCGACGAAGACGGCGTCGGGCTCGTGGGCTCCGACCGCGCCGAGGCAGTCGGCGATGGCCTCGCGCCACGAGGCGTTCACCGAGTTCGCGCCGTGGTCCCAGGTCGGCAGCTTCTTCAGGTTGGCGACGTCGCCGTTGAAGAAGTCCGGCAGGGAGGCGAACGTGAACACCGGATCGTCCTGGTACCCGGTCAGATGGGCCGCGATCCGGGGGGCCGCGGCCCCCGCGGTCAGCAGGCCGCCCGCGGTCCCGAGACCACGCAGGACAGTGCGCCGAGTCGGCACCCGCACTCACCTTCTTCTCTCGCCCGGCCTGCTCTGGCCCGACCCGGCGAGTATCACACGGGGTGTGGAACAGACTCAGCAGATGCGACGCATCCAGCCGAAGGCGTCCTCGGCGCGACCGAACTGGAGGTCGACCAGGGCCTGGCGGATGCTCATCGTCACCTCGCCCGCCTCGGTCACGTCGGCGGTCTGACCGCCGTCCCACTTCAGCGACCCCACCGGGGTCACGACCGCTGCGGTCCCGCACGCGAAGACCTCGGTGATCTCGCCGCTCGCCAGCCCGTCGCGCCACTCGTCGATCGAGATCTTGCGCTCCTCCACGGAGTGACCCATCTTCTGGGCCAGCTCGATGATGCTCGAGCGCGTGATGCCCTCGAGGATGCTGCCCAGCGCCGGCGTGACGATGTGGCCGTCGGCGTAGACGAAGTACATGTTCATGCCGCCGAGCTCCTCGACGTAGCGCATCTCCTGGGCGTCGAGGAAGACGACCTGGTCGCAGCCGTGTGCCGTCGCCTCCTGCTGAGCGACCAGCGACGACGCGTAGTTGCCGCCGGTCTTCGCCGCACCCATGCCACCGCGGCCGGCGCGGGTGTACTCGGTGGTCAGCCAGAGGGTGACCGGCATCGGCCCGCGCTTGAAGTAGGCGCCGGCGGGGCTGGCGATCACCAGGAACGTCACGTGCTCGGCCGGGCGCACCCCGAGGAACCGGTCGGTGGCGATCATGAACGGCCGGAGATAGAGGCTCTTCTCCCCCTCCGGATCGGGGACCCAGCGCTCGTCGACGCGCACGAGCTCCTCGACGGCCTGGACGAAGTCGGTGGTCGGCAGCTCCGGCAGGGCGAGGCGCCGGCTCGACCTGGCCATCCGCTCGGCGTTCGCCTCCGGACGGAAGGCCCAGACGCTCCCGTCGGGGTGCCGGTAGGCCTTCAGCCCCTCGAAGATCTCCTGGGCGTAGTGGAAGACCGCGGTCGCCGGGTCGAGCGTGAGCGGGCCGTACGGCGTGATCGCGGGCTCGTGCCACCCGTCTGCGGGATTCCACTTCACGCTGAACATGTGGTCGGTGAAGTAGCTGCCGAAGCCCGGGTTGGCCAGGATCTCCGCCAGTCTCTCGTCGCTGACCGGGTCGGTCGTACGGGTGATGCTGGTCTCCATGTCACGCACGGTAGTCCACCTCCGGTGGGTAGTCGGGGCTGCGGTTGCCCCGTTCGGAGGGGAACCGTCGAGCTCAGGTCACCCGGGAGGCGACGGCGTCGCCGATGACAGACGTGACCCGGGTGGCCCCGGGTACTCGCTCGGCGAGGTCGCCCAGGACCGCGTCCTCGACAGCACGCGCGGCGGCGCTGTGACCGAGGTGGTCGAGCAGGAGGCCGGCGGACAGGATCGCGGCGGTCGGGTCGGCGATGCCCTGCCCGGCGATGTCGGGAGCCGAGCCGTGCACCGGCTCGAACATCGACGGCGTCGTGCGCTCCGGGTTGATGTTGCCCGACGCCGCGAGGCCGATCCCGCCGGTCACGGCGGCGGCCAGGTCGGTGATGATGTCGCCGAAGAGGTTGTCGGTCACGACGACGTCGAAGCGCCCCGGGTCGGTGGTCAAGAAGATCGTCGCGGCGTCGACGTGGAGGTAGTCCACCGTCACGTCGGGGAACTCCGGCGCCACCGCGGCCACGATCCGCGACCACAGGGCCCCCGCGTGCACCAGCACGTTGGTCTTGTGGACCAGCGTCAGCTGGTGTCGGGGGCGGCGGGACGCGCGCGCGAAGGCGTCGCGGACGACGCGCTCGACGCCGTACGCCGTGTTGAGGCTGACCTCGGTGGCGACCTCGGCCGGGGTGTCCGCCCGCAGGCGGCCGCCGTTGCCGGTGTAGGGCCCCTCGGTGCCCTCGCGCACCACCACGAAGTCGACCTCGCCCGGCTCGGCCAGCGGCGAGGAGACGCCGGGGTAGATCCGAGAGGGCCGCAGGTTGACGTAGTGGTCGAGCTCGAAGCGCAGGCGCAGGAGCAGCCCTCGCTCGAGGATCCCTGCGGGGAGCCGCGGGTCGCCCGGCTTCCCGCCGACGGCACCGAGCAGGATCGCGTCGTGTTCGCGGATCTCCTCGAGCACGGAGTCGGGGAGCACCTCGCCGGTGGCGAGGTACCGCTCGGCACCGAGGTCGTAGCGCGTCGGCTCGATCTTGACCGGCGACGCCGCCTCGAGGACCTTCAGTGCCTCGGCGGTGACCTCGGGCCCGATGCCGTCGCCACCCACCACGGCCACCCGGATCGGCGTGGTCGCGGCTGAGGACGTCGGCTCGGCGGTCATGGTCGGCAGGCTAGTTGTCGTCGGGGCGCTGGCCGCCGTTGTCCCGCAGGTCGAGCGAGGCCTGCAGGGCCTCGTGGCTGTGCGGGTTGTCGGGCTGGTGGTTGGCCGGACCCCAGGAGTCGGGGTACATGTCGTACACGGAACTGCTCCTCGTCGTCGTGAGAGTGGTGGTGCTGGGACGACGAGCCGCCGCGTGGCGGAGCCGGCGCATCCGGTCGTGGGTCACACGATCGTGAACCAGGAGCTCGGGTCGCGGATCGCGCGAGAGGTGAGTCCTGTGCGGATCCGCCGCGGAGCGGCTCGTCGGGCGACAGGACCGGTGGCGCAACGCCGAACACCGCGGCGAGTCGGTCCCGTCTGTCAGGACCCGCCGCGGCGAACGATAAGTACGAACACGCTCCGCATGATGTGATCACCGTACGACGTCAGTCGGGCGTCGCGCACGCGGATACGCCGAGCTGTTCACGATGCGAGACGAAGATCCGCGATGAGAGACTCCGAGGCGTGAGGATCGGTCGATGAGCGCTCCCCCCGAGCTTCCCGAGATCGTGACCCGCGCGTTCGCGGTGTCGCGCCGCGCGGGCTACGTCTCCTTCTGCCGCAACGAGACCGGACGCCTGCTCGCGACCCTCGCGGCGACCAGGACGGGCACCATGGCGGAGTTCGGCACCGGGTGCGGGGTCGGCACCGCCTGGCTGCGCTCGGGCGTCCACGGAGCCGAGACGCGGATCCTCACCGCCGAGCTCGACCCGAAGCTCGCCGAGGCAGCCGCCGAGATCTTCGAGGCGGACGACCAGGTCGAGGTGCTGGCCGCCGACTGGGCGACCCTGCTGGACCGAGGGCCGTTCTCCCTGCTCTTCCTCGACTCCGGCAAGCCGTCGGCGTCTCGTCCCGACAAGGTGGTCGAGCTGATGGACGACGGCGGGATCGTCGTGCTCGACGACTTCACGCCGTGCGAGTCGTGGCCGCCGATCTTCGACGGCCGCGTCGACACCCTGCGCGAGGAGTGGCTCAGCGACGACCGGTTCGCCGCGGTCGAGGTGCTGGTCGCGCAGGACGCCTCCGCCCTGATCGCCGCCAAGCGCTGACCCGGCAGAGGCGCTGGCGAGCACCCCTGCCGGGTCGGTGGCTCAGTGGCTCAGTGGTTCAGTGCCTCGAGCCCCTCTTCCTCCGGGACGACGACCTCGTTGATCATGCGGTTGATCGTCTCGGTGCTCAACGCGACGTTGATGGCCCAGAAGTAGATGGCCAACGCGAACACCCCGCACACGATCAGCGAGGTCCACAGTCCCATCGTGTGTGACGAGGCACCCGCCCCGCCGAAGGTGGAGAAGTAGGTGATCAGGCCGACCCCGATCAGGTACACGGGGAGCCAGGCGGCCGACCCCGGGTTCATGTGCTCCTGGTCCATGTCCCGGTTGAAGATGATCAGACATCCCAGGACGATCAGGACTCCCAGCTTCCAGTCGGTCTCCCACCCGGACCACATGATGATCCAGGTGGCGACCACGAAGGACGCCGGCGAGATGATCTCCGCCGCGGGCAGCCGGTAGGGGCGCTTGGCGTCCGGCAGTCGCTTGCGGAAGGCGCCGAGCGACACCGGCGCCCCGGCGTACATCAGGACCGACGCACTGGTGATCAGGCCGACCAGCGACTGCCAGGACGGGAACGGCAGGAAGCACACGCAGCCGACGATGAAGGTCACGAGGACGCCGAGCCACGGCACCTTGCGCTCGTTCAGACGCGCGAACAGCTGGTGGAAGTAGTTGTTCCGGGCCAAGCCGTAGGACACACGCGAGCCGGCGGCCGTGTAGATGAGCCCGGTCCCGAGCGGCGACACCACGGCGTCGAACCGCAGGATCGAGGCGAGCCAGCCGAGGCTGATGACGCCGGCGAGCTGCGCCCACGGACCGCTGAACACACCGAACACGCTGCTGCTGACCGCGCCTGGAGCGGCACACACGGCCGAGATCGGGGTCTCCGCACCGTCGCACCAGTGGGCCCCGATCGCGCCCGAGGGCAGGGCCATGAGGAAGACGATCTGCAGCAGGATGTAGATGACGAGTCCGATCACGATGGACCCGATGACCGCGATCGGGATGTCCCGGTTGGGGTTCTTGGACTCACCGGCCAGCTGGTCCGCTTGCTCGAAGCCGAGGTAGGAGAACACGATTCCGGAGACCGGGATCGCTAACAGGATGCCCTTGAGGCCGTAGGGGTTGAACCCGTCGGCGGCGTGGAAGTTCGAGCCGTGCAGCCCGCTGACCGCCACGATCAGGATCGTCGCGAGTGGCACCGCGACCTTCCACCACGTCAAGGCGCTGTTGGTGTTCGCGAGGGTCTTGACCCCGAGGTAGTTCACCGCGGCGAGGATCGCCATCAAGACGATCGCCACGACGAGGCCGGTGTGGGTCAACGTGCCGTCGGCCTTCAACCAGTGCTTCGCGAAGGAGTAGTGGGTGAGGTACTCGATGGTGGCCGAGACCTCAATCGGGGCGACCGTGACGGCCTGGAGGTAGCAGAACCACCCGAAGGACGCCCCGGCGTAGCCGCCGAAGGCGTAGTGCGGAAAGCGCGCCGACCCACCGGACAACGGATACATCGCGCCCAGCTCGGCGTGGACCAGAGCCAGGAGCAGGATGCAGAAGCCGCCGATGACCCAGGCGATGATGGCCGCGGGTCCGGCAGCGACCAGTCCGCGCTGGGCCCCGAACAGCCATCCCGACCCGATGATCGATCCCATCGAGGCCCACAGGAGGCCGATGAGCCCGATCTCACGAGCCAGCTCGACGCCGGACTTTCCTTGAGGTTCCGCCGCCGAGGCGGAACTCGTGTCCACTGACATGCGCAGTAGCCCTTCTCGAGACGACTCCCCCGTCTGGCCTTCGCCAGAGCCGCGTCGAGACTAGACCTCGCAGTGGCCTACGTCACACGGGGTCCGGCTGTGGGTCCAGCTGCGGACTCCGGCGCAGATCCACGAGGAAGGACGGGAGCAGCGCCTGGCTGAGCGGCCCGATGGCGACGGCGTACGCGATCGTCCCGAGCCCGGCCACCCCACCCAGGAGCAGTCCGATCGCCACGACGGTGAGCTCCATCAGAGTGCGCACGAGGCGCAGGGATCGTCCGGTCCGCCGGGAGAGGCCGGTCATCAACCCGTCCCGAGGCCCGCGCCCGAACTGCGCGCCGATGTACGCGGCGGTGGCCACGCCCTGCAGGCCGATGCCCGCGACCAGCAGTACCAGGCGCACGCCGACCGGGTGTGGGGTCGGCAGGACGGACAGGAAGGCGTCGGTCGAGAATCCGATAACGAGGGCGTTGGAGATCGTCCCGATCCCCGGCATCTCGCGCAGGGGGATCCACGCCAGCATCACGACGAAGCTCACGATCACCAGCGCCTGGCCGATGTCGATCGGCACGTGCTTGGTCAGGCCCGAGTGCAACACGTCCCACGGGGCGAGGCCGAGGTGGGAGCGGACCATGAGCGCGATCGAGAAGCCGTAGAGCAGCAGCCCGGCGTAGAGCTGGACGAGGCGCCGGGTGAGCCGGCCGGCCCGGAACTGCGCGAGCGGCCCGAGGTCGCTCAGCGAGATGCGAGGTGGGGCCACGGTGGTCACGCTGGACAGCCTGCTCGTGATTGGCTACCTCTCAATAGCCAATTGTGAAAGAGTGGACTGCATGACGGGATCCATTGCCGCGCCGCGTCTCGCGGCCCTGATCGGCGAGTTCGACCGCTCCCCGGCGTACGCCGGCCTGGCTGACCGCCTTCGGCTCCTGATTGCCGGCGGCCGGGTCGACGTCGACCTCCGGTTGCCCAGCGAACGAGACCTGAGCGTGGCGATCGAGGTGTCCCGAACCACGGTGACGCGCGCGTACGCCGCCCTGGTCGACGCGGGGTACGCCGTGGCCCGCCAGGGTTCGGGCACCTACACCCGCCTGCCCGGAGGCCGCCGCCAGGCCTTCGACCGCTCCCTGACCCCGCACACGGGGTCGGAGGACCTGATCGACCTCAGCTGCGCCGCATCCGCGGCGAGCCCCGGCATCGCGCCGGCGTACGCCGAGGCGGCGGCCGACCTCCCCCTCTATCTCGGTGGTACCGGCTACTTCCCCACGGGCCTGCCCGCCCTCCAGCAGGCGATCGCCGAGACCTTCGACGAGCGTGGCCTGCCCACGCGTCCGGAGCAGATCCTGGTCGTGCCCGGCGCACTGTCCGCGCTGATGGTGGTCGCGTCGGGTCTCCTGCGGCCGCGCGACCGGGCGCTGGTCGAGTCCCCCGGATACCCCAACGGCCACGCGGCGCTCCGGCGCGCGGGGGCGCGCCGCATCGCGGCGCCGATGGACGTCGACGGCTGGGACCTCGACGCGATCGGTCGCGTCGTGCGCGACGCGCGCCCGAGCCTGGCCTACCTGATCCCGGACTTCCAGAACCCGACCGGCAACCTCATGGGTGCGACCCAGCGCGCCGAGTACGCCGAGCTGCTCAGACGGGCGGGCACGGTACCCGTCGTCGACGAGTCCCACCAGGCGCTGCGCCTCGACGGCCGCCCGATGCCGAAGCCGTTCGCGTCGTTCGCCCCGGAGGCGGTCACGATCGGAAGCGTCAGCAAGTCGATGTGGGGCGGCCTGCGGATGGGCTGGATCCGCTGCCCGGTCGGGCTCACCGAGCCCCTCGTAGCCGCACGGATCTCGATGGACCTCGGCTCGCCGGTCTTCGAGCAGCTCGTCGCGACCCGGCTCCTGCGCGACCGCGCGGCCCACTGGGCCGACCACCGGCGGCGGCTCCGGGCACAGCGCGACGCCCTGGCGGCGGCGCTGACCGATCGGCTCCCGGCGTGGCGATTCCGGCTCCCCTCGGGTGGGCTCTCCCTGTGGTGCGAGCTCCCGGACGCCGGCCGAGGCGGGGCGCTCGACCTCGTGACCGAGGCCGAGGCGCGTGACGTCGCGCTGTCAGCCGGGCCGGCGTTCAGCCTGGGCGGCGGGCTCGACTCCTTCGTGCGCTTCCCCTACACGCGCCCGGAAGACGATCTGCGGCAGGCCGTCCTCCGGGTCGGGGAGGCCTGGGACGCCGTCGCCGGCGGGGCCACCGGCGGCACCCGGCGTTCGCGGGTGATGGTGGCCTGAGACCGGGACCCGAAGCAGGGGCACGGTCGTCACGAGGAGGACACCGGCCAGGCTCAACGCCGCCGGCGCTGCTCCGGAGACGCCGACGACCGCGCCCGTCACGGGCATCATCACCAGCGTGGCGGCGGTCTGCGCCAGCTGCAGCAGGGCTTGGAAGCGGGCCAGCATGGTGGGCGGCGTCAGGGCGATGAACACCGGGATGAGCCGGGTCGTCGTCAGCGTCGTCGCGGCTCCGATCAGCACCACGCCCGACGCCGAGGTGACCCACGGCGTGCTCAGCGCGAGGAGGACCGCACCCGCGGCCCCGAACACGGGACCCAGGCACATCGCCAGGCGCCCGAAGGTGCCGCGCCGCGCGACCAGGGCGGTCACCAGGAGCCCCCCGACGGTCCAGGACGCCGACACCACACCCGTGCGTGTCGGCCCCCAGTCCCGGTCGTGGCCGAGCACCGGCACCACCAGCATCACCATCGTGAGGACCGACGCAGCCAGGCAGACCACCGCGAGCAGGGTTGCCGGCACGCTGGGAGTGCGCCGCGCCGCGCGGACCGACGCCGTGACCGCCCCCCACATCGACTCGCCGTCGTGCTCGGCCCGGTCGGACCGTGGCGGCACCACCCGCGAGAGCGCGGTGGCCACCAGCCCGAACGACAAGGCGTCGACCGCGAAGGCGCCGCCCACGCCGAGCGCGCCGACGAGCACGCCACCCACGGCGGGACCGGCGATCCTGACCACCTGGGCCCACAAGCCGATGGTGGCCAGCACGCGCGGGAGCTCCTCCCCCTCGACGAACAACCGGGGGAACACCCCCTCGGCGGGTCGTCGCATCGCCTCGGCGGTCCCGGCGAGCGCCGAGACCGCACACAGCGCCACCACGAGACCGAGCCGACCGTCGTCGTCCAGCCTCATCGGGCCGCGTAGTGCGAGCACGAGCGCGGCGATCGCCATCACCACGGCCATCGAGACGTCGCAGGCGATCATCAGCCGTCGGATCCCCCAGCGGTCCGCGGTGACGCCGCCCAGCAGCATCAGTCCCGCCAGGGGGACCGAGCCTGCGGTGAGCACGAGCCCCGCCGTCCCGCCGCCGATCCCGGTGGCCGCCCACCCGAGGGCGAAGAAGGACACGGAGCCACCCAGGGTCGAGAGGGTCTCGGCTGCCACCCACCGACGAAATCCCGCGACCTGCGGCAGGCTCATGCCTCCCCGTCGCGCGACGGCTCGGCCGTCGGCATGACCAGGGCCGCGAACGACGGCTGGTACGCCGACCGCACCGTGATCGGCCGGTGCGGCTCGCGGACGTCGAGGGTGATCTCGGGGCCGAGGCAGGACTCGACCGCTCGCAGCCACAACGGCACCGAGAGCAGGAGGCGCGCCGGCCCGCCTCGGACACCGGCCGCGAGCCGGACCCGGTCGCCGGTGGTCAGCCGTACGGAGCGGTCGACGGGGTCGACCTCCACCTCGGCCACCACGCGGGACGAGGCCAGCAATGCCTCGCGCAGCTCGGCGCGGTCGACCGTCGCGCGACTGGCGGGCTCGTCGAGATCGGCCAGGATCATCCGGTGGGCCGGGTAGGCCACGGCTCGGGTCTCGACCTCGACTCCGCCGTCTGCCAAACCCGGCTCCTCGAGGGTCAGTCGCCCCTCGGCGAGCACCACGGCGACGTCCGCGCTCGCGTCGAGGCGGTCGAGCAGGTCGAGCACGCCGCCCGGCGAGAGCACCGCCCGTGCCGCCCGCGGCGTACGTCCGGGCGCGGGTGCGGCCACCGTCAGCTCGCGCCAGGCCAGCCAGTAGCGGTTGGTCGCCACCACGTCGAGACGCGTTCCGTCGAGCTCGACCAGCAGACAGGCCAGCGGCGACGACACGTCGTTGTCGGCCGCCACCCGGACCTGTCGTAGCGCGGTGGCCAGCTCCGGGCCGTCCACGACGAACGACGCGGGGCGCGACGCCTCGTCCGCGCGCTCCAGCTCGCGCAGGACGTCGGCCACCACCGCAGCGGCGCGAGCGGCGTGCTCGGCCCGGTCGGTGGCGAACGCCGAGAGCGCCGCCCGGGCGTCGTCCGCCCCTCCGTCGAGGACCGCACGCATCGTCTCGACCGGGACACCGACATCGCGCATCCAGCGGATCAGCCGGGCCCGGGTCTCCAGCTCCGGCGTGTAGTAGCGATACCCCGTCGAGCGGTCGACCTCGGCCGGGGCGAGCAGACCGCAGTCGTCGTAGTAGCGCAGTGCGCTCGGGCTCAGCTCGACCGCTCGGGCGAAGGCGCCGATCGTGAGGAGGCCGTCGTCATCCATGCCCGGACCCTGCACCCTCGAGCGACCTGAAGGTCAAGCGCGAGCCCGAGGCCCTCAGTCGAGATCGACGGCCCGGACGTGTACCGCGTCGATCGCCTGCTCGATCTCGGTGAGGGTCTCGGCTTGGATCGCGGAGTCGACCGACAGCGCCACGAGCGCATGTCCGCCCTTGCTGTCGCGGGAGACCTGCATGCCCGCGATGTTGACCCGCGCGTCGCCGAGGATCCGCCCGACGGTGCCCACCATGCCCGGGCGGTCGGCGTAGGTGACGAACGCCAGGTGGTCGGTGGGCTCGAGGTCGACCGAGAAGTCGTTGACCGACACCAGGCGCTCACGTTGGCCGATGCCGACCAGGGTACCGCCGACCGAGACCTGAGAGCCGTCCGCGAGCGTGCCGCGGATGGTGACGAGGTTGCGATGGTCGGGGCTCTCCGACTCGGCGACCAGTCGGACCGCGGTGCCCCGCTCGGCGGCCAGAAGCGGCGCGTTCACGTAGGTCACGGCGTCCTCGACGATGTCGGTGAAGATGCCCTTGAGGGCGGCCAGCTCGAGCACCTTGACGTCGTACTCGGTGATCTCGCCGCGCACCTCGACGTCGACCTGCTGGGCGACCTCGCCGGCCAGCGCGGTGAACACGCGCCCGAGCTTCTCGGTCAGCGGGATGCCCGGGCGCACGTCCTCGGCGATCACGCCGCCCTGGACGTTGACCGCGTCGGGCACCAGCTCGCCGCTCAGCGCCAGCCGGACCGAGCGGGCCACCGCGATCCCGGCCTTCTCCTGGGCCTCGTCGGTGGAGGCCCCCAGGTGCGGCGTGGCCACGACGTTCTCCAGCTCGAAGAGCGGGCTGTCCGTGCAGGGCTCCTGGGCGAACACGTCGACGCCGGCGGCGGCGATCCGTCCCTCCTTCAGCGCGGCGTAGAGGGCCTGCTCGTCGACGATCCCGCCACGGGCGGCGTTGACCAGCACCAGCGAGGGCTTGGCCTTGGCCAGCTCGTCGGCACCGATCAGCCCGACCGTCTCGGGAGTCCTCGGGAGGTGCACGCTGAGGAAGTCGGACTCCGCCAGCAGTGTGTCGAGGTCGACCAGCCGCACGCCCATCTGGGCCGCGCGCCCCGCTTGGACGTAGGGGTCGTAGGCGATGACCTCCATGCCGAACGCCGCGAGCCGCTGCGCGACCAGGACGCCGATCCGACCGAGGCCGACGATGCCCATCGTCTTCTCGTACAGCTCGATGCCGGTGAAGCGCGAGCGCTTCCACTCCCCCGCCCGCAGGGAGGCGTGTGCCGGACTGATGTGACGGGCCGCGGCCAGCAGCAGGCCGATCGCGAGCTCGGCGGCGCTGACGATGTTGGAGGTCGGTGCGTTGACGACCATGACGCCGGACTGGGTCGCCGTCCGCACGTCGACGTTGTCGAGGCCGACACCGGCCCGGGCCACGACCTTGAGCCGCCGGGCCGCGGCCAGCGCCTCCGCGTCGACCTTGGTGGCGGAACGGACCAGGATGGCGTCGACGTCGGGGATGGCCGCCAGGAGCTCGGCGCGGTCGGCGCCGTCGCAGTGGCAGATCTCGAAGTCGGGACCGAGCGCCTCGACGGTCGCGGGGCTGAGCTCCTCGGCGATGAGTACGACGGGCCGGTCAGGCGTTGTGGTCACAGCGGCGGTGTCCTCGTGAGGTGGGGATCCGGGGGGCGGAGCCGAAGCTCCCGCACGACGCTGTGCACGCTCGACTCTAGCCGACGGGGGTCGCCCGACATGTCACCGTCTGCGGTGCGAACCTCCGCAATCGCCCACGCGCGTGACGATGCCGACCTAAGGTTTCCGCCCGTGACCACTCTCGGGACACCTCCTCGGACCACGACCTCGACCACGCCGTTCATCGTGCTGGCGGCCGTGCTGCTGGCGATCTTCGGCTGGTTCGGCTGGCACCTCTACGACCAGCCGAGCAACCCCGACGAGGCGCGTCTCAAGGCCACCGAGATGACCCGGATCCTCGTCGAGGGCATGACGGGCAGCGACACGTCCTGTCCGGCACTGCCCAACGCGCTGCCCGGTGACGAGAGCACCACGATCAGCCGCTGCGACGGGCTGGCGGCGTACGCCCGCCAGCTGGGGCTGCCGCTGGCCAGCGCCCAGGACGTGAAGGTCACCGACGACGACCTGCACCGGCGCTCCGGCACGGTCACCGTCGCGGTCACCCTGCTGGCCCAGGGCCAGCAGTTCCCGATGAGCCTCGGGTGGAAGATGAAGTACGTCGACGGCCACTGGTGGGTCTCCGGCTTCGACGGTGCCCACAAGGCCTGACACAAGGTCTGACACCAGGCCCGGCACCAGGCCCGACACCAGGTCTCACCCGGCCCGCCACTCGGCGGATCAGGCGAAGAGCGCCTCGCCGAGGTAGCCGCCCGTCTTCGGAGCCGGAGGGACGGCGAACACCGCCGACCCGATGTGGGAGATGTACTCGTTGAGCAGGTCGGACCCACCCAGCTTCGTCTGCAGTCTCACGAAGTGGTCGGGGTCGTTCATGTAGGCCACGAACAGCAGACCGGCATCGAGCTGGCCGAACGGGTTGATGCCGTCGGTGTAGTTGTAGGAGCGGCGCAGGATCCGGATGCCGTCGTTGTTCTCGTGTGCGGCCAGCGCGATGTGGGAGACCGGCGAGATGTCCGACTGTCCGCCCCGCTTCGCGTGGAAGTTGGGGACGTCGAACTCGTGGGTTCCCGACAACGGTGCTCCGACCGTCTTGGAGCGGCCGATCACCTGCTCCTGGTCGCTGACCCGGTCGGCGTCCCAGGTCTCGATGTTCATCCGGATCTTCCGCGCGACCTGGTACGTGCCGCCCTGCATCCAGTCGACGTCGTCGCGCAGCCAGACGAACTCGTCGAACTCCGACGGCTCCTTGAGGTTGCGGGTGCCGTCCTTGAACCCGAGGAGGTTGCGCGGTGTCGACTGCCCCAGCCCCGCGGAGGCGCGTCCGAACCCCATCACCGTCCAGCGGGTGTCGACGACGCCGCGACCCATGCGTGCCAGGTCGCGGATGGCGTGATAGGCCACCTGCGGGTCGTCGGCGCAGGCCTGCAGGCTCAGGTCGCCCCCCGTGGTCGCCCGGTCGAGGTTGTCACTGGGCAGGCGCGGCAGGTCGGTCAGCAACCGAGGCCGCAGGTGGCCGAGCCCCAGCTCCGGACCGAAGATCCCGGGGCCGAGCCCCAGCGTCACCGTCAACGAGCTGGGTCCCAGGTCGAGCGCCTCCCCCGTGTCGACGCCGACGCCTTCTCCGCTGGTCGGCTGGACGGTGCCGATCGGCTTGCCGGCCATCGTCTGGGCGATCGCGGCCGACCACCGGGCCAGCAGCACCTGCAGGTCGCGCGACGTCCGGCTCGTGAGGTCGAACGTCATGTAGACGCAGTACCTCTGGGGCGGGGTCTCGATCCCGGCCTGGTGCAGCCCGGTGTAGAACGCGACGCTGCGGTCCAGCTCGATGGTGTCGCCCGAGTCGACGACGCTCGAGCCGCTGCCGTCGCCCCCCGTCATCGCCGCCGCGGCTCCGGCGCCGGCGACGATGCCGCCGACGGCACCGGCTCCGGCCACGAAGCCGCGCCGCGACAGCAGGCTGCGCCGGCTCTGGTCCTGGGATGGTGTCTGGCTCATGTCAGGCGGTGACCACCTTCTCGGCGAGCTTGGACAAGGAGTCCTGCAGCGCCTGCACCGACTGGCTGAGCTTGTTCGCGGCCTTGGCCCGCAGAGCGGGCGTCCACGACTCGTACCCTCCGAGCGCCTTCGGGTCGCGGTAGGTGTCGAGGAGCGCGTCGGTCTGGTCGAACCGGTGGGCGATCAGCCGGGTCATGCCGGCGTCGATCTTCTTCAGGCCCGGCTCGAGGTAGGCGAAGGCCTCCTTGGCTCCCTCGAGGTTGCCGGCGAAGTCGACCAGGTCGATGTGGCTGTAGTTCTCCTCCTCACCGGTGATCTTGTTCGACTGCACCTCCTCCAGGAGGCTGGCCGCGCCGTTGGCGAGATCCTCGGGCTTGTAGCTGAGGGTCTTCACGACCTTGTCCAGCTTCTTGACGTTCCGGGTCAGGTTCGCGGCCAGCTTCTTGGTCGACGCGGTGATCTGCTTGCGGGCGAAGACGTCGCGCTCGACCGCGTGGAAGCCCGACCACCCGACCGCGGGGTCGAGGTTGCTGGCCCGCATGTCGATGAGGTAGTCCAGGTTGCCCTTGTTGTCGGTGGGCTTGAAGCCCGGCAGCACGAACCCGTCGACGTCCGACTCGATCCGCTCGTAGTAGGGGCGAGCGGCGGCGTAGGCCTTCTGCGACTCGGCCAGGTCACCTGAGTCGACCGCCTTCTGCAGCGCCACGACGGCCTGCACCATGGCCGAGACCTGCGTGTCGGCGTACGTCGCGTACTCCCGGGCGCCCTGCCGGAGCAGTGCCTGGGTGGTGCCGCCCTGCTGGGCCGCCTGTCCGGTGACGGTGAGCTCGGTCATCTCCTGCGACGCGCCGGGGCAGTAGACCTTGTAGGAGCCGCCGCCGAGGGTGACGGTGAAGCTCACCGGCTGCAGCCCCGGTGCGAGGTTCTCCTTCTCGCCGAGGATGCGCTCGTCCTGGAGCAGCTCGACCTCGGTGATGCCCGTGGCGCTCTGGTTGTCGACCTTGAAGGTCACCGGACCTGCCGGGACGGAGCTGGTGCTCAGCGCGCAGGTGTCCGATCCCCCGCTCGACGCGAGCGTGATGCCGACCTCGGCCACGCCACCCTGGGAGTTGGTGGCCGTGGGGTCGCCGGTGGCGGACCCGATGCTCGAGCTGCTCCCGCAGGCGGTCAGTCCGAGCAGCGCGACCGCGGTTGCCGCGGCTGCCGCGATCCGGTTAGCCCGACGTGCTGACATGGTGCTTCCTTCCTGGCCGTCCGGCGTCTGCCGGAGGTGTGCCCGGGGCGCGGTCGCCGCCGGGAGTCTCGTGGGCCGCGGCCGGCTGCACGCGGAGGCCGCGGAGGCCGGTGACGGCGAGCCAGCCGGCGAGCAGGACCAGGAAGCCCGGGAACCAGTACTTCCAGAGGGTCCGGTCGTCCCGGGTGGACTCGGCCGACGAGATCCGCTCCTGCATCTGCGCGGTGTACGCCGCCGGGACGCGCCATGCGCTCGCAGTCCCGGGTGCGCTGACGGTGAGGACCCGCTCCGAGGTCAGCCCGCCACCGGTCAAGGTCAGGACGAGGTCGCCGCTGCTGGACGCCGAGACCAGCCCGCCGTCGTACGTCGTGGCGGTGAGCTTGGAGTGGTCGCTCCACGAGGCGCGGTAGGGGCCGGGGCTGCGGTGGATGTCGAGCCCGACCGGGACCCGCTGGCCGGTGTAGCGCAGGAGCTGGGTGACCGAGAGCGCGCTCGGCAGGCTCGCGGTGGAGCGGTCGGCTCCCGACCAGGCCGTCGTGCCCGAGGCTTCGGTGCCACGCACCAGGTCGAACCTCTGGGCGGACCCACCGCTCAGCTCCAGCCTGCCGGCGCTCCCGTCCTCCACGAAGCGGACGGAGCCGTCGCCGGTGGTCGGCGCGGTGCTCGGCACGTCGGCGCGCGGCAGCGGCACGGCGACGACCAGCACCGCCGCCGCGACGGCCAGCGCACCGGCGGCCGCGAGCCGGAGCCGCGGCATCAGTGCGGCCGAGGGCCGCAGCCGCTGCGGCCACAGGATCAGCACGAGCATCGGCACGAGGTAGCAGGCCCAGCCCAGGAGCTCGACGACGCGCGGGTCCGCCGGCATCCCGAGCACACCGCTGACCAGGGCAGCGCGGATCGAGCCGGTGGGAGCGAGCCAGGACAGGTCGACGGTGCGGCCCTGTCCGATCGTCACCCAGCCCGCCTCGTGACCGGTTCGCAATGCCGACAGCACGAGCCCCGCGGCCACCAGGATCAGGAAGACGCTGGTGACGGTGAAGAACCGACCCAGGTTGATCCGGACGCCGCCGGAGAACATCGCGTAGCCGAGGCCGATCGCCGCCAGGATGCCGAGGACCGCTCCGACGAAGGCGCTCAGCTCGCTGCTGGCGGCCTGGAACGTCGCCAGGAGGAACACCGACGTCTCGAAGCCCTCCCGCAGGACGGCCAGGAACACCATCGCCACCAGGGCTACCGACGTTCCGTTGGACAGGGCCTTCTGGGCGGCACCCTCGAGCTCGCGCTTCATGAACCGCGCGTGCTTGCTCATCCACAGCACCATGCCGGTCACGAAGACCACGGCGACCAGGCCGATGACCGTCTCCATGCCCTCCTGCTGGCGCTGCGGGAGGTTCTGCTCGACGACCTTGAGCACGACGCCGACGCCGATGCTGAGTCCGACCGCTGCCGTGACGCCGCACCACATCGGCTTCAGGGAGGCGCCGTTGCGTCGCAGGAACGTCGCGATGATGGTCACCACGAGCACGGCCTCGAGCCCTTCGCGGAGTCCGATCACGAATGTCGGCAGCATGGAGTCTCTCTCGCGTCGTGTGGGACCGGGCGTCCCGACGTCGAGGCGACTGTATCTTAGGTAAGCCTAACCTTCTAACCCCGGGGGCTGTCCGTGCCGACGCGGATCACGAGCTCGCCGTGCGGGATGGAGATCCAGCCGTCCGGGTCGGCGGCCCACTCGCGCCACGCCTCGGCGATGTCACCCAGCTCCTCCGCCGTCGCCCGACGCTCGTCCACGAGCTGGCGGCCGAGGGCCGACGCGACGATCCGGTCGGCCCACATCCCACCCCACCAGGCACGGCTCTCGGGAGTCGCGAAGCACCAGGTGCTCGAGGTGGCGGTGACCTGGTCCAGCCCGGCGGCATGGGCCCACGCCAGCAGGTGCCGCCCCGCGTCCGGCTCGCCGCCGTTGGCGCGGGCCGCAGCCTGGTAGAGCTCCAGCCAGCGATCCAGGCCCGGGAGCCGCGGATACCAGGCGAACGCCGCGTAGTCGCTGTCGCGAACCCCGATCAGACCGCCGGGCCGGGTCACCCGCGCCATCTCTCGCAGAGCGGCGACCGGGTCGGCGACGTGCTGCAGCACCTGATGGGCATGCACGACGTCGAACTCCGCGTCTGCCAGGGCCAGTCGGTGCACGTCGTCGACCCGGACCTCCACGTCGGCGTACCCGCGCTCGGCCAGGCCGGAGCGGGTGATCGCGGCGGCCTCCTCGTTGACCTCGACGGCCACCAGCTCACGCACCAGCCCGGCCAGGTCGGCGGTGATGGTGCCCGGGCCCGCCCCCACGTCGAGCAGGCGGTGGTCGGGTCGGAGGTAGGGCAGGAGGTACGTCGCGCTGTTCTCCGCGGTGCGCGTGCGATGCGAGCGGAGCACGCTCTCGGCGTGACCGTGGGTGTAGGTCATGACCGGCTCAGCGCGGGGCCTGCGGGGTGAGCTCGGGGATCAGGTCGACGACCGAGATCTCGAGCACCTCGCACAGCGCGAGCAGCGTCGAGAGCCGAGGGTTGAGCGGAGACCCGGGCCGGGACTCCCCCTTCTCGAGCTTCTGGTAGGTGTACGACGCGATCCCCGCGAGGTGAGCCGTGCGCTCCTGGCTCAGGCCGCGCTTCTCCCGGGCTCGCTGAAGGCGGACGCCGATCTCGCGACCGAACTCCTCCCACGTCGGTCTCCTCCGCTGTCTCGACACGACTCCGATTGTGCTGGGACGGTACCGAGACAGACTCATTTCAGTGTGGGAATCTCGGGATGACATGGCGACTTCTGTGGACAAGTAGCCGCTCGGCCGGTCGCGATGTCGGTCACCATCCCTATCGTCTCGGGCGACGCCCCGAGGAAGGAGGAACGATGGACGCCCCCAGCCGTCCCGGTCAGAGCGTCGTCGACCCCTGCCCGCCCTGGTGCCGTCGTACCCACGCCACGGGCGACCACCCCGACGATCAGCACCACCAGAGCTCGGCCCAGCTGGTCGCGGTGGTGGCCGGCAACCCGGTCCTCGAGCCCGACGACCAGGCCCGGCCGATCTCGGCCGTCCTGCGCCTGGTGCGTCGGCGAGGCTCGGAGACGACCTGGGTCGAGGTCGTCAGCGACGAGGGGTCGGAGGTGCGGCTGATCGTGACCTCCGAGTCCGCCCGGCGTCTCGTGCGCAGCCTCGGCCACCTCCTCGACGGACTCTGAGGTGGGTCGCGTCGGGTCGTGTGCCTGAGGACGGTCCATGGACCGTCCTCAGGCACACGACCCGACAGTTCCGGCTCAGCTGCGGCCGGCGTGACCGTCCTGGTAGTCGTCGTCGTGCGACTTCACCCAGGCCATCAGCTTGCGCAGCTCGCGACCGGTCGCCTCGATCGGGTGCTGCTCGCCCTTGGCGCGCAGTGCCTTGAACTCCGGGCCGCCGGCATCCTGGTCGTCGATGAAGCGCTGGGCGAACGAGCCGTCCTGGATCCGGGCCAGCACCGCCTGCATGTTCTGCTTCACGTGCTCGTCGATGACCTGCGGGCCCGAGACGTAGTCGCCGTACTCCGCGGTGTCGGAGACCGACCACCGCTGCTTGGCGATCCCGCCCTCGTACATCAGGTCGACGATGAGCTTGAGCTCGTGCAGGCACTCGAAGTAGGCGACCTCCGGCTGGTAGCCGGCCTCGGTCAGCACCTCGAAGCCGTACATCACCAGCTGGGAGGCGCCACCGCACAGGACGGCCTGCTCGCCGAAGAGGTCGGTCTCCGTCTCCTCGGTGAACGTCGTGCGGATCCCGCCCGCGCGGAGCCCCCCGATCGCCTTGGCGTACGACAGGGCGACGTCCCAGGCCTTGCCCGAGGCGTCCTTCTCGACCGCGACCAGCACGGGGACGCCGCGACCGTCGACGTACTCACGTCGGACGAGGTGGCCGGGACCCTTCGGCGCGATCATGATCACGTCGACCCCGTCCGGCGGCACGATGTAGCCGAACCTGATGTTGAAGCCGTGTCCGAAGACCAGGGTGTCCCCCGGGGTGATGTTGGGCTCGACCGACTCCGCGTACAGCGTGCGTTGCACGTGGTCGGGAGCCAGGATCACGATCACGTCCGACTCCTCGACGGCCTCGGCCGGCGTCAGGACGCGCAGCCCCTCGGCCTCGGCCTTGGCCCGCGACTTCGACCCCTCGGGCAGACCGACGCGCACGTCGACACCGGAGTCGCGCAGGGACAGGGCGTGCGCGTGCCCCTGGCTGCCATAGCCGAGCACGGCGACGTTCTTGCCCTGGAGCACGGACAGGTCGGCGTCGTCGTCGTAGAACATCTGGGCCACGGTGGGCTCTCTCCTTCAGGTGGTGGGTGAGGTCAGGATCCCGCAGCGGACGCGACGGCGACCGGGCGGGTGGAGCGTTCGCTGATCGAGCGGGAGCCGCGGCCGACGGCGACCATGCCGGACTGCACCAGCTCGCGGATCCCGAAGGGCTCGAGGACCTGCCGGAAGTCGGCGAGCTTGTCGGCGTTGCCGGTCACCTCGATCGTGACGGCGTCCGGCGCCACGTCGACGACCTTGGCCCGGAACAGCTGGACGGCGTCGAGCACCTGGCCGCGCGTGGCGGCGTCGGCCCGCACCTTGACCAGCATGAGCTCGCGGTTGACCGACAGGGGTCCGTCGAGCTCGACGATCTTGATCACCTCGATCAGCTTGTTGAGCTGCTTGGTCACCTGCTCGAGGGGTGAGTCCTCGACGTTGACCACGATGGTCATCCGCGAGATCTCGTCGTGCTCGGTCGGACCGACCGCGAGCGACTCGATGTTGAAGCCGCGCCGGCTGAACAGCCCCGCGATCCGGGCCAGGACGCCCGGCTTGTTCTCGACCAGGACGGACAGGGTGTGGGTCGCGGACATCAGACATCGTCCTCGTCGAAGCGCGGCGCAAGGTCGCGGGCGTACTTGATGTCGTCGTTGCTCGTGCCGGCCGCCACCATGGGCCACACCATGGCATCGCGGTGGACCCGGAAGTCCACCACCACGGGGCGGTCGTCGATGGCCATCGCCTTCTCGATCGTCGCGTCGACGTCGAGGGGCGAGTCGCAGGCGAGCCCCTCGCAGCCGTAGGCGTCAGCCAGCTTGACGAAGTCCGGGATGCGCTTGGAGTCGAGGTCGGTGTTGGAGTACCGCTCGTTGTAGAACAGCGTCTGCCACTGCCGGACCATCCCCAGCGACTCGTTGTTGATGATGGCGACCTTGATCGGGATGTCGTTGATCGCGCAGGTGGCGAGCTCCTGGTTGGTCATCTGGAAGCAGCCGTCGCCGTCGACCGCCCACACGGTGGCCTCCGGGCGGCCGACCTTGGCCCCCATCGCCGCCGGCACGGCGTACCCCATCGTGCCGAGGCCGCCGGAGTTGATCCAGGTCCGGGGCCTCTCGAAATCGATGTAGTGAGCCGCCCACATCTGGTGCTGCCCGACGCCGGCGCAGTAGATCGTCTCCGGACCCGCGATCGCGCTCAGCCGCTCGAGGACGTACTGCGGCGCCAGGCTCTGGTCGGCCGGCGGGTCGTAGGCCACCGGGTAGCGCTTCTTGATCCCGGCGACGTAGTCGACCCACTGCTCGTAGTCGCCGGTGCGCCCCGCCGCCGACTCCGCACGGAGCAGGGTCGTGAGGTCGGCGATCACCTCGCGGCAGTCGCCGACGATCGGGACGTCGGCGGTGCGGTTCTTGCCGATCTCGGCCGGGTCGATGTCGGCGTGGATGATCAGCGCCCCCGGTGCGAACGAGTCGAGGTTGCCCGTCACGCGGTCGTCGAACCGCGCACCCAGGGAGATGATCAGGTCGCTGCGCTGGAGGCCTGCGACGGCGGCCACGGTGCCGTGCATGCCGGGCATCCCGAGATGCTGGGCGTGGCTGTCCGGCAGCGCTCCACGTGCCATCAGCGTCGTCACGACGGGGATGCCGGTCAGGTTCGCCAGCTCGAGCAGCTCACGCGAGGCACCGGCGCGGATGACGCCACCGCCGACGTAGAGCACCGGTCGCCTCGACTCGAGGATGAGCCGCACCGCCTCCTTGATCTGCTTGGCGTGCGGCCGGGTGACCGGCCGGTACCCGGGCAGGTGGAGCTGGTCTGGCCAGGCGAACGTCGTGGTCGCCTGCAGAGCCGACTTGGCGACGTCGACGAGCACCGGACCGGGCCGGCCCGTCGCGGCGATGTGGAAGGCCTCGGCGACGGTGCGCGGGATCTCCGCGGGGTCGGTCACGAGGAAGTTGTGCTTGGTGACCGGCATCGTGATGCCACGGATGTCGGCCTCCTGGAAGGCGTCGGTGCCGATGGAGCTGGCTCCGACCTGCCCGGTGATCGCCACGATCGGCACGGAGTCCATGTGCGCGTCGGCCAGGGGCGTCACGAGGTTGGTCGCACCCGGACCCGAGGTGGCCATGCAGACACCGACGCCGCCGGTCGCCGCGGCGTACCCCTGGGCGGCGTGGCCGGCGCCCTGCTCGTGGCGCACGAGGATGTGCCGGATCGAGGAGTCCATGAGCGGGTCGTACGCCGGGAGGATCGCCCCGCCCGGGATGCCGAAGATGTGTCTGGTGCCGGCCGACTCCAGCGACCTGATCAAGCTCTGGGCGCCGGTCATCGTCGCGCCCGTCTGCTGGGTCATCTCCGTGTCCTGTCTGTGCCGTGGCCGGGTGGTGGAAACAAAAAACCCCTCGGCCGAGGTGGCGAGGGGTGACGCGACGGAAGGAGCCGGTGGCTCAACCCGCGCGTCGGGTGCGTACAAGAAGCGTCGTGCGCATGCCCCCACGGTCGCGGCGACCTCGGTCGCCGTCAAGCGAACTGTGCCAGGCGTCCCACTATTTGGTACGGCGGTCCCACAAGGTGAGAGGGGCGAGCGGCTCAGTCGCGGTTCAACCCGGTGGTGACGCACACCTTGTTCCCCTGCTGGTCCGCGAGCACGACGAAGCGAGGGGCCCGCTCGTCGGAGACCAGGACACCCCCGGCGTCGAGGGCCGCCGCGATCCGGTCGGGGGCGACCTCCGGAGGCACCCGCACGTCGAGGTGGAAGCGCTGCCGGGGCTCCTCGTGCGCCTCGGAGTGCTGGAACCACAACGTGGGCTGGGCACCGGACAGGTCGCGCAGCTCCTCCTCGATGTGCGGGTGGTCGGTCATCCCGAGCACGGCCGCCCAGAACGGCTTGATCTCGGCGTGGTCCCAGGTGTCGAGCGCGATCTCGACGACGGCCGTGACCGACGGGTCGGCGCGTACGCCGAGCTCGGCGGCGGCGGCGCTGATCGCGCGGGCGAGGTCGAGGTCGCGCGAGGTCACGCCGAACACGTCGTGGCTGCACAGGCTGACGTTCACGTGCGGGTAGCGCAGGTCGACGTCCGGGTGGTGGTTCGCCGCCTCGGCGAGCTCGCCGATCCGGCTCACGAGGCGCAGCCCGGTGGCGAAGTCACCGGTCAGGAAACGCGTCCGTAGGGCCTCGAAGAGCTGTCTCCAGTCGTCGAGCCCGGCAGCCTCGACGTCGGAGAAGGACAGGGTGTCGCGAGCGCTCATGTCCCCACCCTGCACCCGGGACGCGCACCACGCACGCTCGCAAAGATCCGTACCCGGGGTCTTTTTCTCAGGATGTTTTCAGTTTAGGGTCCCGGCGTGTGAGCCAGGGCACACCCGGGCTCGCAGCGACGCGGGGACCGACCGGTCCTCCGGATCCGAAAGGTGGAGTGCGTGAGCGCGAAGACACGCAGAGCAGGCTTTGCGGCGGTAGCTGCCGTGACAGCCGTCGCAACCGCCTGGGGCACCTCAGCCCAGGCCCGACCGGTGACGCACCAGGCGACCCGGTTCCACGTCCACGGCTCCATCATGAGCAAGGCGTGGCAGAGCAAGACGGCAGGTCTCGACAACGCAGCAGCAGGCCGCACGGCGTACTTCGTGCAACTGCGCGGGAAGGGTGCCGTCGGCTTCGGCCAGGCGTCGGGCCGCACCGCCCCTAGCAAGGTCCTCGACCGCCGCGCGGTCATCAGCGGCGACGCGGAGCGCGCCTTCGCCGCGGCTCGCGGAGCCGACGCCAAGGCGGTCAAGCTCTACACGACCACCAACCTGATCCCGGGCTTCGCCCTCAACACCGACGTCGCCGGCGTCAAGGCGCTCGCGCTGCGCAGCGACGTCGTCAAGGTGTCGCGGATCATCCCGAAGACCTACCAGAACGCCAACACCGCCACCTTGGTGCGGGCGCTCAACACCTGGAAGTTCTACGGCGACACCGGCAAGGGCGTCCGCATCGGCATCGTCGACACCGGTCTCGACTACACGCACGCCGACTTCGGCGGCAAGGGCACCGCGGCGTCGTACGACGCGGCCCTGGCCAACGACACCAAGGCGAACTGGCGCAGCAAGCTGCCGAAGCTCGGCAAGGAGAAGGTCATCGGCGGGTACGACCTCGCCGGCGACGACTACAACGCCGACCCCGACGGCACGACCGCGCCGTACCAGCCGATCCCGCACCCGGACCAGAACCCACTGGACTGCACCGACCACGGCACCCACGTGGCCGGCATCGCCGCCGGGTACGGCGTCAACGCCAACGGCTCGACGTTCACCGGGAAGTACTCCAAGCTCGACGCCTCGAAGCTGCTCAAGATGCGGGTCGGTCCCGGCATGGCGCCCGAGGCCAAGCTCTACTCGCTGCGCATCTTCGGCTGTGAGGGCTCGACCGACCTCGTGATCCAGGGCCTGGACCGGGCCATGGACCCGAACCAGGACGGCAACACCAAGGACCACTTCGACCTGATCAACCTGTCCGTCGGATCCGACGACGGGGTGCAGGACGACCCGGAGAACGCCTTCGTCGCCCAGCTCGCCAAGCACGGCGTGCTGCCGGTGATGTCGATCGGCAACGGCGGAGACAACACCGACATCGGCGGCTCGCCGGGCAACGCCACCGCGTCCCTCGCGGCGGCCAGCACGGTCGACTCCTACCAGCTGCGCGACGGTCTGACCGTCAACGCGCCGTCGGACGTCGCGGGCACCGCGGCCGGGCAGTTCTCGATCGCCTACGACTGGGCGAACGCAGCGCCGGTCACCGGCGACGTCGTCACGATCCCGGCGACGGGCGCCTTCGACGCACCCGACACCGGCAACAACACCGACGGCTGTGACGCCCTGTCCGACGACGAGGCCGCAGCGGTCGCCGGCAAGGTCGCCTGGCTCTACTGGGACGACAACGACGCCACGAGGCGGTGCGGCTCGGCCGCGCGTGCGGGCAACGTCGCCAACGCGGGCGCCGTCGGTGCGATCTTCACCTCCAGCCTGGACGTCTTCAACGCCGGCATCACCGGCAGCCCGGACATCCCGGTGATCCAGCTGCCCAAGGCTCAGGTCGACCGGTTGAGCGCCAGCGTCGACAACGGCCTGAACGTGACCTTCGACGGCTCGCTCCAGGCCTCCGTCAAGGACATCACGCCGTCCATCAGCGACACCCTGTCGTCGTTCTCCTCGCGTGGCCCGCACGGGTCCCTCGGCGTGGTGAAGCCCGACGTGGCCGCCCCGGGCGACACGATCGCCTCGGCGGGCATGGGCACCGGCAACAACGTCCTGGTGATCTCCGGTACGTCGATGGCCTCGCCGCTCGTGGCGGGCGTCTCGGCGCTGGTGAAGTCCAAGCACCCCAGCTGGACGCCGCTGATGCTCAAGGCCGCGGTCATGAACACCGCGACCCACGACGTCTGGACGGGTCCGGGGAAGACCGGGGACCGCTACGGCCCGGCCCGGGTCGGCTCCGGCCGGGTGGACGCCCAGTCGGCGGTCAACACCAAGACCATCGTCTACACCAAGGGCGCGGACCAGCCGGTGTCGGCGAGCTTCGGGGTGGTCCCGGTCCTCGTCGACCACGGCACCAAGACCCTGAAGAAGACGGTCGTGGTGCGCAACCTGGGCAAGAAGAAGGCGAGCTACCAGCTCGGCTACGACGCGGTGAACCCCTCCCCGGGCGTCACCTACAGCGTCTCGCCCAAGAAGCTGACCGTGGCCGGTCACTCGAGCAAGACGGCGACCCTCACCATGAAGGTCGACCCGACCGCTCTGCGGCACACGCTCGACCCGACGATGAGCCAGACGCAGTCCATCGGCGTCGACCTGCCGCGGCAGTTCGTCTCGGACTCGTCCGGTCACCTGACGGTCACGCCGAAGGGCAAGCGCGAGCTGCGGGTCCCGGTGTACGGCGCCGCCAAGCCGGTGTCGGACACGACGGCGTCCGCGCAGCCGGGCGAGATCGACCTGACGGGCACCGGCATCGACCAGGGAGGCGACTCTCCGGACGCGTACCACTCCGCCGTCGCCGTGCTGCAGGAGGGCACCCACAGCCTGCAGCAGCCGAAGTGCACGGTGACGGTCCGGTCGAACTGCTGGACCAACCAGTCCGACAGGTCTGGTGACATCCAGGAGGTCGGTGCCGCGAGCGGCACGATCGACGGTGACGAGTACCTGTGGTTCGGCATCTCGACGTACCGCGACTGGGCGACCAACAACAGCATGCAGCCCTACGTGGACGTCGACGTGGACGCCGACGGCATCCCGGACATCGAGGTCTACGCGCAGAACTTCTCCTCGGCCCAGGGCCGTACGGACGTGTTCCTCGCGTACACCGTCGACTACCGGACCGGCGACATCCTCGACATCGAACCGGTCAACTTCAACTTCGGTGACGTGGACACGAACGTGTTCGACACGAACACGATCCTGCTGCCGATGGACCTGGCGTTCGTCGCCGACGGCGGCCCGGACCTGACCGGGGACGACGTCCCGGTCACGTACTGGGGCGCGACGGGCAACGGCTACACCGGGGCCGACCAGGACCGGACGGACGCGGTCGACTACAACGTCGGCTCGCCCGACCTGTCCACCGAGGCTCCGTTGTGGGACGACCAGGGCGGGTCCGTCATCCCGGTGACGGGTGACGGCGACGCGCTGGTGCTGCACCTGCACGGCGCCGACGGCAAGCGCACCGAGGTCGTCTCGGTGCCGCCCGCACCGTAGGTCGACCAGAAGGACCGCTCGAAGCGAAGGGCCCCGGCACTCGCCGGGGCCCTTCGTGCTGCGCGTTGAGACGGGTGGTTTCGAGACGGGACTTCGTCCCTCCTCAACCACCGAGATGTGACGGGACTTCGTCCCTCCTCAACCACCGGTCAGGTGAGGTCGGCGAGGACCTGCCGCACCTGACCCATTCCGCGCTCCAGCTCGTCGTACGACGTCGAGAGCGGCGAGAGCCCCACGCGGAGCCCGCCCGGGTCGCGGTAGTCCGGCAGGACGTCGCGCTGCCACAGCGTCGTGACGACCTCCCTCATCCGCGGGTGGTGCAGCGTCACGTGCCCACCCCGACGAGCGGCGTCGCGTGGTGAGGCCACCGTCACGCCGTACTGCGCGAGGTGCTCGTCGGCCAGCTCCACGGTGTACGCCGTGAGCTGCTCGGACTTCTTGCGCACGGCGTCGATGCCGGCCCCGTCGACGAGCGCGACCATGTCCTGGATCGCGAGCATGCCGACCACGGCGGGGGTCCCGGACAGGAAGCGGCGCACGCCCGCGACGGGGACGTAGTCGGGCCCCATCAGGAACGGGTCGGTGTTGCCCATCCACCCCTGGATCGGCTGGGTGAAGGAGTCGAGGTGCCGCTCGGCGACATAGCAGAACGCCGGAGAGCCGGGCCCGCCGTTGAGGTACTTGTAGGTGCAGCCCACCGCGAGGTCGACCCCCCACGTGTCGAGCTCCGCCGGCACGGCCCCGGAGGAGTGGCACAGGTCCCACAGCACCAGCGCCCCGGCGTCGTGCGCCAGCCGGGTGATCTCGGCGACGTCGGCGATCCACGCGGAGCGGTACGACACGTGGCTCAGCGCGACCAGCGCGGTCTGCTCCCCGACCGCGTCGGCCACCTGCTCGACGGTGGCACCGGCCGACGTGTCGACGTCGAGCCAGCGGATCCTCAGACCGCACTCCTGGGCGATCCCCATCGCGAGATAGCGGTCGGTCGGGAAGTTGTCGCGGTCGATCACGATCTCGGTGCGGCCCGGTCGCGCGGCGACGGCGGTACGCATCAGCTTGTAGAGCAGCACGGTCGTCGAGTCGCCGATCGCGACCTGCCCGGGTGCGGCACCCAGGCAGACCCGGCCGAGCTCGTCGCCGAGCGTCAGCGGCAGCTCGAACCAGCCCTCGTCCCAGCCGCGGATCAAGCGGGTCCCCCACTCCTGCTCCACGAAGGTCCGCAGCCGATCGCCGGTGACCTTCAGCGGCCGGCCCAGCGAGTTGCCGTCGAGGTACACCAACGGTGAGTCGGTCCCGACGAAGCGGTCGCGCAGCGAGGCCAGCGGGTCGGCGTCGTCCAGGGCGTGGGTCATGGGGGCAGTGTCGCACTCCGGTTAGGCTCGGCGTCCGTGAGAGCCGCCCGGTACTGGCACCTCGTGACCGCGCTGGTGGCGCTCGTGGCGCTGGTCCTGCAGCTGGTGCTGGTCGTCCAGGGCGGCCGCGTGCTGTCGGAGTCCTACCCGCCGAGTCTCGGCGATCGCCTGCTCCGCTTCATCGCGTACTTCACGATCCAGAGCAACGTGCTGGTGCTCCTCACCACGGCGCGGCTGGCCCGCGACCCGGCGTACGACGGGAGGGCGTGGCGCGTGGTCCGCATCTGCGCGGTCACCGGCATCACCGTGACCGGGGTGGTGCACTGGTTCCTGCTCCGTCCGCTGCTGCACCTGGACGGCGCGGACCTGGTCGCGGACCGCCTGCTGCACGTGGTCGTGCCGGTGCTGGCGTTCGTCGGGTGGCTGCTGTTCGGCCCCCGCCCGCGCGCCGACTGGTCCGACTGCCTGCGCGCGGTGCTCTGGCCGGTCGCCTGGCTCGTGGTGATCCTCGTGGCGGGCGCGGGCACCGGCTGGTACCCCTACCCCTTCCTGGACCACCGGCTCCACGGATGGGGTCACGTCGTGGTCGTGTGCGCCGGCATCACCGCGCTGTTCGTCGCTCTGCTGGCGGGTCTGCGCGAGTACGACCGGCGGCGTCCGCCGGCGCCGGTCACTGGTAGCTGACGAAGCTGACCCGCGGCCGGATCCGGCGAACCTCCTGGGGCGTGAAGCGGTGGACGTCCCAGTGGTAGAAGAGCTTGAACCCCTGCCGGAACTGATGCGGGCGAGCCACGGCGTGGTACGTCGCGAGCTTCTGCCCCCGCGTGCCGAACCCGTCGGTGTGCTGGACCATCGCCAGCCCGGGCCGGTGCACGATCCGGCCGACGTCCGGCAGCATCGAGAGCCGGAACTGGTGGAGCACGAAGAGCTTCTGCGGCAGCTGGTCGCGCTGCACCAGCCGGGACAGCCACTCGGAGGTCCGGTTGACCTCGGCGGCCTGCACGTGGCCGATCACCCGGCCGGGGACCTGGTGCCGGCCCATCCGCCACTCGGGGTCGAGGGCGAGACCGACCCAGGGCTTGGCCAGGGCCCACGCCCAGCGCTTGGCCACCACCGGGAACGGCGCGCGCCCGGTCTGGAGGTCGAGCAGGAGCAGGGCGCCA
The DNA here is from genome assembly GCA_049841015.1 of Nocardioides sp. Classification (GTDB taxonomy): domain Bacteria; phylum Actinomycetota; class Actinomycetes; order Propionibacteriales; family Nocardioidaceae; genus Nocardioides. The sequence continues at coordinate 198,689 of JASGIN010000004.1, forward strand.
TGGCGGTGGGCGGCCCGGACGTACTGCGCGACCAGGTCGCGCGGGATGTCGTGGCTGAAGACGTGGTCGGGACCCGGGGAGCCGTCGGCGACCGTCACGATCAGCTCGAAGACCGGCTGGATCTGCTCGCCGGGCCGCTTGAAGGGACGCGCCGCGCGCATCAGTCGATGGAACATCGTGTCCGGGTCGCTGTCACCGAGCACGCCCATCGACGCCGTCTGCGCCGTGCCGTAGTACGCGACGAGGAAGCGGTGGTGGCCGAAGACCTGGTAGCCGCCGCCCGGGAGCTGCGGCTTGACCGCGATCGGTGGCGGCGAGGTCGCGACGTACGGCGGCGTGGTCGTGGACTCCGAACCCGGAGGATCCGTCGGCTGGCCGGAGTGGCCCGTGGCCGGCGGTGCCGCGCTCGCGGTCGACCCGCCGCCGCCGCCGAGCCGACCCAGGACCGCGGCCAGCAGGACCAAGACGACCAGGAGGGTCACCGCGACGAACAGCGGCGAGCGCAGGCGCCCGCGCAGAGACGGGCTCAGCACCGGCGTACCCCTCATCGGCCGGCGGCCCGGATGGCGGCCGGGTCGACGACGAGGTGAGGGTCGGACATCGCACCGAGCAGGCGTCCGTCCGGGCGCACCTGCGGTCCGTCTCGCAGGTCGGCGACCAGGCAGGTGACGTTGTCCCGGCCTCCCGCCTCGAGCGCGAGCTCGACCAGCAGCTGTGCCGACTCGTCGGCGTCGGCCGTGCCGAGGGCATGCGCGATCCGGCTCTCGGTGACGAAGTCGGTGAGGCCGTCGCTGCACAGCAGGACCCGGTCCCCGATGCGCAGGTCGAGCTCGGCGATCGCGGGCACGACCGGCTCGTCGGCGTTGACCGACTTCAGGACGACGTTGCGGAACGGGTGCGAGGGCACCTGCTCCGGGGCGAGCTCGCCCTTGTCGACGAGGAGCTGGACGAGCGTCTGGTCGGTCGAGAGGCGCACGAGCTCGCCGTTGCGGTAGCGGTAGGCACGCGAGTCGCCGACGTGGGCGAGGAACACCCGCTCGTCGCGGACGAGCAGGGCGGTCAGGGTGGTCGCCATCCCCTGCCGGGACTCGTCGTCCTCGATCCCGCGCTGCAGCTGGTGATGCGCGGTCGCGACCGCCTCGGTCAGCAGGTCGGCCGCGCTCTGCTCGGGGTGGCCCGAGGCGAGCGCGGCGACGACGTACGCCGTGGTTGCCGACGCGACCTCCCCCGCTGCCGCGCCGCCCACTCCGTCGGCGACCAGCTGGAGGTAGGCGCCGGAGTAGCCGGCGTCCTCGTTGTGGTCGCGCACCAGCCCGACGTGCGAGGCGGCTCCGTAGGCGAAGTGCAGCACTCCCCCTCCTTCTCGGACGACGTCGGTGACGGTGTGGGACCCGGTGCGACCGCGAAAGGTTGTCGACGGAGTCCGTCCGCACCCGCGAGAGTGTCTCCATGGAACCACGTCCGGCGGCCCTCGACCGCGCCCGGGCCCATGCCCTGGCCTGGCTGGACTCGCTCGACGAACGGCCGGTTCCGGCCGCAGTGGACGCCGACGAGATGGTGCGCCGCCTCGGGGACCTGCCGGACGGGCCGACCCCCGCCGCAGACGTCGTCGACCTGCTCGCGAGCGCGTGCGAGCCGGGGCTCGTCGCCATCCCCTCGGGACGCTTCTTCGGGATGGTGATCGGCGGGGCGCTGCCGGCCGCCCTCGGCGCCGACTGGCTGACCTCGGCCTGGGACCAGAACGTCGGTCTGCGCGCGCTGACGCCAGCCGCGTCGGCGGTCGAGGAGGTGGCCGGGCGCTGGCTCCTGGAGCTGCTCGGGCTGCCCTCGGGCTCGGCTGTCGGCTTCGTCACCGGCGCGACCATGGCCAACTTCACCTGCCTCACCGCGGCCCGCGACACGGTCCTGCGGCGCGCCGGGCACGACGTACGAGCGGGACTGACCGCCTTGCCGCGCGTGCGAGCGCTGGTGGGGGCCGAGCGTCACCCGTCGGTCGACCTGCCGCTTCGCTTCCTCGGGCTCGGCGACCCGCACGTCGTACCGGCGGACGAGCAGGGGCGGATCCGGGCCGACGCCCTGGCCGACGCCTTGCGGGCGGGCGACGGACCGACCGTCGTCGTCCTGCAGGCAGGCAACATCCACTCCGGCGACTTCGACCCCTTCGACGAGTGCGTCGACCTCGCGCGCGAGCACGGCGCCTGGGTGCACGTGGACGGAGCGTTCGGACTGTGGGCAGCGGCGTCTCCGCGCTGGGAGCAGGCCACGAGAGGGCTGGCAGCGGCGGACTCCTGGGCCACCGACGCGCACAAGACCCTCAACGTCCCCTATGACTCGGGCCTGGCGATCGTCCGCGACGCAGACGCGCTGGCGTCGTCCATGGCGATGCACGGCGACTACCTCATCGAGGCGTCGGGTGACCCGCAGGAGCGCACTCCCGAGCTCTCGCGCCGGGCGCGCGGCTTCGCCGTGTGGGCGGCGCTGCGCAGCCTCGGCCGGAGCGGAGTCGTCGAGCTGGTCGAGAGGCTCGCGCGCCACGCGAGGACGTTCGCCGAAGGTGCCCGCGAGATCCCGGGGTGCGAGGTGATCAACGACGTCGTGTTCACGCAGGTCTGCCTGACCTTCGGCGACGACGAGCGGACGGCCGCGGTCGCGCAGGCCCTGCTCGCCGAGGGCACGACGTGGATGTCCGGCTCGCGCTGGCACGACCGGGGCATCGTGCGCATCTCGGTCAGCAACTGGAGCACGACCGACGACGACGTTCGACGCTCGCTCGACGCGCTGCAGCGTGCCGTGGAGTCGGTGGGGTGACGGAGATGGCCCTGTCGTTGGTCCACCCACCCAAGCTGACGCCTGGTGACAAGGTCGCGGTCGTGTCCCCGGCGTTCGCGGCGCCTGCGGTCGCACCGGCGGTCCACGAGCAGGCCATGGAGCGGATCCGATCGGTGCTGGGGCTCGAGCCCGTGGAGTACCCGACCACGCGCCGCCTCGGCGCCAGCCCCGAGGACCGCGCCGCCGACCTGAACGCCGCGTTCGCCGACCCCGAGATCCGCGCCGTCCTCGCGACCATCGGTGGCGACGACCAGATCACGGTCGTGTCCCACCTCCATCGCGACCTGGTGCGCGCGGACCCCAAGCCGTTCCTCGGCTACAGCGACAACACCAACCTTCTGAGCTGGCTGTGGTGCGCGGGGGTCGCGGCGTTCCACGGCGGCTCGACGCAGGTGCAGATCGGTCCCGGGCCGCGTCTGGACGACGTGCACCTCAGATCGCTGCAGGCTGCCCTCTTCGACGGCGGCCGGCTCGAGATCACCGAGCCGGGCGAGTCGGAGGACTTCGGTCGCGACTGGAACGACCCGGCGGCTCTCACGTCGTACGGGGATCGGGAGCCGACGGAGCCCTGGGTGTGGGCGGGACCCGAGCGCTCGGTCACCGGCCCGACCTGGGGCGGGTGCATCGAGGTCGTCCAGTGGGTGCTCACGGCCGGCCGCTTCCCCGAGGACCCGGCCGTGCTCGACGGCGGCGTGCTGCTGCTGGAGACCTCGGAGGACCTGATCTCGGCCACGGAGTTCGGCTACGTCACCCGCAGCCTCGGGGAGCGCGGTCTGCTGGACGCTGTGGACGCCGTGGTCGTCGCGCGCCCGGCCACGTCGACGTTCGAGCACCTGCCGGACTCCGAGGGACGCGCGGCGCACCGTCGGGCACAGCGCGAGGCGGCGCTGGAGCAGATCCAGCGCTACAACCCGGACGCCGTCGTGGTGGTCGGCGTGCCGTTCGGCCACACTCGTCCGCAGTGGGTGCTGCCGTACGGCGGGACGATGACCGTCGACGGAACGGCCCGACGCGTCTGGGCCGACTACGACTGAGCGGGACTGAGCCGGGTCGCTACCCGCAGATCGCCCCGTGCGCCGCGGACTGCACGACGGCGCGGTACTTCGCGAGGACGCCACGGGTGTACTTCGGCGGCAGCGGCTCCCAGCCCTCGCGCCGGGACTCCCAGTCGTCGCCCTGCTCGACCTCGAGCGAGCGGTGGGCGACGTCCAGCGTGATCCGGTCACCGTCGCGGACGAACGCGATCGGTCCGCCGTCGACCGCCTCCGGGGCGATGTGGCCGACGCAGAGTCCCGTCGTACCGCCGGAGAAGCGGCCGTCGGTGATCAGGAGGACGTCCTTGCCGAGCCCGGCGCCCTTGATCGCCCCGGTGATCGCGAGCATCTCGCGCATCCCCGGGCCGCCCTTGGGGCCCTCGTAGCGGATCACCACGACGTCGCCCGCCGTGATGGTGCCGGCCTCGAGGGCGTCCATCGCGGCCCGCTCGCCGTCGAAGACCCGCGCCGTCCCGGTGAACGTCGAGTCGTCGAAGCCGGCGGTCTTCACCACGGCGCCCTCGGGTGCCAGCGAGCCCTTGAGGATGGTGAGCCCGCCGGTCTTGTGGATCGGGCGGTCCAGCGAGCGCAGGACGTCGTCGTCGAGGCCGGGAGGCGAGAGCTCCTCGAGGTTCTCGGCCATCGTCCTCCCGGTCACCGTGAGCACGTCGCCGTGCATGAGTCCGGCGTCGAGCAGTGCCTTCATCACGACCGGGATGCCGCCGACCTTGTCGACGTCGTTCATCACGTAGCGCCCGAAGGGCTTCAGGTCGCCCAGGTGCGGGACCTTGTCGCCGATCCGGTTGAAGTCGTCGATGGTCAGGTCGACGTCGGCCTCGCGCGCCATCGCGAGCAGGTGCAGCACGGCGTTGGTCGAGCCACCCAGGGCCATCACGACGGTGATGGCGTTCTCGAAGGCCTCGCGGGTCATCACCTGCCGGGCGGTGATGCCCTCGCGCAGGAGGTTCACCACGGCCTCGCCCGAGCGGTGGGCGAAGCCGTCGCGGCGCCGGTCGACCGCGGGCGGGGCGGCCGAGCCCGGCAGGCTCATCCCGATCGCCTCCGCGACCGCGGCCATGGTGTTGGCGGTGTACATGCCACCGCAGGCGCCCTCGCCTGGACAGATCGCGCGCTCGACACGCTCGACCTCCTCGGGGGTGATCTTGCCGGCGAGGCACGCGCCGACCGCCTCGAAGGCGTCGATGATGGTCACGTCGCGACCGTCCACCTGTCCGGGCATGATCGACCCGGCGTACAGGAACACGCTGGCGAGGTCGAGCCGGGCCGCCGCCATCATCATCCCCGGCAGGCTCTTGTCGCACCCGGCCAGGAGCACCGAGCCGTCGAGGCGCTCGGCCATCATCACCGTCTCGACCGAGTCGGCGATGACCTCGCGGCTCACCAGCGAGAAGTGCATGCCCTCGTGGCCCATCGCGATGCCGTCGGACACCGAGATCGTGCCGAACTCCAGCGGGTAGCCGCCCGCGGCGTGCACGCCGTTCTTCACCGCCTGTGCGAGCCGCTGCAGGGAGAGGTTGCAGGGCGTGATCTCGTTCCAGCTGGAGGCGACGCCGATCTGGGGCTTGGCGAAGTCCTCGTCGCCCATCCCGACCGCCCGCAGCATCCCTCGGGCGGCGGTCTTCTCCAGGCCGTCGGTGACGTCGCGGGAGCGGGGCTTGAGGTCCGGCGTACTCATGCTCCGCAGCCTAGTGACGCCGCCGTCGCGGCCTCGTCACGTGTCAGGTGCCGAACGTGCCGGCCTCTTCGCCGAGTCGGCGATGGGTAGGTTGCGGGGGTGCTGTCGAGGGTCCCGCCGGTGTGGCTGGTGGTCTTCGGCATCGTGTCGGTCCAGCTGGGTGCGGGGATCGCGAAGGACCTCTTCGACGACGCCGCTCCGCTGACGCTGGTCTGGCTGCGGCTGGCGACCAGCGCCGTGGTGCTCGCGGTCGTCGTCCGGCCCGACCTGCGAGGTCGTACGTCGACCGACTGGCAGGTGGCGCTCGCCTTCGGAGCCGTCCTGGGCACGATGAACTGGGCCATCTACGAGTCGTTCTCGCGAATCCCGCTCGGCCTGGCGGTGACCATCGAGTTCCTCGGTCCGCTCGGCCTCGCGCTCGTGGCCAGCCGGCGGGCACGCGACCTCCTGTGGGTCGCGCTGGCCGCGGTCGGCGTGGCGCTGCTCGGCGTCGAGCGAGCCCACCTGGACGTCGCGGGCGTCGCCTTCGCGCTGCTGGCCGGCGTGATGTGGACGGCGTACATCCTGCTGAGCGCCCAGACCGGACGCCGCTGGCCCGGGCTCGACGGGCTGACCGTCGCCAGCGTGGTGGCGTCGGTCGGGATGGCGCCGTTCGTCGTCGCGTTCTCCGGGCGCGGCCTCGGCCAGCCCCACGTCGTCCTCACCGGGGCACTCGTGGGTCTCCTCAGCTCGGTGATCCCCTACTCGTGTGAGATCACGGCGCTGCGCTCGCTGCGCCCCTCGGTCTTCAGCATCCTGATGAGCCTCGAGCCCGCGGCCGCGGCGCTGGCCGGGATCGTGGTGGTCCACGAGTACCTCTCCGGGGCGCAGTGGCTCGCCGTGGGGTGCGTCGTCGCGGCGAGCGTGGGGGCCACGCGCTCGGAACGCCGGCTCGCGGCCCCCGCCCTCGACTGACCGACAGCCCTGGGATCAGCGCGGCCCGGGCACGAGGTCGATCCGGGTCTCGGTCTGCGGCCAGCCCACCTCCGCGAACGCCCGCGCCATCGGCACGTTGTCGTTGTCGGTGTCGGCGATCAGCACGGTCGCCTCGTCCTCGAGGAGCCGCCGCGTCTGCCAGGCCAGCAGCTGTCGACCGTACCCGTGGCCCCGGTGGTCGTGAGCCACGCCGACGAACCACAGGACCCCGCGGCCGTTGGGGTGGACAAACCCCGCCACCATCCCGACCACGGTCCCGGCGGGGTCGGTGGCGAGGTGGATGCGGTCGACCGGCTGGTCCCCGACCAGGTCGCCCAGGCTCTCCGCGCAGGCGGCGTCGAAGCCGAGCCGCTCGACCAGATCGTGGTCGTGGGCGTCGAGGGTCTCGCGCATGATCTCCCGGTGGCAGGCGGCCAGCCTCGGGTCCTCCGCGTCGGTCAGGCGCTCGAAGCTCAGCTCGGTCTCCGCATCGGCCGCGAGGTCGGGCGCCGGCTCGAACTCGTAGTGGCGACGCTCGACCAGCAGCCGCCAGCCGGCCCCTGTGAGCGGGCCGACCAACGGCGCGAGCGATTCGCTCTGCATCGTCGAGCCGGCCGGAGCGAACAGGCACACCTCGACCGGGTCGTGGTCGGCGAGCGCGTCCTCCGTCGCCCGTGCGACCAGCGCTTTGGCCACGTCGGGGTCCTCCGGGACGCCGAAGACGTCCAGCAGGAAGATGCCGTGGGTGCCGAAGCCGCCGACGACACCCAGCACCGTGGGGTCGTCGTCGCGACGGACACCCCAGACCCACTCGGGTCGGCGGCGCCCGGAGGCGAGGTAGTCGCCGAGGTTGTCGTCGGAGCGGATCCGGCGTTGCGTCGGGGAGTCCACCGGGAGAGCGCTGCGCGACAGCAGGGCGTGCGCCTCGTCGACGGAGTCGGGATGGAAGAACTGCAGCGTTGAAGAAGTGTCAGATGACAAGAAAGGTTCCTCAGATCTGGGAACCGACCTCCGTGTGGAGGCCGGAAGGGGTCGTGGACATCCGGGCCTCCTTCCTCTGCTCGTCGAGGCCGCCGACGCTAGGGCCACCGGGCTCTGCGGGCAACACCTTTTCGACGCGACCGACCACCACGACCCGGCGCGCGGCACGGCGCAGCGTGGTGAGCACCGCCGGACCGAGCACGACGATGGCGACGGCGTTGGTGATCGCGCGTCCGGTGTCGAACGAGCCGGTGGAGGTGACCAGCGTGTAGGTCAGGAAGCGGTGCAGGTTCGCTGTGAACGGGTCACCGGGAACGAACGAGAGCCCGCTGTGCCCGGGGACGGAGATGCCGAGCACGAACGGCCACGACGAGAGGTTGAGCAGGAACCCGAACAGGTACGCCGCCACCACGCCGTACGCCGCGAGCATGGCGATCTCGGCGCGCCCACTCACCCGCCGCGGGAGCAGCCCGGCTCCGAGCCCGACCCAGGCCGACACCAGCATCTGGAAGGGCAGCCACGGCCCGACGCCTCCGGTCAGCAGCGCCGAGGCGAACAGCGACGTGCAGCCGAGCACGAAGCCGAAGCCGGCCCCGAACACGCGTCCGGCGAGGATCAGCAGGAAGAACACGAGCTCGACCCCGGCGGTGCCGGGCGAGAGGCCGCGCAGGACGGCGTTCACGGCCGAGAGCACCCCGAGCACGGCGAGCACGCGAGGATCGAGGCCACCCTCGGATACCTCCGCGAGCACCACCACGATCACGACCGGCACCAGGGCCAGGAACACGAACGGCGGCCCGACCTGACCGCCCGCCGACTGACGCACCAGCAGCGGCCACATCAGCATCATCAGCCCGGCCGCCGACGCCACGGCGAGCACGGCGGTGGATCGGCGCGACAGCGGGACGGCGCGGACGGGTGCGCTCACGACGTCACCTCCGAGACGCGCAGCCACCCCGGTCCGAGGATCTTGCTGACCTGGGGTGCGAAGGCCGGCGACGACGTCAGCACGTCGCGCGCGGGTCCGGCGGACACGACCTCCCCCTCGGCCAGGACCACCACCTCGTCGGCGGCCTCGGCGGCGAACTCCACGTCGTGCGTGGCCACGAGCACGGCGTGTCCTGCCGTGGCCAAGCGGCGCAGCACGTCGGCCAGCTCGGCCTTGGCGGGATAGTCGAGACCTCGGGTCGGCTCGTCCAGCAACAGCACCGGCGGCGAGGCCACGAGCACCACCGCGACGGCCAAGGCGAGCCGCTGACCCTCGGAGAGGTCGCGCGGATGCGCGTCGTCCGGGACGCCGGGCACCAGCCGGTCGAGCAGCTTGCGGCAGTCGCCCGAGAGCGGGCGCCCCGCCCCGGCGTCGGCCGCCGCGCACTCCTCGGCGACCGACTCGAGGTAGAGCAGGTCAGCGGCGGTCTGCGGCACGAGCCCCACCAGTCGCCGTCGTCGGTCGCTCGGCTCCGAGGACGGATCGACGCCGTCGACGGAGACCGCACCGCCCCGGCGAGCCTGGCCCCCCTGCAGCGTCCACAGCAGGCTCGACTTGCCCGAGCCGTTGCGCCCCATGAGCGCCACCACGTCGCCGCGGCGCAGGTCCAGCGACACCTCTCGCAGCGCGACGGTCCCCCCGCGCACGACCGTCACCCCGGTGGCGCGCACCACGGGATCGCCGGTCCCCGTGCGCGTGCTCTCCGGGGGTCGGCCGAGGTCGAGCCCGCGGGCAGCTCGTCGCGCGTCGCGCACGGTCACCGGAAGCGGTGACCAGCCCAGGGCGCGCCCGAGCTCCACGATCGGAGGGACGACCGGCGCGGAGGTCAGCACCTCCGCCGGGGTCCCGGTGACGACCAACCCGTCTCCGGTGAGCACCGCCATCCGGTCGGCGAACGGGACCACGCGCTCCAGGCGGTGCTCGGCCAGCAGCACCGAGACCCCGAGGTCGTGGACCAGCCTCGCCAACGTCGCGAGCACCTCCTCGGCCGCCGTCGGGTCGAGGGCGGAGGTGGGCTCGTCGAGGACGAGGACGCGTGGGTGCATCGTCAGCACCGAGCCGATCGCCACCCGCTGCTGCTCGCCGCCGGAGAGGGTGCGCAGGGCCCGGCCTCGCAGTGCGGCGATGCCCAGGAGGTCGAGAGTCTCCTCGACGCGTCGGCGCATGGTGTCGGCCGGCAGCCCCAGCTGCTCCATGCCGTAGGCGAGCTCCTCCTCGACGCTGTCGGTGACGTAGCCCGCCGCCGGGTCCTGCCCGACGTACCCCACGAGGTGGGCGCGCTCGCGGGGCGGCTGGTGGAGCACCGAGCGTCCGTCGACGAGGACGTCGCCCGAGAGGTTTCCTCCGGAGAACCTCGGCACGAGCCCGGTCAGGACGCCCAGGAGCGTCGACTTGCCGACCCCGGTGCGACCCGAGACGAGCACGAGCTCGCCCTCGTCGACGGTCAGGTCGACTCCGCGCAGGACCCGAGACTCGTCGTAGCCGAAGCCGACGTCGCGCAGCTCGATCACGACACACCCCCGGTGGGTCGGGGCGCGCACAGCGCGCCGCCGACGGCCGCCAGGACCGCCACGAGGGCCAGCACGCTCAGGGTGGGCGTGGCGGTCAGCAAGGGGTAGGCGACCGAGAGCTGGTGCCGGGAGATCCACCAGCCCGCGGCACCGACGATCACGCCGGAGACCGCCACGACCAGCTCCGGCCAGCGCCAGCGGTCGGGGCGGTAGCGCGTGCGCGCCACGCGGCGTCCGGCCAGTCGGATCGAGAGGGCCGACACGAGGACGCCCAGGATCAGCATCGGACGACCGAGCCAGGCCGGCGTCGTCTGGTCCAGCCCTCCGTACACGCCGGCGCACACCGCTCCCAGGCCGAGCAGCATCAGCCCTCCGGTGGTACGCCGCTCGCGGAGCGTCGCGCCGGACGTACGGCCGTACCCGCGGGTGTCCATCCCCGCCGCCAGCGCCAGAGACCGCTCGAGGGCGTCCTCGAGCACCGGCACCAGGAGCCGTCGCAGACCTCGGACGCGACCGGTCTCGCCGCCGCGCAGCGCCTGCGCCGCCCGCACGCGGCGCACACTGTCGGCCAGCTGCGGCAGGACGGTCACCGCCACGACCAGGGCGCTGCCGACCTCGTAGAGCGCGGGCGGTACCGAGCGGAGCAGGCGCTTGGGATTCGCCAGGGCGTTGGCCGAGCCCACGCAGATCACGATCGCGGCGAGCCGGAGCCCGTCGTACAGGCCGGCGAGCAGGGACTCCTGCGTGACCGGGCCGAGCAAGCGCAGCCCGAGGGTCCAGTGCGGCAGCGGGATCGACGGCAGGTCGAGCAACACCCGACCGCCGTCACCACCGCCGAGCAGGATCCGGAACAGCACTCGGATCACGACGATGGCGACGCCGAGCCAGAGGTAGATGCGGAACGAGTCGGCCCACGGCTGCGCGCTCCGCCGGGCGGCGACCGCCAGGCAGGCCACGCCGATGAGGAGCAGGAGCAGGTAGGGGTTGGTGGTCGACGACGCCGCCGTCGCCAGCCCGAGCGCCCACAGCCACCACGCGACCGGATGCAGGTCGCGCGGAAGCCGGGCGTTCGCGAGCGTGGCGAGGCGGCGCCGCATCACGGGCCGCCGCTGCTCGTACGACGCACCAGGGCGACCGCTCCGCCCGCGACGAAGAGCGCCACGATCCCGGCCGGGGCCACCCAGCCGGGGAGGCCGCCCGACCCGCTGCCACCGCTCCCACTGCCACCGTCGCCCGACGACCCGGTGGGCAGGGCGGTCCCCGCCTCGTCGCTCGGACCGGCACTCGGGGTGCTGCCCGGGTGGTGGTGTGGCCGGGCCTGCTTCGTCGACGCCTGGTGACGGTGTCCGCCACCGGTCGCCGAGTTCGAGCCACTCGGAGTCGCCGACGTGGACGGCGTCGGCGGCGGGGCCGACGTCGTTCCTCCCGTCGGCGACGGAGGCCGGGACGTCGGGTGTGAGGTGGGATGCGCGGTCGGCGTCGCGGAGGTGTGCGCCTTCGGGCTGACCCGCGGAGGCACCTGGGTCGTGCCCTTCTGCCACGAGAGGGCGACGTACCCCCCGGCGGGGACCTTCAGCGAGGCCACACCCAACGAGGCGTAGGTCCACGTCCCCGACTTGCCGTCGGACCACCACAGCGACCAGTAGGCGTTGGCTGGCGGCGTGTGGGCACACTGGGGCGAGCCGAGTCCGTCGACCTGGCACACGAACGGCTCGCTCTGCACGAAAGTCAGTGTGTGCCCCACGTCGGCGAACTGGGCGGAGGCGTACTTGCCGGCACCGCCGGAGTCGCACGCCGACTGGACCGCGCCCGAACCGAGCTGGTGGAAGTCGACGACCACCGAGACCCCTGCCGTGGAGCCACAGGTCGCCGCCCCTGCCGGCGACCCCGAGGCGACGACGCCCGCCGCCGCGACCGCGAGGGTCGCGACGGCGAGGCGTACGACGTGTCGCAGCACGGCTCTCAGCAGCCGGAGCGGAACGTCAGGACCGGGGCGGCCTGGGAGGTCGCCCGGCGCCACTGGTCCTGGGTCTCGGTGGTGATGCCGTCCTTCTTGCCGGCCCTGAGACCTGCCTTGTCGTAGGCGATGGCCCCCCGCTGGCCGGAGAGCATCGCCCCGGAGTCCGCTCCGACCTGGAACCCGGCCACCCAGTGCGCCGCCTGCTTGGCTGCGTGGCAGCTGCCGGTCAGCCCCAGGGCCCACCCGGCCAGGCCGGTGCTGTTGGTGTTGGGAGAGGCCGTGCTGGTGCCACCGAGGAACGAGCCGTTTTTGCGCTGCTGCTTGCCCAGCCACGCGACCGCCCGCTCCAGCGCGCTGCGGAGCTTGTGGTTGTCCTTGCTGGCCTTCCACAGCTCGATCACGGCGTACGACGTGGCGTCGGGGTCGGCGGGGCTGGTCGCCCGGCAGCCCTGGTGGACGGCCTTCGGCTTGGAGAAGTTGAGGCGGAAGTAGCCCTGGCGGCACTGCTGCTGGAGCAGGAACGCGCGAGCCTTGCCCGCCTGTCCGCTCTTGGCCGCGGTGAGCCCGCGGACGGCCAGGATCTGGCCGAGGGTGTTGGCCGAGTCGCTGAACGTCGTGACGTCGGCGATCCTCCCGGCCGTGCTGCCCTTCTTGGTGACCAAGGAGGTCAGCTGCTTGACCAGGTTCACTCCGCCGAAGTCCGTGGGCTTGCCGCCGGTGTTCTGCGCCAGCACGAGCGCCTTGGCAGTGGCTCCGGCGTAGTGGCTGCCGGGATCGCCGAAGGAGTCGCCGGTGATGTAGCCGTCGATGTTCGCCGCGATCGCGTTGCGGATCTGGCGGGTGTCCGCCCGGTGCCCGCCGACCGCCTGGAGCGCGAATGCGGTGTCGATACTCAGGCCGTAGTCGTCGAAGCCGCCGAAGTTCGGGTTGTGCATGAGGCCGCCGGTGAGCTGGCCGGACAGCCAGTCGGCCGAGCGGTCGGCCGGAGCCGCCTGCGCGGCACCCGCCGAGACCAGGGAGACCGTCAGTGCCGATGCCGCAGCCAGCGCGCCGGCGCGGCGTAGCGAAGAGAGGGTGAGCATGGTTTCCTTCCCGCTGCAACAGCGGGGCAGGCGCTCCGGGCCGGAGCAGGAACCCACCCGCTGCGTTCCTCGACAGCGTGTGTTCAGGACGCGTCGTGTTGGGTGCTCCGGCTCGACGTGTCCCCCCGAGGGGACACGGCCTACGGTTGCGGGTCAGCGCCGGACTTCGACCGGCTTCCCCCACCACGGGCGTTCGTGGTTGATCACGCGCAGGCTATCTGCTCCGCCCCTCGTCGCCGCAACTGCGGTCGAGGGCCGGAACGCGGCCGGTCGGTGTGGTGGGGGCCGGTGTAGGTGCGTCCGTCAGCTCCCGCGCACGTTCGCGATGTAGCGGCGGTACTGCCGAGCGCCGAGCGTGCGCATGAAGACCCGGATGGGCGGCGGGAGCAGCGACAGCATCTTGTCGCGCTCGTCCGGGTTCGCGTCCTCCAGGATGGCGCCGAACATGATCGGCAGCTCGCTCTTGGACATGGAGTCCCGACCGTGCTCGCCGAGGCGCCCCCACTCCTCCACGCTGACGTGCTGCGCGGCGAGCGGGAGGATGTCGCGCTCCTCCTGGTCGAGGTGCTCGAACAGCGCGGAGCACAGCGCCTCGAGCGAGGTGGCGAACGCCTCACCGCTCTCGCGGCCGGCACCGGCTCGCCACGTGACGAGCAGCTCCTGGGACCGGTCGACGCACTCGTGGACCCGCTCGTGCTGCTCCTGCATGGTCTCGACGAGCGCCGCCGACGGAGCGGCCCGCGCCAGCAGGAGCGGCCACAGGTTCTCGTCCTCGCCGCTGTGGTGGATGTGCAACCCCGTCAGCACGAACGTCGCGTGCTGCGCGACGACCGCGGCGCGGTCGACGTCCCCCGCAGGCACCCGGCGTACCAGGTCGGGCAGGGCGCCCAGCTCGCGCCGGAAGACGCGGTGGATCACCCGCATCTCGTTGACGTCGGGCTTGTCCTCGGTCGTGGTCGTCACGCTGTCCCCCTCGCGCTGTCCCCTCGATGTCAGGAGGCAGCCTGCCGCGTAAGCCGGGTGGCTCGCCAGGGACTTTCGGTCCCCGCCGAGGCCCTCCTGCCGAGACTCAGCCGAGGCCCTGCCGAGACTCAGCCGAGACTCAGCCGAGCTTCTCCAGGATCAGCTCGCGCACGCGGTTGGCGTCGGCCTGGCCGCGCATCTCCTTCATGACGGCACCGATCAGGGCGCCCGCGGCGGCGACCTTGCCCTCGCGGATCTTGTCGGCGACGTCGGGGTTGGCGGCGATCGCGTGGTCGACGGCAGCGCTCAGGGCGCCTTCGTCGGAAACGATCGCCAGCCCCCGGGCGGCGACGATCTCGTCGGGGGTTCCCTCGCCGGCGAGCAGCCCGTCGATCACCTGGCGCGCCAGCTTGTCGTTGAGCGCGCCCTCGTCGACCAGGGCCTGGACTCGGGCGACGTCGACCGGGGTCACGCCCAGCGCCGAGAGCTCCGTCTCGGACTCGTTGGCCCGGCGAGCCGGCTCACCGAGCCACCACTTGCGCGCGGCCTGCGGGCTCGCGCCGGCGGCGATGGTCTCCTCGACCAGCCCGAGGGCCCCCGCGCCGACGGTGTCGCGCATCTCGAGGTCGGAGAAGCCCCAGGCGGCCTGGAGGCGGGCCCGGCGCTCGTGCGGCGGCTCGGGCAGCTCGGCACGCAGCCGCTCCACCCACTCCCGGCTCGGGGCGACGGGCACCAGGTCCGGCTCGGGGAAGTAGCGGTAGTCCTCGGCGTCGGACTTCTCGCGGCCACTGGTGGTGATGCCGGTGTCCTCGTGCCAGTGCCGCGTCTCCTGCAGGATCGACCCGCCGTCGGCCAGGACGGCCGCGTGCCGCTGGACCTCGTAGCGCGCGGCCCGCTCGACCGACCGCAGCGAGTTGACGTTCTTGGTCTCGGTGCGGGTGCCGAGGGTGTCCGACCCGCGCGGCGCCAGCGAGAGGTTGACGTCGCAGCGCAGGGACCCCTGCTCCATGCGGACGTCGCTCACGCCGAGGCCGAGGAGCAGCTCGCGCAGCTGCCCGACGTACGCGCGGGCGACCTCGGGCGCCTTCGCGCCGGTGCCCAGCACCGGCTTGGTGACGATCTCGATCAGCGGGATGCCGGCGCGGTTGTAGTCGACCAGCGAGTAGTCGGCGCCGTGGATGCGGCCGGAGGTTCCGATGTGGGTGGACTTCCCGGTGTCCTCCTCCATGTGGGCGCGCTCGATGCCGATCCGGTAGGTCTCGCCGTCGACCTCGACCTCGACCCAGCCGTCGTAGGCGATCGGCTCGTCGTACTGCGAGGTCTGGAAGTTCTTCGGCATGTCTGGGTAGAAGTAGTTCTTCCGCGCGAACCGGCACCACTCGGCGATCGAGCAGTTCAGCGCCAGCCCGATCCGGATCGCCGACTCGACCGCGGCGGCGTTGACCACCGGCATCGAGCCCGGCAGACCCAGGCAGGTCGGGCAGGTCTGGGTGTTGGGCTCCGCGCCGAACGTCGTCGAGCACCCGCAGAACATCTTGGTCACGGTGTTGAGCTCGACGTGCACCTCCAGCCCGAGGGCGGGGTCGAACGCCGCGAGCGCGTCGTCGTAGGAGAGCAGGGTGTCGCTCATCGGTCGCCCCCTTCGGTGAGCGCGGGCGCCTGGTCGAGCAGCGCACCACCCCATTCGTGGGCCAGCAGCGCCTCGAGCGCCGCGCCCACGCGGTACACCCGGTCATCGGCCATCGCGGGCGCGAGGATCTGGACGCCGGCCGGCAGCCCGTCCTCGTCGGCGAGTCCACTCGGCACCGAGATCCCGGGTACGCCGGACAGGTTGGCCGGGATCGTGGCCAGGTCGTTGAGGTACATCGCCAACGGGTCGTCGACCTTCTCGCCGATCTTGAACGCCGTGGTCGGCGCGGTCGGACTCACCAGGACGTCGGCCTGCTCGAAGGCCGCCTCGAAGTCGCGTGTCACGAGGGTCCGCACCTTCTGTGCCTGGCCGTAGTAGGCGTCGTAGTAGCCGCTGGACAGGGCGTAGGTACCGAGGATGATCCGGCGCTTGACCTCGTCACCGAAGCCCGCCTCCCGGGTCGCCCGCATGACCTCCTCCGCGCTCGGCCCGGCTCCGTCGGGCCCGTCCTGCGGGGTGACCCGGAGGCCGTACCGCATGGCGTCGAAGCGAGCCAGGTTCGACGACGCCTCCGCCGGCAGGATCAGGTAGTAGGTCGCGAGCGCGTGCACGAAGTGCGGGCACGAGACCTCGACGACCTCGGCGCCCGCCTTGGTCATCAGCGCGACGGCCTCCTCGAAGCGGGCCAGCACGCCGGCCTGGTAGCCCTCGCCACCGAGCTCCTTGACCACGCCGATGCGCACGCCGGCCAGGTCACCGTCGGCACCGCGCCGCGCGGCCTCGACCAGGCTGGGCACCGGCTGCTCGATCGAGGTGGAGTCCAGGGGGTCGTGCCCGCCGATCACCTCGTGCAGAAGAGCGGCGTCCAGGACGGTCCGGGTCACCGGTCCGGCCTGGTCCAGGGAGTTCGCCAGAGCCACGAGCCCGTAGCGCGAGACCCCGCCGTAGGTCGGCTTGACCCCGACCGTGCCGGTGACCGCGCCCGGCTGCCGGATCGAGCCGCCGGTGTCGGTTCCGACCGCGAGGGGCGCCTCGTACGCCGCGACCGCGGCGGCGCTGCCGCCACCCGACCCGCCGGGGATCCGGGTGAGGTCCCACGGGTTGTGCGTGGGGCCGTAGGCGCTGTGCTCGGTGGAGGAGCCCATCGCGAACTCGTCCATGTTCGTCTTGCCGAGGATCGGCAGACCGGCCGCGCGCAGCCGCGCGACGACGGTCGCGTCGTACGGCGGGACCCAGCCTTCCAGGATCCGCGAGCCGCAGGTCGTCGGCAGCCCGCGCGTGGCCAGGACGTCCTTGACCGCGATCGGTACGCCGTCCAGCGGCCCTCGCGCCTTCCCCGCCGCTCGACGCTCGTCGGACGCGGCTGCATCCCGCAACGCGCCCTCGGGGTCGACATGCAGGAACGCGTGGACCGCGGTGTCCACCTCCGCGATCCGGTCGAGGTGCGACTGCGTCAGCAGGACGCTGGTCGTCTCACCCGCCTCGAGCGCGTCGGCCAGCTGCGCTGCGGTGCGCCGCTCGGCGCTCACTGCTCGTCCCCGAGGATCCGCGGGACCTTGAAGCGCTGCTGCTCGACGGCGGGGGCACCGCTGAGCGCCTCCTCGGCGGTCAGGCCCGGGCGCAGGACGTCCTCGCGGAAGACGTTGGTCAGCGGCAGCGCATGGGAGGTCGGCGGCACGTCGTCGCCCGCGACACCCTGGATCGACGCGATCGACTCCAGGATCACGCTCAGCTGCGGCGCGAGGTGGTCCAGCTCGGCGTCGCTGAGGTCGATCCGGGCCAGATCGGCGAGGTGAGCCACCTCCTCGCGGGAGATCGAGTGCTCGGGGGTCTCAGGCATGGACTCATCCTAGGGAGCGGTCCGGGGGCCCTCCATCCGGTTGTCCAGACGGTTGTCGGGCCGGTACCAGGTTGGCGAAACCGCCTACGCGGAGGGCGTTCCCGGGCTACCGTGCTGAGCGAAACAGACCTGCCCGAACCCCCCTCAGGCTGACAATGAACACTGCTCTCCACACTGTTCGTGAGACCGAGGTCGACGGCGTCCTGTGCTTCTACGTGGACATGGGACGCGCGGCCTCGGCTGCGCATCTGCTCTTCCGCCAGGGAAGCGCGGACGAGCCTCTGCACGAGACCGGCTGGCTCCATCTCCTGGAGCACCTCGCCCTGCTCGACCGCGAGTCGCTGACGCGACCCATCGAGGGTCGACTCTCCTTGCTCCAGACGCACTTCGCGGCGTTCGGCGAGCCCGAGGCGATCGCCGACCGCCTCGGTGCTTTGGCCCGCTGGCTCAGCGAGCCCGACCTGCGCCTGCTCGCCCGCGAGCGTGGCGTCCTCCAGGCTCGTGCCCAGGGGCCGCGTGACGGCCTCCTCAGCTCGCTGACCTGGCGGTACGGCGCGAACGGTCCCGGCGTCGCCAGCTACGCCGAGGTCGGTGCCGTCCGTGCCACCGAGCAGCTGCTCGCCGAGCGGTCCCGACGCGTCTTCGGCGCCTCGAACGCGATCCTGGTGCTGGACGGCCCTCCCCCGGCGGGCCTCACCCTGCCCTTGCCCGAGGGCGACTACCTCCCGGCCCAGGCCGCGGTGCCGCTCGAGCGGCCGCTCCCCGCGGCGTACCGCGACGAGGCGGGTCTCACGATCAGCGGCGCCGTCTCCCGAACTCACGAAGCGGGCTTCCTGCCCGACATCCTGGAGCGGGCCCTCCACGACGGACTACGGCGGCACACCGGCGGGGCGTTCGGGCTCTGGTCGGGGATCACCGAGGTCGACAACGGCCACTGCGTCGTCGCCGCGGGAGCAGAGGTCCCGCCCGAGGCGCTGCCGAGCCTGGCCCGCGCCGCCCTCGAGGTGGCCCAGAAGCTGGCCGACGAGGGCGTGCCCCGCGAGTGGGTGCAGGAGGCCGTCCAGGCCCGGTTGCGCGTGCTCGAGTCGCCTGCCGCGATGGTCGAGACCGCCCTGGAGGCCGGGTACGCCGCGCTCCACGAGCAGGTGCCGATGACCTACGAGGAGCTCCTCGACCAGCTGCACGGCACCGACCCCCGGCGGGTCGACCAGGCCGCGGCCGAGCTCTACGCCACCCTCCTGGTGGGCCTTCCGGAGGCGGCGCCTCTCGGACGTACGCTCCCGGCCGTCACCTTCCCCGACGGCCGGTCCTCCGGTGCCGGGCAGAAGCACAGCCACGTGAACTGGCCGGCCGACCTCACGACGTTCTCGGTCGACGAGAAGGTCGCCGAGCGGGTCACCGGCACCATGTGCCGGGCGATGCCGATCGCCAACGTCGCAGCGCTGCTCAGCTGGCGCGACGGCGCTCGGCACCTGATCGGGCGCGACGGCAGCATCCTGGAGCTCGAGCCTCGCGAGTGGGCTCGCGGCAAGGACCTCACCAAGGCCGTGGACGCCGCGGTGTCGCCCGAGCGCCACGTCCAGATGCCCGACCGGGCCGTGACGTTCCGCCGGATGAGCACCACCGAGCGCGCCGCGGTCGCCTTCGCCAGGATCGTCGGCACCCGCACGGGGCTCCTGTCGATGATCGGCGTGGTCGGTGCACTGGTGCTGTGGTCGCTGGTGGCCGGGCACCGGGTCGTGGGCGTCGTCTTCCTGGTGCTGGCCGCCACGCTGGGGGCCTACCTGTGGCGGATGGAGAACGGGCACAGCCCGGTCTCGCCGACGACACCACCGACGGCCGCGGCGTAGCGCCGCGCGAGACGGGTCAGAGCCCGCTGGGCCCGCTCTCGAGCAGCACCTTGAACCCACCCTCGTCCAGGACGGGGACCCCGAGCTGCTCGGCCTTGTCGGCCTTGGAACCGGCGTTGTCGCCCACCACGACGAAGTCGGTGTTCTTCGAGACCGAGCCGGCGGCCTTGCCGCCGCGCGACAGGATCGCCTCCTTCGCCGAGTCGCGGGAGAAGTCGACCAGCGAGCCGGTGACCACGACCGTCAGTCCCTCGAGGGTGCGCGGGGTCGACTCGTCGCGCTCGTCGGCCATCGAGACCCCCGCGGTCTCCCACTTGTCGACGATCGCGCGGTGCCAGCCGACCTTGAACCACTCGATGACGGCCTCCGCGATCGTGGGACCCACACCCTCGGCGGCTGCCAGCTGCTCCTCGCTCGCGCCACGGATCGCCGCCATCGAGCCGAACTCGGTGGCCAGCGCGCGTGCCGCGGTGGGTCCGACGTGCCGGATCGAGAGCGCGACCAGCACCCGCCACAGCGGCACCTGCTTGCGCTGCCCGAGGTTGGCCAGCAGGCCCTCGCCGTTGGCACTGAGCTGCAGACCGTCCTCGCCCTTCTTCGGCGCCCGGGTGAACAGCTCGGTCTTCAGCAGCTTGTCGCGGTCGAGATCGAAGATGTCGCCCTCGTCGGTGATGACCTTCGCCCCCAGCAGCGCGTACGCCGCCTCGGAGCCGAGGCCCTCGATGTCGAACGCGCCGCGGCTGGCGACGTGGAAGACCCGCTCCAGCAGCTGGGCAGGGCACTGCTGGGTGTTGGGGCAGCGGAGGTCCTTGTCGCCCTCCTTCTGCTGCACGAGCTTGGTCTTGCAGCTGGGGCACGTGGTCGGCATCCGCCACGCCTTGAGGCCCTTCGGGCGCAGCGCGAGCACCGGTCCGACGATCTCGGGGATGACGTCGCCCGCCTTGCGCAGCACGACGGTGTCGCCGGGCCGGACGTCCTTGCGCTTCACCTCGTGCGCGTTGTGCAGCGTGGCCCGCTCGACCGTCGAGCCGGCCACCTTGGTCGGCTCCATCACCCCGAACGGCGTCACCCGGCCGGTGCGGCCGGTGTTGACCTCGATCGAGAGGAGCTTGGCGTTGACCTCCTCCGGCGGGTACTTGAACGCGATCGCCCACCTCGGCGCCCGCGAGGTCGAGCCGAGCCGGCGTTGGAGGCCGACGTCGTCGACCTTGATCACGACGCCGTCGATCTCGTAGGGCACGATCGAGTGGCGGTGCTCCCCGGCGTTCTCAATGTAGGCCTCGACGTCGGTCAACGACGGGACGACGCGCACCTGCTCCGACGTCGGCAGTCCCCAGGCGTGGAGCGCCTCGTAGGAGTGGGACTGCGCCTTCGGCTCGAAGCCCTCGCGCGCTCCGAGGCCGTGGCAGACCATGCCGAGCGCCCGGCTGGCGGTGACCTTCGGCTCCTTCTGGCGCAGGGAGCCCGCCGCGGAGTTGCGCGGGTTGGCGAACGGCTGCCTGCCGGCCTCGAGCAGCGACTCGTTGAGGCGCTCGAACGCCTGGACCGGGAGGAACACCTCACCCCGCACCTCGAGCAGCTGCGGGACCGGGAACTCCTTCGACGCCTTCAACCGGTGTGGCACCGAGTCGATCGTCTTGACGTTGGGCGTGACGTCCTCGCCGGTGCGGCCGTCACCGCGGGTCAGCGCCCGCACGAGCCGCCCGTCCTCGTAGAGCAGGTTGATGGCCAGGCCGTCGACCTTCAGCTCGCACAGCAGCGCCGGCTTCTCGACCCCGTCGCGACCCAGCCGGGCGTACCACGACGCGAGCTCGTCGTAGGTGAAGGCGTTGTCCAGGCTCTCCATCGGCCGGAGGTGGTCGACGGCGGTGAACTCGGTGGAGACGGCGCCGCCGACCTTCTGCGTCGGCGAGTCGGGGGTGCGGAGCTCGGGGAACTCCTCCTCGAGCCCCTCCAGCTCACGCAGCCGCCGGTCGAAGTCGGCGTCGTCGAGCGTGGGGTCGTCGAGGACGTAGTAGCGCCAGCGGGCGTCCTCGATCTCCTCGCTCAGCTGACGGTGACGGTCCTTGGCCTCGGGAGTCGCCGATCGGGGTTCGCCCATGCCGCCTATCCTGCCAATGACCACCGACACGTCACGACCCATCCGGTCGGGGCGACGCACCGAACGACCGCCGTGGAGACGACCGTGACCGACGCCGCCCCGGTGGTGAGCACCCTCGACTCGGTCGCCGACCCGCAGGCCTGCGTGCTGGTGCTGCACGGCGGCAAGGACCGCTCACGCGCACCTGTCACGGCTCGCAGCCTCTCGTGGCAGCGGGCGGCGGCTCTAGGTCGCACGCTCGGACGCCGGCTCCACGACGCGCGCATCGGCGTACGCCTGATCCGCTTTCGGACCGTCGGGTGGAACGGCGACGGCGCCGACAAGATCGCCGACGTCCACTGGGCGCTCGACGCCATCCGGCGCGAGATCGGTGAGCTGCCGGTCGTCCTCGTCGGACACTCCATGGGCGGTCGCACTGCGTGCCGGGCCGCGGACCATCCGTCGGTCCGCGGAGTCGTCGCGCTCGCGCCGTGGCTGCCGCCCGACGAGTCGGTCGAGGCCCTGGCCGGCAAGGCGCTCCACGCCGCGCACGGCCGGCGCGACCGGATCACCCGCGCCTCGGACACCCGCGCGTACGTCGAGCGGGCGGCGCACGTGGCCTCCGCGACGTCGTTCACCGACATGGGCGACCGCGGGCACTACCTGCTGACCGGGATCCACGCCTGGAACGGCCTGGCCGAGGACCGGGTCCGGCAGGTGCTCGACCTGCGCTGAGACTCCCCGAGCGCTGGCTCCCGGGTTCGTCCGGGGTCCGGATGAAACTGATTTGTTCCATCCGCCCGAGTCGGTTACTGTCATCGATGGAACGAAACAGTTTCGTTTCATCCCCTGAACGACAGGTGACCGCTGCATGACCTCCGCTGAAGCCGCCGCCGCCGCTCGACCGCGTGTCGAGGGCGTCCGCGAGCAGCAGATCCTCGACGCCGCGCTCGACGTGCTGGCAGAGGTCGGCTACGACCGGCTCACCATGGACGCCGTCGCCCAGCGGGCCAAGGCGTCGAAGGCCACCCTCTACCGACGGTGGACCTCCAAGGCCAAGCTCGTCGTCGAGGCGCTCGCGCAGACCAAGACGACTCCGGAGATCCCCGACACCGGCGACCTGCGCACCGACCTCATGGCCGCCTTCTGCGGCCACGGCGGCCTCACCGACCAGGACACGACCTCGACCTTCGGGGCCGTCGTCACCGCCGTCACCACCGACGAGGAGTTCGCCGCGGAGTTCCGCCGGCAGGTCGTCGAGCCCAAGTCGGTGGTCTCTCGCACGGTGTTCGAGCGTGCGCGCGATCGCGGTGAGCTCCGCGACGACCTCGACCTCGACCTCGTCGTCCCCGCGCTGGCGGGGATCGTGCTCCACCGCGTGTTCGTCCTCGGCGAGCACCCCGACGCCGACCTGATCGAGCGCGCCATCGACCAGATCATCCTGCCGGCTGTCAGGCCGCAGGCCCCGAACCCGTCATCCAGCTGAACCTCCACGACTTCACCGAGTCACTGAACAGTTAGGAAGAACATGTCCGACCTGACCGAAGCCGAAGCAGTCGGGACACCCGACACCTCCGGTCGCAAGGAGCACCTGGGCTGGGCCCTGGTTCTCATCTGCATCGCGCAGCTGATGGTGGTGCTCGACGCGACCATCGCCAACATCGCCCTGCCGTTCATCGGCAAGGACCTCCACATGTCCGGCACCAACCTCACCTGGATCGTGACCGGCTACTCCCTGGCGTTCGGCGGCCTGCTGCTCCTCGGCGGCCGCCTCGGTGACCTCTACGGTCGCCGCAAGGTCTTCATGACCGGCCTCACGATCTTCGCCGTCGCCTCGCTGCTCGGCGGCTTCGCGCAGAACGAGACGCTTCTGCTCGGCGCCCGAGGCATCCAGGGTCTCGGTGCCGCGCTGGCCTCCCCGGCCGCGCTGGCGCTGATCACCACGACGTTCCCGGCCGGACCGGCCCGCAACCGCGCCTTCGCGGTGTACGCCGCGATGTCCGGTGCCGGTGCGGCCGTCGGCCTGATCCTGGGCGGCTGGCTGACCGGCCTGAACATCTCGATGTTCAACGACCACGACGGCTGGCGGCTCACCTTCCTGATCAACGTCCCGATCGGCCTGGTCGCCGCGCTGCTCGCTCCGCGCTTCCTGCGCGAGTCCGAGTCGCACCCGGGTCAGCTCGACATCCCCGGTGCCGTCGCCGGCACCGGCGGCCTGCTGGCCGTGGTCTACGGCCTGACGCGCGCCGGCAACGCGGCGTACGGCTGGGGCGACGGCTGGACGATCGCGAGCCTGATCGGCGGCGTGGTCCTGCTGGCGATGTTCATCCTGGTCGAGACCCGCGTGGAGCACCCGCTGCTGCCGTTCCGGATCTTCGCCAACCGCACCCGTGCGGCGTCGTTCGCCGCGATGATGCTGCTGCCGGCGGCCATGTTCGCGATGTTCTTCTTCTTGAGCCTGTTCATCCAGAACGTCATGGGCTACAGCCCGCTCAAGGCCGGCTTCGCGTTCTTGCCGTTCAGCATCTGCATCATCATCAGCGCCACGATCGTCTCGAGCCTGGCCAGCAAGAT
The DNA here is from genome assembly GCA_049841015.1 of Nocardioides sp. Taxonomy (GTDB): domain Bacteria; phylum Actinomycetota; class Actinomycetes; order Propionibacteriales; family Nocardioidaceae; genus Nocardioides. The sequence continues at coordinate 222,661 of JASGIN010000004.1, forward strand.
CGACCCGAAGTTCATCGCCGGCGTCGGCACCCTGATGGCCTCGGTGGCACTGTTCGGGTTCTCCCGGCTGAGCGTGCCCGACAGCGGCACCGATGTGCTCAACGCCGTCGCCCAGGGCCACTCCCTCGGCTCCGACGTGAGCTACTGGACGCAGATCCTGCCCTTCGTGTGCCTGATGGCGCTCGGCATGGGCGCGGTGTTCGTGCCGCTGACCCTGACCGCCGTGCACCACGTGCGCGCGGAGGACTCCGGCATCGGCTCCGGCGTGCTGAACACCATGCAGCAGGTCGGTGGCGCGCTCGGTCTGGCGATCCTGTCGACGGTGGGCAGCCACTTCACCAACGACCACATCACCAAGATCGCGCCGACGATCGGCCAGGGCCTCGGTCAGCTCGACCCGAACGTCACCTCGGCGCTCATGGAGAAGCTCGGCGCCGCCAACCCGACGGCACTGACCGGGATGCTGGCCTACGTCGGCAGCTTCCCGACCGGCGCGACCCACGCCTTCCTGGTCGGCGTCTTCCTGATGCTGGCCGGCTCGGCGATCGTGTGGCTCTTCCTCGACGTCAAGCACGAGGAGCTGGCCACCGACGCCCCCGAGCAGGGCGTCCACGTCGGCTGACCCCAATGTTGAACGGCGCCGTCTGACCGTTGAACGGCGCCTTCTGACAAGCGAACGGCGCCTTCTGACCAAGCTGATGGTCAGAAGGCGCCGTTCAACGGTCAGAAGGCGCCGTTCAACGTTTCGTTTCGGGTCAGGGCTTGCGGGCGGTGCACGACAGGCGAGCGAGCGTACGGCGAGCTCAGCGGCCGACGGCGTACCCCTGGTTGCCGCGCGGGTTGGCGCCGGCGCTCAGCAGGCCGGTCTCGGGATCCCGCGAGACGGCGGACAGCCGGCCGAGCAGCCACGGACGCACCGTCGTGACGTCGTGCCCGCGGGCGGCCAGCGCCGCCAGCACGTCGTCCCCGATCCGCGACTCCGCCACCAGACTGCCCGGCTCGGACTCGCGCGGGTAGAACGAGCTCGGGAAGGCGTCGGTGTGGAACATCGGCGCGTCGATCGCCTCCTGCAGCTCCTGACCGCCGACGAGCAGCCGGAGCAGGAGCACCAGCTGCCACTGGTCCTGCTGGTCACCACCCGGTGTGCCGAGCGCATGGGTCGGTACGCCGTCCCGGAGCACCAACGTCGGTGAGAGCGTCGTGCGCGGGCGGCGGCCCGGCGTGAGCGTCGCGGGCAGTCCCTCGTCGAGCCAGCACATCTGCAGCCTGCTGCCGAGCGGAAAGCCCAGCTCCGGGATGACCGGCGAGCTCTGCAGCCAGCCGCCCGACGGGGTCGCCGAGACGATGTTGCCCCAGCGGTCGACCACGTCGATGTGACAGGTGTCGCCGCGCGTCTCGCCGTCCGCGGACACGGTCGGCTCGCCCAGGCCCGCACTGGTGGGCCCGGATCCGGAGCCGGCGAGCACGGCCGATGCGAGCCGCGGCTCCCGGCCGCCCGGCGAGCCCGGTCGCAGCTCCCACGACGCGGCGTCCGAGACGAGCGCGGCCCGTTCGGCGAGGTACGCCGGGTCGAGCAGCTCGGCCACCGAGACGTCCGACGCGTCGCCGTACCACGCCTCGCGGTCGGCGAAGGCCAGCTTGAGCACCTCGGTCAGCGTGTGGACGCCCTCGACCGTGCTCGGGTCGACCGCCGTCGACGGCAGCCGGTCGAGCATCCCCAGCGACTGCAGCAGCACCGGCCCCTGCCCCCACAGGTCGGTCTTGGCCACCTCGTAGCCGGCGAACCGGTGGGTGACCGCAGGCTCGTACGACGCACTCCAGCCCGCGAGGTCGGCCCCGGTGATCACCCCGGCGTGGTCGGAGCCGCTGGAGTCGCGGAACGGACGACGGGCGAAGGCGTCGACCGCGTCGGCCACGAACCCCTGGCTCCAGGCCCGGCGCGCGGCGTCGTACTCCGCCTCCCGGCCGGGTCCTGCCGCCTCGCCCTCGGCCACCAGCCGGTCGAGCACGTCGGCGTACGCCGGGTTGGTCACCAGCTCCCAGGGCCTCGGCAGCCGGCCGTGCGGGATCCACAGCTCGGCCGAGCTCGGCCAGTGCTCGGTGAAGAGCTCCTGCATGGTCGCCACGGTCGCGGCCGACCGCGGCAGCAGCGGGTGTCCGGCGCGCGCATAGCCGACGGCGTACGCGAGGACGTCGCGCAGCCGCCGGGAGCCGTGGTCGCGGGCGAGCATCAGCCACGCGTCCACCGCGCCCGGGATCGCCGCAGCCAGCAGTCCCGAGCCCGGCACGAGGTCGAGTCCGAGCCCGCGATAGTGGGACACCGTCGCCTGCTCGGGCGCGGTCCCCTGGCCGCACAGCACGGTCGGCCGCGGGTCCTCGGCGGTGGCGAAGACGGCCGGCACCTCGCCGGCGGGGCCGTTGAGGTGCGGCTCGACGACGTGCAGCACGAACGCCCCGGCGACCACTGCGTCGAAGGCGTTGCCGCCCGCCTCGAGCTCGGCCATGGCGGTCTGCGAGGCCAGCCAGTGGGTCGACGAGACCATCCCGAAGGTTCCGCGCAGCGTCGGCCGCGTCGTCATCTCGGTCACCGCGGGTCACCGGCCTCGGCGGGGGCGAGGTTGCGCGCCACGGTCGCGCACAGGGTGGTCGCCCGCCGGGCCCAGTCCGCAGACGCACCGGCCAGACCGCAGGTGGGCGTCAGCACGAGCCGCCCCCCGACCGCGTCCGGGTCGAGCCCCAGCATGTCCAGCAGCCGCAGCACGCGCTCGGTGAGCGCCGTCTGGCCGGGCGACGGGTCGGGGTCGACGCTCGGGACGATGCCGAGGGCCACCCGCTCCCCCGCCTCCAACGCCTCCGCGAAGACGTCGAGGTCGTCGGCACCGAGCAGGTCCAGGTCGCCGCTCAGCCCGCGCGCTCCCGCTCCGCGGAGGAGGCTCCACGGCGTCTGTGCCGCGCAGGAGTGGACCCACGGCTCCTCCCCCGCCCGCTCGAGCACCCGGGCGAGCAGGTCGGAGGCCTCTGGGGGCTGGACCGCGCGGTGGCGCCCGAACCCCGACGCCGTCGGCACCGCGGCGGCGAGCACCGCCGGAAGCGCAGGCTCGTCGACCTGCACGATCACACGCGCGCCGTCCACCCGTCGGCGTACGTCGGTCAGGTGCGCCGCGACCCCCTCGGCCAGTGCCTCGGCGAGCTCACGGCGTGCCCCGTGGTCGGAGAGCACCTTGTCGCCGCGTGGCTTCTCGACGGTGGCGGCGAGGGTCCAGGGCCCGGCGAGCTGCACCTTGAGCTCGCCGACGAAGCCCTGGGCCTGCTCCTCGAGCTGGTCGAGGTCCTGGGCCAGCAGCGAGCGCGCGCGCCGGTGGTCGACGCCCGAGACGCCGGTGAGCCGCCATCCGGCCGGCTGCAGGTCGAAGCCGAGGTCCTCGACCACGGCGAGCGTGCGGCCGACGATGCCGGCCGCCGGGCCCCGGGCCGGGAGCTCCGGCAGGTAGGGCAGGTCCGGCAGTTCGCCGAGCACGACCCGCATGGCCTCGACGTACTCCTCGGAGTCGGTGCCCGGCCAGGAGCCGACGCCGGTGGCGACTGTCACGCGAGAGAGCCGGCGCGCTCGGTGGACACGATGGTGGCCGAGCCGACGACGCGCGTGCCGTCGTAGATCACCGCCGCCTGACCGGGCGCGATCCCCTGCGCAGGCTGGAGCAGCTCGATCTCGACCGTCTCGCCGGCGACTCGGACCAGAGCCTGGTGCTCGGCGCCGTGGGCGCGCAGCTGCACCGTCGTCGGCAGCGGCTCGTCCGCCGTCGTCGGGGCGTCACCGCACCACCGGGGCCGGTCGGCAGTGATCCGGTCGATCGTCAGAGCTTCGCGCGGTCCGACCGTGACCGTGCCCGAGACCGGCTCGATGTCCAGCACGTAGCGAGGCTTCCCGTCGGCCGCCGGCCGACCGAGGCGCAGGCCCTTGCGCTGGCCGACGGTGAACCCGAAGGTGCCGTCGTGGCGACCGAGCTCGACGCCCGAGCTCGCGTCGACGATCGCCCCACCGTGGTTGGGCGCGCGGTCGCCGAGCTTCTCGCGCAACCAGCCGGCGTTGTCGCCGTCGGCGACGAAACAGATGTCGTGGGAGTCGGGCTTGTCGGCGACCAGGAGCCCGCGCGCGCCCGCTTCCGCCCGGACCTCGGGCTTGGGCGTGTCACCCAGGGGGAACAGCGAGTGCGCCAGCTGCTCCTGGGTCAGGACGCCGAGCACGTAGGACTGGTCCTTGCCGGCGTCGACGGCCCGGTGCAGCTCCACCGAACCGTCCGGCGCGGGTCGGGCCTGCGCATAGTGGCCGGTGGCCACGGCGTCGAAGCCCAGCGCCAGCGCCCGATCGAGCACGGCCGCGAACTTGATCCGCTCGTTGCAGCGCAGGCACGGGTTCGGTGTACGCCCGGAGGCGTACTCGTCCATGAAGTCCTCGACGACGTCCTCGTGGAACCGCTCGGAGAGGTCCCAGACGTAGAACGGGATGCCGATCACGTCGGCGGCCCGGCGCGCGTCGTTCGCGTCCTCGATCGTGCAGCACCCGCGAGCCCCCGAGCGGTACGACGCGGGGTTGCGCGACAGGGCCAGGTGGATGCCGGTCACGTCGTGCCCCGCCTCGTGGGCGCGCGCTGCGGCGACCGCCGAGTCGACGCCGCCGGACATGGCCGCGACGACCCTCACGGGATACGGGCTCCGCGGGCGCGCTCGACGGCCGGGCCGATGGCCTCGGCCACGGCGTCGACGTCCGACTCCGACGACGTACGGCCCAGGGTGAAGCGCAGGGAATGGCGCGCGCCCTCGTCGTCGCAGCCCATCGCGAGGAGCACGTGCGAGGGCTGCGGAACGCCGGCTGAGCACGCGGAGCCGGTGGAGCACTCGATGCCCCGCGCGTCGAGGAGCATCAGCAGCGAGTCGCCCTCGCAGCCGGGGAAGCCGACGTGGGCATGGCCCGGAAGGCGGCGCTCGGCGTCACCGTGGACATGGGCGTCGGGCACCATCTCGGTGATCCGGCGGATCAGCGAGTCGCGCAGGGCGGCGACCCGCTCGGCGTACTCGGGCTGCGCCTTGACGGCGTGCTCGACGGCGGTGGCGAAGGACGCGATCGCGGGCATGTCGAGGGTGCCGCTGCGCACGTCGCGCTCCTGACCTCCCCCGTGCAGCAGCGGGGTGAGGGACAGCTCGCGCCGGAGCACCAGCGCGCCCACGCCGTAGGGTCCGCCCAGCTTGTGGCCGGTCAGTGTGAGGGCGTCGACCCCGCTCGCGGCGAAGTCCACCGGCACCGCGCCGACGGCCTGGACGGCGTCGGTGTGCACCGGGATGCCGTGCGCCGAGGCGATCGCCACGACCTCCTCGACCGGCTGCAGGGTGCCGACCTCGTTGTTGGCCCACATCACCGAGACGACCGCGACCGAGGCCGGGTCGCGCTCGACGGACTGCCGGAAGGCGTCCAGGTCGAGGCGGCCCCGCGTGTCGACCGGCAGCAGCTCGACCTCGGCGTGCTCCTCCTCGGCCAGCCAGTGGACCGTGTCGAGGACGGCATGATGCTCGACCGACGAGACCAGGACCCGAACCCGGGCCGGGTCGGCGTCGCGGCGCGACCAGAACAGCCCCTTGATGGCGAGGTTGTCGGCCTCGGTGCCGCCCGAGGTGAAGACGACCTCGCCCGGTCGACAGTTCAGGGCCTGGGCGATGGTCTCCCGCGACTCCTCGACCACCCGACGAGCGGCCCGGCCGCTCGCGTGCAACGAGGACGGGTTGCCGACGTCGCCGAGGTGCGCGGTCATCGCCTCGAGTGCCACCGGCAGCATCGGGGTGGTCGCGGCGTGGTCCAGATAGACCGGCTGGTCGGGCGCGTCGTCCATGTCACACCCAGCCTACGGCGCGTTCCCGGACGGGGCGAACCGCGCTCACCCATCGTGGATGGCGTCCAGTCGGGCTCGCGCCTCGAACAGCAGGACCGCCGCCGAGACGGCCACGTTGAGCGAGTCGGCCCGCCCGCGCATCGGGATCGCCACCCGGGTCAGCCCGTGCCGCCACTCCTCGCTCACGCCGTCCCCCTCGGAGCCCACGACGACCGCGGTCCGACCCGACCCGAGCCCGGCGTCGCGGTAGCGCGTCGTACCGGCCGGGTCGGCGACGTACGCCGTGAAGCCGGCGGAGGCGAGCGCCACCCTGGCCTCCGCCACCGTCGGGTAGGTCAGCACGGGCGTGGTGAGCACGGTGCCGCGGCTCGCGGCGAACACCTTCGGGTGGGTGACCCGCGCCGTCGCCCGGGTCAGCACGAGCGCGTCGGCGGCGCAGGCGTCCGCGGTCCGGACCAACGTCCCGAGGTTGCCGGCGTACTCGATCCCGTCGGCGACGAGCACGAGCCGCGCCTGTTGCGTCAGCACGACCGCGGAGCTCCAGTCCGGCAGTCGCACGAGAGACACCAGGGCCGGGGCGGTCACGTCCGGCTGCAAGGCCGCGAGCACGCGTGGCGAGACCCGGAAGGCCCGTTGCGCGCGGGCCACGACCCGGGCCGCGAGATCGTCCAGCCCGGCATCCCCCGACCGAGCGGACGCGGTGTCGCCGGGACACCACAAGCTCACATCGACGACCGCGTCGGTGCCGAGCAGGACCTCGTGCGCCCATGCGCCCACGACGGTGATGACGTTGTCGGCCCGCGGAAGGAGGTTGCGTCGGCCGCGGGAGTAACGACGGACGTCGTCGTGCGAGCGGCCGACGGCCTGGAGGCGCTCGAGGATCGACGAGCTGGCGTGGGAGGTGATCGAGGAGACGGTGGGGCGGGGCATGACTGGCTCCAACAGGAGTGACGTCCTGACCACGGACCCCGCTCCGTGCCAGGGAGCGTGTGGGGGGCGTGGTCGTCAGGCCGCCGGCCGGCGCCTGGCTGAGGTCACTCCTCGATACCCATGGCGTGAACCGTACGGACGCGACCGCCGCCCCGCACCCGAATTACTCCGCCGACAGCTCGGTCAGCCACGGGTGCGCGGGGAAGAGCTGCTCGATCGTGTCCCGCAGCCAGCCCTGCTGCGCACCGCTGAGCAGCGGCCACGCTCGCGCCAGGTCCCGGCGGTCCTTGGTGCGGTCGAGCCGGGCCTTGAACATCAGCACGATCTCCGGGTTCAGCACGCGCACACCGTCCTCGGTCACCCACGTCACCTCCGCCAGGTCGGCGACGTGCTCGGGCAGCTTCTTGTTGCGCCACCGGCCGTCCGCGTCGGGTGTGACGGGCACGTCCATCACCCACGGCGAGGCCGAGTCCCGACGGACCCAGACCTGGGCGTCGGGTGCCCAGAGGTCGGGGTGCTCGACCGTCATCGGACGGAGCGCTCCGTCGGCGATCGTCCACAGGTGCCACCGGTCCCCGACGAACTCGCGGAACGCCGGGACGTCGCACGCGAGCAGCGAGACGTCGACGTCCTCGTGCTCGCGCTCCGCGCCGGTGAACGCCTCGATCGCCCAGCCGCCGACCACCCACCAAGGGCGCTCGAAGCCCTCGAAGAAGGCTCGGGCGCCGTCCAGGTCGAGGGCGTCCCAGGCGCCGTAGATGCGTTCCCAGCGTTGGTCCTCGGCGTGCTCCGCCTCGCTCAGGGGTAGGGGCTCGCGCACGAGCGCGACCCTACTGGCAGCTACTTGCGGTGGCCGTACATCTTGTTCATGCCGAGCCAGTCGCCCAGACCGAGCGTGCGGGCATACGTCGAGCAGGGCGCCAGCTCGTGCTGCATGGTGAGGTTGCCGTGGCCCGAGCCGGTGTGCGCCATGCCGTAGGCGTGGCCCCACTCGTGCGTCACCGCACCCTCCAGGTCCCACTTGGCGCGGCACGTCTTCGGGAGCTTGGTCACGAGGTACTTGCCGTTGTCCATCACGATGTCCGCCCCGGCGATCCGGCCGGACTTCACGTAGATCCAGTAGCAGGTCCAGCCGAGCAGACCGCCGGGCAGGTTGGCGAACCCGACGACGTTGGTGGTGTTGGGCTTCCCGCACGACGGGCCGTGCACCTTGATGTTCGGCTTGACGTGGGTGCGACCGAGGTAGTGGGAGGCGGGGGTCTTCAGCCGCGGCTTGTGGCAGTTGTTGTGGCCCTTGCGCATGTTCTGGTTGCCCGCCTTCACGGCCCGGATCACGGCCTTGGCGTGGAGACGACCGGGCAGGCCACCGACGTTCACGTGGTACTTCAGCGACGACGCCCACTTGTTGCCCTCGAGGTGGAACGTCTTGTCCTTGCAGGCAGGCGGGTCACCGGCCACCGCGGCGGCGGAGGCGTTCGAGCCACGGACGATGCGCACGGAGCTGCCGGTGTTGGTGACCGTGAAGCCGCGGACATCACCGTGCCGGCCGACTCCGTCGCCCACCACGCCCATCCCGGCCGGAGGCACGACCACCGACACGCGGCCGACCGTCACGGTCCGGCCGGCGAGGGCGCAGCCTGCGGCGTTCAGCGTGGGGATGGCCGAGCGCGCGACCGGTCCGCTGCCCTGGCAGCGGTCGCCGACCGTGCGGGCCGACACCGGCGTCGCCGGGGCGGTCAGGAGCACGGCGAGACCGAGCGAGGTGGCCAGGGCGAGCAGTCGTCGAGACGTCGTCATGGGGAGGATCCTGCCCTCGCCACCGCCGGCCAAACCCATCGGGGTCAGATGGATCTCGGGAGCAGCACCAGATCGTCGCGGTGCACGACCTCCCGCTCGTACGCCGCACCGAGCTCGCGTCGAAGCACCGCCGAGGTCTTGCCGACGAGCGCCGGGACCTCCTCGGAGTCGAAGTTGACCAGGCCGCGAGCGACCGGGACGGCGTCAGGACCCGCGAGGTCGACCGGGTCGCCGGCCGCGAAGACACCGGTGGCCCCGGTGAGCCCGGCGGCGAGCAGCGAGGCGCGCCGCTCGGTGACGGCACGAACGGCGCCGGCGTCGAGCAGCAGCACCCCTTTGGGCTCGGTGGCGTGGGCCAGCCAGAGCTGCCGGGTGGGACGACGACGCGCGGCGGCATGGAAGAACGTGCCGACCGGCTCTCCGCCCAGCGCGGCCTCGGCGTGGGCTGCCGACGTGAGCACGACCGGGATGCCGGCACCGGTCGCGATCCGTGCCGCGTCCAGCTTGGTGCGCATGCCACCGGTCCCGACGCCCGCAGCACCCGCCTTGCCGACCCGGACCCGGCCGAGGTCGTCGCTCAGCGCGACCTCCGGCACCAGCCGGCTGCCCGCCGCGTGGGGCGGGCCGTCGTAGAGGCCGTCCACGTCGCTCAGCAGCACCAGCAGGTCGGCGTGGACCAGGTGCGCGACCAGCGCCGCCAGGCGGTCGTTGTCGCCGAACCTGATCTCGGAGGTCGCCACCGTGTCGTTCTCGTTCACGATCGGCAGAACGCCGAGCTCCAGCAGCTTGGCGAACGTCTGGTGGGCGTTGCGGTAGTGGCTGCGCCGCGTCACGTCGTCGGCGGTGAGCAGCACCTGGCCGGCCACGACGCCGTGCCGCGCCAGCTCCTCGGTGTAGCGGTGGACGAGCAGGCCCTGCCCGACCGCCGCGGCGGCCTGCTGGATGGGCAGTCCCCGCGGACGGCGGGCCAGTCGCAGCGGCGCGAGGCCGGCGGCGATCGCGCCCGACGAGACCAGGACCACCTCGACCTTGCGCGTCCGAGCGGCCGCCAGGACGCCGACGAGGCGCCGGACCGCGGCCGGGTCGATGCCACCTTCCGCGCTGGTCAGGGACGACGACCCGACTTTGACCACGACGCGTCGTGCGGCTGATACCAGCCCGGCGCGGTCGGACCCGGCGTTCACCGCTCGCTCAGGTCGGGGTCGTCGGCCGACCCGATCTCGTAGCTGGTGGGGCCCGCGTCGCCGCGGCGCGCCTCGTCGATGCGGCGGGCCACGTCGGCTCGCGCCTCCTCCTCGGCCCGGTCCGGCATCGCGGCGTCGATGTCGCGTCGACGACGCGCCGCGGGACGGCGTTCGTCGAAGCGCTGGTCCTCGCCGCGGCGTCCGAGCATCTCGACCCCGGCGTCGATCCCGGGCCGGAAGTCGAAGACCACGGCGTTGTCGGGATGCCCGATCAGGACGGCGTCTCCCTCGACGGCGCCGAGCTCGACCAGGCGGGTCTCGACGCCGAGGCGGTTCAGCCGGTCGGCCAGGAAGCCGACGGCCTCGTCGTTGCTGAAGTCCGTCTGTCGCACCCAGCGCTCCGGCTTGGTGCCGCGCACCCGCCAGCCCTCGCCGGTCTCGGTGACGGTGAACTCGTCGCCTCCGTCGGCAGACGGTGGCCGGATCACGATCCGCTCGCGGGGCGCCTCGGGCCGCGCGGCGCGGGCGGCGCTCACGATCCCGGCCATCGCGAAGGTCAGCTCGCGCAGCCCCTCCCCCGACGCCGCGCTGACCGCGAACACCCGCAGCCCGCGGGCCTCCAGGTCGGCGCGCACGAGGTCGGCCATGTCCCGGCCGTCCGGCACGTCGATCTTGTTCAGCGCGACCAGACGCGGCCGGTCGGCCAGCCCGCCGTACGACGCGAGCTCGCCCTCGATCACGTCGAGGTCGTCGACCGGGTTGCGGCCCGGCTCGATGGTGGCGGTGTCGATGACGTGCACGATCGCGGCACAGCGCTCGACGTGCCGGAGGAACTCGTGCCCGAGACCGCGGCCCTCGCTGGCGCCCTCGATCAGCCCGGGTACGTCGGCGACCGTGAAGGTCGTCTCGCCGGCGCTGACCACGCCGAGGTTGGGCACCAGGGTGGTGAACGGGTAGTCGGCGATCTTGGGCCGAGCCCGCGAGATCGCGGCGATCAGGCTCGACTTGCCGGCGCTGGGGAAGCCGACGAGCCCGATGTCGGCGACGACCTTCAGCTCGAGCACGATCTCCAGCTCGTCGCCCGGCTCGCCGAGAAGCGCGAACCCCGGGGCCTTCCGCTTGGTACTGGCCAGAGCGGCGTTCCCGAGTCCCCCACGGCCGCCCTCGGCGACGACGAGCTCGGTGCCGGCACCGACCAGGTCGGCCAGGACGTCTCCCCCGGCCCGGGTCACGACCGTCCCGTCGGGCACCGGCAGGACCAGGTCGGCGCCATGGCTGCCGCTGCGGTGGCTGCCCGCGCCGTGACCGCCGTGCTCGGCCCGTCGCTGCGGACTGTGGTGGTAGTCGAGCAGCGTGGTGACGGCCGGGTCGACGCGCAGGATCACCGACCCGCCCGGGCCGCCGTTGCCGCCGTCGGGACCCCCGAGCGGCTTGAACTTCTCGCGGTGCACCGACGCCACCCCGTTGCCCCCGCGACCCGCGGCGACGTGCAACGTCACCCGGTCGACGAACGACGGGACGGCCATGACTGCTCCTGAAATGGACCGAAGGGCGTGCCCTGTGCGGGGACGCCCTTCGGACTGTGGTCGGTGTGGGCGGCTACTGGCCGGCCGGCACGATGTTGACGACGCGACGTCCGCGCTTGGTGCCGAACTGGACGTTGCCCTCGACGAGCGCGAACAGCGTGTCGTCACCGCCGCGGCCGACGCCCACGCCCGGGTGGAAGTGGGTGCCCCGCTGACGGACGATGATCTCGCCGGCGTTGACCAGCTGGCCGCCGAAGCGCTTGACGCCGAGTCGCTGGGAGTTGGAGTCGCGACCGTTCTTGGTGGAGGCCGCGCCCTTCTTGTGAGCCATCGATCTGTCCTTTCAGGCCTTGATGTCCGTGACCTTGACCTGGGTGTACTTCTGCCGGTGACCCTGGCGCTTCTTGTAGCCGGTCTTGTTCTTGTACTTCTGGATCACGATCTTGGGGCCCTTGGTGGCACCGAGCACCTCGACGGTGACGCCGGCCTTGTCGAGACCCGTCGCGGTGACCTTGTCGCCGTCGACGGTCATCACGACGGGCAGGGTCAGCGTGTCGCCGACCGCAGCGTCGGTCTTGTCGATCTCGATGACGTCGCCCACGGCAACCTTCTGCTGACGGCTGCCAGCGCGCACGATCGCGTACACCGCGGTGTCTCCTCAGGGTCTGGATCAAGTCAGTCGCGAGAGCGCACCGCAACGCAAACGGGCGGGCGCCGACGATCCATGCTACGGCGTGCGCTCCGTGCACTGCAAAACGAGAAACCGGCCGGAAAGTGCAGGTGCCGCGGCAACCGCCGGCGCCGCACCCCTCGTCCCAGACCCCGGAGGCCCACCTCGGGCCCCGGTCTCGTGACCAGGAGGTCATCATGCACACGCTCACCCGGCTCCTCACCACCGGCGCCGGTCTGGCCCTCGCCGCGGGAGGTCTGCTCGCACCCGCACCCCTCGCCTCGGCTGCCACGTCGGCCTGCGGCAACGCCGACCTCACCGCGTCGTACCGACACTCGGACGACGGTGCGGGCCACTCCTACGGCTGGATCGTCCTGCGCAACACCTCCGGCCACGCCTGCAGCACCGGCGGGTACGGCGGCATCTCCTACGTCGGGGACGGCGACGGCACCCAGATCGGCGCGGCCGCGGTCCGCGTCGGCGGCACCGGCCGGACCTACGTCCTGCAGCCGGGCCAGCGGCTGCGCAGCTCGGTCGACGAGGTCACGGCATTGAACTACCCCCGCCACGCATGCCGGCCCCGGCACGTCGACGGCTTCCGCGTCTACGTGCCGAACTCGACGCTGTCGCAGTACGTCGCGCATCCCACGACCGGGTGTCGCAACCACCACGTCAAGCTGATCCACCACGAGCCGTACCGCAGGCCCTAGCCCGTCGGCGGCCCGTCAGCGCTTGCGCGTGCCCTTGCGCTTGACCGGCACGTGCAGGGCCGGGTCCGTGGACGCGGCGTCCGCAGAGGCGGGCGGGCCGGCGGGCCGGCTCGCCGCGCGACGGCGCGTGCGGGTGACGACCTTCGGCTTGTCCGGCTCCACGGGCTCAGCCGGGACCTCAGGGGGCTCCGTGGCCTCGGGGGCGTCGGGGACCTCGGGGGCTTCGGGGGCCTCGGCCTGGTCGGACGCCGATGAGTCCTCGACCTGCTCGACCGTGGACTCGGCATCGATGTCGGCGTCCGCGTCGGTATCGGTCCCCGTGTCCAGGTCCGTGTCCAGGTCCGCGTCCAGGTCGGTGTCCAAGCCCGTGTCCGTGTCCACGGCGTCGTCGAGGTCGACCTCCGGCTCGGACTCCTGCTCCTCGGCCGGAGCCTCGTCGTGGTGGCGCGCCATCGCGGCGACGTCCTTGGGGGACGGCGGCTTGGGCGGCTCGGGCGCCGCCTCGGCACCGTCGCCTCGGCCGCGACCTCGGCTGCGACGCGCGCGACGGGGCTCCTCCTCGGCCTTCTTGGGCTCCACGGGGGCGTCCTCGACGACGACCCCACGACCGTGGCAGTGGGGGCAGTCGTGGGAGAAGGACTCCAGCAGTCCGGTCCCGATCCGCTTGCGGGTCATCTGGACCAGACCGAGCGAGGTCACCTCGGCCACCTGGTGGCGCGTGCGGTCGCGACCCAGGCACTCGACGAGACGCCGCAGGACCAGGTCGCGGTTGGACTCCAGCACCATGTCGATGAAGTCCACGACGATGATGCCGCCGATGTCGCGCAGCCGGAGCTGGCGCACGATCTCCTCTGCCGCCTCCAGGTTGTTCTTGGTGACGGTCTCCTCGAGGTTGCCGCCAGACCCGGTGAACTTGCCGGTGTTGACGTCCACCACGGTCATGGCCTCGGTGCGGTCGATGACCAGCGACCCGCCGGAGGGCAGCCAGACCTTCCGGTCCAGGCCCTTCTTGATCTGCTCGTCGATGCGGTACGCCGAGAAGACGTCCTGCCCCTTCTTCGGCTCGTAGCGCTCGAGGCGGGTCTCGAGGTCGGGCGCGACGTGGGCGACGTACCCCTGGACGGTCTCCCAGGCGTCGTCACCCTCGATGACGAGCTTGGCGAAGTCCTCGGTGAACAGGTCCCGGACGACCTTCAGCGTGAGGTCCGGTTCGCCGTAGAGAAGCGAGGCACCGGCGCTCTTGCTGGCGGCCTTCTTCTCGATGTCGTCCCAGCGTGCCGTCAGGCGCTCGACGTCGCGGGTCAGCTCCTCCTCCGAGGCGCCCTCGGCGGCCGTGCGCACGATCACCCCGGCGTGCTCGGGCACGATCTCCTTCAGCAGCGTCTTGAGACGGTTGCGCTCGGTGTCGGGCAGCTTGCGGGAGATGCCGCTGGTCGTGCCATCGGGCACGTAGACCAGGAACCTGCCGGCCAGGCTGATCTGGCTGGTGAGCCGGGCGCCCTTGTGGCCGATCGGGTCCTTGGTGACCTGCACCAGCACCGTCTGGCCCGAGGAGAGCACGGACTCGATCTTGCGCGGCTGCCCGTCCTTGTGGCCCAGCGCGGACCAGTTGACCTCGCCGGCGTACAGCACGGCGTTGCGGCCCTTGCCGATGTCGATGAACGCCGCCTCCATGGACGGCAGGACGTTCTGCACGCGACCGAGGTAGACGTTGCCGATCAGGGAGGTCTGGGACTCGCGGGCGACGTAGTGCTCGACGAGGACGTTGTCCTCCAGGACCCCGATCTGGGTGACGTCCTCTCGCTGCCGGATCACCATGACCCGGTTGACCGACTCGCGCCGGGCCAGGAACTCCGCCTCACTCACGATCGGGGCCCGTCGACGCCCGGCCTCGCGACCCTCACGGCGGCGCTGCTTCTTGGCCTCGAGGCGCGTCGAGCCGCTCACGGCCGTGATCTCGTCGGCGGCGCTGCGGCCGCTGCGCACCCGGGTGACGGTGTTCGACGGGTCGTCGCCCGAGTCGCCGTCGTCCTCGCCGGCCCGGCGGCGGCGACGCCGCCGGCGAGACGAGGTCGACTCACCCTCAGCACTGTCGTCGGAGCCGGACGTGCTGCCGCCGGGCTTATCACTCGACTGGCCACTCGACTGGCCACTCGACTGGTCGTCGTTGGTGGTCTCGTCGGAGCCCTCGGCCCCGCCCTCGCCGGCGCCCGGCTTGCGGCGCCGACGTCCACCGCGGCGACGCTTGCGACGCGCAGGCGTCTCGCCGCCCTCGTCCGCAACGTCTGCGCCCTGGGTGTCGGACTGGGTGTCGGACTGGGTGTCGGACTGGGCGGCGGACTGCTCGCTCGACTGGTCGTCGGCCGGCGCAGCCGTCTTCTTCGAGGTACGCCGGGTCCTCGTGGTCGTCGTGACCTTCGTGGTCGCCTCGGGCGGCTGGAAGACGGCGGCCATCGAGGGCCGTTCGTCAGCGTCGTCCTCGGAGGTCGCCGCGACCTTCTTGCGGGTCGCCTTCTTCGCCGGCTTCGCGTCCGGCTGCTCGGCCTTCGGAGCCTTGGCGGTCTTGCTGGTCTTCTTGGGCTTCTCGGTCTCGGCGGTCTCGGCCGTCTCGGCCGAGATCGCGGACTTCGTCGCCTTTGCGGTCTTGGCCGTCTTCGCGGTCTTCGCCGCCTTCGTCGCCTTCGTCGCCTTCGTCGCCTTGGCCGGCTTCTCACCCTCGGCCGGCGCATCGCCCGAGTCAGGGGCGGCCTTCTTGGCGGCCCGCTTGCGGGTCCTCGCCGGTGCCGGCGTCGTCGGGGTCGCCGCGGTGGTGTCGGCGGGTTCGGTGGAGTCGGAGTTCGCGGACGAGTCCGCGTGTTCGTCGAGCATCATGCTCCTCGGCCCGGACGCCGCGTGCAGCCCCGGACTGGGTTGGACGCCGCCGACCCGAGCGAACAGGGCCACCGGCGCAAAGCCTTCGTGTGTTCGGCGACACCCTCCGCAGGTGCGACACAGTCATCCAGATCACCACCGACCGCGGTCGCCGGGCCTGGTGGCTGCTCGCTGTCACCGATGCAGCCGGGCCGCGTCGCGGTCGGGTGACGACTTGGAATCAGCGTGTCCGACCACTCCGGGTGGAGCGCTCAGACAAGAACGTCGTCGGTTCGGTCGGTGCGGCACACCGCGTGACCGAACACCTCGAGTATCGCACACGAGTGCGCCGAACCCAGCACTGTCAACCGGATAACGGGTCACCGATCGTGCCGGTCGCCTCGTCCAGCGGGCCCTGCTCCAAGCGGGTCACGAGCGCCGTGCCGAGGTCGCCCAGGTCGCCAAGCTGCCGCAGTCCGGTCAGGACGTCGTCGGGTCGCACGGCCGGGACGCTGTGCCGCACCACGGCGACCAGCCTGGCTCTCCCGTCGGTGCCGTCGTCAGGGTCGGACACCTGCAACGACAGCACCGCAGCCCGGGTGTCGAAGGTGCGCAGGCCCTTCTTGGTCATCCGCTCGACGGTGACCGAGTCACGCGCCAGGAACGCCTCGACGACCGGCCGCACCGCGTCCGTGGCGAGCAGCAGGTCGATCTGCCACCGGCTGGCGTCGAGCCGGTCGGCGAGGCTGCCGGCCCCGGCCGGCACCACCTCGACCACGTCGAGTCCGTCGGGCATCGCCCGGTCGAGCTCGGCCGCGAGCTCGGCCGGGTCGACGACCTCGGCCAGGCCGATCTCGAGGTACTCCGCCTCGCTGGCCGCCCCGGTCGGGGACGCGCCGGCGTAGCTGATCCGCGGATGCGGGTTGAACCCCGAGGAGTACGCCATCGGGATGCGCGCGCGTACGAGGGCGCGCTCGAAGGCCCGGCTGAAGTCGCGGTGACTGGTGAAACGGAGACGACCCCGCTTCGCGTAGCGCACGCGCAGCCGCTGGACCGGAGGGGCCTGTTGCTCGGGCTGCGCACGCACCGGCACAGCGTAGTGTCACCGCGCGAGGTGGGCGCGGGCGAGCGGCGAGAGGTAGATCGACCGGACCACCTCGCCGTCGAACCACGCGGTCAGCTCGGCGGCGCGGCCGTCGAGCGCACGTCGTGCGGCCCGCGACACGTCCTCGGCGAGCACGACCTCGACCTGGCCGTCGTCGCGCTGACCCCAGACGCCGACGATCCGGCCGTCGACCCAGACGGAGGGGCCGCCGTTGCCGTTGCGGTCGAAGACCTTCTCGGCGTGCTCCCCGAGGTGGAAGCCGCGGCCCTTCCAGCCCATCGTCGACGGGTCGAGCGCCGGCAGCAGGGCCACCCACGGGTCAGGAGCCGGCACCGGGTCGAGGTCGTCGGGCAGCAGGAACCCCACGCCGCCGTCGTCGAGCGAGACCGGGACCGCCGCCACGTCGGCCAAGGCGGCGCGGACGGCGGCCTTGGTGGCCCCGAGCCACCACACGAGGTCGGCCTCGGTGCCGGGGCCGAACGCGCGCAGCCACGCAGCGACCAGCACGGCGTACCCCTCGGCCTCGGGGAGGGGGTCGGGCACGTCCCCGAGCCACTGCTCGGCGGCGGTCCAGCGCGGCCGGGAGATCTTCCACCCGCCGTCGTTGTCGCCACGAACGATCGCGCCGGACGCCGCCAGGGTGACGATCACCGAGGCGGCCACGGCCACGTCTGCTTGGTACTGCCCCTTGCCGCGGGAGACCCGGGCGTCGAGCTCCGGGAGCTCGGCTCGCACCTGCGCCGTCGTTAGCGGACCGTCGTCGGCGATCAGCCGCCGCACCGTCGCGAGCTGCTTGTCGGCCCAGGCGTCACCGTCGGTCGCGATGCCGGCGGTCTGCATCTCCTGCGCCATCCGTCGCAGCTGCTGGCCGGCGACCCGCGCGCTGGCGCTTCCCCAGACCGCCGGGAGGAGCTCGCGGGGGAAGGCGAAGACCGTGCGCCGCATCGCCAGCTGCTTGACCAGGGAGCGCTCGTCGTAGAGCGCGCGGTCGACGTCGTCGCGGCTCGCACCCGTGCGCGCCCAGGCAGAGAGGTGGACCGAGGCGGGCTCGGTGGCGTGCAGGCAGACCACGGCCCGCGCCGCCGCGAGCACGTCGGAGGCCGGGGCGGCAAGCGCGTGGCGCACCCCGAGCCGACTGCGGCGCTCACCGTCGTCGACGTGGCGCACGACGCCTGCCCGGTCACCTCCCACGCCGTTCATCCTGCCCGAGGGCGGGGACAGCCCGTGTGCGAGGATCCGGCGGTGTCCACGGCCCGTCGTTCCACGCTGGTGCTGACCGGACTGATCCTCCTGTCGTTCAACCTGCGCCCCGCCGCGGTGAGTGTCGGACCCGTTCTGAAGGAGGTCCGCGACGGTCTCGGGCTCTCCGACCAGCAGGCCGGACTCCTGACCTCGCTGCCCGTGCTCGCCTTCGCCGTCTTCGGCGCCCTGGCTCCGACGTTCGCGCGGGCGGTCGGGCTGCACCGGGCCATCGGCGCGTCACTGGCCGCCGTGGTCGTGGGTCTGGCCGGTCGAGCGGCTGCTCACGACGAGCTGGTGTTCCTCGTGCTCTCCGCGCTGGCCCTGGCCGGGATGGCGACGGCGAACGTGCTGATCCCCTCCTTGGTGAAGCTGCACTTCCCCGACCGGATCGGTCGCGCGACCGCGATCTACACCACGGCGCTCGCGGTCGGGCTCACGTCGGCGTTCCTGCTGACCGTGCCGGTCGCACACGGCTACGGCAGCTGGCGCGGAGGCCTCGGCGTGTGGGCGCTGACCGCGCTGGTGGCGCTGGTCCCGTGGATCGCACTGGCCGCGCACGACCGCAACCTCGAACGCGACCAGCGCTCGATCTCCTTCGGCGCGGTCGCCCGCACGCGCATCGGCTGGGCGATGGCCGTGCTCTTCGGGCTCCAGTCGCTGCAGGCGTACTCCATCTTCGGCTGGTTCGCGCAACTGTGGCGCGACAACGGCTACACGGCCGGGGAGGCCGGGCTGCTCGTCGGGATCGTGGCCGCCGTCAGCATCCCGCTCTCGCTGTGGCTGCCCGCGCTGTGTGCCTGGCTCGACAACCAGGTCGGCCTGATCGCCTCCGTGATCGCCTGCTACGTCGTGGGCTACGCCCTGCTCCTCATCGACGCGCACACGCTCGCGGTGCCTGCCGCCGTCCTGGTCGGGATCGGCTGCTGCGTGTTCCCGGTCGTGCTGACCCTGATCGGGTTGCGCGCCCGCACTCCCGACGGCACGGCCGCCCTGTCCGGCTTCACGCAGTCGCTGGGCTACCTCCTGGCGGCACTCGGCCCCTTCCTGATGGGCACCATCTACGGCCACACCGGCGGCTGGACCGCTCCGGTCTGGCTCCTGCTCGTGCTGGTGGTGCCGCTCCTCGCGGTCGGCGCCTACGTCGGACGCCCGGCGTACCTCGAAGACCAGCTGCACACCTGACCCACCACGGATCAGGCACAGTGGTGGCGTGACGGAGGACCACCCCGCACCCGAGCAGCCGCTCGAGGTGTCGCGCGCCGCCTCGCGGCGCGCCGCGTGGATCGCCGCCGCGGTCGTCCTGGGCCTCCTGGGTGCCTTCGCGACGGCGGTATGGGTGCTCGGCTCACACGGCGGCACTCCTCCCGCCAGCGGCCGCACGAGCGGACCGTTGGCCAGCACGCCGACCGCGTCCGGTCCCGACCGCACGGCGCATCACCGTCACCGGCATCTGCGCGATCCGTTGCAACCGGTCCGGATCCACCGCGACCCGGGCTGTCCGATCCGTCCCCCGCAGATCGTGCAGGTCATGCAGTTCAACATCCACGCGGGGATCAGCCGGTTCGGCGGCCTCGGCCTAGCTCGCATCGCCGCGGAGATCAGGGCCGCGCACCCGGACATCGTCAGTCTCAACGAGGTCGACAGCGACACCACCCGCAGTGACCGGATCGACGAGTCGTCGTACCTCGCGGCGGCCACGGGGATGCACCCGGTGTACGGACCGAACCTCTTCGGCTACGACGGGGGCCGGTTCGGAAACGCCATCCTGACGACGTTCCCCGTCGAGTCGACCCGCAACATCCGCCTCCCCCACCGACGGCACACCGAGCCGCGAGGGCTGTTGGAGGCCGACCTGCGGATCGGGCGGCAGACGGTGGCGTTCTTCTCGGTGCACCTGAGCCAGGGCCACGTGCGCGGGGAGGACGCCCGCGTCCGGCAGGCCGAGGCCATGGCCGGAGTCGTGCGGGGAACCCGGCGTCCCGTGATCGTGTCCGGCGACTTCAACTCGCGACCGACCGACCTCCCCGTGCGGATCATGCGGCAGTACCTCCTGGACGCCCAGGAGCAGGGCGGGACCGGGTCGGGGCTGACGGTGCCGGAGGCGGATCCGCAGAACCGGATCGACTACATCCTCTACGACAACCACTTCGGCATCGTCCCGGGCAGCACCCAGGTCCTGCCGTCGGGATCCAGCGACCACCGGTCGGTCTGGACCGAGCTGGTGCTCCGCCCGCGCGGTCAGTGCTGATGGCACCGTGAGACTGATGGCACCATGACTCCGTGAACCGCCGTGCCGCCGCCCTCTTCCTCGCCCTCGGCGTGGTCTGGGGCATCCCCTACCTGCTGATCAAGGTCTCGATCGAGGAGCTCTCGCCGGAGCAGCTGGTCCTGGGTCGCACGGCGGTCGCGGCCCTGATCCTGCTGCCGATCGCACTGCGCCAGGACGCCGTGCGCCCCGTCCTGCGCCGCTGGCAGTGGCTCCTGGCCTTCACCGCGGTGGAGATCGCGGTGCCGTGGGTGTTCCTGGGCCGGGCGGAGACCGAGCTGCCCAGCTCCACGACGGGTCTGCTCATCGCAGCCGTGCCGCTCGCCGGTCTCGCGATCGCGTTCGCCACCGGTCGCGCCGAGCGGCTCACCCCCGGGGCCTGGCTGGGCCTCGCGCTCGGGATCGTCGGTGTCGCGGCACTGGTCGGCCTCGACGTGGGTGGATCGGACCTCGGCGCGGTGGCCGAGGTCGGGGTCGTCGTCGTGGGGTACGCCGCCGGGCCGGCCATCCTGAGCCGCCCGCTGCAGGGTCTGCCCGGCATCGGGATCATGGCCTCGGCCCTCACCGTGGCCACCCTCGTGTACGTGCCCGTCGTGCTGGTCGCCGACGGCACACCGGGGCCCCTCCCGTCGGGCAAGGTCGTCTGGTCGGTGCTCACGCTCGGCGTCGTCTGCACCGCGGCGGCGTTCATGCTGCTGTTCGCGCTGGTAGGCGAGGTGGGACCGGTGCGCGCCACGACGATCACCTACCTGAACCCGGCGGTCGCGGTGGTGGCCGGCGCCGTCTTCCTGGACGAGGAGGTCACGGTCTGGACGGTCGTCGGCTTCGTGCTGGTCGTCACCGGCTCCTACCTGGTCAACCGACGCGGGCGCGCGTCCGCACCGCCCGAGACCGAGCTCGTGGGCGAGACCGCCAGCAGCTGCGCCTAGTCGCCTACCGTGCAGGCATGACCTCCCGCCTGGTGGCCGTCACGTTCGACGCCGAGCATCCGCACGACCTCGCCCGCTTCTGGGCCGAGCTCCTCGGCCGGCCGATCACCCCGGAGGGCAAGGCCGATCTCCTGCCGGGAGACCCGGGCCAGGCCGGCCTCCGGTTCGTCGAGGCGTCCACCCCAGGCTCCGGCGCAGGCCCCGGCGGCCGGACGCTGCACCTGCACCTGACCTCCGAGAGCGCCGACGACGAGCAGCGGACCGTGGCCGAGGTGCTGCGGCTCGGCGGTCGCCACCTCGACGTCGGCCAACTCCCGGAGGAGGACCACACCGTCCTCGCCGACCCCGGTGGCAGCCCGTTCTGCGTCATCGGCCCCGGCAACCGCTTCCTCGCCGGATGCGGGCGTCTCGGCGAGGTCTCCTGCGACGGGTCCCGCCAGGTCGGACTGTTCTGGCGCGATGCCCTGGACTGGCCGCTCGTGTGGGACCAGGACGAGGAGACCGCCGTCCAGTCGCCCGACGGCGGGACCAAGCTCTCCTGGGGCGGGCCGCCCGTGGCGGACAAGCGCGGCCGCAACCCTCAGCGGTTCGATCTCGCCACGACAGATGTCGCGTCGGAAGCCGACCGCCTGGTCGCGCTCGGCGCCACGCGGGTCGGCGAGCGAGGCGACGCGGTCGAGCTCGCCGACCCCGACGGCAACGAGTTCACCCTTCGCGGTTCGGCGCACTGAACCGTTGTCGCCGCAGTCCCGTAATGACGGGAGCGCTCGAACCCGGGCGCCTACGTCTCGGCACAGACCCACGGGAGAGAAGCAGTTGAGCGCGAAGTCGGAGAGCAACCTCAGGGCCGCAGCGGCCCCGTTCCTCGAGCCTGGCGAGGAGGTCGTCTCGACCTGGATCGCCTCGGTGCGCGGGCACCAGCAGGCCATGGCCGGTGGGGTCGCCGGGCTGGTCGGCGGCAGCCGCGCCGGGCGAGCCTCGCGGGACGCCGCCGAAGCGGGGATCACGCTGGCGTCGC
Organism: Nocardioides sp.; assembly: GCA_049841015.1. GTDB lineage: Bacteria > Actinomycetota > Actinomycetes > Propionibacteriales > Nocardioidaceae > Nocardioides. The sequence continues at coordinate 244,770 of JASGIN010000004.1, forward strand.
CGATGGCGTTCGTGCTGACCCCGTCACACCTGGTGATCGTCGAGGTCGGGAACGGCGGGAAGGTCAAGCGCACGCTCGATTCGTTCGACCTCGCCGACGTGGGCCCGATGACCGTCAAGCGGCTCGGGCTGGGCGCCAGCGTCACGATCGTCCTGGCCGGCGTCGAGGTCAGGCTCGAGTCCCGCGTCGGCGCGTCGCGCGCCTTCGCCGAGGCGCTCGATCAGGTGACGCGCGCGGACAGGTAGTAGCACGCGACCTCGGGCGTGCCGCCGTACCCGTCCGGGAGGTACGGCGCGGGGCCGTCGACGTGCAGCGGCGTCCAGGCACCTTCCTGCTGGAGGCGGTCGATCACGGCCTGGCACTCACGCTCGACCCACAGGTCCTCGCGCTGCGTCACGACCACGAGGCCACCGGGACGGGTCACGCGGGCCAGCTCGCTCCAGATCGCCTGGACGTCCGGCAGGTAGGTCATCACGCCCACGCAGACGACAGCGTCCACGCTGCCGTCGTCGACCGGCAGGCGCTGCTGCAGGTCTGCCTCCTCGACCGCGTCGTAGGCACCGCCCTGCTCGGCGAGGTCGAGGGAGGCCCGCGACAGATCGAGGCCGCGCAGCCGTCCGGCGAACCCCCGGTCTCGCAGCGCGCGACCCACGAGCCCGGTGCCGCAGCCGACATCGAGGATCGAGGCGGCGTCGGGGTGCTCCCGCATCACGAGGTCAGCGACGACGTCGGGCGCGCGGTAGGACCACGCGGACAGGTCGGCGTCGTACTGCTGGGCCCAGGCGTCGTAGCGCTCGGCGACCTCGGCGGGGTTGCTCGGGCCGTCGTTCAGCCAGTCGCCGATCGAGGCGGGTTCGGGTGCCACGGCCTCAGCGTCTCACGCCTCAGACCACGCTGAGCGGGAGCAGCTGCCGACCGGTGGGGCCGATCTGGATCTCGGTGTCCATCTCCGGGCAGACGCCGCAGTCGTAGCAGGGCGTCCAGCGGCAGTCCTCGACGTCGGGGACCGCGTCGGGGTCGGCGGCGACGGTGAGGGCGTCCTCCCAGTCGGACCACAGCCAGTCCTTGTCGAGGCCGGAGTCGAGGTGGTCCCACGGCAGCACCTCGTCGTAGGTGCGCTCCCGGACGGTGTACCAGTCGAGATCGACGCCGGTGCCCGCGAGGGCGCTCTGCGCCGCGCCGACCCAGCGGTCGTAGGAGAAGTGCTCGCTCCAGCCGTCGAAGCGGCCGCCGTCGCGCCACACCTGCTCGATGATCCGGCCCACCCGCCGGTCGCCGCGCGACAGCAGTCCCTCGATGGTCCCGGGCTTGCCGTCGTGGTAGCGGAAGCCGATGGCGCGGCCGTAGCGCTTGTCGGCGCGGACGACCTCGCGGAGCTTGCGCAGCCGCTCGTCGGTGGTCTCGTGGTCCAGCTGCGAGGCCCACTGGAACGGCGTGTGCGGCTTGGGCACGAAGCCGCCGATCGAGACCGTGCAGCGGATGTCGTTGTGGCCGGTGACCTCGCGACCCTTGGCGATCACCTTCTTCGCCAGGTCGGCGATCTCCAGCACGTCCTCGTCGGTCTCCGTGGGCAGTCCGCACATGAAGTAGAGCTTCACCTGGCGCCAGCCGTGGGAGTACGCCGTCGCGACGGTGCGGATCAGGTCCTCCTCGTCGACCGCCTTGTTGATCACCTTCCGCATCCGCGTGCTGCCGCCCTCGGGGGCGAACGTGAGACCGGAGCGACGACCGTTGCGCGAGAACTCGTCGGCCAGCGTGATGTTGAAGGCGTCCACTCGTGTCGACGGCAGCGACAGCGAGACGTTGGACCCCTCGTAGCGGTCCGCCAGGCCCTTGGCCACGTCGGCGATCTCGGTGTGGTCGGCGCTCGACAGCGAGAGCAGGCCGACCTCCTCGAACCCCGACCGGCGGATGCCGTTCTCGACCATCGAGCCGATCGTCTCGATCGAGCGCTCGCGCACCGGTCGGGTGATCATGCCGGCCTGGCAGAACCGGCACCCACGGGTGCAGCCGCGGAAGATCTCGACGCTGAAGCGCTCGTGAACGGTCTCGGCGAGTGGCACCAGCGGCTTGGCCGGGTAGGGCCACTGGTCGAGGTCCATCAGGGTGTGCTTGCGGACGCGGAAGGGGATGCCGGGCTTGTTGGGCACCACGGCCTCGATCGTGCCGTCGGCCGCATAGGCGACGTCGTAGAACTTCGGGACGTAGACGTTCTCGGAGACGGCCAGCCGCCGGAGCAGCTCGTCGCGCCCACCGGGGCTGCCCTCGCCCTTCCACTCCCGCACGACCTCGGAGACCGCCAGCACGACCTCCTCGCCGTCACCCAGGACCGCGGCGTCGAGGAAGTCCGCGACCGGCTCGGGGTTGAACGCCGCATGGCCGCCCGCGATCACCACCGGATCGGAGTCGGAGCGGTCGACCGCGTGCAGCGGGATCCCGGCCAGGTCGAGTGCGTTGAGCAGGTTGGTGTAGCCGAGCTCGGTGGCGAAGCTGATGCCGAACAGGTCGAAGTCGCGCACCGGCCGATGGGAGTCGACGGTGAACTGCGGGATGGGGCCCTGGGCGTCCCCCACGCGCATGACCTGCTCCATGTCCGGCCACACGGCGTACGTCCGCTCGGCGAGGATCCAGTCCCGCTCGTTGAGCACCTCGTAGAGGATCTGCACGCCCTGGTTGGGGAGCCCGACCTCGTAGGCGTCGGGGTACATCAGGGTCCACCGCACCGTGGGCCCGTCGAGAGCGCAGCCCCAGTCCTTGACCGTCGAGTTGAGCTCGCCGCCGACGTACTGGATCGGCTTGGACACCGACGGCAGACGCGGCTCGAGCCGGGGGAAGACGCTCGCGGACATGCCCGCCAGCCTACGACGCGCGGGTCGACGGTCCGGCATCGCGAGAGCCCCTACAGTCTCCCGTGTGAGCCGGTGGACGACGTACCTCCCGCCGCTCTCTCTGGTGGCACTCGTCGTCGCGTGGGCGGCCCATCCCGAGGGCCCTGTCGCCGTCGCGGTCGTGGCGGTGTTCCTGGTCGGTGCCGTGCTGGCCGCCGTGCATCACGCCGAGGTCGTCGCGCACCGCGTCGGCGACCCACTGGGGTCGCTCGTGCTCGCGGTGGCGGTGACCGTGATCGAGGTGGCCCTGATCGTCACCTTGATGGTGGGCGGCGCGAAGGACGCCTCGACCCTGGCTCGTGACACGGTCTTCGCGGCCGTGATGCTGACCCTGAACGGCATCGTCGGTCTCTCGCTCCTCGTGGGGGCGCTCAAGCACCACCTCGCGGTCTTCAACCCCGAGGGCACCGGCTCGGCCCTGGCCACCGTGGTCACCCTGGCCGGACTGACGCTGGTGCTGCCGACGTTCACGGTCAGCAATCCGGGGCCTTCCTTCACACCGGGGCAGCTGACCTTCGCCGCGGTCGTGTCGCTGGCGCTCTACCTGGTCTTCGTGTTCACCCAGACGGTGCGCCACCGCGACTTCTTCCTGGCTCCCGACACCGGGGAGGAGGCGGGAGACGAGACCGGGGACGACGCGCACGGGGCCGAGCTGCCCACGACGCGCGAGACCTGGACCAGCCTGGCGCTCCTCGGGTGCGCGCTCGTCGGCGTCGTGGGCCTGGCCAAGGTCGAGTCGCACCCCCTGGAGAAGGCGGTGGCGAACGCCGGACTCCCCCACGCGTTCGTCGGTGTCGTGATCGCGACCCTCGTGCTCCTGCCCGAGGGGATCTCGGCCGTGCGGGCTGCCGCGCAGGACCGGGTCCAGGTGTCGTTCAACCTCGCCTACGGCTCCGCGATCGCGTCCATCGGGCTCACCATCCCGGCGATCGCCGTCGCCAAGATCTGGCTGGACGGGCCGCTGACGCTCGGCCTCGCCCCGACCCAGCTCGTGCTGCTGTTCCTCAGCGCCGTCGTGGGGACGCTAACCGTCGTCCCCGGTCGCTCGAAGCCACTCCAAGGGGCCCTGCACCTCGTGCTGCTCGCGACGTTCGTCGCGGTCTCGATCCAGCCCTGAGAGCCGACTGCGGCTCAGTCTGCGGCCAGCTCCTGGAGCGCGGCCCGCGCGTCTGCGAGTGACGACTCGGCGTACTCGATCATCTGCTCGAGCCCCTCGGCTCCGAATCGATTGGTCACGCCGTCGACGGCCTCGGCGATCACCGGGTCGAGAGCCGGAGGCTCGGAGGGCGCAGCCGTGCGGTCGTCGGTCGAGTCCGAGCTACTCATGTGGTCCATGTAAGCACGCGACCGGAGCCCCCGGGTGGCGCAGGGTCAGCCCTTGACGTAGGAGAGCTTCTCGCAGACCCGGCCGTCGCGGAAGCGCAGGACGTCGACACCTCGGACGTGACCCGGCGCCCCGTCGCTGTCGGTCCAGTCGAACCGCCACCTGACCACACCGCGGTCGCCGCACACGAAGGACTCCTCCTCGGTGAAGCTGGGGTCTCGGGTGCTGCCGAACAGGTCGGCCCACACGGCCCGCACGGCCTCGGAACCCTGATGCAGCAGACCGTCCGGGGCCGGCCCGGTGGCCTCGAACACGCAGTCGTCGGTCATCAGCGCCATCATCGCCTCGACGTCGCCACTGCCGAACGCCGTCCCGAACCGCGCGAGCGTCGCGTGGCTGGTGCCCCACGCGGCGTCCCTCCCGAACGCCGCGAGGAGGTCGGCCTGGCTACCTCCCTGGCTGACTCCCCGCGGTCCGACCGCGCCGGCCCCGCGGTAGGCCCCCTCACGACCGGCGAACCAGGAGGCGACCTCGCCGACCAGGTGCGGGTCGAGTCGTGCGTCGCCGCCGGTGGCGACGGCGAGGTCCCAGGCGTGAACCAGATGGTCGGCCGCGAGCTGGTGGACGTACTCGCTCACCTGCTCGTCGCCATAGGAGAGGTGCACCATGCCGCCGGTCGGCAGCGTCTCCGCGACCGCCGTGGTCGCCTCCATGGCAGCCTCCAGCGCGGCACGCACCGGATCGGATCCGAGGAGATCGCCGTCCAGGCGGTCACCGACCTCGGCGATCGTGCTGCCGTGCACGAGCGGGCCGGTCCAGAGATCCTCGCCGACGACGTGGTTGACCAGGTCGCGCACCGACCACTCCCGACACGGCGTCGGGGCGTCCCACCGGTCGTCCGGCACGGCGTTCACCCGGTCCGCCCAGGCCTCGACGGTGCGGTGGTAGAGGGTGTTGAGGTCCATCAGCGTCTCCCGCCTCTCGGCGAGCACCATGCTGGCACCGGCAGACCTGCCAGGACAGGTCCAGAAGTCCTCAGACCTGGTCGGTGACCGGAGCGGTGGGAGCCGCCTCCGAGCGCACGGCCGCGCTCGCCGAGGTGGCCCGCAGCTCCACCTTGGGCATGAACAGCAGGATCACGAACGCGAGGATCCCGATCAGCCCCGCGCACAGGAACACGATGTCCATCGACTGCGCGAAGCCCACCTTGAAGGGATGGGCCAGGGCGGGCGAGAGCTTCTGGATGAACGACGAGTCGTCGTTGACCTGGCTGATGAACTGGCCGTGGCCGTGCCCCTGGAGCGACGCGACGAACTGGTGGTCCAGCGGGGTCTTCGGGTTGGCGACGGCCTGCTGGAACGCCGGGCTCCGGGCCTCGTCGTGCAGGGCGTTGCCGATGTGCCCGCCGACCTGGCCGAACAGCACCGACAGGAACACCGCGACTCCGATGGTGCCGCCGATCTGCCGGAAGAACGTCGCGGAGGCGGTGGCCACACCGATGTCACGCGGCGGCACCGAGGACTGCAGGATCAGCAGCAACGGCTGCATGCAGTTACCGAGGCCGTACCCGAGCAGGAGCATGAGCCCCATCACCAGCGGCAACGCGGTGTCTGCGGTGATGAACGACAGCGCCAGCAACGCCAGCGCGGCCAGGGCGGAGCCGAAGATCGGGAAGCCACGGATGCGGCCGGTGCGGGAGATGACCTGGCCGGAGATGATCGAGGCGCTCATCATCCCGACCACCATCGGCAGCATCAGGAAGCCTGAGTGCATCGGCGAGGCGCCGTGCACGATCTGCATGTAGAGCGGCAGGACGAGAATGCCGCCGAACAGCGCCATGCCGGTGATCAGGTTGGCGCCGATCCCCACCGCGACCGGACGGATGCCGAACATCCGCAGCGGGATCATCGCGTTGTCGCCCATCCGGCGCTCGACGGCGTAGAAGGCACCCAGACCGATCACGCCCACGACGTAGCAGAGCATGGCGCGCCCGGACTGCCAGCCCCAGTCGCGCCCTTGCTCGGCGATGGTCAGCAGCGGCACGAGAGCGACCACCAGCATGACCGCGCCCCACCAGTCGATCCTGGCCTCGCGCCGGTGGTGGTGGACGTGAAGGGTGCGGTAGACCACGAAGAGCGCGGCGATGCCGATCGGCACGTTGACCAGGAACACCCAGCGCCAGCCGGTCAGGCCCAGGATGACGGCGTGTGACGCGAAGAAGCCGCCCACCACCGGCCCGAGCACGCTCGAGGTGCCGAACGTCGCCATGAAGTAGCCCGTGTACCGAGCGCGCTCCCGCGGGGAGACGATGTCGCCGATGATCGCCAGCACCAGGGTGAACAGGCCGCCGGCACCGATGCCCTGCACCGCGCGGAACGCCGCCAGCATGTACATCGAGGTGGCGAACGAGCACAGCGCCGAGCCGCCGATGAACACCGAGATCGCGAACATGAACAGCTTCTTGCGGCCGTAGAGGTCGCCGAGCTTGCCGTAGATCGGCGTCGCGATCGTCGAGGTGATGAGGTACGCCGTCGTGACCCACGCCTGGACCGACAGCCCGTTGAGGTCGTCGGCGATGGTGCGGATCGAGGTCGAGACGATGGTCTGGTCGAGGGCACCCAGGAACATGCCCATCATCAGGCCGGTGATGATGGTGAGGATCTGGCGGTGGGAGTACTCCGCCGGGGCGGCGTGGTCTTCGGACATCGACCCCATTCTAACGGTTGCCAGAGGCAACCGATGAATCTCCGACGTCTCGGCCCAGCATCGGCACAGCGTCAGCGCTCTGACAGACCGTGGAGCGCCGCACGAGACACCGTGTCCGCATGAACACTGTGACCACCGTCCTCCGTCGCGCCGGCCTCTTCACGGCCGCCGCCGCCTCCACCGTCGTGATGGCTGGCGCTCCCGCGCACGCCGACGGACCGCCGATGATCGGCGGGGACGGGACCGCGACGATCTTCATCTCGCAGACCGAGGCCCAGGGCTTCGGTCTCTACGACTACTTCCACGAGCACCAGGTCTGCGACCCGCTGACGGCCTCGATCAACGACGCCCGCCAGCGTCAGGGCCTGGCCCCGTCGCTCACGACCGACGGCTGCATCGACCTGGTCGGCCGCTGCGTGCGCGACAAGCAGTACAACGTGCTCGTCACCCTGTTTGCGAACAACAGCGCGGTCTGCGACCGATACTCCACGAACCTCGCTGACCTGCTGCTCTGAACGCCGCGCACGTCGACCGGCTCCCCGTGCAGAACCTCGCCCCTAGGGTTCGGGCATGGAACGTCAGCCCCTCCTGGCCGGTGCCGGGATCGCGCTGGTCGGCTACACGAGCTCGTTCGCGGTCGTGCTGGCCGGGCTGCGGGCCGTCGGGGCCGACGAGTCGCAGGCCACCTCGGGGCTGGTGGCCGTCTCGGCGACGACCGCGATCGGCACGCTGTGGCTCAGCCGCCGCTACCGGCGACCGCTCACCTTGGCGTGGTCGACGCCGGGAGCGGCCGTGCTCGCCAGTGCCGCGGTGCCGTCGGGCGGCTGGGCGGCCGCCGTCGGGGCGTTCCTCGTGACCGGCGTCCTGATCGTGCTGACCGGGTCGGTCCCGGCGTTGGCCGGGCTCATCCAGCGGATCCCCGCGCCCATCGCCCAGGCGATGCTGGCGGGCGTGGTGCTCGAGCTGTGCCTGGCCCCGGTGACGGCCCTCCGAGTGCACCCGTGGCAGGTGGCGCCGATCCTGCTCACCTGGCTGCTCCTCGCGAGGGTCGCACCCCGGTGGGCCGTCCCGGCGGCGTTCGCCGTGCTCCTCGTCGTCGTGGGCGTCGACCTGGGTCGCGACGGCGGAGTCTCCGGGCCGTGGCTCCCACATCCGACGTGGACCACCCCGCACCTCACGCTGGCCGCGGTCGACAGCATCGCCCTTCCGCTGTACGTCGTCACGATGGCGGCCCAGAACGTCCCCGGCGTCGCCATCCTCAAGTCCTTCGGGTTCGAGGTCCCGTGGCGCACGGCCATGGCCGTGACCGGTCTCGGCACCGTCGTCGGTGCCCCGCTCGGCGGTCACGCGATCAACCTCGCGGCTATCAGCGCCGCGGTGCCGGCGTCGGCAGAGGCGCACCCGGATCCGGAGCGACGCTGGCCGGCGGCGTCGGCGTTCGGGGGGACCTTCGTGGTGCTCGCGGTCCTCTCGACCCCGCTCGTGAGCTATCTGTCAGCCGCGCCCACGGCGGTGGTCGCCTCGGTGGCCGGGGTCGGTCTCCTGGGCACCCTCGGCACGGCCCTGGCCGGAGCGGTCGCCGATCCGGCCGATCGGACGGCACCGGTCGTGACCTTCGTCGTCGCCGCCTCCGGGTTCACCGTGGCGGGGATCGGGCCGGCCTTCTGGGCGCTGGTCGCCGGGCTGGTCGTGCACGCAGCGCTGAGGCTGCCGGTCAGCGCTCGCTGAGGACGGCGGTGCGGAGCGGGCGCGGATAGCGGGTGGGCAGCGCGGCCGCGGAGCGCAGGTGGATGTTCTGCAGCAGGCCCACGGCGAGCATGACCGCGAACATCGACGATCCGCCGTACGACACGAGCGGCAGCGGCACACCGGTGACCGGCATGATCCCCAGGCACATCCCGATGTTCTGGAACGCCTGGAACCCCAGCCAGCAGGCGATGCCGGCGGCGGCGACCCGCCCGAACATGTCGGTGGACCGCGCGGAGATCGCCAGGGCCCGCCAGATCACCACGCCGAGCAGGCCGATCAGGACCGCGGCGCCGACCAGGCCGAGCTCCTCCCCGGCGACGGTGAAGATGAAGTCGGTGTGCTGCTCGGGCACGAACCCCGCCCGGGTCTGCGAGCCGTGGAAGAGCCCCTGCCCGAACAGCCCGCCGTTGCCCACGGCGATCCGCGCCTGCTCGGTGTTGTAGCCGGCACCCCGCGGGTCGAGGTCGGGGTTGGTGAACGCCAGGAAGCGGTCGACCTGGTAGGGCTTCAGCAGGTGCCCCGCGAACGCCGCCACCGCCGCGACCGCGCCACCGGCGAAGAGAACGGCGAGCCAGCGGCGCGGAGCGCCGGCGACCGCGAGCACCCCGAACACCGTGGCCGAGAGCACGAGCAGGGTGCCGAGGTCCGGTTGGAGCATGATCAGCGCCGCCGGAACCCCGGCGATGACCAGCATCCCCGTGACCTCGGTCGCACCGACGGCGTGACGTCGGCCCTCGTGCCGCTCGGCCACGAGCAGCGCCATCCCGATCACCACCGCGAGCTTCGCGAACTCCGACGGCTGGATGGACATGCCTCCCGCGTCGATCCACGACCGTGATCCGTTCACGGTCGTCCCCATGGTCAGCACCAGCACCAGCCCGGCGATCGAGCCGAGGTAGGCCAGCGGCGCGAGGATGCGCACCCAGCGATGGTCGGTGGCCATCACGACCACCATCAGGACGAGCCCGATCGTGACGTTGACCAGCTGCTTGCGGAGGTACGCCGTCGGGTCGCCCCCGGTGAGGTCGGTCCGGTGCGAGGTGGCCGACCAGACGAGGAGGGAGCCGAGCACGAGCAGCGCGAGCACGGCGAGCATCAGGATCCGGTCGATGCCCGGCACGCGGAGTCGGGTGGTCATGGCTGCGTCCTCCCGTGCGTGGCTGGCGGCAGGATCGAGCCGTCGGGCTGGAAGGACGGCAGGGCGTCCGGCTCGACGACGCCCGGGATCAGGGAGTCGTGTCGGTCCACGGTCGAGCCGTGCACGCCGTACAGCGCCTCCCAGATGCGGCGTACGCCGGGCCCGGACGTCCCGGACCCGGTGCCACCTTGGGTCACCATCATCAGCACGACGTAGTCGCGGTCGTAGGACGCGACCCAGGACGTCGACTGCTTGCCGTAGACCTCGGCCGAGCCGGTCTTGGACCGGATGTGGATCTGGTCGAGCGGGAAGCCCTGCATCTTCCAGGCCATGGTCCCGGTCTCGGCGGTCCCGAGCAGCGCGTTGCTGACGTAGTCGATCGCGTGCGCGGGGTCGGCGACGTGGCCCTGCACCTTCGGTGCGATCCTCTTCACGACCCGGCCCTCGGGGCTGACGATCGCCTTGGCGATCCGCGGCTCGTAGAGCGTGCCGCCGTTCGCCAGGGCGGCGTAGGCCCGCGCGAGCTGCAGCGGCGTGACGAGGGTGTCGCCCTGCCCGATCGCGAAGTTCACCGCGTCTCCGGCCCGGTAGTAGCTGCCTTCGAGGCAGAACTCGTGGGCGAACAGGTGGAGATAGGCGCTGGTCCCCGCCGGAGGGTGCTTGTCGATACGGCAGTAGTAGCCCTTCATCGACTTCCAGTAGGCGAGCTTCCAGTGCCGGTCGGCGACCCGGCCGCTGGCCTCGCCGGGCACGTCGATTCCGGTGCGTCGCCCGAACCCGAACGCCTTCGCCTCGGCGACCAGCGGGTCGCGCGCGTTCACGTTGGTCGGGTCCTGACCGAACATCTGCCAGAAGTGGTAGCCCACGCGGTAGAAGAAGGTGTCGCAGGAGACCTGCAGCGCCTTGGCGAAGTCGATCATCCCGTAGGACTCCGACTCGTAGTTGTGGAAGAGCCGGGCGCCGACCTGGAAGCCGGACGAGCAGTCGAGCCGGGTCTGGGGCCCCATGCCGTGGTTGAAGGCACCGACGGTCATGATCGGCTTCCAGGTCGAGCCGGGCGCGAACTGGCCCTGGTAGGCGCGCGCGAGGAGCGGGTCGCCGGACTTCGGGGCGTAGAGGGCGGCGAGCTGCTTCTTCGTGATGCCGCCGACCCACTCGCTCGGGTCGTACGTCGGCTCGCTGGCCAGCGCGACGACGCGCCCGGTCCGCGCCGACAGGACGATCGCGGCCCCCGAGTCGGCGCGGTAGTTGCGGTGGGTGACCGGGTCGTAGGTCGCCCGCGCGGTCGTGATCGCCTGGTGCAGCGCCTTCTCGGCCACGCTCTGCACCCGCGCGTCGATCGAGGTGACGAGGGTGTCGCCGGGACGGCTGCGGACCGCCCCCTCCTGGCCGAGCACACGCCCCATCGAGTCGACGGCGACCCGCTTGTAGCCGGGGTGGCCGCGGAGGTACCGGTCGTACTCCTGCTCGATGCCCGCGCGACCGACGGTGCTCTCGGCGTCGAGCGAGGTGTCGTGGTCCTTCTTGGCCCGCTTGAGCTCTCCGGCGGTGATCGGGCTGAGGTAGCCGACGATGTCGGCGAGGTTGACGCCGTAGGGACGCGGGTAGGCGCGCATGCTCTGCTGCTGCGCCACGACCGCCGGGTAGTCCTCCGGCTGCTCCAGGATCCGCAGCGCCACGGCCTGCCGGACGTCGGTGGCGACCGGCACCGGCTGGTAGGGCGAGCCGTTCCAGGTCTTCAGGTCGTGCTCGATCGCGTGCCGCTTCGTGTCGACGGCGCGGGCCAGGCGCCCGAGGGCGACGGCGCGGTCGTGCGTCGAGAGCCGGTCGAGCAGGATGCGGTCGACCGAGACCACCCAGGCAGTGCGGTTGGCCACGAGCGGCCGTCCCTGGTCGTCGACGATCAGTCCGCGCTGCGGCTGCTGCACCACTTCGCGCAGGGACTGGGACGCGGCTGCCTTCCGGTAGGAGTCGCCCGAGACGACCTGGAGGTAGTACAGCCGCGCGACCAGCGTGGCGAACAGCGAGAAGACCAGGACCCGGATGACGAAGACTCTGCTCATCGCGCGCTCGCGGGCTCCAGTCGGGTGAGCAGCCGCATCAGGGGCGGCAGCACCACCGGCGTGAGCAGCACGTCCCACAGCAACGCCACGAGGACGACCCGGGCGAGCTCGGCCGGACTGCCCACGCTCTCGCCGAGCACCAGGCCGGTGAGCGCGTAGACCGACGTGCCGACGAACGACGAGGCGGCGACCGTCGCGACCACGGTGCTCAGCTGCATGCGCGTGTCCTGCCGCATCAGCCCCGCGACGTACCCGACGACTACGAGCGCCAGCGCCCAGCGGCCCGTGACGTGGTCGGCGGGCGGGGCGAGGTCGAGCATCAGCCCGGCGAAGAAGCCGAGGCTCGCCGCGAACGCCGGTCCCCGGACCAGGGCGGCAGCCACGACGACGAGCAGGCAGAGGTCGGGGACGATGCCGTCCCACACGACGTGCGGGAACACCGCGACCTGGAGCACGAGGGCCACGACGACCAGTCCGCCGGCGGCCGCGATCCGGAGGCCTCTCATCGCAGCGTCCCGTCGTCCTCGATCACGCCACGGTCGCCGTGGGTGTCGGCCGGCACGACGACTCCGACGACGTCGAGGGCTCCGAAGTCGACGAAGGGCTGGACGACGGCGTGGGCGGTCGACTCGCGCGGGCTGGCGTAGACCGCCGTCACGCGGCCGATCGGGACGCCGGAGACGTAGGGCGCTCCCCCCTTGCTCCCCCAGGTCACGATGGTGTCGCCCTTGGCGGGCGGATCGGCCTGGTCGACCAGCTGGAGGTCGAGACTGCCGTGTCCGCTGAGCCCGCCACCGCCCTTGACGAAGCCGACCTTCATCGAGCTCCCGTCGCGACCGCCCACGACCGAGCCGCTGTCGACCACGAGCAGCACGGTCGCCGTCGTCGGCGTGACCCGCAGCACCCGGCCGACCAGTCCGTGGTCGTTGAGGACGGTCTGGTCGGGGCGCACGCCGGCTGCCGAGCCGGCGTCGATCGTGACGGTGCGGGAGAAGGACTGGGCCGGCCCGTAGGCCACCACCCGCGCCGGGACCAGGGCCTGCCGGAGGCTGTCGGCCGCCGACGTGAGGCCTTGGTACTCGTCGAGCAGGTTGCGCTGGTACGCCGTGGTGGCCTGCTGGGCCTCGAGCCTGGCGTTCTCGGACTCGAGCCGGGCCTTGTCGTCCTGCAGGGAGCGCCGGGTGGTGAACCAGTCGCCCAGCGCGCTGACGGGCCGGACCACGCCGGAGGTGCCCGACTCGACCGGGCCCAGCACGGACCCCATCGCGTCGCGCGCGGGCTCCAGGGGCGACCCGGCACCGGGATGGTGGTCGAGCACCATCAACGTGACGCAGGCCAGCACGAGGGCGACCATGCGCGCACGCAGGCGGGACCGCTCCGCCCACTCGTCGAGGCGGTCGGGCATCAGATCCTCCGCCGGCGCTCTGAGACCAGGACCTGCTGGAGGGCCTCGAACTCCTCCACGCACTTGCCGGCGCCCATCGCGACGCTGGACAGCGGGTCCTCGGCGACGTGGACCGGCATCCCGGTCTCGTGGCGGATCCGCTCGTCGAGCCCGCGGAGCAGGGCGCCGCCACCGGTCAGCACGATCCCGCGGTCCATGATGTCGCCGGCCAGCTCGGGCGGCGTCTGGTCGAGGGTGGCGCGGACGGCGTCGACGATCGCGTGCAGCGGCTCCTCGAGGGCCCGGCGCACGTCGGCGCTGGAGACGATGACGGAGCGCGGGAGGCCGCTGACCATGTCGCGGCCGCGGACCTCGGCCTCGGGCTCGTCGGCGGCCGGGAACGCCGAGCCGAGGCTCATCTTGACCTCCTCGGCGGTGCGCTCGCCGAGCATCAGGCCGTGCTCCTTCTTCATCCACGCCACGATGGCGGCGTCGAGGTCGTCGCCGGCGGTGCGGATCGAGAGGCTCGTGACGACGCCGCCGAGGGAGATCACCGCGACCTCCGTCGTCCCGCCCCCGACGTCGACCACCATGTTCCCGGCGGCCTGGTGGACCGGCAGCCCGGCGCCGATCGCCGCCGACATCGGCTCCTCGATGATGTAGACCTTGCGGGCTCCGGCCTGGTAGCCCGCCTCCTTGACGGCGCGCTGCTCGACGGCGGTGATGCCGCTCGGGACACAGACGACCATCCGCGGCTTGGCGAGGTAGCGGCGGCGATGGACCTGCTGGATGAAGAACCGCAGCATCTGCTCGGCCGCGTCGAAGTCGGCGATGACGCCGTCCTTCATGGGCCGCAGCGCGGTGATGTTGTCGGGCGTGCGACCGATCATCCGCTTCGCCTCGTGGCCGACGGCCAGCACCTCACCGGTGGTGTCGTTGAGCGCGACCACGCTGGGCTCGTCGAGCATGATGCCCCGGCCGCGGACATAGACGAGCGTGTTGGCGGTCCCGAGGTCGACCGCCATGTCTCGGCCGATGATGCTGTTCGCCATGCGCCATGCCTCGCAGGTTGCTGAGTCCGGGGAAGGAATGAGGCACACGCATGCACCCCATGGACCCGCGCTGCGTACGACGGGCTTGCCAGCAGGCTAGGTCGGCCCGTCGCCGGTTCCCGGCAGACACACCGGGGATGACCTGCGCTTTTGCCCTAGGCGGGGAACCAGATGCCGATCTCGCGCGCAGCGGACTCCGGGGAGTCGGACCCGTGCACGAGGTTCTGCTGGACGGCCAGGCCCCAGTCGCGGCCGAGGTCGCCCCGGATCGTGCCGGGCGCGGCGACGGTCGGGTCGGTCGCGCCGGCCAGGGAGCGGAAGCCCTCGATCACGCGCTGCCCCTCGACGACCATGGCGACCACGGGACCGGACAGCATGAACTCGACGAGCGGCTCGTAGAACGGCTTGCCCTCGTGCTCGGCGTAGTGCTCGGCGAGGAGGTCGCCGGTGGCGTGGCGCAGCTCGAGCCGCACCAGGGTGTAGCCCTTGGCCTCGATCCGCCGGACGACCTCCCCGGTGAGGCCGCGGCGTACGCCGTCGGGCTTGACCAGGACCAGGGTGCGCTCCATGGGCGGCACCCTACCGACGCTCACCAGTCGGCCAGCCGGCGCCTGACCTCGTCGGGGACCGGGCCCTCCTGGTCGGCTTGGACGTCGCCGGCGCGGATCGACATCGGGACGACGCCCGCCCACACGCCGGTGGCGACGTCCTCGGGCTCGTCCTTCGGACCACCGGTGCGTGCCTTGACCGACGCCTCGGCGAGCGGGACGGCGACGACGGCAGTGGCCACGAGCTCCTTGCGGGTGTTGGCCCGCAGCGTCGCGGAGCGGCCCGGGACGACGTGGTCGACGATCAGCCCGAGGGCGTGGTCGCGCTCGGTCTCGTCGTCCACGCGGCGGGCCGCGCCGTAGACCACGGCGGAGCGGTAGTTCATCGAGTGGCTGAACGCCGCCCGGGCCAGGACCACCCCGTCCACGATGGTGAACGTCACGCAGACGCGCTGGCCCGGAGCCTGGAGAAGCCAGGGCGCCGCGACCGAGCCGTGCAGGTAGAGGGTGCCGCCCTCGTCGGGGCCGTCGGGGTCGGCGGCGTGGATCGAGGGCAGGACCACCGGCTCACCGTCGCGCACGATCCCGACGTGGCAGACCAGGGCGTCGCGGATGACCGCGAAGAGGTCGGCGCGGTCGTCGCTCCCACGCTCACGGTGTCGGGTCAGCCGGGTGCGGGCGGTCGAGGACAAGGTCGCGGTCATGGTCCTATCCTGACGGAGAAGTGGCCTGGGCACACGGGCCATTTCCGGACCATTCGAACAGGACACTTGTGACCCGCAGCTCGCCGCTCCCCATCCGGCTCGACCGCGCCTCCGGGATGCCCCTCGCCCGGCAGCTGGCCGCCGGCGTCCGCGACCAGGTGGTCAGCGGCGCGCTGCCGGTCGGCCTGCGCCTACCCAGCACCCGCGCCCTCGCCGCCGACCTCGGTGTCTCCCGCAGCGTGTCCGAGCAGGCCTACGACCAGCTCGCGGCGGAGGGATGGCTCGAGAGCCGACACGGCTCCGGCACCTACGTCGCCGCCGGTGCCGCTCCCCTGCGCCGCCATCGCCCGTCGCCACCGCGCCCGAGCCGACGGGGCCTGCTGCGTCTGGACACGGGCACCCCCTGGATCGACCCCCGGCACCGGGCTGCCTGGCGTCGGGCCTGGCGCGACGTCTCCACGGCCACGCCCCCTGCGGGGTACGACGACCCCGCGGGCTCCGGCGAGCTCCGCGCCGAGCTCTCCGGTCACCTCGCCCGCACCCGTGGCCTGGCCTGCGACCCCGACGAGATCCTCGTGACGACCGGCACCATCGGCGGCCTGGCGCAGGTGCTGGCCGCGCTGCCGGCTGGCCCGGTCGCCCACGAGGATCCCGGCTACCGAGCGGCTGCCGAGGCGATCCGGGCCGGCGGTCGTGCGCTGCGGGACCTCCCGGCGGGAGCCCCGGTCACCGACCTGGGTGGGTGCGTAGCGGCCTACGTCACCCCGGCGCACCAGCACCCGCTCGGGCCGGTCATGTCCGGCGCGGACCGGCTGGGTCTCCTGGAGGCGGCGCGGCGGGCCGGGGCCGTCGTCGTCGAGGACGACTACGACTCGGAGTTCCGCTACGACGTCGCACCGGTGCCGGCGCTGGCCGCGCTCGACCGGGACGTCGTCGCCTACCTGGGTACGACGAGCAAGACCGTCGCCCCGAGCATGCGCCTCGGCTGGCTGGTGGCGCCGGCCTCCGTGCATCGCCAGATCCTCGCCCGCCGAGAGATCACCCACGACACCGCGTCGTGGCCGGCGCAGCGCGCGTTCCTCTCCCTGCTGCGCGACGGCTATGTCGACCAGGTGGTCCGCTCGGCACGACGGACCTACGCCGCCCGGGCCGAGCGGGTGCTCGCAGCACTGAGCGGCCGGGCCGAGCCGATCGGTCCCGTGGCCGGGATGTACGCGACCGTGCCGATGCCGCAGCCCACCGCACGACGGGTGGCGGCAGCAGCCGAGGCCGCCGGCTTCGAGCTGCCCCTGCTGCGCGACTACTGCCGCACGGCCCGGCTGAGCGGAGTCATCATCGGCTTCGGCGGGTGCACGGACGAGGAGCTCGACCGCGCGCTGGCTGCGATCGCGGGAGCGCTGGCCTGAGTCAGCGCTGGCGCGTTCAATGCTGGGCGTCGAACGCGGCGTACGCCGCGGCCCGCTCGCGGTCGATCCGACGACCGAGGATGTCGGCCATCCCCCAGAGCAACGCGAAGATCGCGCCGAGCAGGAACATGATCGGCACCACGAAGCCGAGGCCGATCGCGATCACCTGTACGGCCCACCCGGCGCGGTAGGCCGTCTCCCAGCGCAGCAGTCCGGCGAGGAGCAGGCACAGGACGCAGAGCCCGAGGCCGATCGCGCAGGCGGTCCGCCAGGGCACGTTCGCCAGGTTGATCATCACCGGCGTCGTGAGCGCGAGGACGATCGCCTCGAGCGAGAGGATCGCGGCACACATGCCGCGCCGCGGAGAGCGCTCAGCCACCGGCCGGCCGCTCGCGTCGCCGCAGCATGGCGCGCGCCTCGCCGACGGTCACGACCGATCCGGTGACCAGCACGGCGCCGGTGCCGATCGATGAGGACTCCCCGGACTCGGCCAACGCGGTCGCCGCGTCGATCGCGTCGGCCAGCCGCGGCTCGACGGTCACCCGGTCCTCGCCGAACACCTCGCGCGCCGTGACCGCGAGCTGGCTCGCGGGCAGCGCCCGGGCCGCGGAGTTCTGCGTGCACACGACGTGGGCGAGGTGGGGTTCGAACGCGGCGAGAACGCCTTCGTACTCCTTGTCCCCCATCACGCCGATCACGCCGATCAGCGGGGAGAACGCGAAGGAGTCCTCGAGCGCCTCGGCCGTGCGCTCGGCGCCGTGCGGGTTGTGAGCGGCGTCGAGCAGGATCATCGGACTGCGTCGGATGACCTCGAGCCGGCCCGGCGACGTGGCGCGGGCGAATGCATCACGGACCAGCTCGGCATCCAGGGCGTCCTCCCCGAGGAACGCCTCGACGGCGGCCAGGGCGGCCACGGCGTTCTGCGCCTGGTGGGCGCCGTACAGCGGCAGGAAGATCTCGTCGTACTCCGCGCGCAGCCCACGCAGGGTCAGCAGCTGGCCGCCGACCGCCGGGGTCCGTGAGACCACGCCGAACTCGAGCCCCTCGCGGACGGGCGTCGCCTCGACCTCGGCACACTGCCGGAGCAGGATCTCCGCCGGCCCGGGCAGCTGCTCGGCCAGCACGGCGGTGGCGCCAGGCTTGATGATGCCGGCCTTCTCGACCGCGATCTCCTCAACCGTGTCCCCGAGGTAGGAGGCGTGGTCGACCCCGATCGGGGTGACGACCGCGACCGTCCCGTCCACGACGTTGGTGGCGTCCCAGAGCCCGCCCATCCCGACCTCGACGACGGCGACGTCGACCGGGGCGTCGGCGAACGCCGCGTAGGCCATCCCGACCACGGTCTCGAAGAAGCTCAACGGGAAGGGTTGGGACGCGTCGACCAGGTGGGTGTACGGCGCGACGTCGTTGAAGGCCTGGACCAGCTCCTCGTCGGTCAGCGGATCGCCGTCGACGCAGATGCGCTCGTTGATGCGCTCCAGGTGCGGACTGGTGAAGCGGCCCGTGCGCAGGTCGTGGGCCCGGAGCAGGGTGTCGATCATCCGGCTGGTCGAGGTCTTGCCGTTGGTCCCGGTCAGATGGATCACCGGGTAGGCGTGCTGAGGGTCGCCGAGGAGCTCGCAGAAGGCCCGGATCCGGTCCAGCGAGGGCTCCAGGCGGGTCTCCGGCCAGCGGGACAGCAGGGCGTCCTCGACCTCGGCGGCCGTCTGGGCGAGGCGGGCCTGGGGTACGTCGGTCATCTCGCCGCCGAGTCTAGGGCTGGGCTCAGGACAATCCCGACCCGACCACGCACGACGTGGAAGCGCCTCCCTGGGCCGGGAACGCGAGGGCCAGCGCGTCGGCGATGCGGCGCGCGCGCTCGGCGTACCCGGCGCTGGTGAAGTGGATGCCGTCGGAGATGAACCACGAGCTGCGCACCTCGGAGCGCCAGTCGTAGATCCTCAGGTTGGGGTAGCGCGCGCACGCCGCCTGCAGGGCGTCGTCGAAACGCTGCATGTTGGCGTCGGCGTACGGACCGGAGGAGCGCAGCGACTTCACGGTGAGCCACAGCACCGGTTGGTTGCCGATCCGGTGCATGAGGAGGTCGATGCGCTGGGCGTAGGTGTAGACCCCGCCCACGGCCTGGTTGGCCGCGTCGTTGGTGCCCATGGCGATGGTCCAGCAGCCGTGGTACCCGCTGGCGCGGATGCCCTCGACGGCATCCTGGGCGTTCGGCTGGTCGTGCCACCTCTCCACGATCGAGCGGGCTCCCAGGATGTTGGTGCGCACGGTGCGGACGCCGACCCGCTCGAGCTGGGCGGGCAGCCGCGTCCGCGGGTTCGGCAGGTACGACGGGCTGACCAGGCCCAGGGACGTCGACTCGCCGATGTGGGCGTCGCTGCGGCACGACGTCTGGGGGCCGTGGGTCGCCACGTGGTGGGTCCGCTGGCTGTGGTGCGAGGTGTGGTGCCTGCCGGTGTGGTGCCGCGCGGTGTGGTGCGCCCGGCGGGAGTGGGTCGAGCCGGGATGAGCGGGACGCGGGCGGGCCGGCGCGGTGACCGTCGTCGTGGAGCTGAACGACTGCGCGCTGAGCAGGGCCTCGGGGTCGTCGTCCGAGGTCGGGCCGCGCTCGGCGAGCCGCGCCGAGGCCAGCGCCAGGATCCCGACGGCCGCGAGCGCGACGGCTCGGACCGGCAGCGCGGTGAGGTGGGGCCGGCGTACCTCCCGCAGCGCCGCCAGGAGGCCGAGCCTGCGGATGGGGTCCTCGACCCACCGCCAGGACAGCTCCGCGAGCACGACGGTGACGGCCGTGAGTCCCGCGCTCCACACCCAGCGGTGCGCGGCGACGGTGGCCACCGGGACCGACGCGATCACCGGCAGCTGCCACAGGTAGAGGCCGTAGGACCGCTCCCCGACCCAGCGCAGCGGCGCCAGCCCCAGCAGTCGGCCCACGACGCTGCGCGGCCAGGCCGCGCCGGCGATCAGGGCCGCGCTCGCGAGGGAGAGGAGCAGCAGGCCGTAGGTGTAGGTCGCGTGGGAGTAGTCGTCGGTCTGCGCGACCAGCCAGCCGATGCCGCCCAGCCCGGCCACCGCACCCAGCTGGAGAGCGAACGACGTCAGCCGCGGCCAGGTCGTGCGCTGCAGCCGGGGCCAGGCCAGGGCCAGGAGAGCCCCGACCAGGATGCCGCCGGCGCGCGTGTCGGTGCCCTCGTAGGCGCGGGTGTTGTCGAGGCCCGGGGTGGCGAGCATCGCGAGGAGCGCGAAGGAGACGACCGTGAGCAGGGCGGTGAACCGGAACACCGGTCGCCGCCCGCGCCGCAGGAGCCGCATGGCCACGACGAGCACCAGCGGCCACACGACGTAGAACTGCTCCTCCACCGACAGCGACCAGAGGTGGTCCAGGGGTCCGGGGCCGGCGAACCGCTCGAAGTAGGACTGCCCGTGGACGATCGTGTGCCAGTTCGCGACGTAGAGCGCGGCCGACCAGGTGTCGCCCCACCGGTCGGCGAGGTCGCGCCGGTCGGCCAGCGCGGTCACGGTCAGCACCGTGGCGAGCACCAGGACCAGCGCGGGCAGGAGTCGTCGGGCCCGCGCCAGCCAGAAGCGCCGCAGCCGGAAGGACCCCGTCTCCTCCCAGGACTCGACCAGGATCCCGGTGATCAGGTAGCCGCTGAGGGTGAAGAAGACGCCCACGCCGAGGAGCCCGCCGCCCAGCCCGGGCAGGGCCAGGTGATAGCCCAGCACGGCGAGCACCGCGAGCGCGCGGATACCGTCGAGCGCGGGCACGTAGCGCGCGTCGTCCCCGGTCGGTCTCGGCATGGGTCTCCCTCGGACGCCCTGCCGTCCAGGCCGGGGCTGGCGCCCACGTTAGGGAGAGACCGGCCCTCCGATCGCGCGACGCACGGGGCAGGAGTGAAATATGTGACTAGCCGAGCTGGAGGTTCGCCATGTCGACGAGCCGCTCGTAGCCGAGAGCCTCGTAGATCTTGTTCGAGGTCGGGTTGGCCTGGTCGGTGAACAGGCACGCCCGCTCGCCACGCCCGCGCAGCCAGGCCGACACGGCGTACACCGCGTTGCTGCCGTAGCCGTGACCGCGCTCGTGCTTCGGGGTGTACACCGGGCCGATCCGGGCCACGCCGTACGCCGGCTCGGTCGCGGCGGTCACGTTGACCGGCACGTCGTCGGGGTCGACCCAGACGAAGACCCGGCCGGTGCCGATCCGGCGATCGAGCTCCTCGTCCGACGGCGACTCGTGGGCCGAGGCGCCCGGCTCGCGCCCGGCCTGCTCGTCGGCATCGGCCATGAACGCGGCGTACCACGAGCCCACGAGCTCCCTCTCGTCCGGGCGGGCCGGACGCAGGCTGCCGGACGCGGGTCGGGGCGCGACCAGCTCGCCAAGCTCGAAGAGCCGCGTGTGCTGCGCGACCCGCGCTCCCTTGCCGGTCGCCGCGGCCATGTGCTCGCAGAACACGCGCGCGCCCGGGAGTGCGCCGTTGGCGCTCAGGACCGGCTCGCCACGGTCGAGCAGCGCCTGGGCGAGCAGGCGGGCTGCGTCGTCCGGCATCGGCATGAGGTACGCCGGGTGGTCGCCGAACGGCGCCGTGCGCATGGCCACTCCCACGAGGTCGCCGGCCTCCGAGATCGTCACGAACCAGCAGGGCACGCCCTCGGGCCACGCGACCCGGGCCGCACGCTGGTCCCGGATGCGGCCCGCGACGCTCGCGACGACCGTGCTCAGCACGGGCTGCTCGGCGAGCACCGGGCCGGCCGCGTCGAGGAACTCACCGGGGTCGTCGAAGAAGCGCAGCTCCATGCGCCGACGCTAGAGGGGCGACGCGCACCGGGCCACCGAGTTCTCGCCCGAGGGTGGACAGCCCAGGCGGTCACCGGCCACCATCGAGTCTCCGGCTCGGAACGGACAGGTAGGCCCCCCACATGCGACGCATGACGCTCCTGGTCGCGATCGCCCTCGGCTCGGCGTTCGCCGCTCTGGGACTCGCCCCTGCCCAGGCGCTGCGCACCACGGGCTGGGCGGCCTGGGAGCCGCTGACCGGATCGTCCAACAGCTACTCGACGTCCATGCAGCTCCCCGCTCAGGGCTTCCCGGCGGCCTCGGTCGCCACCGACTCCCGCTCGGGCTCGGTCGGCGTGCAGAGCGGGGCCTCCATGTGGTTCGGCGCGACGACCCCGGTGGGCGCGAAGTACGGCTCCAGCCGCGACCAGCCCTACCTGAACCTGCGGCCCCTGGCCGATACCGCCACGACGCCGTCCACCACGACGTACACCTTCGCCGACCCGACGCCGCCGACGGGCTGGGCGTTCGTGCTCGGCGACATCGACGCGGACCAGGTGAAGGTCACCGCCAAGGACGCCGACGGGAACGAGGTCGGCGCGAGCGAGCTGGGCTTCGTGCAGGCCTTCAACCTGTGCGACTCCAGCCCCCGCCCCGGCGCGTGCTCGACCAGCGTCGGCGACGTCCCGACCTGGAACCCCGGCACCCAGACCCTCACCGGCAACCCGACCGCGAGCGACACCGTCGGGGCGACCGGCTGGTTCGAGCCGACCGTCTCGCTGTCGAGCCTGACCTTCGTGTTCACCCGACGCGCGGGCTTCCCGGTCTACCAGACGTGGTTCGCCAGCGTGGCCCGGACGATCAGCGGGACCGTCAGCGACGTCTCGACCGGGGGTGGATCCTGCCCGCTCCAGGACGTCACCGTGCGTCTGGTCAGCCCCTACGGCGAGCCGCTCGCGACCACCCATCCGGACAGCGCAGGCGCCTACTCGTTCGGTCAGTACGCCACCCAGCCGGGCTACGTCGTCAGCGTCGACCCGGCTGACTGCGCCGTCGTGGGGAACGTGTCCGACACGGTGAGCACGGCCGCCGACGACGCGACGGCCGACTTCACGGTGCGCCGGATCCTCCCGCAGCCGGTGTCCGGTCGGGTCACCAGCAACGGCACGGACCCGCTCGCCGGCGTGACGGTCACCCTCCACGCGCCGGGTGGCGGCACCAAGACCACGACCACCGAGCCCGACGGCACCTACCTGTTCGACGACAACGCCGAGGGTGACGGCTACTTCGTCACGATCGACGTCCCGCCCGGCTATCACGGCGACGACCAGCGCGCGCCGTTCGACATCGGCACCACGGCAGTGACGGGTCAGGACTTCGACCTGACCGCGAACGCCGACGTGTCGGGCCACGTGACCGACGGCGGGGGCGGCGTCGGCGGCGTGACCGTCGTCCTGACGCCGAGCGGCGGTGGGACACCGGAGTCGACGGTGACCGACGGCGACGGCGGGTACACCTTCGAGCGGGTCCCCCCGGGCACGTACGACATCTCCATCGAGACGCCCACGGGCTACTCCCCCGAACCGCCCCTGACCGACGTCGTCGTGGCGGCCGACGACCTCGACAACCAGGACTTCGCGCTCTCCAAGCCGGGCGCGGTCGCCGGCACCGTGCACCTCGACACCTCGTCGGGAGCGGGGCACCGCGGCGTCGAGATCCGGATCACCGGACCCGACGGCGAGCAGACGGTCACGACCGACGCCGACGGCAACTACTTCCTCGGCGACCTGCCACCGGGGACCTACCGGATCCGCGTCGTCGTTCCCGACGGCTTCGACGGCGTGGCGCCCGCGGAGCACACGGTGACGATCACCGACGCGGGCGAGATCCGCTCCGGCCAGGACTTCGTGATCACCGCGTCACCGACGTCCGGTCCCAGCACGAGCCCGACCAGCGCACCGACCCAGGGTCCGACGCAGGGTCCGACCTCTTCTCCGACGGGTCCGAGCGGGGACCTGCCGAACACCGGCTCCGACGTCGGGCGACGCGAGGTACTGCTCGGCGGAGGCATGCTGCTGGCCGGGACCGCCCTGGTCGCGCTCACCGGCGTACGTCGCAAGGGCCGGCACTGACCTGGCGTCGCGGGCTGCTCTGGACCGGCCTGACCATCGCCACCCTCGGTCTGGTGCTGCTCGGGTACGTCGCCTGGGAGTACGTCGGCACCAACGTCGTCTCGCGGCACCACCAAGAGCACCAGGTCAGCGCGCTCCGAGCGCAGTGGGCCCACGGCCAGGGGCCGATCCCGGAGAAGGGCGACGTGGTCCCGGGGCAGGCGTCCGCACTCGTCCGGATCCCGCGCTTCGGCAGCGACTACGTGATGCCGGTGCTCGAGGGCACCTCGTCCGACGTGCTCGGCCAGGGGCTCGGACACTTCACCGGCACGGCGGGGCCAGGACAGGTGGGCAACTACGCCCTGGCCGGGCACCGAGTGACCCACGGCGAGCCGCTGCGGAACATGCCGGAGCTGCGGCCGGGCGACACGGTCGTCGTCGAGACTCGCACGGCCATCTACACCTACGTGCTCGACACCGACCCCGACCACCTCGTCGTCCCCTTCACCGCCGACTGGGTCATCCAGCCGTTCCCGGTGAACCCGGACGGCGGCGTCGGACCCGCGGCGTCCGACGGACGCCGGGTGATCACGCTGACCACCTGCTCGGAGCTGTTCCACACCGACGACCGGATGGTGGCGTTCGGCTACCTCAGCCAGGTACGAAGGCGTTCGTGACCGACCTCGCCGACCGTCCCGGAGTAGCGTGCCGCGCATGACGCCGACAGCGGGAGACAGTCCTCCGGCCGGGTGGTATCCCGACCCGGACGACCGGGAGCACGAGCGCTACTGGGACGGGCATGCCTGGACCGATCACCGCCAGCCGATTCCGGCGGGCTCAGCCTCGCCCGAGGAAACCGCCGTTCTCCCCCGCGCCGAGCAGCCCGCGGCTCGGTCGACGACGACCACCCCCACGGCGTCCGCGCCGCGCGAACCGAAAAGCAGCAGCAGCTACGGGTGGGTAGCCGCGCTCGTGGGCGTGCTGGTGGGCCTGGTCGTCGGCGCTACGGCGGGCGTCGTCATCGCGAACAACAACGACTCCTCCACCCCTCAGCACGGGACGAGCTCGAGGCCGCCCCGGTCGACGGCCACGGAGACGGCGACGACCACCGCGACCGTCACCGCCTCGGTGACGGCGACCGAGACCGCCACCGAGACCGCCACGGTCACCGTCACCGCCTCGCCCTCCCCCTAGAGCACGAGTGCGGTACGCAGGTGCCACCTGCTGACACCTGCGTACCGCACAGTTCGGGTTGGGTGGTTTCGAGACAGGCGCCAGGGCGCCTTCCTCAACCACCGGTGTTCGTGATCGGTGGTTGAGGAGGGCCCTCTGGGGCCCGTCTCGAACCCATTCCGCAGGGATGCTCAGGGTTCGGGGGTGGTGGCGCGGGTGATGTCGTGGGTGCCGGTGGGGTCGCGGAGGTACTGGTAGCCGTGGGGGCTGGTCCACAGGTAGGTGCCGGGGTCGAGCATCACGTAGGTCCAGGGTGTGTGGGTTTTGAGTCGGTGGTGGCGGCGGCAGCCTGGGGCGAGGTTGCAGGTGCAGGTCGGTCCGCCCCCGCCGCCTCCTCTATCTGGGTGGTGGGGGTTGATGTGGTCGCAGTCGCAGGTTCGGGCGGGGCGGGTGCACCAGGGGAACACGCAGGTGCCGTCGCGGATCGCGATGACCTCGGCGATCCGGTCGGGGACGCGACCGGAGTCGGTGCCGGTCGCGGGGTCGGGTTCGAGGGCGTGGCATTGGTCGGGGTCGATGACGGGTTTGACGGTGATCCGGGTGGTGTCGGGGCTGGCGCACCAGGAGCGGATCTGGTCGACAGTGACCAGGGTGTTGCCGTGTTCGAGGCGCCCGACCGGGTCCAGACCTGCCAGGGCGTGGTCGGTGAGGTGGGCGTAGAGGACCACCTGCCGTGGCGGCACCGGCACCACCGAGACCACCGGCACGGCTGGCAGGGCGGCCTTCTGGTCGGAGGTGCCGGCTGGGTTGGGAACGGGGAGCTGGTCGAGGGTGATCTGGCCGCGGGCGAGGTCGCCGATGGCCTGGGCGCGGCGGACGTCGAGTGACTCGGTGGACCCCAGCGCGAGCCGGGCGGCGGCGCCGGCGGCGAGGGCGGCGTCGAGGTCGAGGGCGTCGGCGATGTCGAGGTCGGCGTCTAGGTGCATGGTCCCGGTGTAGGAGACCTGCTGGTGATGCACCGTGACGTGCCGCTTGTCCCACGACGCGTCGGCTCGGCGCTGGAGCTCGTCGGGCATGTGCCGGGCGATCGCCTCGGACACCAGCCGTTCCAGCACGGTGGGGCCGACCTTCCCGGCGCGGCCGTCGGGGCCGGCGACCTGGCGGTCCACGAACGCCGCACCAGCCTCGGACAGGCAGATCGTGGCGGCGGCGACGCGGCGGGCCTTCCACGCCTGGACCCGCCCGGACCGGACCAGCGCCCACAGCCGGGGGAGGCGGTAGGCCAGCTCCACGGCCTCACCCAACAGCCGCTTGCCGGCCTCGGTGGCCAGGCCGACCGCGGCGGCGAACTCCGCGACCGCGAACTCCGCCATCTGCGGGGCACCGTCACCCGCGATCGACAGCTCGGTGTCGGTCCCGCCGACGTAGTGGGTCGCGGCCTCGCCGTAGGCGTGGATGGTGTCCACGGGGTGGATCAGGACCCACTGCACCGCCAGCTCCAACAGCCGGACCTCCGCAGCATCCGCAGCACGACGCTCAGCCCGGGCCGCGGTCAGGACCCCAGCCGCGGAGTCCGGCAACTCCGGCCGATCCGACGCCGCAGCGTCGACCGCCGCTCGCTCTGTGGTTCCCGAGATGCCCATACGAGTATGCAACCAGAGACCACCGACAACCATCGCCGCTCATCCACAGACCCCAGGTCACGATTCGTGCTGGGGTGGTTTCGAGACAGGCGCTAGCGCGCCTTCCTCAACCACCGAAGACCACGACCCCTCAACCACCGAAGACCCCGCCCTCCTCGCCACCGAAGACCGCGCCCTCCTCAACCATCGCTGGGCGCACGGTGAAGGGGAGGCAAACCGGTTTTCGGCCTGAGCGGGGGGCTCCCTAGAATTCACACATGACCCAATCCACGCCGCACCTGTCCACGACGACGCCGCAGCAGCCGGCCGTCGTCGTACCGGACAAGCCGGCACTGGAGGGTCTCGAGGACAAGTGGTCCAAGCAGTGGGAGGCCGACCAGACCTACGCCTTCGACCGCACCAAGGAGCGCGCCGAGGTCTACTCCATCGACACGCCGCCTCCTACGGTGAGCGGGACGCTGCACTTCGGGAGCGTGTGCTCCTACACGCAGAAGGACGTCGTGGCGCGCTACCAGCGGATGCGCGGCAAGGAGGTCTTCTACCCGATCGGGTGGGACGACAACGGCCTGCCCACCGAGCGCCGGGTGCAGAACTTCTACGGCGTCCGGTGCGACCCGAGCGTGCCCTACGACGCCGACTTCACGCCTCCGGAGAAGCCCGACGCCAAGCGCCAGGTGCCGATCGGTCGGCGCAACTTCATCGAGCTGTGCGAGCGACTGACCGCGGACGACGAGGTGGCCTTCGAGGAGCTCTTCCGCCAGGTGGGCCTCTCGGTCGACTGGTCCTATCTCTACCGCACCATCGGCGAGGACTGCCGGATCACCTCGCAGCGCGCGTTCCTGCGCAACCTCGCGCGCGGCGAGGCCTACC
Organism: Nocardioides sp.; assembly: GCA_049841015.1. Lineage (GTDB taxonomy): Bacteria > Actinomycetota > Actinomycetes > Propionibacteriales > Nocardioidaceae > Nocardioides. Next base: position 272,300 of record JASGIN010000004.1, read on the forward strand.
AGCAGGACTCCCCCACGCTGTGGGACGTCACCTTCCAGACCGCCGTCGCCCAGGCCGAGCTGGAGGCCCGTGAGTACGCCGGCCACTACTACCGCGTCGCGTTCCACGGCCCGCAGGCACCGGTCCACATCGAGACGACACGGCCCGAGCTGATCCCGGCGGTCGTCGCTCTGATCGCCCATCCGGACGACGAGCGCTACCAGTCGCTGTTCGGCACGACCGTGACCAGCCCGGTGTTCGGCGTCGAGATCCCGGTGCTGGCCCACCCGGCCGCCGAGCCCGACAAGGGTGCCGGCATCGCGATGTGCTGCACCTTCGGCGACCTCACCGACGTGCAGTGGTGGCGCGAGCTCCAGCTGCCGGTGCGCACCGTGATCCAGCGCGACGGACGGCTCTCGCGGGACACGCCCGAGTGGCTCGCCGGCGAGAGCGCGGCGACGGCGTACGCCGAGCTGGCGGGCAAGACGACGTTCTCCGCGCGGGAGGCGATGGTCGAGCTGCTGCGGTCGGCAGGCGACCTCGAGGGAGAGCCGAAGCCGACGCAGCGGATGACGAACTTCTTCGAGAAGGGCGACAAGCCGCTCGAGATCGTCTCGACGCTGCAGTGGTACATCCGCAACGGCGGCCGCGACGAGGACCTCCGCGCCGCGCTCGTGGCGCGCGGCGACGAGATCTCGTGGACGCCGGCGTACATGCACCACCGCTACACCAACTGGGTGGAGGGGCTGAACGGCGACTGGCTGATCAGTCGGCAGCGCTACTTCGGCGTCCCCTTCCCGGTGTGGTACCCGCTGGACGACGAGGGCCAGCCTCTTCACGACCGGCTCATCGCGGCGTCGGAGGACTCCCTGCCGATCGACCCGTCGCAGGACGTCCCGCCCGGGTACGACGAGTCGCAGCGCGGGCAACCCGGCGGCTTCGTGGGCGATCCCGACGTGATGGACACCTGGGCCACGTCCTCGCTGACCCCGCAGATCGCCGGCGGGTGGGAGCGCGATCCCGACCTGTGGTCCCGCGTCTACCCGATGGACCTGTGCACGCAGGCCCACGACATCATCCGGACCTGGCTCTTCTCGCGCGTCGTGCGCGCCCACTTCGAGGACGGCACGGTCCCGTGGTCGCACGCCATGATCTCCGGCTTCGTGCTGGATCCCGACCGAAAGAAGATGAGCAAGTCGCGGGGCAGCGTCTCGACCCCGGCCGCGCTCCTCGGCCAGTACGGCAGCGACGCGATCCGCTGGCGGGCCGCGTCGTTGCGACCCGGGCTCGACAGCGCGTTCGACGAGCACCCGCTCAAGGACGGCCGCCGGCTGGCGATGAAGATCCTGAACGCGTCGAAGTTCGTCCTGGGGAACGTCGGCGCCACCTCGCCCGATCTCGGGGCCGTCACCGAGCCGGTCGACCGGGCGCTCCTCGTGCGGTTGACCGATGTGGTCGACCGGGCGACGACGGCGTTCGACGCCTACGACTACACCACCGCCCTGGAGGCGGCGCAGAAGTTCTTCTGGGAGTTCTGCGACGACTACCTCGAGCTGGTCAAGGAGCGCGCCTACGACGAGGCCGGAGGTCCGGCCACGGAGTCCGCGCGCGCGACCCTGGTGCTCGCGCTGCACGTGCAGCTCCGGCTGCTCGCGCCGTTCGTCCCCTATGTCACCGAGGAGGTCTGGTCCTGGTGGCAGTCGGGCTCGATCCACCGGTCGTCGTGGCCGGTCACCTCCGAGCTCGCTGGGATCGAGGGCGACACGGAGGCCCTGGACGCGGCCGCTTCCGCGCTGGTCGGCCTCCGCGGCGCGAAGTCACAGGCGAAGGTGTCGATGCGCCACGAGCTGTCGGCCGTCGAGTTCAGCGGGCCGCAGCGTGCGCTGGACGCCGTCCGGCTGGCGCAGGACGACCTGGTGCGCGCCGGCCGGATCACCGCCACGCCCACCTACGTCGCGACCGAGGACGGCGAGCTGTCGGTCAGGGCAACGGTCGCGCCGGAGGCCTGACCACCCGCACCGGCCCGCTGCGCGGGCGCTCGGGGGCTGCCTGGCTGCGCACGGACGTCACCAGCAGCACCGCTGCGATGATGGCGATGACGACGAACGCCGCCAACGGCCCCCTACGATCAGCGCTCACCGAACTCCGTCCCCCCTCAAGGACCTGTGATGATCGGGCTCAGTGTCCCGTTCTGAGAGGGCTCACGGCGAGTCGGCGCGTGCCAAAACGCGCGAAATGATCAGGAAGGACTAGACCCGGCACTCCCACCGGCCACGCGGGCCAGGGGTCTCAGGCGGACTTCTTCTTCTTGGCCTCGGACTCACGCGGCACGAGGGTGGGCGCCACGTCGTCCGTGACGACCTCGGCGCTGACGATCACCTTGCCGATGTCGTCGCGCGAGGGCACGTCGTACATCACGTGGAGGAGGACCTCCTCGAGGATCGCGCGGGCCCCGCGGGCACCGGTGCCCCGTTCGAGCGCCCTGGTCGCGACCGCGCGGATGGCGTCGGGGGTGAACTCCAGCAGGACGTCGTCGAGCTCGAAGAGCTTCTGGTACTGCTTGACGAAGGCGTTGCGCGGGACCGTGAGGATCTCCATCAGCGCCTCGACGTCGAGCTTGTTGACGGTGGCGATCATCGGCAGGCGGCCGATGAACTCCGGGATCAGACCGAACTTCGTGAGGTCCTCCGGCCGGACCTGGGCGAGCAGGTCGTCGGCGTCGCGCTCCTCGGCGCCCTTGACCTCCGCGGTGAAGCCCAGCGTCTTCTTGCCGACCCGCTGCTCGATGATGTGCTCGAGCCCGGCGAAGGCACCCCCCACGACGAACAGGATGTTGGTCGTGTCGATCTGGATGAACTCCTGGTGCGGGTGCTTGCGACCGCCCTGCGGCGGCACCGAGGCGGTGGTCCCCTCGATGATCTTCAGCAGCGCCTGCTGGACGCCCTCACCGGAGACGTCGCGGGTGATCGACGGGTTCTCCGCCTTGCGGGCGACCTTGTCGATCTCGTCGATGTAGATGATCCCGGTCTCGGCCTTCTTCACGTCGTAGTCGGCGGCCTGGATCAGCTTGAGCAGGATGTTCTCGACGTCCTCGCCGACGTAGCCCGCCTCCGTCAGCGCGGTCGCGTCTGCGATCGCGAACGGCACGTTGAGCATCCGGGCGAGCGTCTGCGCGAGGTAGGTCTTGCCACAGCCGGTGGGCCCGATCACCAAGATGTTGGACTTGGCCACCTCGACGGCCTCGTCCTTGGCGTGCTTGGCCGTGGTCGGCTGGAGGCCCGCCTGGACGCGCTTGTAGTGGTTGTAGACCGCGACCGCGAGCGTCTTCTTGGCCCGCTCCTGGCCGATGACGTAGGAGTTGAGGAACTCGAAGATCTCGCGGGGCTTGGGCAGCTCGTCGAGGCTGACCTCCGAGCCCTCGGCCAGCTCCTCCTCGATGATCTCGTTGCACAGGTCGATGCACTCGTCGCAGATGTAGACGCCGGGACCTGCGATGAGCTTCTTGACCTGCTTCTGGCTCTTTCCGCAGAACGAGCACTTCAGCAGGTCGCCTCCGTCACCGATACGTGCCACGGGCAGTCATCCTCCGGTTCGGCCGGCGTGTCGCCGGTGCTGGCCTCTGCTGTGTGTCAGGTGCTGTGTCGGTCTGTGCCTGGGTCCTGTGTCGGGTGAGGTCCTTCGACGTTACCGCCTCCGGGCCTCCTTGACATGACCCCACGCGCGATCTTTGCTCGGCGGGCGGCCCGGTGGGAGCCGACGCGCCGGGGGGTCGTCAGGCGAGTGCGGGAACGCCGGCTCGGGGAGCTGAGCACGGCGTCGATCAGGCCGTACTCGACCGCCTGCTCCGCAGTCAGGATCTTGTCTCGCTCGATGTCGCGGCTGACCTCGTCCTGGTCCTTGCCCGAGGCGTCGGCGATCATCTTCTCGAGCAGCCCGCGCATCCGGATGATCTCGTTGGCCTGGATCTCCAGGTCGGAGATCTGGCCGCCGGTGCCCTCGGTGTAGGGCTGGTGGATCAGGATCCGGCTGTTCGGCAGCGCCAGGCGCTTGCCCGGCGTCCCTGCGGCCAGCAGCACCGCAGCGGCCGACGCAGCCTGGCCGAGGCACACGGTCTGCACGTCGGGCTTGATGAACTTCATCGTGTCGTAGATCGCCGTCAGCGCGGTGAAGGAGCCACCGGGACTGTTGATGTAGATCTGCACGTCCTGGTCGGGGTTCATCGACTCGAGACAGAGCAGCTGCGCCATCACGGCGTTCGCCACGTCGTCGGAGATCGGCGTGCCGAGGAAGATGATCCGGTCCTCGAAGAGCTTGCCGTAGGGGTCGATCCGGCGGAAGCCGTAGGACGTCCGCTCCTCCCACTGCGGGATGTAGTAGTTCATCTCCAGTCCTCGTTCCGGGCCGGCTGGCCCTGGTCGGCGGCCTCGCTGGCGCTGGTGATCACCTTGTCGATGAAGCCGTACTCCATCGCCTGGGTCGGCGTGAACCAGCGGTCGCGGTCGGAGTCGAGCTCGATCTGCTCGATCGACTGGCCGGTGTGCTGCGCCTGCAGCTCGGTCAGCTGCTTCTTCAGCAGCAGGCTCTGCTCAGCCTGGATCTTGATGTCGGAGGCGGAGCCGCCGATGCCACCACTGGGCTGGTGCATCATGATCCGCGCGTGGGGCAGGGCGTAGCGCTTGCCCTTGGCGCCGGCGCAGAGCAGGAACTGCCCCATCGACGCGGCCAGGCCCATGCCCACGGTCGCGACGTCGTTGGGGATGTAGTGCATGGTGTCGTAGATCGCCATGCCGGCGTCGACCGAGCCGCCCGGACTGTTGATGTGCAAGAAGATGTCGGCGTCGCGGTCCTCTGCCGAGAGCAGCAGCAGCTGCGCGCAGATCGCGTTCGCGTTCTGGTCGCGCACCTCGGAGCCGAGGAAGATGATGCGCTCCCGGAGCAGGCGCTGGTAGATGTGGTCGTCGAGGCCGTAGCCCGCGGAGCCGCCGTTCATGTCGTTCACGTCAGCGACCCTAGCCGGATCGAGGGCCCCATCCACGCTGGAACGGGGCCTGTTCGCGCAGAGCGGACTCAGGCCTCGACGGGCTCCTCGACCGTCTCGTCGCCCGTCTGCTCGCCGGCGTGCTGGTCGGTCGCCTGGTCGGTTGCCTGCTCGTCCGACTGAGGGTCCCCGATGGTGCCGTCGGGGCGGAGGTTCTTCAGGTCGACGACGTTCCCGGACCCGTCGGTCACCGTGGCGCTCTCGACGATCTGCGCCAGCGCCTTCCCCCGGCGGATCTCGGCGACCAGCTCCGGGATGTGGTTGTGCTCGAACATGTGGTTGGCGAACTCCTGCGGGTCCTGGCCGGACTGCTGGGCGCGACGCACCATGTGCTCGCTCAGCTCCGCCTGGTCGACTCCGAGCTGGAGCTCGTCGGCGACCTTGTCCAGCACGAACTGCGCGGCCACGGCGTCGCGGACCCGGCGCTCGAGGTCGGCTTCGAACTCCTCCTGGGTCTGACCCTCGTCCTCGAGGTACCGCTCGAGGGTCATCCCGGCGTACACGAGCTGCTGCTCGATCCCGCCTCGGCGCTCGGTCAGCTCGTCGGCCACGACGCCCTCGGGCAGGGGGACCTCGACCTGGTCGAGGAGCTTCTCCAGGACCGCGTCGCGCGCCGCGGCTGCCTGCTCGAGGCGCTTGCCGTTGGCGAGTCGGGTGCGGATGTCGGCACCGAGCTCGTCGGCGGTGTCGAACTCCGAGGCCAGCTGGGCGAACTCGTCGTCGAGCTCCGGCAGCTCCTGCTCCTGGACCTTGGTGACGCGCACCTGGACCTGGACGTCCTCGCCGACCAGGTCGCCGCCGACGAGCTGCGAGCCGAAGGTCTTGTCGTCGCCGGCGGCCATCCCGTCGAGCGCCTCGTCCAGGCCGTCGAGCATGCCCCCGCGCCCGACGCGGTAGGACATGCCGGTGACCTCGGCGCCCTCGACGGGCTCACCGTCGCGGGTCGCGACGAGGTCGATGGTGACGAAGTCGCCGTCGGTGGCGGGTCGCTCGACGTCCACGAGGGTCCCGAACCGCTCTCGCAGCGCGTCCACCTGGGCGTCGACGTCCTCGTCGGTCACCTCGAGGTCGTCGACCTCGGCGGTCAGCCCGTGCCAGTCCGGGACCGTGATGTCAGGACGTACGTCGACCTCGGCGGTGAACTCGATCGCCTCGTTGTCGTCGATCCGGGTGACCTCGACCTCGGGCTGGGCCAGCGGCTGGAGGTCGTGGGACTGCAGGGCCTCGACGTACTTCTGCGGGACGACCTCGTTGATCGCCTCCTGAAGGACGGCGCCCCGGCCCACCTGACGGTCGATGACCATCGGCGGCACCTTGCCGCGTCGGAAGCCCGGCACGTTGATCTGCTGCGCGATGTTCCGGTAGGCCTTGTCGAGGCTCGGCTTGAGCTCCTCGAAGGGCACCTCGACGGTGAGCTTGGCCCGGGTCGGGCCCAAGGTCTCGACGGCGCTCTTCACTGGTGTTTCTCCTCCATGCTGGGCGACTTCCCAGCGTAGGGCACCGGGTGGAACGCGGCCTAACCGAGCGAGGAGGCCAGCGCCGCCCCGTCGGCGCCGACTCTGGAGAGGAGCTCCGTCATCCCGACCGGCTCGCTGACGAGGTGACCCTGGATCAGGCTGACGCCCGCATCCCGCGCCGCCGCCAGCTGCTCCGGCGTCTCGATGCCCTCGGCCACGGTGGTCATCCCGTAGTCGCGCAGCGTGCGCACGGCGTTGGCGAACAGCACGCGTGACTGCTCGTCCTCGCCGATGATGAGCGAGCGGTCGAGCTTGACGACGTCCCAGCTCCACTTGTTGAGCATGCTGAACGTCGCGTAGCCGGCGCCGAAGTCGTCGACGGCCAGGCCGATGCCGCGGTCTGCGAGGCGTTGGGCCAGGAGGACGTGCTGGCTCGTCCAGCGGCCGTAGCTGCGCTCGGAGAGCTCCAGCACGAGCCGGACGTCGCGGTCGCCGAGCGAGCGGATGAGCCGCTCGAAGACGGGGTTGTCGAGCCGGAACTGCTCGAACTCGAGGTTGACGGTCAGGTGCAGCGGGCCATCGACCCGTCGCCCGAGCACCTCCATGCCCTCCAGGGCCTCGACCCCGACCTTGCCCGTGAGCTCGTCGAGCGCCTGGTGCCGGGCGGCCGAGCTGATGAGCGCCAGCGGGGACAGCCCGCCCAGGCGCGGGTCGCGCGCCCGCAGGAGCGCCTCGCACCCCCACAGGGCGCCGGTCTCGGCGTCGAGGATCGGCTGGAAGACGACGCCGGTGGCGCCCTCCCCGAGCATCGTCACGACCATGTCGCGCTCGTCGCGGGAGGCGGCCATCGCCCGACCGGCCCGCTTGGCGCGTCGCATCTTCTCCTCCGCGGCGCGCATGAGCTCCTCGACGGTGTCGTCGTCCGAGCCGCTGAGCTCCAGTCCGACGCTGATGTGGACCGTGACCAGTCGTCCGCCCACGGCGATGGGTGCGCTCACGGCAGCGACGAGACCTTCACGGTCGCTCCCACCGTCGCCGGGTCGACGCCGCGCAGGAGCAGGGCGAACTCGTCGCCGGCGAACCGCGCGACCGAGGCCGAGGCCGGCACGGTGTCCTGGAGCCGACGTGCGATCTCGCAGAGCACCTGGTCGGCGTCGAAGTGACCGAGCACCTCGTTGAGCTGCTTGAAGCGGTCGAGGTCCATGAACAGCAGCGCGAGCGTCTCGCCCTCCTCGCGCTGGTCGAACGCGCGCTCGGCGAGCTCGACGAACATCGAGTAGTTCCACAGCCCGGTCATCGCGTCGGTGACCGTGCGCAGCCGCAGTCCCGCCTCGCGCTGATGCACCGAGCGCGACACCGTCGCCATCGACGCGACCGACTCGGCCAGCCGCAGCTCGGACGCGGTGTACGGGCGATCGCCCGACGACCGGCCGGAGTACGAGGTGTCGCCCGCCGTCGACCGGGGCGCTGAGCGTGCCCGGAGCGCCCGGGCCGCTTCGCACCTCGGCGTCGGCGCTGCGGATCGCCGCCTGAGCGAACCGGGTGGCCATGGAGTCGATCTCCTCAGGCGGCCAGGGCAGGGCGGTGGCCGCCTCGGAGAGCACCGAGACGCCGCGCACGAGGTTCTGGCTCACGGAGTAGCCCACGAGTGCGCCCACGACGAGCCCGAGCCCCATCACGGCGACCTCGGCGGTGGAGGTGCCGCTGGGCTCGGTGTAGGTACGCCGCAGCGCGGCGATGAAGACCGAGGCGAGGTACAGCCCGAACAGGGCCAGCACAGTGGCTCTGGTGTCCAGGGACCGGCTCGGCTCCGCTTCCCCGCGCAGGCGACGGCGTACCCAGAAGACCGCGGCGACCACGATCACGAACGTCAGCAGGCCCACGAAGGTCCGGTCGAAGGGCCGGAGGCCGAAGTCGACGTGGGGCGCGACGAGGACCAGTGCCCACCCCGCCACGACGTCGTCGGTGGCCCGGGGCAGTCCCTGGGAGACCCCGCCCTTGAACACCAGTGAGCTGGCGATGACGAGCACGGCCCACAGCGGGAAGATGTGGCCCTGCCCCGTGAACGAGCTCGCGAACAGCACGGCCGCCACCAGCCCGATCACGTTGGCCTCGGCGTCCCGGGAGACCGTGATGCTGTAGCGGGTGAGCAACGGGATGCACATCAGGCCGAGCACCGAGACCGGCTGCCATTCCGGCGGCCCGTCGACGTGCCAGACCCAGAACCCGTCGGCGATCGCGACGGCGGCCGCGACCGCCATCACGATGTCGAACACCAGGAGTCGCTGTGGCCTCACACGTCAAGTCTGTCCGAAGACGCTCTTCACGTCCGGATAACACGGCTTCCGGTCGGGGCGACAGGACTCGAACCTGCGGTCTCCTGCTCCCAAAGCAGGCGCGCTAGCCACTACGCTACGCCCCGGTCTGACTGCGAGCGGACGACGGGAATCGAACCCGCGTCATCAGTTTGGAAGACTGAGGCTCTACCATTGAGCTACGTCCGCGTGACGGGCGAGGTCATGGTTGCACACCCCTCGCGAACCTCTTCAATCGGCTCGGAATCCGCTCAGTCGCGCCATACGAGCAGAAGCGCGCGGTCGTCCGAGCGCCCGCCCACCGCGTCGACGAGCGTCTTGGCGCCGCCGGTGAAGGAGCCGCGCAGCCGCCGGTCGGCCTGGCCGATCAGCCGGTCGATCCCGATCCCGATGTCGGTCGTGCGCGTCTCGACCATGCCGTCGGTGTACATCATCAGCGCGTCACCGGACCGGAGCAGGCCGCTCGCCTCGTGGAAGTCGGCGTCCGGGATCAGCCCGAGCATCGGGCCCTCGGACTCCAGCGGCGACCAGCGCCCGGCCCCTGCCCGCCAGTGCAGCGCGGGCGGGTGGCCCTGCGGTCCAGACGCGGAACGCCCCCGTGCGCAGGTCGACGCTGAGATGGACGGCGGTCGCGAATCCGTCCTGCCACGGATGGTTGATCAGGTAGGCGTTGGCCGCGGGCAGGAACGCGCGCGGCTCCAGCGCGGTGACCAGACCGCCCATCGCACCGGCCAGGAGCAGGGCGCGGGCCCCGGCCCGGTCACCCTTCCCGGACACGTCGACGACCGACACGTCCAGGCGACCGGACTCGACGTCCCCCACCACGAAGAAGTCACCCGCGAAGCGGGTGCCTCCCGCCGACCGGATCACCGACTCGGCATGCCACGGCGCCGGCAGCGCAGGGAGCACCCCCTGGCCCTGGATGCGGTCGCTCAGGTCGGCCAGCATCGACTCCCCCAGGCTGCCCGCGATCCCCAGCCGGCTGCGGCGGAAGGACGTCAGCATCACGATGAAGGCGAGCACGAAGATCACGACGGTGGTGAACACCGACCGGCTGCTGAAGTTGGGCACCTTCGGCAGCGCCAGGGTGAGCAGTGCGAGGTTGTAGATCACGAACCACGGCAGCGGGCGCGGACCGAGGAACAGTCCACCCATCACCAGCGGCAGGACGATCGTCGGCGTCGACACCAGATCGGGGAAGAGCTGCATCGCGACCCCGACCAGGGTCGCGAAGAGGAACAGCGACGCGAAGACCAGCCGGTCCGGATGGGACCCGTCGAGGAACGTCGACACTCGCCGGACGAGGCCGGTTCGGGCCCGGCCGGCGGCGGGACGCTGCCTGGCGGATGGAGTCATCGTGGTGGGCCTGTCCTGCGGTGAGGGGTTCACTGTAGAGCCCGGGACCGGAACTTGCGCTGGCATTGGGGGCACCAGAAGAGGTTGCGCCCCACGAGCACAGCGGTCCGGATCGTCGTCCCACACACGAGGCACGGCTGCCCCGTGCGCCGGTAGACGTAGACCTCACCACCGTGGTCGTCCACCCGCGGCGCGCGTCCCATCGCCTCCGGCGTGTGCTCGGGACGAACCGTGTCGATACGGCCGGTGCGGACCCCCTCGGCCATGAGCTCCACGAGGTCCGACCACATCGACTGCCACTGGCCCGAGCGCAGGGTGCGGCCGGGCCGGAGCGGGTGGATCCGGTGCCGGAACAGCACCTCGGCGCGGTAGACGTTGCCGACCCCGGCGAGCACCGCCTGGTCCATCAGCAGGTCGCCGATCGCTCGCGGGCTCCGGCTGATCCGCCCCCAGGCACGACCGGGGTCGGCGTCGGGGCGGAGCGGGTCGGGTCCGAGCTTGGCCACGATCTCCTCACGGCGGGCCGAGGTGACCAGGTCGCACTGCGTCGCGCCGCGCAGGTCGGCGTACGCCGGGTGGTCACCGGCGGCGACCAGACGGAGCCGCACCTGCCCCACCGGCGCCGGCACCTCGGGAACCTCCGTGTGGACGTCGAAGCTGCCGATCAGTCCGAGGTGGACGTGGACGACCCGGTCGGCGTCGAAGTCGACGAACAGGTGCTTTCCCGCGGACTCGGCGACGACCAGGACCGACCCGTCGAGCTGGGCGGCCTCGGTCGCGAAGCGACCCTGGGGGCTGCTGACCCGCACCGGTCGTCCTGCGAACGCGTCGGTGAGCGCCGTGGCGAGCCGGTGCAGGGTGTGACCCTCAGGCACGGCCTTCCTCGGGCAGGTCGCCGGTCTGCTCGTAGTCGGTCAGCATCGCGATGCGCCGGACGTGCCGCTCCTCGCCGGTGAACGCGGTGGCGAGGAACACGTCGACGAAGTGGGTCATCTCCTCGATCGTGTGCATCCGGCCGCCGACCGAGATGACGTTGGCGTCGTTGTGCTGGCGCGCCAGCGTGGCGGTCTCCTCGTTCCACACCAGGGCGGCGCGGATGCCAGGCACCTTGTTGGCCGCGATCTGCTCGCCGTTGCCCGACCCGCCGATCACGACGCCCAGGCTGCCGGGGTCGGCCACGACGGCCGCGGCCGCGGCCATGCAGAAGACCGGGTAGTCGTCGGTCGCGTTGAAGACGAACGCCCCGTGGTCCACCGGCTCGTGGCCCTGCTCCCGCAGGTGGTCGATGAGGTGCTGCTTGAGGTCGAGGCCGGCATGGTCGGTGCCCAGGTGGACGCGCATAGCGCCAGTTTCCCAGGTCCTCGCCCGAGCAAACCAGGTGGACAGGCCGGGGATGCTCCGGCTTACCTAGACGGATGGCCGACGACGTACGCCGACCCGAGATCCGCGTGGAGCGCGCGACCGACGTCGCGAAGTACCTCGCGTCGGACAAGCTCGTGTGGTTCGACACGCTCGGACCCGAGACGCCGGAGTTCCAGACGCGCTCGGTTCCGGAGGACCAGCGCTTCGCGGCGGTGGTCGGCGAGGGCGAGTCCGACCCCACGACGTACCCGGGCATCTACGGGGTGCGGCCGATGCAGCTCTCGGTCCCCGACGGCCGGGGAGCCGGACGAGCCGTGCCGGTGGCCGGCCTGACCTGGGTCGGGGTGCATCCCGACCAACGACGGCGCGGCGTGCTCAGCGCGATGATGCGACATCACTTCGAGCAGACGCGAAGTGAAGGCGTCCACCTTTCGGTGCTGCACGCCAGCGAGGCCGGCATCTACGGGCGGCAGGGATACGGGCTGGCGTCGTGGGAGCTGACCGTCGAGGCCGGGCGCGGCACGACGTTCACCGCGCCTCACCTCGAGGACGAGGCCGCGGCGATCACGACGCGGCTGGCCACCGTCGACGACGACGGCATGGCCGAGCGACGCCGCCGGGTCGACCTCGACATGCTGGAGACCAACGTCGGCACCATCGTCGGGGCCCCGGAGTTCTACCAGGACCTCAGCTACGTCAACGACGAGGAGCGTCGCGAGGGCGAGCCCGGGCGCGTCATGCTCGCGGTGCGCGACGGACGCGACATCGGGTACGCCGTGTTCCGGCGCAAGCACAAGTGGCCCAACTCGCGTCCGGCTGCCGAGGTCACCGTCCACGGACTGTTCGGCGGCCCAGCGGCGCGTCTGGCCCTGGTCCGCAGACTCACCGACCTCGACCTGTCGGGCAGCGTGACGATCTCCGGCATCGCGGCCGGCGACCCGCTGCTGTCGTGGGTCCAGGGGCCACGAGGCCTCGGTGACGTCAAGCCGTACGACAGCCTGTGGGTCCGCCTCGTCGACCTCCCGGCGGCGCTGGCGGCTCGTGGCTACGAGGCCGACTGCGACGTGACCGTCGAGGTCTCCGACGACTCCGCCCCCTGGAACGCCGGCCGCTGGCGCATCCGGGTCGAGGACGGCGCCGCCGACGTCACCGCGACCGACGGTGACGCCGACCTGGCCCTGCCTGTCACCGCGCTCGGCGCGGCGTACCTCGGGGGCACGAACCTCGCCGAGCTGGCCCGTGCCGGGGTCGTCGACGAACGCCGACCCGGTTCCGCCCGCGACCTCTGGCGCGCCTTCCGCACGGACCTCGGCCCCTTCGCCGCCCGCGGCTTCTAGGTGCTCTTGCGACGTTGCGGTTTGGCACCAAACCGCATGATTTCGCGGCCCCGGCATGCGGTTTGCCACCAATCGATGGGGTCACTCGACCACAGACGTCGTCGACGCCCCGCAGCTCTACCGAGTCGCTGGCGACCTTGCGGTTTGGCACCAAACCGCATGATTTCGCGGCCCGGGCATGCGGTTTGCCACCAATCGGTGGGGTCTGCGTGGGTGGGGTCTGCCTACGCCGGGGCTTCCTCAGCCAAGCGGGGGAAGAGGGCCTCGCCCTTGCTGACCTGGGCGCCGGCGGGGAGCTGTCCCCAGCGACCGGCGTCACCGGTCCTCTGGTCGGCCAGACTGCCGAGTACGTCGGCCCCCAGCGACTCCCAGAGCGCGGCCGAGGTCTTCGGCATCACCGGGTTGTAGAGCACGGCCACGGCGCGCAGCGACTCGGCGGCGGTGTAGAGGATCGTGCCCAGGCGGTCACGCTGAGCGGGGTCCTTGGCGACCTGCCAGGGCTCCTGGGTCGTGAGGTAGCCGTTGACCACCTGGACGAAGTCGGTCGTGGCCTCGATCGCCTCGTGCAGGGCCAGGCGGTCGATGGCCGCCTCGGCGGTCGCCACCGCGCGCTCGAGCGCGTCGCGCACGGCCACCTCCGCATCGCCGACCTCACCCTGCTCGGGCACGGCCCCGTCGAAGTAGCGCCCGATCATCGCCGTCACGCGGGAGGCGAGGTTGCCGTAGCCGTTGGCGAGCTCGGCGGTGTAGACGGCCGACATGTGCTCCCACGAGAACGAGCCGTCCGACCCGAACGCGATCGCACGCAGGAAGTAGTAGCGGTAGGCGTCCGAGCCGAAGTGGTCGGTGACCTCCGAGGGACGGATGGCGGTCACCTTGGACTTCGACATCTTCTGGCCACCGACGAGCAGCCACCCGTGGGCGAACACCTGCTGGGGGACCTCCACCCCCGCAGCCATCAGCATCGCGGGCCAGATGACCGCGTGGAACCGCAGGATGTCCTTGCCGACCAGGTGCACCGACGCCGGCCAGATCCGGGCGAACTTCTCCTCGTCGGCGCCGAAGCCCGCGGCCGTGGCGTAGTTCAGGAGGGCGTCGATCCACACGTAGAGGACCTGCTTCTCGTCCCACGGCACCGCGATCCCCCAGTCGAACGTCGACCGGGTGATGGAGAGGTCCTCCAGTCCCTGCCGCACGAACGAGACGACCTGGTTGCGCGCCGACTCCGGCTGCACGAACGTCGGGTTCTGCTCGTAGAGCTCGAGCAGTCGATCGGCGTAGGCACTCAACCGGAAGAAGTAGTTGCGCTCGGACAGCTGCTCGACGGGTCGCTCGTGGATCGGACAGAGGAGCACGCCGTCCTCACCGACGAGGAGCTCGCTCGGGACCTTGAACTCCTCGCAGTGGACGCAGTAGGGGCCCTCGTAGGTGCCTTCGTAGACGTCCCCGGCATCGTGGACGCGCTGCCAGAACTCCTGCACCCGCTCGACGTGTCGCTGCTCGGTGGTCCGGATGAAGTCGTCGGGGCGGGCGTCGATCGTCTCGAGCACCGGCTTCCACTCGGTCTCGACGAGCCGGTCCGTCCACTCCTGGGGGGTCGCGCCGTGCTCCTCAGCCGCCTGCAGCACCTTCTGCCCGTGCTCGTCGGTGCCGGTCAGGAACCACGTCTGCTCGCCACGCTGCCGGTGCCACCGGTTGATCATGTCCGCCGCCACCGTCGTGTACGCGCTGCCGATCGACGGCGCCGCGGTCACGTAGTAGATCGGCGTGGTGATGTAGAAGGTGGAGTCGGACACGCCTCGATCCTAGTGAGACGCCACCAGCCGTTTTCCGCGGCTCAGGCGAAGTCCAGCTCGCCGGTGCGAGTGCGCTTGATCTCGAAGAAGTACGGGAACGCCGAGATCGCGATGGTCCCGTCCCAGAGCCGGCCGGCGTCCTCGCCACGCGGGATCCGGGTCAGCACCGGGCCGAAGAACGCCGACCCGTCGAAGGCGATCGTCGGGGTGCCGACCTCGTCGCCCACGCGGTCCATCGCCTCCTCGTGGGAGGCCTTGACGCGCTCGTCGTACGCCGGATCGTCGGCCGCGTCGACCAGCTCGGCCGGCAGCCCCGCGTCGGACAGGGCGCCCACGATGAGCTCGCGGTCGCGCTCCTGCTTCTGGACGTGGATGCGCTCGCCCAGGGCGGTGTAGAGCGGGAGGAGTGCCTCGGGACCGACCTTCTGCTCGGTCGCGGCCAGGACCCGGCCGATGGACCGTCCCTTCTCGATGTTCGCGCGATAGCTGTCGGAGATCTCGCGGTCCTTGTTCAGGTAGTACAGGCTCATGATCCGCCAGTTCACCTTGACGTCGCGCACCTGCTCGACCTCGAGCATCCAGCGCGACGTGATCCAGGCGAAGGGGCAGAGCGGGTCGAACCAGAAGTCGGCCGTGCCGTCCGAGGAGCCGTTCGGGGAGTTCGTCATGACGGCGTAACCGGTGGACCTCGACAACCATTCCCGGCACCCTCGGGCTGGTCACGATTGTCATACAAACATTCGGGTTCGATTGTGCGACCCTTCAGGGCCGATGGCAGGATCGGTGCATGCCTGGTACCAACCTCACCCGGGAAGAGGCCGCCACCAGAGCCTCCCTCCTCGACGTCACGTCGTACACCATCGACCTGGACCTCACGACGGGCGACAAGACCTTCGGCTCCACCACCACCGTGCGGTTCACCTGCCGCGAGCCCGGTGCCGAGACGTTCGCCGACCTCGTCGGCGGGATCATCCACGAGATCACGCTGAACGGCGAGCGGGTCGACGAGGCCTCGGCGTACCAGAACAGCCGGATCGCCCTGACCGGTCTCCAGGCCGAGAACGAGCTGGTCGTGCGCGCCGACTGCCACTACTCCCACTCCGGCGAGGGACTGCATCGCTTCGTCGACCCCGTCGACGGCCGGGTCTACCTCTACACCCAGTTCGAGGTGCCCGACGCCCGGCGCGTCTACACGACGTTCGAGCAGCCGGACCTCAAGTCCGTCTACACGTGGAACGTCGTCGCGCCGGAGGACTGGAAGGTCGTCTCCAACTCACCGACTCCCGACCCCGAGCCGCTCGGTGAGGGCAGGGCGCGCTGGGCCTTCCCCCAGTCGAAGCGGATGTCGACCTACGTGACCGCGCTGATCGCGGGTGAGTACCACGAGCACCGCGACGTGTACGAGGGCGCACACGGGGCCATCCCGCTCGGCCACTACTGCCGACAGTCGCTGGTCGACCACCTCGACGTCGAGGAGCTGGTGCTGCTCACCAAGCAGGGCTTCGAGTTCTTCGAGGACGCGTTCGACTACCCCTACCCGTTCGGCAAGTACGACCAGCTCTACGTGCCCGAGTACAACGCCGGCGCGATGGAGAACGCCGGTGCGGTGACGCTGCGCGACGAGTACCTCCCCCGCAGCCGGCAGGACGCGGCGTTCTACGAGTTCCGCTGCTCGGTGATCCTGCACGAGATGGCGCACATGTGGTTCGGCGACCTGGTCACCATGAAGTGGTGGGACGACCTGTGGCTGAACGAGTCGTTCGCCGAGTGGGCCTGCTACCACGCAGCCGTGGAGAACACCGCCTTCACCGAGTCCTGGACCGGCTTCACCAACGCCCGCAAGAACTGGGCGCTGCGCCAGGACCAGTTGCCCTCCACGCACCCGATCGCCGCCGACAACCACGACCTGCGCGCGGTCGAGGTCAACTTCGACGGCATCACCTACGCCAAGGGCGCCTCGGTGCTCAAGCAGCTGGTGGCCTGGGTCGGCATCGATGAGTTCCTGGTCGGCCTGCGTCACTACTTCCGCGACCACGCCTTCGGGAACTCCGAGTTCGTCGACCTGCTCACCGCGCTGGAGGCGGCTTCCGGTCGCGAGCTCGACGCGTGGGCCAAGGAGTGGCTGCAGACCAGCGGGGTCAACACGCTCTCGCCGGAGTTCACCCTCGCCGACGACGGCACGTACTCCTCGCTCCGCGTGCGGCAGACCGCCGCGGCCGACAATCCCACCCTGCGTCGTCACCGGATCGGCATCGGGCTGTACGACGAGCGCGACGGCCGTCTCGTGCGTCGCCGCAACGTCGAGGTCGACATCGAGGGCGAGCTGACCTCCGTCGACGAGCTCGTCGGCGAGCGCCAGCCCGACATCCTGCTGCTCAACGACGGGGACCTCACCTACGCCAAGATCCGGCTCGACGAGCGCTCGCTGGCCACGGTGGTCCGGGGTCTGCGGTTGATGGACGACTCGCTGGCGCGGGCGCTGTGCTGGGGCGCCGCCTGGGACATGACCCGCGACGCGGAGATGGCCGCAGCCGACTACGTCGAGCTGGTCCTGGCCAACGTCGGCAGCGAGACCGACGCGTTCGGCACCCGGACGATCCCGGCGTACGCCGCGGCCGCGGTCCACACCTACTCCGCCCCGGACCGGCGTCAAGACCTGCGCCGGACGTGGGAGTCGGGTCTTCGCGAGCTGCTCCACGCGGCCGAGCCGGGGAGCAACGCCCAGCTGATCTTCGTCCGGCAGTACGCCGCGGCTCTGGTCTCCGACGAGGGCCGGGCCGAGGTCGAGGGGTTGCTCGACGGCACGGTCACGGTGCCGGGCCTCGACGTCGACACCGACCTGAGGTGGAACCTCCTGGTCGGTCTCGCCAAGATCGGTGCCGTCGGGGACGCCCGGATCGAGGAGGAGCTCGCCCGCGACCGCACGATCTCCGGCCAGGAGAACGCCGCCGCCGCCCGGGCCTCGCTGCCGGACGCCGACGCGAAGGCCGCTGCCTGGCACGAGCTCGTCGCCGACCCGGAGGTCCCCAACGAGACCCACCGCTCCATCGCGTCGACGTTCATGCGCTTCGGCCAGGAGGAGCTGCTGGCGCCGTACGTGGAGAAGTACCTCGAGGCGGCCGACACCGTCTGGGAGGAGCTGGGCACCCACATGGCCTCCAACCTGCTGGAGGATGCCTTCCCGATGCCGCTGGCGAGCCCCGATCTCGTGGCGCGTCTCGACCAGTGGCTCGAGGAGTCACCGGCCACGGCCGCGGCCAAGCGACTCGTGCGCGAGGGGCGCGCCGACGTCGTGCGCGCCCTGGCCGCCCAGGAGCGCGACGCCCAGGCGAGCTAGGCCTGGGTCTGTGCCTTCTCGGCGTGGAGGGTGCGGGGAGCCCGGGCACCCATCGCGAGCATGCCCATGCCTCGGCGCAGGCCTCGGACGAGGTCGCCGCCGGCGAACTCCGACCGCATCTCCAGCACGGCCAGCCGGACGTCCTGGTCGCTGAGCACGCGGCGTACCTCAGAGCCGGTGACGACCTCCAGCACCCGCGAGGCCGGGTCGACCATCACGAGGACGCTGCGGGCCGGCGTCGAGAGGGACGCGTGCAGCCGCTCGGCGAAGGCCCTCGCTTCCCCGTCGGCCGTGCCGACGAAGACGGAGAACTCGCAGCGGGAGACCTGCTCGGCCGCGCGGATCGCCTGGTCGAGGGACGCCCGCTGCGCGGCGGTGAACTCGCGCGCCATGTCGTCAGCCCACCGTCACCAGGTGCCGCCGGCGCCACCCGTGCCGGCGTCGTCATGGTCTCCGCCCGCGCCGAGCTCGCTGTGCTGGGACTCGAGCTGGGCGGGTTCGCGGCGGCCGCCGAACCACTGGTCGTCGGTGCGCGCGCCGGCCGGCGCCACCGACTCACCACGCACCACGCCGGGGAGGTAGACCGACGCCAGGATCCCCAGCGTGATCAGCACCGGGATGCCGACGAAGAGCAGGAGGAAGTGCAGCGCATGCACCGCCGGCGGGTTGCTCCACCCGACGGGAATGTCCATGGGGGCAAGAGACATCGAGGTCACGCTGCTGAGGATACTGGTCCGCATGCCCGCGCTACTCGCCGTCCTCTCCCACCATCAGTGGACGAGCCTCGGGCAGGTGCTGGCGAAGAAGTCCGGCCTGCTCGTCGCGGCCCTCGTCGTCGGCCTGGTCATCCAGTTCGCCCTGCACCGCCTCATCGAAAAGCTGGTCAGCAAGGCGGAGCAGGGAGTGCTGCCCGACCGCCTCTCCTCCGCCGCGTTCGGCCGGTCGGAGGAGCCGCCGCCGGGGTCGACGCGGCGGGTGCAGCGGGCCAAGACGCTCGGCACGCTGCTCAAGAGCATCACCTCGGGCGTCATCGTCGCGATCGTGCTGACCATGATGCTGGCCGTGGTCGGCCTCAACATCGGCCCGATCCTGGCCAGCGCCGGCATCCTGGGCGTCGCGCTCGGCTTCGGGTCGCAGACCCTGGTCAAGGACTTCCTCTCGGGAGTGTTCCTGATCTTCGAGGACCAGTACGGCGTCGGCGACGTCATCGACCTCGGCGACGGGCTGAGTGGCACCGTGGAGGCCGTGAGCCTGCGCGTGACGCGGGTCCGGGACACCAACGGCACCGTCTGGTACCAGCGCAACGGCGAGCTGCTCCGGGTGGGCAACATGAGCCAGAACTGGGCCCGCTCGGTGCTGGACATCGAGGTCAGCGCGCGGGAGGACATCCCGCATGTGCGCGGCGTGCTCAAGGACGTGCTGCACGACCTGTGGGACGACGACGAGTTCGACGGCGTCATCATCGAGGAGCCGGAGATCTGGGGAATCCAGGCGATCACGCCCGACGCGATCACACTCCGGGTGACGCTCAAGACCGCACCCATGGAGCAGTGGCGGGTCGCGCGCGTGGCCCGGGAGCGGATCAAGTCGCGCTTCGACCACGAGGGCATCGAGGCGCCGTTCCCCACGTCGTACGTCATGAGCCGGACGCCGGGTGACCCCGACGCGGTGGCCCAGCCCGACGACGGGAGCGACGCGTGAGCGCGACGTTCTACGACGAGATCGGTGGCGAGGAGACGATCACCCGGATCGTCGCGGCGTTCTACCGCGGCGTGGCCGAGGACCCCTACCTGCGCGCGATCTACCCGGAGGACGACCTGGGCCCGGCCGAGGAGCGGTTCCGGCTGTTCCTGATGCAGTACTGGGGCGGGCCCACGACGTACTCCGACCGCCGCGGGCATCCGCGGCTGCGCATGAGGCACGCGCCGTTCGCCGTCACGCCGAAGGCCCAGGAGCACTGGCTACGCCACTTCCGGGCAGCCCTCGACGAGGTCGCCCTTCCGGCCGAGCAGGACGCGCAGTTCTGGGACTACGTCACCCACGCCGCGCAGTTCATGGTCAACTCGTTCGACGAGGCGTAGCCGCGTCGCTGCACCGCTGCTCGAACAGCTCGCGGTGCCTGGGGTGCCAGGCGAGGGGTCGGCCGTCGTCGTCGACGTTGACCTCGACCAGCCGGCTCCGGGCCATCACCCGCTCGTCGTCGCGGATCTCCTGCTCGAAGGACACGGAGTGCCCGCTGACGGCGACGACGCGGCTGCGCACCGCGTAGGGCTCGGTGCGCAGGTTCATCTGGCCGACGTAGTCGGTCTCGCTGCGCACGATCACCGTGTGCACGCTGCCGTTGACCCGAGCCTCGCGGAACACACCGGTCAGCAGGTCGACCTGGGCGATCTGCGCGTAGTCGAGGTAGCGCAGGTTGTTGACGTGACCGAGAAGGTCGACGTCGGAGAACCGCACGTGCACCGGACGCTCCACCACGGCTCCACGCTCCTGCCCGACCCACGCGTCCTCGCCCCGCGGAGCCGGTCGGTCGGAGACCGGAGACGGGCCGAGGCTCTCCGAGAGCATCTCCCGCTCCTCGTGAGTCATCCGCCGAGGTCGCCCGGCGGTGAAGACGTACGGCGTGAGCAGGGTCGTGGCGCGGCCGTGCACGATCTGCTCGGCGCCCTGCCCGGTGAACAGCTCGTAGCCGAGTGAGAACGACGCCGCGCGCACCTGCGTGGCCCACACCGCGACGTACAGCGGAGCCTGCTCGATGTGCAGGGGGGCGAGGTAGTCGACGACCGTGTTCACGACCACCAGCCCCTCGCCCGGGTTGGGCGTGGGTGAGGTGTCGTGATGGCGCAGGAGGTCGAGGCGGGCCTCCTGCATGTAGTCGACGAAGGCGACGTTGCTGACGGTGTCGCCATGCCGGTCGGCCCTGCGCATCTGGCACTCGTACACGTGACGCACGTCCCGATCCTGCCAGCCTCCGACAGCTCCTCGGGCGGGGCCTAGGGTGGGCGTGTGCCCGAAGCCGTCCTCGTCTCCGCTGCCCGCTCCCCGATCGGCCGTGCCGTGAAGGGCTCCCTGAAGGACGTTCGTCCCGATGTCCTCGTCGCGCAGATGATCCGCACGGCCCTGGACCAGGTGCCGGCCCTCGACCGGAACACCGTCGACGACGTCTACCTCGGGTGCGGCCGGCCCGGCGGCGAGAGCGGCTTCAACATGGCCCGGATCGTCAACGTGCTCAACGGCATGGACGACGTGCCGGGCGCGACGATCACGCGCTACTGCGCCTCGTCGGTCCAGACCACGCGGATGGCCTTCCACGCGATCAAGGCAGGAGAGGGCGACGTCTTCGTCTCCGCCGGGGTGGAGGCCGTGTCTCGCTACGACCAGGGGACGTCGGACCCGCCGGCCGCCCGCAACCAGGAGTTCGGCGAGGCCATGGCCCGCACCGCGGAGCGCGCCGAGCACGGCTCCGGCGGTGAGGCGTGGCACGACCCGCGCCAGGACGGCGTGCTCCCCGACGCCTACATCGCGATGGGGCAGACCGCCGAGAACGTCGCCACGCTGCGCGGCCTGACCCGGCGTGAGCTCGACGAGTTCGGCGTGCGCTCGCAGAACCTCGCCGAGAAGGCTCTCGCGGACGGCTTCTGGCAGCGCGAGATCACCCCAGTCACCACACCCGACGGCACCGTGGTGTCCGCGGACGACGGCCCGCGCGCCGGGGTGACCCTCGAGGGAGTCTCGGGGCTGAAGCCGGTGTTCCGTCCCGACGGCGTGGTGACCGCGGGCAACTGCTGCCCGCTCAACGACGGCGCGGCAGCGGTCGTCGTCATGTCGGACACCAAGGCGGCCGAGCTCGGCATCACTCCCCTGGCCCGGATCGTCGCCACCGGGGTCAGCGCCCTGTCACCTGAGATCATGGGACTCGGGCCGGTCGAGGCGACGCGTCGCGCCCTCGCCCACGCCCACATGACCATCGACGACATCGACCTGGTCGAGATCAACGAGGCCTTCGCCGCGCAGGTGGTGCCGTCGTACCAGGACCTGGGGATCGACCTCGACCGCCTCAACGTCAACGGCGGCGCCATCGCCGTCGGGCACCCCTTCGGCATGACCGGCGCCCGCCTGCAGGCGACCATGCTGAACTCCCTGGACTTCCACGACAAGTCCACCGGCCTGGTCACGATGTGCGTCGGCGGTGGTCAGGGCATGGCGCTGATCCTGGAGCGCATGTCCTGAGGGCGGCGCCGGACGCAGTCGCGCGACACTCCGTGAGACACGGATCCGGCACCACTCTCGATACCCTGCGGATATGTCCGAGGCACGGGGGACGCGCTGGCTGGACGCGGACCAGCAGGGGTCGTGGCGCGCCTTCGCGGTCGGCGTGACCCTGCTCCTGGACCGCCTGGACGCCGACCTGCAGCGCGAGTTCGACCTGTCGCTGACGGAGTACGAGATCCTGGTCCGCCTGTCGGAGCGCCCTCAGCGCTCGATGCGGATGGCCCAGCTGGCCGACGCGCTCGCACACAGCCGGAGCCGGGTCACGCACACCGTCGCCCGGATGCAGCGGGCCGGGCTCGTGGTCCGGTCCACCTCGCCCGACGACGGGCGCGGCATCGTCTGCACGCTCACCGACCACGGGCACGACCTGCTCGTCGAGGCCGCACCGGTCCACGTGCGCGGCGTCCGCGAGTACCTCGTCGACCTCGCCGACCCCGCCGACTTCGCGGCGCTGGGTCGGGTCATGGACTCCGTCACCGACGCGCTGATCGAATGCCACCCCGAGGCGGACATCCGCACCTAGGCAACCGTCAGTCGCGGTGCAGGCGGCGGTGGGTGACGCGGTGGGGACGCGCGGCCTCGATGCCGAGTCGCTCCACCTTGTTCTCCTCGTACGCCGCGAAGTTGCCCTCGAACCAGAACCACTTGGCGTCGTCCTCGTCGTCGCCCTCCCAGGCGAGGATGTGGGTCGCGACGCGGTCGAGGAACCAGCGGTCGTGGGACGTGACCACGGCGCACCCGGGGAACTCCAGGAGCGCGTCCTCGAGGGACTGCAGAGTCTCGACGTCGAGGTCGTTGGTGGGCTCGTCGAGCAGCAGCATGTTGCCGCCCATCTTGAGCGTGAGCGCGAGGTTGAGCCGGTTGCGCTCCCCGCCGGAGAGGACGCCCGCCTTCTTCTGCTGGTCGGGCCCCTTGAAGCCGAACGACGCGACGTACGCGCGTGAGTTCATCTCGAAGTTCGCGACCTTGATGAAGTCGAGCTTGTCGGAGACGACCTCCCACACGTTCTTCTGAGGGTCGATGCCTCCGCGACTCTGGTCGACGTAGGAGATCTTCACCGTCTGGCCGACCTTGAGCTCACCCTCGTCGGGCTTCTCCTCGCCGACGATCATCCGGAACAGCGTGGTCTTGCCAACGCCGTTGGGGCCGATCACCCCGACGATGCCCGCACGCGGGAGGGTGAACGACACGTCGTGCATGAGGGTGCGGCCCTCGAAGCCCTTGCGGAGGTCGTGCGCCTCCAGCACCACGTCGCCCAGCCGCGGTCCGGCCGGGATGTTGATCTCCGCGGTGTCGATCTTCCGGTTGCGGTCGGCCTCGGCCGCGAGCTCCTCGTACCGCGCCAGACGCGACTTGCTCTTGGTCTGCCGCGCCTTGGGGTTCGAGCGGACCCACTCCAGCTCCCGCTCCAGCATCTTGGCGCGCTTGGCGTCCTTCTGGCCCTCGATCTTGAGGCGCTCCTGCTTGGTCTCGAGGTAGGTCGAGTAGTTGCCTTCGTAGGGGTGCGCCTTGCCGCGGTCGAGCTCGAGGATCCACTGCGCGACGTTGTCGAGGAAGTACCGGTCGTGGGTGACGGCCAGGACGGCGCCGGGGTAGCTGGCGAGATGGCCCTCGAGCCACTGCACGGACTCCGCGTCGAGGTGGTTGGTCGGCTCGTCGAGAAGCAGCAGGTCGGGCTGCTGGAGCAGGAGCTTGCACAGGGCCACGCGCCGGCGCTCGCCACCGGACAGGTTGTCGACGATCGCCTCGGACGGAGGGCAGCGCAGCGCGTCCATGGCCTGCTCCAGGCGACTGTCGATGTCCCACGCGTTGGCGTGGTCGAGCTCGGTCTGCAGGTCGCCGGTCTCCTTCATCAACGCGTCCTGGTCGGCGTCCGGCTCGGCCATCTCCATGTAGGCGTCCTCGAGCCGCTTCATCTTGGCCTTGAGGTCCTGCACCGCCTCCTCGACGTTCTGCAGCACGGTGCGACCCTCCGTGAGCGGCGGCTCCTGCTGGAGCATCCCGACGGTCGCGTCGGGATCCAGCATCGCCTCGCCGTTGTTCGGGTGCTCGAGCCCGGCCATGATCTTGAGCAACGTCGACTTGCCGGTGCCGTTGGGGCCGACGACGCCGATCTTGGCCCCGTGGAGGAACGAGAGGGTGACGTTGTCGAGGACCACCTTGTCCCCGTGCGCCTTGCGCACGTTGCGCAGCGTGTAGACGAACTCAGCCATGATCCGAAACCCTACGGGTCAGTCCGCGAAGGTCACTATTTCAGGGCGCGCGCGAGCCCTTCCCGGACGGTGTCGTAGGCCGCGAGCTCGGCTCGGACGGGCCGGACGACGAGCTCGTCGGCGACCTCGGCGATCGCCGCCCGGAGTCGTTGGTCGGCCGACTGCGCGCGACTGCGTGCGGTGGCGGCGACCAGCAGTCGGCAGGAGAGCCCCAGCAGGACCGCCGGGACCACCCCGGCGAGGATCAGGAGCACCGGCACCGGGATGCCGCCGCCTCCGGTGGGGGTGTCCGGACGCTTCACGCCGAACACCGGGTCGGCCAGGACGACCACCGACCAGACGACGCCGACGACGGCGGCGACGAGGAGCAGCCACTGCAGGATCCGGACCAGTCGTGCCCACGGGGGCATCCGCTCGACGTTGAGCGGGGTGCGGGTCAGGGCGACGTCGAGTCGGTCACCCAGCGCCGGGAGCCGGCTCACCGAGGCGCGACGCACCGACTCGGCCCAGGGCCTCGCCAGAGGTTCCGCCACCTCGTCCGCGACGGCGCGGACCTCGGCGTCCACCCTCCCCCGCTGGACGTGGGCCGTCATCGGCACCGAGGTGCGATGGCGACCGGTCAGCGCGGGGGCGTCCTTGCCGAGGTCGAGGTGGAGCCGCTTCACCGGGTCCGGGCGCAGACGGGAGAGCCAGGAGGTGATCAGCCAGCTGGTCGTCCGACGACCACGCACCGCCATCGCCGCCTCGACGGCCTGCACGAGGGCCGGGACGCCGGCCGCATCGGCGAGAACCCGCTCGAGCGAGGCGATCCGCTCCTGGGTGAGATCCGGGTGACCGCTCGTGCCGGTGGCCTCGCTCAGCCTTGCGGCCGCCCCTCGGAGGTCGGCCTCCAGCCGGGCCCGCGTGGCCTGCTTGGCCTTCACCCGCTCGGCGATCTCGGCCCGCAGCGCGTCGACCCCCTCGCCGGTCTTGGCGCTGGTCCCGAGCACCGGGACGCGGGTGAGCCCGTCGGCGTCCACGAGTCGGCGTACGTCGTCGAGCATGGACTGGCGGCGGTCCTCGGGGACCTCGTCGATGTGGTTGAGGACGACGAGCATGACGTCCTGGTGGGTCGACAAGGGCGCGAGATAGCGCTGGTGAACGGCGGCGTCGGCGTACTTCTGCGGGTCGAGGACCCACACCATCAGGTCCGTGAGCTCGATCAGGCGGTCGACCTCGAGGTGGTGGGAGACCTCGGTCGAGTCGTGGTCGGGGAGGTCGAGGAGGACGACGCCCTGGAGCGCCTCGTCCTCCTTGCCGAGATCGAGCAGCGAGTCGCGCATCACCTGGTGCCGTGGTGGGATGTCGAGGTAGTCGAGCAGCTCCTCCGCTCCCTGCTTGCCCCAGACGCACGCGGTCGCCCACGACGTCGTGGGTCGGCGTACGCCGACCGACGCGAGCTCGACGCCCGCGAGCGCGTTGAACGTCGAGGACTTGCCGGACCCGGTCGCCCCGGCGATCGCGACGACCGTGTGCTCCGCGGTCAGCCCGAGTCGTTGGGCGACCCGCTGCGCGGTGGCCTGGGCGTCGTCGACCACCCGGTCGTCGAGGCGTCCACGGGCGGCCTCACCGGCTCGCCCGAGAGCCTCGACCCGGTCGCCCAGGTCCGAGCCGGTGGACGTCACGCCCTCGGCCCCGCCCAACAAGGAGGTCATGCTCTCCCTCGCCATGTGCACGGATGTTCACTAGTGAGACTAATGCTTCGCGATGGAATCCCCGGGAGGGTGGGCGCTCAGTGGGAGTGGGTGCTCGTGCGCTCGGTGCTGGCATAGCGCAGGTCGTCGACGCCGCGGGCGGCGTTGCGCAGGTGCTCGGCCGTCTCGGGATCGAGTCCCAGGCTGGCCAGAAGGTCGAGGTAACGGTGGTGCTCCTCGTCGAGCAGCGCGCCGACCCGCGCCTCGAGCGCCTGCCGGGCGCGCGCGACGAGCGCGCGCACCTCCTCCTCGCCCAGGACGGCCGACAGCAGCGTCCCCCCGAGGTGGGTGCTCTCGTCGGCGAGGCCGTCTCGCGTGCCGGTGTCGGCGATGACCTGGACCATGACGGCGACGCCGAGGCCGTTGACGCCGTAGGCCAGGAACCGCGCGGACGTGCGCTTGTCCGCACCCGCCTGTCGCACGAGCTCCACGACTTCCTGTTGCCAGTCGGTCACGGACTGGTCGGCCCGACGCCGCAGTCCGCGGGACGCTCGCCCGAGCTCCTCGCCGACGTCGGCCAGCAGCTCCTGGCCCGGAGCCAGCCCCTGCCAGGACGCCTCGGCTCGCTCGGCGGCCGTCTCGGCGTGCTCGAGCACCAACGTCACCAGGCTCGCCGCCAGGGCGGCGTTCACCCGCTCGGCCTGCTGCGGCTTGCCCTTGATGGCGTTGACCATGCGGTCGCGGATCCGGCCGACGTTGGCCTCGAGGGACTTCAGCAGCTCGCCGGTGCCGACGAACTCCTGCCACCGCACCAGCACCTCGCCGCGCAGGAGGGTGCCGTCGGAGGTCGCGGCCACCAGGCTGCTGTCTCTCCTCGTCGTACGCCGCGTCGGCGGCCGCGCGCAGCTTCTCGGCGGCCTCGGCCTGCTGGACGCAGGCGTCGGCCACGAAGTGGGTCCGCCGGGCCAGCGAGCGCACGGCGCCCTCGATCGTCTGCTCGACCATCTCGGCGCGGGCCTCCGAGTCGGCACCCAGCTCGGAGAGCCAGCCGCGGATCTCGGCGACGTGGCGCGGGGCGACGAGCCCGTTCTCGGTGAGGCTCACCTCCTGGATCGTGAACAGCGGCGAGTCCTTCAGGCCCCGCGCGGCCAGCATCCGGGCGAGGTGGGAGGACACGGTGCCGAGCGCGTCGGCCGGTGTCCGGTCGAGCACGATCGCCACGGCGGCCGAGCGCTCGGCGGCCTGGCGCAGGAAGTCCCACGGCACCTGGTCGGCGTACCGCGCCGCGGAGGTCACGAAGAGCCACAGGTCGGCGGCGGCCAGGAGCTGTGCGGCGAGCCGACGGTTGCTCTCCTCGACCGAGTCGACGTCGGGCGCGTCGAGGATCGCCAGCCCCCGTGGGACCACGTCGAGTGCCACGAGCTGGAGGGAGTGCGGATCGTGGGTGGGGTGGTGGACCCGCTCGAGCTCCGGCAGGAGCCGGTCGGCGCCGAACCACTGGGCGTCCAGCGGGTTGTGCACGAGCACCGGTGAGCGGGTCGTCGGGCGCAGCACGCCCGACTCGGTCACCACGGAGCCGACCAGCGAGTTCACCAGCGTCGACTTCCCGGCGCCGGTCGAACCGCCGACGACCGCCAGCAGCGGAGCCTCGAGCGTCACGATGCGCGGGATGACGTAGTCCTCGAGCTGGTGGACCAGCTCGTCGCGAGCGTCCCGGTGCTCGCCGACCGCAGGCAGGTCGAGCGGCAGGGCAGAGCCCTGGAGCGCCGCACGCAGCCGCACGAGCGCTGCCAGCATCTCCGCGCCGGTGGAGGTGACGGTCATCGGATGGGTACCACCTGTCCGGGGAACGCGATCGTGGGACGCAACGCACTGATCCGGGCAACGTAGTCGCGGCCACGCGTCGCGAGGTCGGGCGGGGGTACGCCGCGCAGGTAGCGGCTGTGCAGGAAGCCGAGCTCGATCACCGCCTGCTGGTAGTCGCGCATGGCGCGCTCCCCGCTCGTCCCGCCGGTGTCGCGGGCATAGGCCCGGCTCCGGCGCCGGGCGTCGAGGTCGACCACCCAGGCGATGTCGGTCTCGGGCAGCATCCCGCGGCGGGCGGCGTCGGACAGCGAGCCCGCGAGCATGCGGCCCTCGGACCGGCGTACCCAGACCGCCAGAGCGACGGCCGACAGGAAGAGCGGTGCCATCAGGATCAGGTACACGGTGACGAAGTTGCCCGGTCCGTAGACCGTGGAGGTGTTCCAGACGGCGTGGGCGAGCACCGCGCAGACGTACCCCGCGATCGGCGCCACGATGCGCGTCATCCGACGTCGCGAGGCGACCGCGATCCCGACCCCGATGCCCGTGCAGGCCGTGAACAGCGGGTGCGCGAAGGGGCTGACCAGGCAGCGGAGCACGAACGTGCCGGTGAGGGTCTTGATGCCGCCGGGCCCGACGCTGTCGGAGCCGTTGTAGGCGCTGGCGAGGTAGAGGATGTTCTCGGTGAAGGCGAAGCCGACACCCACCATCCCGGCGTAGACGATGCCGTCGAGGATGCCGTCCAGCTCGGCGCGGCGCCACCACAGCAGGAGCAGGAGGAACAGCCCCTTGCTCGCCTCCTCGGCGACCGGTGCCCCGATCTCGAGCATCCGGTTGTCGGAGATGCCGCCGACGAACCCCCCGACGCCCTCGAGCAGCAGCGCGATCGCCGTGGCCACGAAGACGCCCCAGAGCAGACCGCCGACCAGGAGCCGACGCGGCTCGGGCTCGTAGCGGTCGAGCCAGAGCAGGCAGGCGATGATCGGACCCACGGGCAGGGCGGCCAGCAGAGCCGCCAGGACGGTGGCGCGAGGTGCGTTCGACGCGGCCACCACGAAGGTCATCGGCACGGCGCAGAGCAGCACCGCGATCGTCACCACGACGGTGAAGACGGTGTTGCCGCGACCGGGACCCGACATGGCCGAAGCGTAGCGAAATCGGGCTTTCTGCTTCGCGGTCGCGAGCGTGACGGGCGTAGTCTGACCGCCGTGAGCGACCAGACGCAGCAGGCCCCCGAGCAGCCCTCCGACGAGTCCGCCGAGCTCCACACCGAGGCGCACGACCCGGCCGTGCCGGCGGCGTACTCCGAGTTCATGCGGCAGGGCTGGGGTGACCGTGAGCTGGACCTCCCCCCGCACCCGATCGCGCCGTACGCCGCGGCTCGGCGGCAGCGGCTGGCGGAGTCCTTCCCGGGCGAGCGCCTGGTGCTGCCGGCGGGCACCTTCAAGGTGCGCTCGTACGACACCGACTTCCGCTTCCGCAGCGACACCGCGCACACCTACTTCTGCGGTAACCAGACCAGCGACGCCGTGCTCGTGATCGAGGACGGCGAGTCGGTGCTCTACGCGCGCCCTCGTTCGGAGCGCACCACCGACGAGTTCTTCCGCGACCGGCAGTACGGCGAGCTGTGGGTCGGCCGCCGCCCGTCGCTGAAGGAGATCTCGGACTCGCTGGGTCTCGAGGTCCGCCACATCGACGAGCTGGCCGGCGTGCTCGCGAAGTCCGGAAAGACCCGCGTGCATCGCGAGGTCTCGAGCGCGGTCGACGCGATGGTCGCGCCGGACGAGAGCCGCGACGCCGACTTCGCCCGCGTCGCCTCCGAGATGCGCCTGGTCAAGGACGAGTGGGAGATCGCCGAGCTGCAGGCGGCCTGCGACGCCACGACGCTGGGATTCACCGACGCCGCAGGCGAGATGGACCGTGCCGTCGAGCTCGGCGAGCGCTGGATCGAGGGCACGTTCCTCCGTCGGGCCCGCACGATGGGCAACGACATCGGGTACGACTCCATCGTGGGCGGCGGCGCGCACGCCACGACGCTGCACTGGATCGAGAACACCGGACGGATCGTCCCGGGCGAGATGGTGCTGCTCGACATGGGCGTCGAGGGACACAACCTCTACACCGCCGACGTCACCCGCACGCTTCCGGTCAACGGCACCTACACCGCGCTGCAGCGCGAGCTCTACGACCTCGTGTACGCCGCCCAGCAGGCCGGCATCGACGCCGTGCGGCCCGGCGCGCCGTTCCTCGCGGCCCACAATGCCGCCATGGACGTCCTCGCCCACGGGCTCGAGGGGCTGAAGCTGCTCCCCTGCTCGGCCGAGGAGGCGCTCGACCCGGAGTCGAAGGTGTACGCCCGCTGGACGCTGCACGGCACCAGCCACATGCTCGGGATGGACGTGCACGACTGCGGCCAGGCGTCGATGGACGTCTACCCGAAGGGCGACCTGGCCGAGGGCATGGTGCTCACGGTCGAGCCGGGACTGTACTTCCAGGCCGACGACCTGCTGGTGCCCGAGGAGATGCGCGGCATCGGCATCCGGATCGAGGACGACATCCTGGTGACCGCGGACGGATCGCGGAACCTGTCCGGCTCGCTGCCCCGCACGTCCGCGGACGTCGAGGAGTGGATGGCCTCCTCGCGCTGACGCACGAGAGCAGGTGCCGCGTCGGCCATGCCCCACAATGGTCCCCGGCCCCTGTAGCTCAGCTGGATAGAGCAAGAGCCTTCTAATCTCTAGGTCGCAGGTTCGAATCCTGCCGGGGGCGCCGCACCGGGACCCGCCCCATCAGCCGGACGTCATACGAAGTGGTGGCCATAGCCACCACTTCGTATGACGTTGTGGCGTCGCCGGTTCGATCAGCGCCCTCTCAAGCGCCCCAGGATGAAGAGCGCGAGCGCGATGATCACCAATATGACGAGAATGGTCCACAACATGGCGTGGGCCTCCCTCCGCATTCGTCGTCCTCGCCGCTGGTGCGGCGAGGCTGCGGGTTCGTTCCCCCACCCGGGCCGGCCCAAACCCGGGACCGGCAGGACCCGTGCCGTTCACCCAAGGTTCGACTCGGCGCACTCGTTGACGTCGACGACTTTCCTTAGCGTGCTGCGCAGGCGTGGCTCGGTCTGTCATCGGGGCGGCGGTGTCACGCGGGAGAGGCAGTCCGATGGGTCACCCCGCGATCAGGGCGCGGCGTATCGCCAAGACGTTCGGGAACGTCGTCGCACTCGACGGCATCGACCTCGACGTCGCGGCGGGCTCGGTCCACGCGGTCGCAGGACCCAACGGCGCCGGCAAGACCACCCTCTTCGGGATGCTCCTCGGGCTCTCGGCGGCCGACAGCGGTGAGCTGGAGGTCCTGGGTCGGCCGGTCGGCCGTCACCTCACGGTCCCCGAGGGCATCGCCGGGTTCGTCGACGGACCAGGGCTCTACCCGGCGCTGACCGCTCGCAAGAACCTGCGCGCCGCCGCCGCACTGCGGGGGTACGCCGCCTCCGCCATCGACGACGCGCTCGACCAGGTCGGTCTGATCGAGGTCGCCGACGACCCGGTGCGCGGCTTCTCACTCGGCATGCGCCAGCGGCTCGGCCTGGCCGCCGCGCTGCTCGGGACGCCACGACTCCTCGTGCTCGACGAGCCGGCCAACGGCCTCGACCCTTCGGGAAAGCGACAGGTCCACCGCGTCATCAGCTCGCTGGCAGCCGCCGGCGCCACGGTCGTCATCTCGAGCCATCGCATGGACGATCTCGCGACCCTGTGCGACGAGGTCACCCTGCTGTCCACCGGCAGAGTGGTGTTCTCCGGCCCGCTGGCCAAGCTCGCCGCCGAGAGCGGTGACCTCGACTACCGCGTCGTCACCTCCGACGCCGAACGCGCTCGTGCACTCGCGGACGCCGCGGAAGGCATCAGGGTGCTCGAGGGCTCCGAAGACGACGCGCCACTGGTCGTCCACGGATCGGTGCCGGCCATGGACCAGCTCGTCCTACGTCTGGCCCACGTCGACATCGCGGTGCGTGAGCTCGCGCCGGTCGTCCCACCGCTCGAGGCGGCGTTCCTGGCGCTCACCGGGGAGGATCGATGAGCAGCGTCGCGGTCGCCCCTCCCCTCGCCACGGCCGACGGCGCTGCGATCCGCCCGGCTTCCCTGCGCGAGGCCTTCGGCTTCGAGCTGGTCAAGCTCCTGGCCCAGTGGCGCATCCGGCTGCTGCTGCTCGCATGCCTCCTGGCTCCCGGCGCCTTCGTCGCGGTCGTCGGTCAGCAGAACTCGCTGCCGGCAGACACCGTCTTCGGACGCTGGATGGCGCAGTCCGGCTGGGCCGGTCCGCTGGTCATCCTGGCCTTCTGCGGCTCCTGGGCGCTGCCACTGATCACCTCGCTGGTCGCCGGTGATGTCTTCGCCATCGAGGACCGTCTCGGCACCTGGGCGCACCTCGTCGTCGCGGTCCGCTCACCGCGCCGGATCTTCGCCGCCAAGGCGCTCGCCAGCCTGCTCGTCGTGGTCGCCCTGATGCTCTGCATCGCCCTCTCGTCCACGATCGGCGGGCTGGTCGGGATCGGCAACCGCCCCCTCGTCGGTCTCGACGGCCACACGCTCGGCGTCGGCGACGCCGGGTCGCGGGTGCTCCTGGCCTGGCTCTGCGTCGTCCTGCCGACCCTGGCGTACGCCGCCGTCGGGCTGCTCGGCTCGGTCACCATGGGTCGATCGCCGATGGGGCTCCTGCTGCCGGCCCTCATCGCCGTGCTCCTCCAGGTCGTCACCATGCTGCCGCTGCCGGTGGTCGTGCGGATGGCGCTGCCGAGCAACGCGTTCCTGGCCTGGCGCGGGCTCTTCACCGAACCTGCGCAGATGGGCCCGGTCTTGACGGGACTCCTGGTCAGCCTCGCGTGGGTGGTGGTGGCCACGGCCGCGGCGTACCGCCTGTTCCTCCGGCGCGACTTCGGCGACCGCACGCACGACGGATCGGGCCGGAAGGTCGTGGTCGAGGGGCTGCTGCCGCTGGTCCTGGTCAGCGTCGTCGCCGCGGCCGTGCTGAGCGTGGCGACGCCCGCTGCCGGCTCGGGGGTCACGCGGGCCAAGGTCCAGGACTCGCTGTCGACGACCTTCAGCCACCTCTACGTCCTCCAGACGAACGAGCTCCATCGACCCACCGTCTCGGAGGTCACGATGCGGACCACCGCCGCCTGCACCAAGGGCGGTGAGAACGACGCGGACAGCGGTCCCGGCAACGACTGGCGCTGCATCGTGTCGTGGCACACCCCGGGCACGGCCTTCGTCGGCCAGGCCACCTACCAGCTCGACGTGGCAGCCGACGGTCGCTACGTCGCCGACGGCGACGGTCCGACCGACGTCAACGGCTCGTTCCAGCTCCACACCGCCCACGGGGACGCACCCAATCCTCTGTGGCAGTTCGACGGCCTCGTCGACCTGCTCGCCCGCTAGCCCACCTGATCTCCCCACCAGTGACACACCCTCCCGAACAAGCAGGAAAGGACGCCCCATGAACGTCACGCGTCGTCGCCGTCCCCAGAGCTCCGCTCTGGGCGGCATTCTCGGAAGCAGACGCCTCCGTCTCGTCGCCGCGGCCGGTGCCGCTCTCGCGCTCACGACGGGTGGCATCGCCGCGGCGTCGACGACCGGGTTCGGCAACCACACGGTCGGGTCCACCTACCCCGACGGAAGCCTCCAGGTCTCGGACGACGCGACCGTCCACCCGATCGGCGATCGGCTGATGACGCCGTTCGGCAAGATCATGGGGTCCACGATCAGTCCGAACGGGAAGATCCTCGCGGCCACCAGCACCGACCGCTCCTTCGACCTCCAGGTGTTCGACATGGACTCCTACGCCCCGGTCTCCGCAGCCGGCACGGCAACGGTGGCCAGCGCGAACGCCGCAGCGATCGCGGCCGGCTTCGCGGTCGACTCGACCACGTCGTCCATCGCCTACGTCAACACCGCGAACGGGCAGACCAGCGCGGGCACCTGCACGCCGGGCGGCACCGGCCTCGACGGCACCGTCGGCCAGGGCAACCCGACGTTCTCGCCCGACGGCACCCAGCTGTACGTGCCGGTCTCGTGCGGCTTCGACGTCTACTCGATCGACAGCTCAGGCATCGTGAGCGCGCCGACCCCGCTCTTCCTGCCGACGGTCACGGCCGCGCACCCGATCGTCACGGGAACGGCCAATCCCTTCTCCACCACGACCACCGAGCTGCCGCTGACGGCCGGCTCGGCCTTCGGCCCTGACGGCAACCTCTACGCCGCCCTGAACGGGCAGGACGTCGTCGACGAGATCGACCCGGCGACCGGCACCGTCCTCAACCAGTGGAAGGTCGGGGTCGCGCCGCGTCAGCTGGCCTTCGCCCCCGACGGGACGCTCTACGTCACCGACGAGGGTGGCCGCACCCCGGTCGCGGGCGACACCACGATGCAGTCCTACGGCAGCGAAGTAGTCGCCAACGGGACCACTGGCAGCTCGACCACCGGTGCCGTCTCGGTGATCGACCCCAGCAACACCGCAGCCGTCGCGTCGACGATCAAGGTGGGGCTCCACCCGACCGCGGTCTACGGCCACGGAACCTCGATGTACGTCGCGAACACCAACGACGACACGGTCTCGGTCATCGACACCACCTCGGGCAAGGTCGTGCAGACCATCAGCACCCAGCCCTGGACCGGGTCGAAGGTCGGCTACCAGCCCGACTCGATCGACGTGGTGGACAACCACCTGCTCGTCTCGCTCGGGCGCGCCAACGCGATCGAGGTCTTCGGCCTGGGCTCGACTGCGCAAGACCCGGTCAGCCAGATCGGCCTCCTGCCGACCGACTACTACCCGTCGGGCGTGTTCACCGACTCCGCGGGCAACGTCGTGGTGGCCAACCGTCGCGGGATCGACGCCCGCGCGCCGTTCGTGACCTCCTCGCAAGGTCAGAACACGACCACGGTGTCGGGTCACGGCACGCACTCCACCACGGCGTCGCTGACCCGCTTCGCGTGGCCGAGCGACACCGCGATCAAGGCCGACAGCGCCGGCGTGTTCAAGGCGAACGGCTGGAGCGCCGACCCGTCGATGACGACGACGCAGAAGGTCAGGACCTGCAGGACGGTGCGATCCCGGGTCAAGCTCGAGGGGAAGGCGCTGAAGCGGGTCCGGGCCTACAACCGACACCACCCGCGGCACCACAAGCCGCTCTTCAAGCAGGTCAAGCACCGGGTCTGCAAGAAGCGGACCGTGCACGTGCCGAGCGCGAACCCGATCCCGACCAAGATCGGCGTGGCCTCCTCGAAGATCAAGCACGTGTTCCTGATCGTGAAGGAGAACCGCACCTACGACCAGGTCTACGGCGACATGAAGCAGGGCAACGGCGACCCGTCACTCACGCAGTTCGGTCAGCAGGTGACGCCGAACCAGCACGCCCTTGCCGCGCAGTTCGGGCTCTACGACAACACCTACGACATCGGGACGAACTCGTCCGAGGGTCACGACTGGATGATGATGGGCGACAACCCGGAGTACAACGAGTCCTCGGCCGGGGAGTACACCCGCTCGTACGACACCGAGGAGGACGTGCTCGGTCACCAGCGCTCGGGCTTCCTCTGGACCGCCATCGAGGCGGCCGGTGACACCGCGAGGAACTACGGCGAGTTCGAGTACGGCGAGGGCAAGCCAGGTCACTCCGC
Organism: Nocardioides sp.; assembly: GCA_049841015.1. GTDB lineage: Bacteria > Actinomycetota > Actinomycetes > Propionibacteriales > Nocardioidaceae > Nocardioides. The sequence goes on from JASGIN010000004.1 coordinate 307,914, forward strand.
GGCCGCTGACACGCCTACGTGGCAGCAGTTCTACTGCCCGGCCACGGCGTACGACACCCAGGGCGACGCCTCGCAGCTGACGACGGGCCCGCTCGCGGGCGCGAGCTACGGCTCGGTCATCCCGTCGCTGAACGCGATCAGCGACCCGCTCTCGCCGTCGTTCGACACCTCGATCCCGGACATCTACCGCGAGGCGATCTGGGAGCAGGACTTCAAGACCCAGCTCACGAGCTCCAAGGGTGCCGACAAGGGCGTGCCGAACTTCAGCATGATGTGGTTCTCCAGCGACCACACCAGCAGCCAGGCCGCTCCCGAGGCCCAGGTCGCCGACAACGACCTCGCCGTCGGCCGGGTCGTGGACGCGATCTCGCACTCCTCGATCTGGAAGGACTCGGTGATCTTCGTGGCCGAGGACGACAGCCAGGCCGGGGTCGACCACGTGGACGGTCACCGGGCTCCGATCCAGGTGATCAGCCCGTGGGCCCAGCACGGGAAGGTGATCGACACCTACTACTCGCAGATCAGCATGGTCCGCACGATCGAGCAGATCCTCGGGGCGATCCCCCTCAACGAGAAGGTCGCCGCGGCCACTCCGATGTACGACGCGTTCACGACCAAGCCGAGGTACGCGACCTACGACGCGGTTCCCAACCAGATTCCGCTCACCGAGGGCCTCATCGGCGGTACGCCGCCGTGCGGTAACGACAACCTCGGCAAGACCGGTCCAGCCGCCGCCAAGGTCCAGGCACGAGCCCGCGCTGCGGTGAAGGTCCCGGCCGCGGAGCAGGCCGTAGCCAGTCAGTGGGCGACGTGGGCGTCTCAGCAGCACCTCCGGGGTGGCCTGGCCATCGCCGACTACGCCAACCCGGACCTGATGAACCGCTACACCTGGTACCGCACGTTCGACTGGAGCCGGCCTTACCCGGGCGACGCGAGCATCCTGGCTCCGTCGCAGGTGCCGGGCGCGTACGTGCCGAACCCCGACTCCGACGGGGGCAATTGATCGGCTGAGGCACACGCTGTTCGGCTCAGGCCGTGACCGGGGACCACTCCGGCCACGGCCTGAGCCGCTGCGAGTGGTCTGGCAGTCGGTCGGACGCGCCGGTCTGCAGGGAGGTTCGCTCCACAGACGCGAGAAAGGCCCTCGAACGGGCCGAAATGAGAGGCGCCCCCGCTCGCGTGGCGAGCGGGGGCGTGTGGCGCCGGCTTCCCTTCCCCCGATGGGAAGCGCACCCCCCGATCGACGCTGACCTTCCCCCCGGTGGTCAGCCTCGGTGTGCCTGGCCTGTGCTCCCCCCGAAGCACCTGCCATGGAAGATTCAAGGGCACCGGAACACGTCAGGCCAGCGGTTGCCAGGAACTTCTCTTTACGTTGCCAAAGCCGTGGCAAACCTACGGATTCCTCACCGCAATGCCGATTTGGCCGTCAAGATCGTTGTCAGACGTTCAGATCTATGGGGAGAGCTGACAATGTTGATCACCGTGTTCATCGTGCTGGGATTCGCGCTCATCGTGGGCGCCATGCGCGTCACCGACTGGTTCCGGACGCGTCGTCCGGCCGTCGTCCTGACGCTGCCGACGTCCTCGTGGACGGAGGATTCCGCCGCCTACCTGGCGGGCGCCAGTCGCTTCGAGAGCCTCGTCGCCGCCTAGAGGCGACGCGCCCCTTCAGAGGGCGCCGGCCTCCACGATCACGACGAGGTCGGGATAGCGGTGTCTGTCCCAGGCCTCCAGGGCCGTCGAGACCAGCTGGCCGACCAGGACGCCGATCGCAGCGGCTGCCCACACAGAGAGCGCGAGCGCGGAGATGCCGGCGACGGCCACGGCAGCGAGAAGCGCGATGGTCAGAGCTGCGAGTCGTCTCCAGGGGTGGGGGGTGTGGCTCGTCATGGGTTTCTCCCGATGATGAGGGTGGGGGGGTTTGGTGCCTACTGGGTTGAACGACGTGACCGCTCAGGCGTCACGCGGGGCACCGATCGAGACCGTTCAGTACGGTGGCACCGGGTACGGGTTCCTTTCTGTGGAGGAAATGGATTCGGACCTGGGCCTCGGGCGGTGTTGCTCCACCGACCCGGGGCCGCTCCCTGTCACGCGCACACCTCTCAGACGGCCCGGTTGTGGACGTTCCGGGACCCGCGTGTGCGTGGGTGGGTAGCCTCGATGCAGTGAGCGTTTCCGGTGGACCGAGGGGCCGAGCCCGCGAGCTGGTCGGCGAGATCGTCCGCTTCCTGCTGGTCGGTGGCCTGGCGACCCTGGTCTCCTTCGTCGGGTTCAACGTTCTGGTCCACGGTCTGCTCATCGGCCGCGCGCCGCTGGCGAGCCAGCCCATCACGGCCTACGTCGTGGTGAACGTCGTGGCCGGCTTCGTGGCGTACGCCGGTATGCGCGCCTACGCCTTCCGCGACCGCCAGGCCGCCGACTCGATCGAGGGCCTGGTCCGCTTCTTCGGGCTCGGCGCCCTGACCATGGGGATCCCGGTGATCTGCCTGTGGGTCAGCCGCTACGCACTCGGGCTCTCCAGTGCGGTTGCCGACAACGTCTCGGCGAACGTCGTGGGGCTCAGTCTGGGCGCGGCGACCCGGTTCTGGGTGTTCCGCCGGTTCGTCTTCGACCAGGTCCATGCGGAGGCGCACGGGTGAGTCGAGGCGATCACGTCTACGCCCAGCGCCGCCGGCGCTACACCCGGTACACGCATCACGGGATCGACTGCGGCGACGGCACCGTCATCCACTACGCCGGTGAACGGCGTACGGGACGCAAGGTCGAGCGGACGTCGTGGCAGTCCTTCGGTCACGGCTCGGATGTCCGAGTGCGGCGGCATCGACGCGGCCTGCCACCGGACGAGGTCGTGGCGAAGGCCGAGTCGCGCCTGGGCGCCGACGACTACCACCTCGTGTGGAACAACTGCGAGCACTTCGCCACGTGGTGCTCGACCGGCAGCAAGGCCAGCAAGCAGGTGCGCGGCTGGGCGATGGCGGCGCCGGGTGCCCTCGCGTCGTTCAGCGCCGCGGACGCGCTCGGGGTCCACCTCGTCGTGCTCGGCAGCCTGTTCATGGGCAGCTTCTACGCCGTCACCAAGCCGGTGCGGCGCCTCCGACGCCGACACCACCGTCGCCGGCGGTCAGCCCTTGCCGATCGGAACCGACTGCCAGGGGCCGATGCCGCGGCGTAGCACCGACAGTTCGGTGACGGTCCACGGCTCCGAGGTGTAGCCGTCCAGAGCGGCCACCACCTTCTCCAGGTGCTCGGCAGACGTGCGGTCGTTGATCGTCGCGATCGGGACGCGGTCGCGGAACATCCGGCGGTCGCAGAACAGCCCCATCGGCTCCACCGCCGAGACGACCTCACGGGCGATGCCGCGCATCACCTCGACGCCGTCGTCGTCGTCCGAGCGCAGCTTCGCCCAGACGAACCGGTCGTCCTCGTCGACGAGCGCGTCACCGCCGGCGAAGACGACCCGAGGCGGCGTGTAGCGCTCGGTCGCGGCCGCGATCGCGGAGACGAGCGTGCGCGCGGTGGCGGTGTGCACGAAACCGAAATTGGTGATCGGCACAGAGAGCTCCGAGCCGTCGACGCCGTCCAGCAGGGGCCCGGGTGCCTCGACCGGAGCGGCCGGCGCCTCCTGGCGTCGGCCGAACAGTCCGCGCTTCTCGGGGGCCTCGGGCTCGGGTGGCGGCGGCTCCTGGGCGCGCACGAGCTCGGTCAGCTCCTGGAGCAGGACCGGCGGGGGGAGGAACGACGCGTGCAGGTGCACGCTCCTATGGTGCCAAGTCGTGGTGCGCCACGTGCAACCGCCACGCCCGCGGCTAGGGTCGGGAGGCGTGGTTGTTCTCGAGCTGACCGCCGCCGCCGCGCTCTTCGACATGGACGGGACCCTCGTGGACTCGACCGCCGTGGTGGAGGCCATCTGGCGCGACTTCTGCGACGAGCAGGGCATCGACGAGTCGGTCCTGGTGCCGTGGTCCCACGGGCGGCGTACGCCGGACACGGTGCGGCACTTCCTCCCGGGCGCGTCCGGGGACGAGGTCCGGCGCATCGTCGACGACCTCGAGAGTCGCGAGCAGACCACGATGACCGGCATCGTCGAGATCGCCGGCGCCCGCGCCCTGCTCGAGAGTCTCGAGATCCGTTGGGCAGTGGTGACCTCGGCACCGCGCCGTCTCGCCGAACGTCGGATGGCCGAGGCAGGACTGCCACTGCCCGAGGTGCTCGTGCCGGCCGACGAGGTCGAGCGGGGCAAGCCGCACCCCGACTCCTACCTGCGCGCCGCCGAGCTGCTGGGCGTGCGAGCGAGCGACTGCGTGGCGTTCGAGGACGCCGAGCCGGGGCTGCGCTCCGCCCTCGATTCCGGGGCGCGGGTCACGGTCGTCGGCGACCTGGAGTCGCCGTTCGCCGAGGGGCTTGCTCGGGTGCCGGACCTGACCGGCGTTCGCGTGTCCCCCTGGCCCGAACGGTTCATCGACACCAGGGTCCCCTGGTCCCTACGGTGACCCCGTCCCTGGGGGTTCCCGCCCGGGGGCGTGCGCCCCGCGGTCCTCTCGACGTGCCCGGACCGCGGGGCGCGCGTAGGGCCCTACGATCGGACCATGGCCGGCTCCGCGCGACTGACTCCGAGGCAGGACGTCCGGTTCTGCCGCTCCGCGGACGGGGTCACGATCGCCTACGCCGTGCACGGCTCCGGGCCCCCGCTCGTCATCGACTCGTGCTGGCTCAGCCATCTGCAGTACGACTGGGAGAGCCCGGTTTGGCGGCACTACCTCACCGAGCTCGGCAAGGTGGCCACGGTGTACCGGTTCGACGAGCGCGGGCACGGGCTGTCCGACCGTGAGGTCTACGACCACGGCCTCGAGGCCCGCATCGCCGACCTCGAGGCGGTGGTCGACCACGCGGGTCTGGACCGCTTCGCGGTGCTGGCCATGGCGCAGGGCGGTCCGGTCACCGTCGAGTACGCCGTACGCCATCCCGGCCGGATGAGCCGCATCGCGTTCTATGGCAGCATGCCCGGGCCGCGCGTCATCGACCTGCCCGAGGACGCCGAGCTCGACGACGCCTTCACCCAGATGATCAAGGTGGGCTGGGAGCGCCCGACGCCGGAGTTCCGGCGCGTGTTCACGTTCCTGATGATTCCCGGGGCCACGGAGGAGCAGATGGGCTGGCTCGACGAGCTGCAGCGCCGAGCGGTCACCGCGGACGTCGCGGTCGTCGCCCGCGAGCAGCGCGGTGAGGCCGACGTGAGCCACCTGCTCTCCTCGATCGACGTACCGACGCTGGTGATCCACTCGCGGGGCGACCGGATGAACAGCTTCGAGTACGCTCGCTACCTCGCCGCGCACATCCCGGGCGCTCGGCTCGTGGCACTCGAGAGCGACAACCACATCGTGCTCGAGGAGGAGCCCGCGTGGCCCGTCTTCCTGCGCGAGCTGGTCGAGTTCCTCGCCGAGGAGGCGCCGGCGGACCTGCCCGTCGCCCCCGGGGGTCGCGACCCCCGCGAGGTGCTGTCCGCCCGTGAGCTGCAGGTGCTGACGCTGGCCGCCCACGGGCGCGACAACGCCGCCATCGCCGCCGAGCTCACCCTCAGCGTCCGCACCGTCGAGCGGCACCTCCAGAACAGCTACGAGAAGCTCGGGCTGCGCGGCAAGTCGGCCCGCACCGGTGCTGTCAGCCGCCTGCTCGCGACCGGGTAGCACTACCCAGTCCCCACGCCCCTCTGACGGTGGAGATGGGTGGTTGTGCGGATGTGGCGACCCCTGGGCGACTCCTAGCGTCGCCGTCGTAAGCCAACGACTCATCAGGGGGAACCCATGACCAGCACCACCATCAGCGACGCCGACCTCGCCTTGAAACAGCGCCACCGGGCGATGTGGGCACTCGGCGACTACCACGCCGTCGCGACCGAGATCATCCCCGACCTGGGGCCGGTCCTGGTCGCGGCGACCCACCTCGGCCCCGGTGACGAGGTCCTCGACGTGGCCGCCGGCTCCGGGAACGTCGCCATCCCGGCCGCCGCGACCGGCGCCCGCGTCGTCGCCACCGACCTGACGCCGGAGCTCCTCGACCTGGGACGCGCGGACGCCGAGGCCGCGGGCGTCTCGCTCGAGTGGCAGGTCGCCGACGCCGAGCACCTGCCGTTCGCCGACGACAGCTTCGACGCGGTCACGTCGTGCGTCGGCGTGATGTTCGCGCCTCACCACCAGGAGTCGGCCGACGAGCTGGTCCGGGTCTGCCGCCCCGGCGGCCGGATCGGGCTGATCTCGTGGACTCCGGCCGGCTTCATCGGGCAGCTGTTCGCCACCATGAAGCCGTTCGTCGCGCCGCCGCCGCCGGGAGCCCAGCCCCCGCCGCTCTGGGGCGACCTCGCCCACGTGCGCGAGCTGCTCGGCGACCGGGTGACCGACGTTCGCGCCAGCCAGCAGCTCCTGCGGGCCGAGGGCATGGCCGACCCGGCCGGGTTCCGCGAGTACTTCAAGCAGAACTACGGACCGACGATCGCGGCGTACCGAGGGCTCGAGGACGACCCGACCCGCGCGGCCGAGCTCGACGACGCGCTGGACGCCCTGGTCGAGCGCTTCCGATCCCCCGAGGGCACGGTCGACTGGGAGTACCTGCTCGTCGTCGCCACCGTCGTCTGAGCGCAACACCCCGCGACACGCCGGGCCAGGTCCGGCGATCTCGACGCTCCCCACGATCCAATGGTCGTGGCCCGGCGTTGTATGAGATCGCCGGGCCTGTGCTTTGCCCAGACCCCTCCGCGACCCGGCTGACGTCCGTCCCCCGAGGTATGCGGTTTGGCACCAAACCGCATGATTTTCGGTCCTAGGCATGCGGTTTGGCACCATTCCGCATGGTTTTTCCGGCGACGACTGTCCCAGAGGGTGGTCAGGTGCGGACGTAGGTCTCGATCTCGTCGAGGAGGGCGCCTTTGAGCTCGGGCTCGGCGAAAGACGCGCGGACGGCGGCCCGGGCCAGGTCGGCGATGCCGCCGGCGTCCAGGTCGAGCAGGCGGGCCGCGATCTCGTACTCCTGGTTGAGGCTGGTGCCGAACATCGACGGGTCGTCGGAGTTGACCGTGATCGTCACCCCCGCCTCGTGGAAGGCGCGGATGGGGTGCTCCTCGAGGCTGGCGACGGCCCGGGTCGCGATGTTGGACGAGGGGCACACCTCCAGCGGGATCCCGAGGCGACCGAGGTACGACATCAGCGCAGGGTCCCGTGCCGCGGACGTGCCGTGACCGATCCGCTCGGCGCCCAGGACCCGGATGGCGTCCCACACGGTCTCCGGGCCGGTGGTCTCCCCCGCGTGCGGCACGCTGTGCAGCCCGACCCGCCGGGCGGCGTCGAAGTGCGGCTTGAACTGGGGCCGGGACACGCCGATCTCCGGACCGCCGAGACCGAAGCCGACGAGAGCGTCGACCCGGTTGTTGGTGGCGAAGGACAGCGTGGCGTCCGCGGCCGGCATCCCGCTCTCGCCCGGGATGTCGTAGATCCAGCGCAGGACGATCCCGAAGTCGCGCTCCGCAGCGATCCGCGCGTCCTCGATGGCCTCGGTGTAGGCCTCGATCGGGATGCCGCGGTCGTCGTCGTCGGGCAGCACCGAGGTGTACGGCGTGCAAGTCAGCTCGGCGTACCGCACCTGCTGCGTCGTCGCCAGCTCGCGGGCGACCTCGTAGGTGAGATAGCGGACGTCCTCGTCGGTGCGGATCAGCGAGACCACTGCGAGATAGACGTCCACGAAGTGGGCGAAGTCGCGGAACTCGAAGAACTGCCCGAGGTCCTCGGGGTCCACGGGCACGACGCCGGGATGGCGCATCGCGAGCTCCGAGACGATCGCCGGCGACGCTGAGCCGACGTGGTGGACGTGGAGCTCGGCCTTCGGCAGCCCCTCGATGAACGACGTCAGATCCACGAGACGGCAGTCTGTCAGAGCAGCCGTAGGTAGGGTGGTCGGTTGTGAGTGAGCGGCTGGTCTGGATCGACTGCGAGATGACGGGGCTGGACTACGTCTCCGACGCCCTAATCGAGATCGCCTGCGTCGTGACCGACTTCGAGCTGAACCCGCTCGGCGAGGGCGTCGACATCGTCATCAAGCCACCCGTGGAGGCCGTCGAGGGCATGGACCCGTTCGTGCGCTCGATGCACGAGAAGTCGGGGCTGCTGACCGAGCTCGACAGCGGGATCACGGTGCCCGAGGCGCAGGAGCAGGTGCTGGCCTACGTGCGCGAGCACTGCGCCGACGGCTCGCGTCCACCACTGGCCGGCAACACCGTCGCCACCGACCGTGCGTTCATCGCCCGCGACATGCCCGAGCTCGACGACTTCCTCCACTACCGGATCGTGGACGTCTCCTCGATCAAGGAGCTGGCCCGGCGGTGGTATCCGCGCTCCTACTTCGCCGCGCCGGCGAAGCGAGGCAACCATCGCGCCCTGGCCGACATCCTCGAGAGCATCGAGGAGCTGCGCTACTACCGCGCCGCGATCTTCGTGCCGTCGCCCGGCCCGGACAGCAGCGGCGCCAAGGCGCTCGCGGAGGAGCACGGCGGCTCGCTCACGGGTCTCTCGGGGAAGCGTCCCGATACCGATCCCTCGGCCTAGGTGGCCTACACTCCTCTTCGGTCCCGGCTCCGGTCGGGACCCATGGTGGGTGTAGCTCAGCTGGTAGAGCACCTGGTTGTGGTCCAGGTGGTCGCGGGTTCAAGTCCCGTCACTCACCCCACGAACTGCCCGGATCTGCTGGGGGGACTGGGCATACTGGTGCCATGGCGAACAAGAACCGGTCGACGACGCCTGCCCAGTCGACGTCGAAGTCCTCGGCCAGCACCAAGGCCGCACGCCGCGAGGCGGCCCAGGCCGAGCTGAAGCGGGTCCAGGCCCAGCAGCGGCGCAACCGCCTCGTGTGGACGGGCACGATCGTCGTCGCCGTGGTCGCGATCTTCGCCGTCGTCATCGTCTTCGGGATCATGCGCAGCGGCGGCTCCGGCGCGAAGACCACGGCGGCCACCAGCCAGCTGACCAAGACGCTCGCCACCATTCCGACGACGGCGTACGACTCGACGAGCGTCGTGACGCCGAGCAACCCGCCGGTCACGCTCTCCGGATCCACACCCATGACCGAGGACGGCAAGCCGCGCGTGCTGTACGTCGGCGCGGAGTACTGCCCGTTCTGTGCCGCCGAGCGGTGGGCGATGGTCGCGGCGCTGTCGCGCTTCGGGACCTTCTCCAACCTCGGCCAGACGACGTCGTCGCACGCCGACCAGTTCCCGGACACGCCGACACTGTCGTTCCACGGGTCGTCGTACTCGAGCAAGTACCTCGTCTTCAAGGGCTACGAAACCCAGAGCAACCAGGTGCAGGGCAGTACCTACGCCCCGCTGGACAAGCTGTCGACCGCTGACGGCAAGCTCTTCAACAAGTACGACTTCCCGCCGTACTTCGACTCCAAGGGCGCCATCCCGTTCGTCGACTTCGGCGGCAAGTACGCCTCGCAGGGCGCGTCGTACAGCCCCGGCATCCTTGCGGGGATGACCCACCAGCAGGTGGCCGACGCGATCGCCGACCCGTCGACGGACATCAGCAAGTCGGTGCTCGGGACGGCGAACGTCTTCACCGCGGCGCTGTGCCAGCTAACCCACAACCAGCCGTCGAACGTGTGCGCCACCTCCGGCGTCGAGGCCGGCCTGGCCGCGCTGCCCCAGTGACCTCAGCGGACTCAGGGCGCTCCGTGGGCGCCCGGCGGGATATCCCGCGCACGGTGATCGTCCTGGGCCTGCTGCTGTGCCTGGCCGGCCTGGGTGTCGCGACGTACCTCACGATCGAGCACTTCAACACCTCGCTGTCTCTGGCGTGCCCGGACACCGGGCGGATCAACTGCCAGAAGGTCACGAGCAGCCAGTACTCCCACGTGCTGGGGATCCCGGTCGCCGTGCTCGGGCTGTTCTACTTCGTGGTCGCGCTGCCGCTCTTCTCGCCGTGGGCATGGTGGTCGGGCTCGCCGCTGGTGCGTCTCGCGCGCCTCGGCTGGGTCGGCGTCGGGCTGGCGATGGTGCTCTACCTGGTGTGGGCGGAGTTCTTCGGCGTCAGCGCGATCTGCCTGTGGTGCACCAGCGTGCACGTCATCACGTTCCTGCTGTTCTGCCTGGTCGCCTTCACCGAGGCCTGGACCGCGCCGCTCGAGCCCGCCTGACCTCAGCCGGGGATGTGGCCGAAGTTGCCCTTCTGGAAGTCCTCGTAGGCCTTGAGCACCTCGGACTTGGTGTTCATCACGAACGGGCCGGCCCAGGCGATGGGATCGCCGATCGGCCTGCCTCCGACCACGACGACGTCGAGCTTCGGCGATCGGCTCTCCTGGGCTCCGTCCGCCGTGATCGTGACGTAGTCACCGGACCCGAGGACCGCGGACTGACCCGTGTGAATCGGCTGTCCGTCGGTGCCCACGGTCCCCTGACCGTTCAGGACGTAGACCAGCGCGTTGAAGCCGGTGTCCCACGGCAGGTCCAGCCGGGCACCCGGCTCGATGGTCGCGTGCACGAGAGCCATCGGCGTGTTCGTCGAGCCCGGCCCGTCCTGGGGACCAACGGTGCCGGCGATGACCCGCACGAGCGCGCCCGCGTCGTACGACGAGACGAGGGCGACCTCGCTCGCGCGGATGTCCTGGTACTTCGGCGAGACCAGCTTCTCGTCGCGGGGCAGGTTCACCCAGAGCTGGATGCCGTGGAACAGGCCACCCGACTGCACCAGCCACTCGGGCGGCGCCTCGATGTGGAGGATGCCGGATCCGGCCGTCATCCACTGGGTGTCGCCGTTGGTGATCGTTCCGCCGCCGCCTTGGGAGTCCTGGTGGTCGAAGACGCCGTCGATCATGTAGGTGACCGTCTCGAAGCCGCGGTGCGGGTGCCAGGGCGTGCCCTTCGGCTCTCCGGGCGCGTACTCCACCTCGCCCATCTGGTCCATCATGATGAACGGGTCGAGCAGGCTCAGGTCGATGTCGGCGAACGCGCGGCGGACCGGGAATCCCTCCCCCTCGAAGCCCTGCGGCGCGGTGGTCACCTGCAGCACGCGGCGAGGCTGGTCGGCCAGTCCCGGCTCCGGCAGGCGAGCAAGGGTGGTCAGGTCGTCGACGGTCACTGCGGGCATCGTGCCCACCTCCTCTGGCTGGTGCCGGGACCAACGGTAGTTGAATCTTGAATATTCCGGCAGGTGCGCGCGCCTGCGCCTGCTCGATTGGGAGGCGACCGCGCCCGCTGGTAGCCTGGACCGCGCTTCACAGCACGCGCCATTAGCTCAATTGGCAGAGCAGCTGACTCTTAATCAGCGGGTTCGGGGTTCGAGTCCCTGATGGCGTACCAGTTCATAGCCTGCTTCTCTCGCAGCCTGCTACTCCGCGTTCTGAGGAACACCACTCCCGTCGACCAACAGCTCGGCGAGGTGCACAGCCGATCGACCGGCCAGCTCCGCCAGCTGGGTCCGACAGGAGAAACCGTCGGCCAGCACCGTGGCCCCCGGAGCAGATTCGACGGCGGGCAGCAGCTGTTGCTCGGCGATCCTCCGGGAGATCTCGAAGCGGCCGGTCTCGACACCGAAGTTCCCGGCCAACCCGCAGCACCCGCCGACGCGGGTCACCTCGGCACCGGCGGCGCGCAACAGCTCGGCGTCGCTCGACCAGCCCATGACGGCGTGGTGGTGGCAGTGCGGCTGAGCGACCAAGGTTCGGCCGATCAGGTCCGGCGGTGTCCAGCCCGCCGTCTGACTGAGCAGCTCGGCCAATGTCCTGGTGGCGACGGCGACCGCCTCGGCCCCGGGATCGCCGGCCAGCAATTCGACTGCGTCGGAGCGCAGAACCGCCGTGCACGAGGGCTCGACCCCCACGATCAACTCGGGAGCACTGGGCGTGCGCGGATCGAGGGACGCGACGGTCCGGCGCAGTCGGCGGCGGGCGCTGTCCAGCTGCCCCGTGGAGATCCAGGTCAGCCCACAGCACTGCCCCGGGGTCGACGGCCGCGGCGCGTAGCCCGCGGCCCACAGCACCCGGAAGGTCGCCTGCGCCACGTGCGGGGTGAACAGATCGGAGAAGGTGTCGACGAACACCGTGATCGGCCTCCGGTCGGCCGAGTCGCCGAGCTCAGCACGCCCGGCACGCCGCCACCAGTCCTGGAAGGTCTCCTGGGCGAACGGCGGTAGCCGCCGACGCGGGTCGACCCCGGCTGAGCGCCGGAGCATGCCCCCAAGACCGGGAAACGCGAGTAGACGGTTGGCTACCCCTGGCACGCGGGACGCGAGCCGCGCCCATCGCGGGAGGCGACCCAGGGTGTAGTGACTGCGGGGCCGGACGCGGTGCCGGTACCGCTGGTGGAGCGCCTCCGCCTTGTACGTCGCCATGTCGACACCGGTCGGACAGTCGACGGCACATCCACGGCACGCCAGACAGAGCTCCAAGGCGTCCGCGACCTCCGGCGCGCGGAAACCACCGGGTAGGCGACCTTCCACGACGTCCTGCAACACCCGGGCCCGCCCTCGCGTGGTGTGCTGCTCCTCCCGGGTGGCGAGGTACGACGGGCACATCACCGTGTCCGCCGACGCCTGCTCGACCCGACACTTCCCGACCCCGGTGCAGCGGTGGAGCGCACGGGCGAGATCTCCTCCGTCGGCGTGCAGGGCGAACGTCGAGCGTCGACCTGGCCGGGGAACGCGGAAGGTGCGCAGGTTCACATCGACCCGGTCGGGATCGACGACCACGCCGGGGTTCAGCAGGTGATCGGGGTCGAAGACCTCCTTGACAGCAGCGAAGCATGCCAGCGCCTCCTCAGAGTACATACGCCCGAGCAGCTCGCTTCTGGCGCGGCCGTCGCCGTGCTCACCGCTCAGCGTGCCGCCGAAACGGGCGACGAGGTCCGCGGCGTCCTCCAGGAACGGTCGCAGCCGGGCGCTGCCGCCGGCACGGTCGAGCGGGAAGTCGATCCGCGCGTGGACGCACCCCTCCGCGAAGTGGCCGTACGGCATCGTCGTGAGGTCGTGCCCCTCGAGCAGCTCGTCGAACGCCCGGAGGTAATCCCCCAGCGATTCGGGCGGGACCGCCGCGTCCTCCCAGCCGGGCCAGGCCGGACGCTCGCGCGGACTGCGCCCACTCAAGCCCGCACCGTCCTCGCGGATCCGCCAGAGGGCGACCGCGGTGGACTCGTCCTCGACCACGCAGGCATCGGTACAGGCGATGTCGGTGACGAGGCGACGCGCCCTGTCGAGTGGCGCCTCGAGGCCCTCGTCCGCACCCAACTCGACGAACAGCCACGCGCGCCCGACGGGCAGCTCGGGCACCGCCCCCAACCGATCGCGCACGACGTCGACGATGCGGGCGTCGAGGCCCTCGCAGGCCCTGGCAGCGTGCAGCGCGACCTGCGGCGCCGCGTCCCCGGCCTCGGCGATCGAGTCGAATCCGAGGACTACCGTCACCCGTTCCGCTGCCACAGGAACCAGCCGGACCGTCGCCTCGAGAGTCACCGCGAGCGTGCCCTCCGAGCCCACGAGGAACCGGCCGACGTCGAACCCGCGCTCGGGCAGCAGGTGCTCCAGCGAGTAGCCAGAGACTTGGCGTCGGAACCGACCGAACTCGGTCCGGATGGGCGCCAGCCGACCCGCCACCACCGCCTCGAGCCGGTCGAACAGAGGGTCGTCGCCGGATCGAGTCGGCGTACCGGTCAGGCCGGTCACCAGCGACAGCACCTCACCGCCGCCGGTGGCGACCTCGAGCGACTCCACGTTGTCGGCGGTGCGCCCGAAGGCCAGGGACCGCGCGCCGCAGGCGTTGTTACCGATCATCCCGCCCAGCGTGCAGCGCGAACGCGTCGACGGGTCGGGCCCGAAGACCAGGCCCCAGGGCAGCGTGGCCCGGTCAAGCGTCGCCGGTACCACGCCCGGCTCGACCTGCGCCGTACGCGCATCCGGATCCACCGCGAGCACCCGTCGCAGGTGGCGGCTCGCGTCGAGGACGACCCCGGGGCCGACGGCGTTGCCTGCCACGGAGGTTCCGCCGCCGCGGGCCGTCATAGGCACACCGAGCCGCCGGCAGACGTCGAGCGTCGCGAGCACCTCCTCGCGGTGCCGTGGTCGCACGACCGCCAGCGGCGGCACCCGGTACAGCGAGGCGTCGCTGGCGTACGCCGTGCGCCCCGCGCCGTCGATGACCACGTCGGAAACACCCGCCGCCCGCAGGGAGACGCTGAGGTCCCCTGCCTCAACCATCGGCACCTCCACGCAACTCGGAGACGAAGCGGACCAGACAGCCGTGCCCGGGCGTCGACCCGAGGTGAGGAAAACATAATATCAGATGTACTGTGTACTTTCGTTTCTCGGATCCGTATGCTCTCCCCAGTTGGCGAGGTAGCCGCCGGCCTTGATACAAGGGAGTGTCATCGTGTCCATCCCGTCCACCCGTCGCCGCGGAACGCGACTCCGTTGGATCGCCGTCACGGCCGTGGTCACGGTCGCCGCACTGGCGCTCGCCGCCTGCGGCGGCTCGTCCTCCAGCAAGCCGTCGTCCATCAACTCCAGCGACATCGTCCAGAACGCCACGATCACCGTGGGTCTGCCGGAAGCGATCCCGACGCTCGACCCGCAGAAGCGCGAGTTCTACGGCATCGCCGCCATCGACGACTGGAACATCTTCGAGGCCCTGCTCAAGCGTGACGCCTCCGGACAGCTGCAGCCGTGGCTGGCCAGCGCCCTGCCCAAGCAGCTGAACCCGACCACCTGGCAGTTCAAGCTGCGCTCGGGCATCACCTTCACGAACGGCGAGCCGTTTGACGCGCAGTCGGCGGCGTTCTCGATCAACCGGATCATCCAGCCGAAGTACGCCTCCGAGATGCTCTCCCGCGTCAACACCATCAAGAAGGCGGTCGCGGTCGACAAGGACACGCTGAACGTCGTGACTACCTCGCCCGACCCGATCCTGCCGTCGCGGATCGAGTTGATCATGATGATTCCCGCCAAGGCAGGTCAGTCAGCCAGCTTCGGCCAGCACCCGGTGGGCACCGGCCCGTATGTGTGGAAGTCCGGTATCGGCAACGGCCCGATCCAGATCGCGGCCAACCCCAACTACTGGAACTCCGACGTCCCGAAGCCGACGATCACCACGGTCAACTTCAAGGTGATCCCCGATGTGAGCACCGAGATCTCCGCGCTCCAGGCCGGCGAGATCGACCTGCTGATGCGACTCGGCGCCGACCAGGCCAAGGCGGTGCCGCAACTGCTGACCGCCCCGGGTCTCGACAGCAATGTGGTCACGCTGAACTCGACCAGCGGCATCACCAGCGACGTCCGCGTGCGCCAGGCCCTCAACTACGCCATCGACAAGGACGCCCTCGCCAAGCAGTTGTGGAGCGGGTACGCCGACGTGTCGAAGTGCCAGCCGATCGCGTCGTCGGCGTTCGGCTACGACGACTCGCTGAGCCCCTACTCCTACGACCCGACCAAGGCCAAGGCGCTGCTCAAGGCCGCGGGGGCCGAGGGCTCGACCATCGATCTGTACACCGCCGACGGCGTGTTCCCCCAGGGCAAGCAGATGGGTCAGGTGATCGCGCAGTACTGGGAGGACGCCGGCCTCAAGGTGAATCTCCAGGTGCCGTCGTTCGACGACTATCTGAAGGCGCTGTACGCCAAGGGTCCCAAGCGACCGGGCGGCGTCTACCTGTCGACCACCACCGAGCTGCAGGATGCCGACAGCGTGATCCAGCGGATCTTCGTCAGCTCCGCCGACATCGCGGGGTACAACAACTCCAAGGTCGACAAGCTGGCCAAGCAGGAGTCATCAGAGCTCGACGCGACGAAGCGCAAGGCGGAGATCGCGCAGCTGCTGAGCACCACCTGCTCGGACGCCGCGGCGGTGTACCTCCTGACACCACAGGACCTCTACGGCGCAACCAAGCGTCTGGTGTTCAAGCCGCGGTCCGACGAGAAGGTGATGTTCGCCGACATGTCGGTCACGAAGTAGAGGACGACCTGCCGGGCTCCGCCGGGGCGCTGCCTATGCTCGGGCCAGCGTTCCGGCGGGGCGTCGGATGCGAAGAGAGGAGAACTGTCGTTGGTCGGTTACGTCGTACGCCGACTCATCCAAGGTGTGGCCGTAGCCCTCGGAGTGACGTTGGTCGTCTTCTTCGCGACGAGGTGGATCGGCGACCCAGTCCGGCGGATGCTCCCGATCGACGCCACACACGCCCAGTACGTCGCGCTCAGCCACCAGATCGGCTTCGACAAGCCCATCCTGACCCAGTTGCGCACCTTCCTGACCGGCATACCGCACCTGCAGCTGGGCCGGTCGGCCTGGCTCGACCAGCCCGTAGTCGACGCCCTGCGACAGCACCTCGGCAACACGATCAGGCTGATCAGCGCGGGTTTGACCACGGCCACCGTGTTCGGGGTGGCGTTGGGGACCACGGCCGCACTCCAGGCCGGTCGCTGGCTGGATCGGCTGATCACCACCGTCACGCTCGCGCTGGCCTCCCTGCCTTGGTTTTGGACCGGCGCCCTGTGCATCCTGATCTTTGCCGTGCGCCTGCAGTGGCTGCCCACGTCCGGGTCCGACCAGGGCATCCGGTCCCTGATCCTGCCCACGGTTGCCCTGGCCCTGCCGATCACCGGTCGGCTCACCCAGGTCGTCCGACACTCCGTCCTCACCCAGCTCGGTGAGCCCTACGTCGCCACCGCCCTGGCCAAGGGGATCACCCGGCGCCGCATCCTGCTCCGCCACGTGCCGCGCAACGCGCTGCTCCCAGTGGCGTCCTTCTTGGGTTGGGAGACCATCCGCAGCATCGGCGCGTCGACCGTGGTCGTCGAGACCGTGTTCGGATACGCCGGGATCGGCTACCTGGCCGTGCAGGCGGCACAGCGTCAGGACGTGATCCTGCTCCAGTCGACCGTGCTCCTCGTGGCGCTGATGATCGTGGTCTGCTACCTCGTCTTCGACATCCTGTACATGATCATCGACCCGCGCCTACGAGGCCGCCCATGAGGCGCGGGGTCCGCCGCGCCTGGCTGGCGCTGTTCGGCCTGATGGTCGTCTCGATGACCTTGCTGAAGTTCTTCGGGCCCAAGGAGGATGCGACCCGGATCGTGCTAACCGCGCGCTTCCTGCCACCCGCCTGGATGTCCGGTGGCACGTGGGCTCACCCGCTTGGCACCGACGGCCTCGGGCGCGACGAGTTCGCTCGCTTGATCGAGGGCGGCTGGATCAGCTTGACCACGGGCTTCTCGGTGGTCGTCCTCTCCGCCCTGATCGGGTCCTTCGTCGGAATTCTGGCTGGCTACCAGCGTGGCTGGCTCGAGACGGTCCTGATGCGTTGCACCGAGGCGGCGTTCGCCTTTCCCGGCCTTCTGCTGGCCGTGGTCGTGCTCTCCGCCCTGGGCCCCCGCCAGCTCACGATCATCATCGTGCTGACCGCACTCGGGTGGATGGGCTTCGCCCGCATCTCCCACGACCTCACCGTCGAGATCCGGCAACGGCCCTTCGTGAGGGCGGCCGAGGGGCTCGGGATGCGGTGGCCACGGATCCTGGTCCGGCACGTGCTGCCCGGCCAGCGTCAGGCCCTGCTCACCGTCGCCGTCCTGGAGTTCGCCGGGGTGGTGCTGGCGGAGGCGTCCCTGTCCTACCTGGGGATGGGGATCCAGCCGCCGGGCTCCTCCTGGGGGCTGATGGTCGCCGAGGGCCAGCAGTACCTCGACACCGCCTGGTGGCTGGTGACCTGGCCGGGACTGGTGATCGCCGTCACCGTCATCGTGGTCAACCAGGCGAGTCGGGCCCTGCGCACGAACCAGGAGCTAGGGCAGGAGCGGGAGGCAGCGCGCAGCTGGTGTGCGCGCGCCGTACCCTCGCTGACCCGACAGGCAGTAGCCACGTCGACCGCGGCGACCAGCGATGACGAGGTGCTGCGCGTGGCCCGTCTGGCCGTCGAGTACGGCGAGGGTGCGGCGGCGACCAGGGTGCTGGACGGCATCGACCTCACCCTTCGGCGCGGGCGGACCCTGGGCGTGGTCGGCGAGTCGGGCTCCGGGAAGTCCACCCTGGCGATGGCGCTGGCCGGGTTGCTCCCGTCCGATGGGCACGTCGTCGCCGGTGAGGTGACGTGGGCGCGCCAAGACCGCCGACGGATCGCGGTGGTCTTCCAGGACCCCATCCGCAGTCTGAACCCGCTGATGCGGGTCGGTCGGCAGGTGGCCGAGGGGCTCGTGGTCGGGCGGGGCATGAACCGCAGGGAGGCCCAGGACGAGACCGCGCGACTGTTCGAGCACGTCGGCCTGCCGAAGCCCCGCGAGACCATGCGCCGGTACCCCTTCGAGCTCTCTGGCGGGATGTGCCAACGAGTCATGATCGCCGGAGCCATCGCGTTGCGGCCAGACGTCTTGATCGCCGATGAGCCGACCAGCGCTCTCGACGTCACGGTGCAGTCACAGATCCTCGACCTGCTGGCCGAGCTTCAGGACGAGGTGGAGATGGCCACCTTGATGATCACCCACGACTTCGGAGTGGTTGCCGGCAGCTGCGACGAGGTCTTCGTCCTCGAACGCGGAACCGCGGTGGAGACGGGGTCGGTCGAGCAGGTCCTCCTGCATCCGCAAAGTGCGTACACGCGCGGTCTCCTGGCCTGCGTCCCCAAGTTGGAGGTCCGGGCTTCGCGGCTCGTGACGATCGAGGAGCAGCTCCGTGAGGCCTGAGACAGAGACCACGCTCGACGCGACCGGTCTCGAGTCGGTCGAAGGCGTCGCGCTGACCCACACCCCCGAGGCGGGCGCCCCTCTCCTCAGCATCGAGCACGTGAGCGTGGTCTTCGGACGACGCCGAGGGCCCTTCCCGCGGGACGGCTTCGTGGCCGTGGACGACGTCTCGCTCGACATCGGTCCCGGCGAGACCGTCGGAGTGGTCGGTGAGTCCGGGTCTGGCAAGTCGACCCTGGCGAGAGCCGCGGCCCGGCTCGGCCCGGTCACCTCTGGGTTGATCCGCTTCGACGGACGCGACGTCACCGGTCTCGGTGGAGGGGCGCTGCGCCGTGCCCGTCGCGAGTTCCAGATGATCTTCCAGAACCCCTCGACCTCCCTCAACCCCGGGATGTCTGCCGGGGACGCGGTCGCCGAGCCGCTGCTCGTGCACGGGCTCGTCGAACGTCGTCGCGACGCCCTCACCAAGGCACACGACCTGCTCGCCCGCTGCGGGCTGCCTGAGGACTCCTGGCAGCGCACCCCGCGGAATCTCAGCGGCGGTCAGCAGCAGCGGGTGGCGATCGCGAGGGCGCTCAGCGTCGAGCCACGGTTGATCATCGCCGACGAGCCCACCTCCGCCCTCGACGTCTCGGCCCAGGCTCGGGTGATCAACCTGATGACCACCCTCCAGCGCGAGCTCCACATCGCGTACCTGTTCATCAGCCACGACCTGGCGGTGGTCCGTCACGTCTCACAGCGGATGGCCGTGATGCACCGCGGCCGGGTCGTGGAGTCAGGCTCGACCGACGCGGTCTGCGAAGACCCACAGGAGCGCTACACGAAGGAGCTCCTCGCGGCGTCACCATCCGTCGACCCGGGGGTCGAACGACAGCGCCGCGCAGCGCGCCGATCGGTGGGGTCCGCAGAGTCGGCGTAGGTGGGCCGGAGACAGGCCGCTCGGTCGGCGCGTCATGACCGCTCGACCAGCTCCTCCCATGGCCCGGCCGCGAGCTCGTCGATGACGGCCGTGTCCCAGGCGATCCCGGTGCCGGGCTCGTCACGCACCACGACCCGGCCATTGCGGAAGGTCAGGTCGTGGTCCATCAGGACGTCCCACCACGGGACGTACTCGACCCAAGACTCCGCGGCTCCGGCGCAAAGCTGAGCCGCCACGTGGGGATAGGTGTGGGAGGTGAGCACCGCACCGCTGTCGCTCACCCGCGTCTGCACCCGCCCCCACTCGGTGATTCCGCCGACCCGCTGGAGGTCAGCCAGCAGATAGGGCAGCCGCGTCTCGAGCAGCTGGTCAAAGCCCTCCGACAAGTACTCGTTCTCACCCGAGGCGATAGGTACCGGCGAGTGCTGGACGACGCGTGCGAGCCCGGCGTAGTCACTGTGGACGACGGGGTCCTCGAGCCACGTGGGAGCTGCATCGGCGAAGGCCCGTGCTGCTGTGATCGCCTCGTCGGGAACCCACCGCTGCACTGCGTCCAGCATCAGCACGGCGTCGTCAGGCAGGTGCTCCCGTACCGCATGCACGCGGCGTATGTCGTCCGCCAGCTCGCGAGCCCCCACCCGCAGCTTGACCGCCTGCAACCCCAGCGCAAGGGCGTCGTCGACCTCGGCCAGCAGCTCCTCGACCGAGGAGTCGAGGAACAGTCCGCTCCAGTACGCCCGCGGTGGTTGCACCTCAATTCCGTGCAGTCGGCGACTCAAGGACACCCCGTCCTGTCGGAGCCCGAGGTCGACCAGGGCCAGGTCGAGCGCGGACATGGCGAAGACCACCACCCCCTTGAAGCCGAAGAAGTTCAGCCTGCGGCGCATCTGCCTCATGGCGTCGTCGGGGCGCTCGGGATCTGCACCCACCAAGCCGGACGCCGTCACCCGGATGGCCTCGCGGAGCATCACCGCCTCGTCGCGGCCAAAGCACCACAGGTAGCCACGCCCGGCCACATCGTCGCCGTCACGGACCTCCACGAGGAGGTTCCAGACCGCCTCGATGCGGTAGTTCGGCGTGGTGATCGGCGTCGCCAGCGGCAACGGCACGAGCCTGGTCCGGATCGACGAGACCCGAGCACCCACTCAGACCAGCTCTTCGGAGGCCTGCCGCCGGGTCTCCTCGAGGTGTCCGAGGATGGCGGCGCTCGCGGCCCCGACGTCCTTGGTACGGAAGCCTTCGAGAATCGCCCCGTGGTCCTTGTTCCCCGAGGCCATCTCCTCAGCCGAGTGAACCCGCATCCCGATGTAGATCTGAGCGGCTTCGCGCAACGACTTCAGGAACGCCGAGAGGCGAGGCAGTCCAGCGGCGTCCGTGAGCACCTGGTGGAACTCGGTGTTCAGCGCCAGCCACTCCTCGGAGTGGGTCGTGTCGACCATGCGCTGGTGGATCTCGCTGGCCTGCTCGAGCTCGGCGGGGGTGATCCGCGCGATGGCGACCTCAGCGCAGTACGGCTCGAGCAGTAGCCGCAGCGAATAGATCTCCTCCATCTCGTTGAGGCTGCCACGCATGACGATCGCGCTCTTGTGCGCGTCGAGGCGGATCAGTCCCTCGGCTGCCAGGTCGCGCAGGGCCTCACGGACCGGGGTCGTGCTGACTCGCAGCTGGCGGGCGACCTCGGTCTGGACCAGTACCGAGCCGCGCTCGATCTCGCCACTGAGGATCGCCTGGCGCAGGGTGTCGCGCACGAGCTCGTGGGCAGTACGACGCGGCGCCGCCGACGCGGCGTACGAGAGATAGCGACCGTCTGAGCTGCTCATCCATCGTCCTCCAGCTCCAGCAGTCGCGCTGCGTTCTCGTAGAGCCACCGCCGCCTGACCTCATGCGGCCAGGGAGCGCTCGCAGCCTCGGTCACGGCCTGTTCGGGGGTGATGCCGAGCAACGACCACGTCGTGCCGAAAAGGATCCGGTCGGAGATGACCTTGCCGCCGTAGATTATCAGCGGATCCCAGCCGGTTCCGCTCTGGAAGACGTTTCGGATACGAAAAGCCGAGACGTCGATCCACACGTTCCGGTGCCGCCACGCGACCGCCGACAGCTCCAGCACCCAGGGCCATCCGCCGTGGCCGCAGACGATCTTGAGCTCGGGGTACCGTCCCGCGAGCACGTCGATGTGTCGCGGGTGCTCGATCTCCAGAGGCACCTGCCGGCGATGGTGCATCGAGGTGTGGATCCAGACCGGCACGCCGAGCTCGCTGGCCGTTGTGAAGACCGGCGCCAGCGCCGGGTCGTCGGCGGCGATGCCGGCCCAGAACGGGGTCAGCGTCACGCCCGCCATCCCGAGAGTCGTCACCGAGCGGCGCAGCTCGCGCACCGCACGGTCGACCCCGAGGCCCGGGTCGATGCGCGCGAAGCCCACGAGGAGGTCGGGGGCCAGTGACACCAGCTCGGCAGTGAGGTCGTCGGCCACCTCCACGTCCACGGGCAGAGGGCGATGCACGACCGCGCGCGCAATCCCGGCGTTCCGCAGGAGGTCGAGAGAGCGTGCGAGATCCGGCAGCTCGGGGGCGAGCATCGACGAGGCTCGAGCGACGAAGTCCTGGGCCGGGAGCCCGGCGACGGCGGCGATCGTGGCCGGGTCGAGGCCGAGCAAGGTGGACCACCGGCGACCGAACATCTCCAGGTAGCCGGGCTCCGTCCCCCACGAGCGGATCTCCAGCGCGATCCGCTCGGGGGTCGGGACCGAGGTGAAGAAGTCGAAGACGCGCGCTCCCGCGTCATCCTGCTCGGGTGGCGTCACCTCTCTCCTTCCTTGCCGCTCCCGCTGCGACCGGACCGCGTCAGAGTCGAGCCCGCACGACGCGCTGCCGCTGGGCACCCAGGCCGGTGACTCTCGCCTCCATCAGGTCACCCTCCACCAGGTAGTCGTGCGGGTCTTGACCCAGCCCCGTTCCAGGGGGTGTCCCGGTGTTCACGACGTCGCCCGGCTCCAGGACCATGAACTGGCTGACGTAGCGGATGATCTCACCTACCTTGAAGATCATGTCCTTGGTACTGGCCTCTTGCCGCACCTGACCGTTGACGGCGAGCTGGAGGTGGAGGTCGTCGAGGTCCGGCGCCTCGTCAAGGGTGACGAGGTAGGGACCGAGCGGGTTGAAGGTCTCGGCGGACTTGCCCTTCGACCACTGGCCACCGCGCTCCAGCTGGAAGCCTCGCTCCGAGACGTCGTTGGAAATGCACAGCCCGGCGATGCAGCGCAGCGCGGACTCCTCGTCTGCCAGGTAGCGCGCGGTCGAGCCGATCACCACACCCAGCTCGACCTCCCAGTCGGTCTGATCGCCCCCGATCGGCAGCAGCAGGTCGTCGTTCGCGCCGCACAAGGAACTCGGCGCCTTGAGGAACGTCAACGGCTCGTCGGGGATCTCCATCGACGCCTCTGCGGCGTGGTCGACGTAGTTCAGGCCGATGCACACGATCTTCCCAGGTCGCGAGACGCAGGCGCCGAACCTGACCCCCTCTGGGTCGAGTCGCGGCAGGCCGCAAAGGTCGGCCTCGGCCAGGCGGCGCAGGCCGCCGTCGGCGAAGAAGTCGGGGTCGAAGTCGTTCACCACCCCCGATACGTCCACAAGCTCGTCATCGAGCCCCACCACCACGGGCCTCTCAGCTCCCGGGGTGCCAGTACGCGCCAGTTTCACGTTGCTCCTCGCCGCACGTATCCGGGCTTGCGCCGACCACGGTGTGGAGCAGCGCCGATACCCGGCATGGACTGTCTGCCGACTGCGCGACCGCGCGACGCAGATGGTGAGCACCGTCGGTCAGGTCTATAGAATATCATGCACATGATACGTTGTATGGACTGAGTGTCACAATGAGCCAAGTTCCCACCCTTGGAGGGCCTTTGACGCCGCTGCCGACGTACGCGGAGCTGTTGCAGCGTACGGACGCACCGCCGGGCTCGGCGTGGGGACTGTTCGGCGACCAGGACGAGTTGGGCACCCTCAACCGACTGACCCCCGAGATCATCGCGGGCGCAGCCCGACTGGTCCGTCGCGGCACGGTCTTCAACCTCGACCTTCCGATCCACGCCTTCGACCCGCCGATCACGCATCGCACTGCGGCACGGCACGAGATCTTCAGCCACGCGCCGTACCACCGCGACGACCGGCTCGACGGGCTCTACCTCCAGGGCACCTCCCAGATCGACGGCCTGCGCCACTTCCGGCATCCCGCGCACGGGTTCTACAACGGGGTAACCGACGAGGCGATCGTCGAGGGCCGCCCGGAGCTGGGCGTCAACCGGATGGCCGAGCGCGGCATCGTCGGCCGCGGCGTGCTGCTAGACGTCGCGAGCCATCGCGCGAGCTCGTCAGAGCCCGTGGACCAGACGGCGCCGTCGGCCCTCGGCGTGGCCGATCTCGAGGCCGCTCGCGCAGCGCAGGGTGTCACCCTCGCCGAGGGCGACATCCTGCTGGTGCGGACCGGATGGGTGGAGTACGTCGCGGGGGCCGGTGCCCAGGAACGCGCGGCCATCGCCGCGGAGCCGGTCTCCCCCGGCCTCGAGCAGTCCCATGAGATGGTGGGCTGGCTGTGGGACCACGGCGTGTCGATGGTCGCCTCCGACAACCTTGGGGTCGAGGTGATGCCACCGGTGCCCCGGTCGGCATTCCGAGCGGACCCGTCGCTGTCAGCCCTCCAGGGACGGCACATCGGGATGGCCCATCCGGTGCTGCTGGCTCTTCTCGGCATGCCGCTGGGAGAGCTATGGCAGCTCGACGCGCTCGCCGCGGACTGCCGTGAGGATGGGGTGTGGGAGTTCCTTCTGATGGCTTCTCCGCTGAACCTGACCGGTGGCGTCGGGTCGCCGGCCAACGCGCTCGCGGTCAAGTGATGCCGGCGATCACCCCGGTCGACCTGCGGCCGTTTCTCCAGCCGGCCAAGGTCGCGCTCGTCGGAGCCTCGACCCAGCAGGGCTCGATCTCGGCCCGGCCGGCCGAATTCCTCCGTCGGCTGGGTTATCCGGGCACCGTGGTCGCGGTCCATCCCTCAGCCGAGCAGGTCGGTGGCCACCCCGCGTTCCCGTCTTACGTCGGCGCCTCGGAGGGCGGGACCCCCGACGTCGCCCTCGTGCTGCTTCCCGCAGCCGCCGTGCCGGCAGCCCTCGACGAGATTGCCGAGGCCGGAACCCCGGCCGCGATCGTCGTTGCCTCCGGCTTCGAGGGCGCCGAGGGCGCCGAGCTCCGGGCCGAGGTGCACGACGTGCTCGCCCAACGCCGCGAGCTCCGGGTCGTCGGTCCCAATTGCAACGGCGTGCTCAGCGTGGGCGGACGTGCGCCACTCTGCTTCTCGAGCGTCCTGCTCGACCAGGACCCGATCCTCGGTACGGCCGGCCTCGTCACCCAGTCCGGCGCGATCGGCAACGGGCTGCTGCTCTCGTTGCAGCGTCGCGGGGTCGGGCTACGCTCGTGGTTCAGCACCGGTGACGAGCTGAGCCTGGGGGCGCTGACCATCGCCACGTCCCTCGTGCTGGACGAGGACACCTCGGGCGTCGGGATCTTCCTCGAGGGGATGACCGACGCCGACGCGCTGCCGGGCCTGGCGGCGGCGATCCGCACGACGGGCAAACCCGTCGTCGCGCTGCGAGCGCCGCAGTCGGCGGCATCGCGAGCTGCGGCCTACGCCCACACGGGACGGCTGTTGGGAGACGACTTCGTCGGTCGTCAGGCGCTCCTGCAGCACGGCGTCGATCTGGTGGACTCGATCGAGGAGCTCGCCGATGCGATGTCGCTCTTCTCCCTGCTCCCCCGCGCGGCGGCGGGCATCTCGGCGGAGGCGGGACTGCTCCGGGTGGGTGTGCTGACGGTGTCGGGTGGGGTCGGAGTCTTCGCGGCCGAGGCGGTGTCGCGGGCACCCGGGCTAGAACTCGCGAGGTACGACGACCACCTGCTGGCGCGGCTGGGGCAAACGCTCCCCTCGCACCTCCCCGTGAGCAACCCGCTGGACGTCCCTCTGCTGGGCGCGACCGCCGTCTTCGCCGAGACCCTCTCCCATCTGCGCGAGTCGGGCTGCTGTGACGTCGTCCTCGTGGTCGCGTCGTCGATCGCCCACGACTACGACCAGCTCGTCGACCTGCGGACTCCCGGCTGCCCGGTGGTGCTGACCCACCTCTCCCCGGACGAGCACCTGACCCCCGAGCAAGCGCGCCATCTCGTCCTTGGCGGCGGAGCCGCGGTCCAGGACGCCTCCAGTGCGGTCGGCTCGATCGCCCTCGTGGCTCGCCGCGTGCGGTCTCCCGAAGCCACCCCGCCCCTCGACGCGGGCTCAGGCGCCGCACCCTCGGATCAGGGCGTGGGCGCGCGCGACCAGCGCGGCCTGCTGGCCTCGCTCGACCTGCTCGGTCCGGTCGCGTCCGCCTCGCTGCCCGCGGCACAGGTCGTCGAGAGTCTCGCCGACGTCCAGGCCGCCGGCGCTGCCCAGCAGGGCGACTTCGCCCTCAAGGCGGAGGGGTCCGTGGTCGCGCACCGCACCGAGCTCGGCGCCGTTGCGACCCACCTCTCCTTGGAGCGACCCGACGAGCTGGCCCGGGCTTTCGCCTCCGTCGAGGAGGCGTGCAGTCGCCTCGGCGAGCGCGTGGTCGTGCAGGCGATGTCCCGGCCCGGCGTGGAGGTGCTGCTCTCGGCCATACGCGACGCTGAGGTCGGCCCCTGCGTACTGCTGCGGGCCGGCGGGACCCTGGTCGACCTGGTCCACGAGAGTGTCGCCCTGGCGGGACCACGCGCCGGGTGGCGGGCGACCGTAGCGGCTTCGCCGAGCCTCGGCCCGCTGCTGGCCGGGTTTCGGGGTGCGGCTCCGGCGGACACGGACGCGCTGCTGGAGCTGGGCGACGACTTGCGGGCATCGCTGGCGGCCGACGACGCGATCGCCCTGATCGAGTGCAACCCGGTACTGATCCACAAGGAAGGGGACGGCGTGACTGTGGTCGACGTTGTGACGGTGATGATCGATGAGTGAACGCATCCTGGTGCTCGGCGGTGGTGGCATCGGCGGACTGGTCGCGGGACTGCTCTCCGAGTCCGGCAGCCACGACGTCCTGCTCGCGGATCAGTGGCCAGAGAACATCGAACAGATCCGCTCTGACGGGCTGCTCATCGACGTGCGCGGTCAGTCGAGTCGCACCGTCCCCGTGCGGGCGATCCACCTTCACGAGCTGCAACGCGAGTCCGAGCCGTTCGACGCGGTGTTCGTCGCGGTCAAGTCCTACGACACCGACTGGACTGCGGCACTGGCGCGACGCCACCTTGCCGAAGGCGGGGTCGCGATGTCGACGCAGAACGGCCTCAACGACGAGCGAGTAGCGGCGGCTGTCGGGCTCGGACGCACGTTGGGTGTCGTGGTCACCGTCGCCGGTGAGCTCCTCGGCGCCGGCCACGCGCTACGCGCCGACGCCTACGAGGTCGGGTTCAAGGTCGGCGAGCTGGACGGACCGGTCACCGACCGCGTCCGGCACGTGGCCGACCTCCTGGGTGAGGTGGCGGTGACGAAGACCACCGGCAACCTGGTGGGCGAGCGCTGGGCGAAACTGGCCACCAACACGATGGTCAATGCAATGAGCGGTCTGTCCGGGTACGGCGCCGGCGAGGTGCGCAGCATGGACGACACTCTGCCGGTGCTGATCCTGCTCGGCGCCGAGACCGTTCGGGTCGGTCTCGCGTCGGGGCATGACGTGGAGCCGGTGATGGGGCTGGACCCCGGGCGGTTCGTCGCCGCCGCTGACGGGGTGGGACGCGAGGAGCTGATCGCCGACATCCGCGTGGTCGCCCGGGCCACGGGTGGACATCGCGCCTCGATGCTCCAAGATGTTCTCAAGGGACGACGAACGGAGATCGAAGACCTCAACGGTGAGGTCGCCCGGCGCGGCGCCGCGCTGGGAATCGAGACCCCGTTCAACCTCGAAGCAGCCCGGATCGTACGACGCCACGCGATCGGCGCCCTGAGGCCGGACCCGGAGAACATCGCCCCGATGATCGAGATGGCGAGGCAGCGATGGAGCTGAAGGACCGCGACCCGAAAACCCCTGACCACACCTCACCCGGCGTACGCCTAGCCGAGTGGATCTCCGCCACTTCGGTGTCGGCACCGCCGGCGGTGCGGGGAAAGATCCGCTTCGTGCCGCCGCTCCCACCCCTGTTCCGGCGCGGTGTCCGTCCGCCAGGCATTCCGTGGTCGTGGCCGACCGTGCGCGTGCCGTCGAGCCTTCGCGGACAAGCGCGCTCGGTCACCGACGAGTCCGCTCAGCAGGCCGCGCTCGAGACCGATCCCCTGCGCACCTTCGGCGCGCGGTTCCCAGCGGCCTCCGCATGGACCACCCGGAAGATCTGGCGCGTGCGCGTGCCCATGCTCCCGCGTTGGCTGCGCGCGACGGCCCACGCCCGGGCCACCGGTCGAACAAGCCCGGGCCGGGCAGCCGTGTCATTCGGTCCGGACGAGCTGACCAGGCGGCTCCGCGCGGACGCGGCCGAGCTCGGCATCAGCGCGATCGGGGTCACGCACCACGACCCGCGATACAGCATCCCGGCGTTCGACCCCTCCGAGTCAGGCGGCACCATCGTCGTGTGTCTGCTGGAGCAGCCGTGGGAGGCGACTCAGCAGATCCCCTCGGTCCGAGCCGAGATCGGGGCCCTGTCGACCTACACCGCGGCGATCGAGCTCACCTGCCGGCTGGCCGAACGTCTTCACGACTACGGATATCACGCGACCGCGCACGACAATGCCGGCCCGCACCTGGTCATCCCCTACGCCGTCGAGGCCGGTCTCGGTCAGCTCGGGCTGAACGGGCAGCTGCTCACACCGGTCGCGGGCTCCCGCTGCCGAGTGGTGTGCCTCAGTACCTCGGCGCCGCTGGTCGAGGACGAGCCTGTCGACTACGGCGTCCCCGCGGTATGCGACGCCTGCCAGGGGTGCGTCGAACGGTGCCCCTCGGGCGCGATCCCCAACCACCGCCAGCTCCATCGGGGCGTCGAGAAGGCCAAGATCAACACCAAGCGCTGTCTCCCGGTGGTCGCAAAGGCGGAAGGGTGCGCCGTCTGCATGAAGGTCTGCCCCGTTCAGCGCTACGGACTCCAACCGGTCCTCGACCACCTCGACGCGACGGGCGAGGTGCTGGGTCGCCACACCGCTGAGCTGGAGGAGTACGAGTGGCCACTGACGGGCGAGCGGATCGCCGTCGGGGAGCGCCCTCGCCTCCGCCGCGAGTTCTTCGCGATCCCCGGCGGGGAGCTCTAGCCGGAAGGTCCGTGGACGCGTCTCACACCGAGGCGGCATGACCTCAGGCACACGATGTTGCACGCCGCAGCAGTCCGGCAGAGGCTGCGTCGGGGGCGCCACGACTGCGGCGCCACCGCGTAGCACCACTCCCGGAGGGTTCATTGTCATCCGGCACCTCCGCCGGCGATGTCTCAACCAGCGGGTTCGGGGTTCGAGTCCCTGATGGCGTACCACGCACCATCTCCTCCCCGCGGACGTCATACGAACTGGTCGCTATCGCGACCACTTCGTATGACGTTCTGGCGTCAGCCCACCTGGGCGCGAGCGCCGACGAAGGCCTGGACGCAGGTCTCCACGTCCTCCGGCGAGTGTGCGGCGGAGAGCTGGACCCTGATCCGGGCCTTGTCCTTCGGTACGACCGGGTAGCTGAAGGCGATCACGTAGACGCCACGCTCCAGCATCGCCTCGGCCACGGCACCCGCCACGACGGCGTCGCCGAACATCACCGGCGCGATCGGGTGCTCGCCGGGAAGGATGTCGAACCCCTCTTCGCCCATCCGGCGCCGGAACAGCTCGGTGTTGGCGCGCAGCCTGCTCCTTGCGTCGTCGCTCGTGGCGACCAGCTCGAGCGCGGCGAGTGAGCCGGCCACCACCGGCGGCGCCACGGCGTTGGAGAAGAGGTACGGACGAGAGCGCTGCCGCAGCAGCTCCACGATCTCCGAGCGTGCGGAGATGTAGCCACCCGAGGCGCCACCCAGGGCCTTGCCGAGCGTGCCGGAGACGATGTCGACGCGATCCTGGACGCCG
This sequence comes from Nocardioides sp., assembly GCA_049841015.1. Classification (GTDB taxonomy): domain Bacteria; phylum Actinomycetota; class Actinomycetes; order Propionibacteriales; family Nocardioidaceae; genus Nocardioides. Next base: position 337,590 of record JASGIN010000004.1, read on the forward strand.
GCCAGCTCGGGCGTGCCCGCGCCCGGTCGGCCCGACGAAGCCGACCGCGTGGGAGTCGTCGACCATCACCAGCGCGTCGTACCGCTCGGCCAGGTCGCAGATGTCCCGGAGCGGAGCGAGGTAGCCGTCCATCGAGAACACGCCGTCGGTGACGACCAGCCGTCGCCGGGCACCGGACGCCGCGACCAGCTGGGCCTCGAGGTCGGCCATGTCGCGGTTGCGGTAGCGGTAGCGGCTCGCCTTGCACAGTCGGACGCCGTCGATGATGGAGGCGTGGTTCAGCTCGTCGCTGATCACCGCGTCCCCCTCGTCCAGCAGGACCTCGAAGAGCCCGCCGTTGGCGTCGAAGCACGAGGAGTAGAGGATCGTCGCCTCGGTGCGCAGCAGCGCCGAGATCCGTCGCTCGAGCTCGGTGTGCTGCGTCTGCGTCCCGCAGATGAACCGCACGCTGGCCATGCCGAAGCCCCACTCGTCGAGCGCTGCCCGGGCGGCGGCCACCACGTCGGGGTGGTCGGCAAGGCCGAGGTAGTTGTTGGCGCAGAAGTTGAGGACCGACCCACCCGCCGTCCGGACCTCCGCGGACTGGGGAGAGGCCAGCTCCCGCTCGGACTTGTAGAGCCCGGCCGCCCGGATCTCCTCCAGCGTCTCGCGCAGCTGCGCCCCGACGTCGCCGTACATCCGCTACACCTCCCGTCCAGTCGAGCACGACCTTGCCACAGCGCCCGCCGCGCGCCGTCTCGAACGCCTCGGCCCACTCCACCGCCGAGAAGCGGTGGGTGATCACCGGACTGATGTCGAGGCCGGACGCGAGCATGGCGCTCATGGCGTACCAGGTCTCGTACATCTCGCGGCCGTAGATGCCCTTGATCGTGATCATGTGGGTGACCACCTTGGCCCAGTCCACCTCGACCGGCGTGCTCGGCAGCCCCAGCACCGCGAGCCGGCCGCCGTGCGTGAGGTTGGCCAGCACCTCCGGCAGCGCCGACGGGTGGCCGCTCATCTCCAGCGCCACGTCGAAGCCCTCGACCATGCCGAGGCGTCGCTGGGCGTCGCCGACCTTCTCCTGCGAGACGTCGAGCGCCAGGTCGACCCCCATCCGCCGGGCCAGCTCCAGCCGGTACGGCGTGACGTCGGTGACCACGACGTACCGCGCGCCGACGTGCCGGCACACGGCCGCCGCCATCAGACCGATCGGGCCGGCACCGGTGATCAGCACGTCCTCCCCGACGACCGGGAAGGAAAGCGCGGTGTGCACGGCATTGCCGAACGGGTCGAAGATCGCGGCCAGGTCGGGATCCAGCAGGCTCCCGTCACCGGCCGGCTTGTGCACCCAGACGTTGGACTCCGGCAGCACGACGTACTCGGCGAAGGCCCCGTCGCGATCGACGCCAAGAGACCGAGGTCCGGATGCAGAGGTGCCGCCTGCCCGCTCGACAGTTGCGGCAGCTCCCCGCACACGACGTGTCCCTCGCCGGAGACCCGCGCGCCGACCTCGACGTCGCGCGACGCCGGAGCCGACCTCGACGACCTCGCCGAAGAACTCGTGTCCGGCGATCAGCGGCGCCGACACCGCCGACGCGGCCCAGGCGTCCCATGACTCGATGTGCAGGTCGGTGCCGCAGATCCCCGTGCGCAGCACTCGGATCTTGACCTCACCCGGTCCCGCGTCTGGTTCCGGACGTTCGGTGATCTCGAGTCCCGGCTGAGCCGCGGGCTTGTACAGAGCCTTCATGACGGACGAAGGCTACCCACCCGTACGACGCTCACCCGCGCGGCGGGCGCAGCATCGGCCAGATCGGCGGCCCGCCCTCGGGCAGGGTCAGCATCCCCAGGTGGGCGAAGCCGAGCCGCTCGTATAGCGCGGCGCTGCCGCTCGCTGCTCGCCTCGAGGTACGCCGGCTGCAGCTCCTCGTCGCACCGGTCGAGCACGTTCCTCATCAGCGCGCTGCCCAAGCCTTGACCGCGAAGCCCCGGTCGGACGCCGACCCACCTCACGTAGTAGTGCGGCTGGGTGGGGTGGTGCTCGACCATGACCCGTTGCATCCGGATCGCCTGGGCGAGCTTGAGTCCGTGGGCCCGGAAGAACGACATGGCCGTTCGCCCGTCCACCTGGTCGGGCATCCGCCACTGGTCCGGAGGCAGGGCGACACACGCGCCCACCAGGCCCCCGTCGTCACCGTCGTCGGCGTCCGCCGTGGTGACGACTCCGCCCTGCGGAAAGACGTAGGTCCGCAGCTCCAGCTGGAACATCCGCTCCCGCCGTGCGCGACGCCGCGTCCGCTGCGGGAGCATCCACTCGGTCACCGGCTCGTCCCGGAAGGCCTGAGCGAGCGCGGCGCTCAGCGCGCGCGCCTCGCCGGGTCCCGCTTCCCGAGCAGTCGGCATGCGCTCGACCCTAGCCCGGTCCCGCGGCGATCACACGGCTCCGCAGACCGACTGGGCGATCCGCCGACCGATCTGCTCGAGCAGGCCATCGGCTCCGGCCATGCTGCGAGCCAGGTCGGGTTCCAGCTCGGACAGCGTCCACACCCTCTCGATGCCCGCACCCTCCAGCTCGGCAGGACCCAGGTCGTTGCGACCCGCCACGGCGACGACCCGCGAACCGGCCACCGCCGCGCGTCGGGCCACCGCCACGGGCGCCTTGCCGTGCAGCGTCTGGCGATCCAGGGATCCCTCGCCGACGATCACGAGCGTCTCCGCGTCGAGATGTCGCTCCAGGTCCAAGAGGTCGAGGACCACGTCCGCGCCGCCGGCGATCGTCGCCCCGAGCACGGCGACCAGCCCGAACGCAGCCCCTCCGGCGGCTCCCACTCCCGGCAGATCCCGAGCGGAGCGCCCGGTGGTCGCCTCCACGACGTCGGCCCAGCGTTCGAGCGCGTGCTCCAGGCGACGACGGGCCTCTGCATCGGCACCCTTCTGCTCGGCGTACGTCGCGACCGCGCCGGTGGGTCCCAACAGGGGGTTGTCCACGTCGGTCGCCGCCACGAGGGAGGCCGGTGCGCGCAGGTCGCCGAGATCGAGGCGCGCGAGCCGGGCCAGCGCGGCTCCTCCACGTGGGATCCGCTGGCCCCGATCGTCGATCAGTCGCGCCCCCAGCGCCTCGAGGACACCGGCGCCGCCGTCGGTCGTGCAGCTGCCGCCGAGGGCCACGCCGATCGAGCGTGCCCCCCGCGCCGCAGCCTCCTCGATCAGCTGCCCCACCCCGTACGTCGAGGCACTCAATGGAGTGACGCGGCGTCGGCCGGCCCTCGATGACGTGGAGTCCCGCGGCGCTGGCGAGCTCGACCACCGCCCGGTCGCCCTGGACCGCGATCCGACCTGTGACCGGAGTGCCCCACGGCCCCGTCACCGGCACGTCGAGCGCGTCGAAGCCGGTCGCCTCGAGCGCGTCCACCGTGCCTTCGCCGCCGTCGGCGACCGGCAGCTCCACGACGTCGAGCGACGGGCACGCCTCACGCAGTCCCGTGGCGAGGGCTCCGGCTCGCGTGGCGCGCGCTGATCGAGCCCTTGAAGGAGTCGACCGCGATGACGACCCGCCGTACAGCCACGGAGCTCTCAGACCTCCACGGTCGTCCAGGTCGTGACCTGGCGCGCCTCCAGCCGGTCGAGGACGAAGCCGACCACGTGCTCCTGGAAGTGCGGGCTCGCCTTGTGCGCGTCGTACGCCGCGGCGTCGTCGTACTGCTCGTACAGCAGGAACCGGCACGGATCCTCCGTCGACACCTGCGCCTGGTAGTAGTGACAGCCCTGCTCGGCGAGCGACAGCGGGGTCATGTGCCGGATCGTGTCCGCCACGACCGCTTCCTCACCCCGCCTCGCGACCCACGTCGCGGCGACCACGAACGCCATCGTCTCCTCCTCGTGTTCGGACTGTTCGGACTGTTCGGACTGTTCGACTCAGACCAGGTCGAGCGCGACCTCGCCGACACCCTCGAAGGTGCCGACGTAGTGCCCCGGGGCGAGGTCGCCGATGCGGGTGTAGGCGCCCGTGATCACGACGTCGCCGGCCTCCAGACGCTGCCCGAACGACGCCAGCTCGCGCGCGAGCGCGGCCAGCGACTCGAAGTGGTCGTCGATGTGGCCTTCCCCGGCGATCGTCTGCAGGGGCTCGCCGTCGCGCGAGATGCTCGACACGAGGCCGTCCAGCACCGCCTGGTCCGGCACCGGCCCGAAGTCGGCGGTGACGATGGCCCACTGGCGCAGGTTGTCGGCCACCTTGACCCCGCCGGAGGCGCTGGGGTCGAGACGCTCCTCGTTGACCTCGAACGCCGCCGCGACACCGTCGACGGCCGCGCGCGCGTCGGCAGCCGTGGTCCGCTCACCCCCGAGCACCGCGCCCAGCCGGAAGCACAGCTCGGTCTCCAGGCCGACCTCCCGGACGGCGGTCGAGTCCACGCGCGCGCCGGACGGCAGGATCTGCGAGGCGAGGAGGTAGCCGAAGGGGCGTACGCCGGCTCCGAGACTGTCGCGACCGGCCCCCGACGTCATCCCGACCTTCCAGCCACCTCGCCGGCTCCCCTGCTCGAGATGCCGGCCCAGGACGGCCAGCTGCACGGCCTCACCGTCGGGCACGGTGAGGTCGGGCGTGGTCCGCGACAGGTCGACGCGGTGGGAGGAGATGCCCTCCCAGATCGCCTCGACATCGGTCAGACGGGGTTCGGTGGTCACGCGTCGGACTCCTGACGGAAGGGGTGCAGGGGCAGCCCCGCGGTGGGCCAGTCCTCGATGAGCAGGATCGCCCCACCCTCCGAGTCGGTGATGAACAGGCGTCGCTCCTGGTCGAGGGCGACGTTGGTGTACTTCTGGTGAGGACCTGGGAACACCTGCTCCACCAGGGCGCCCGAGCGGTCGTGCACCGCCACGCTCCCGCGGTTGTCGTCTGCACCGACGACCGCCACGACGAGGTTCCCCTCGGCGTCGAAGCAGAAGCCGTCAGGACGACCGCCTCGCATCGCGGCGAAGGTCTCCGGCTCGCCGAGCACACCGCCGTCCTCGAAGCCGAACCGCACGATCCGCGCGCCGTTCGAGTCGGCGACGTAGATCGCATCCGGTTCCGGCCCGAACCCGATGCCGTTGGGGTACCAGTCCAGCGAGGTGATGAGGTACGACGCGCCACTCTGCGGATCGACGCGCCACAGGCGGCCGTCGTGCCGGGCCCTCGGCCGGGTCGGGTCGGTGACGTAGAGCTGGCCGTCCGGTCCGAGGCAGAGGTCGTTGGGCGAGACCAGGTCGGTCGTGAGTGCCTCGACCCGCCCGTTCGGCCGCAGGACCTGGACCCCGCCACTGACGCCCGGCGTCTTCTGCGACCGCTCGCTGTTGCCGCCGTCCTGGCTGACGTAGATCGAGCCGTCCAGTCCTTCGGTGGCGCCGTTCGGTCCACCGCCGGTGACCGCGACCCGGGTGGCCGACGACCCGTCGGCTTGGTAGAGGTGGCCGCGGTCGATCGAGACCACCAGCACCTCGCCCGAGCCGTGTCGGACGACCGGCCCCTCGGTCCAGCCGAGGTCTCCCGCGAAGACCTCGACGTCGTAGGCCCCGCTCACACCAGCTCGTCGGCGACAGCGCGCAGCATGGACGTGCCGGCCCGCATCCCGCGGTTGAGCATCGCCCGGTCGCTGGAGAACGACAGGTGCCTGACCCCACGACGGACCAGGTCGCGGGCGTCCTCCTCGCTGGTGGTCGTCGTGCCGGGGTAGCACCCGTGCCGATGTGCGGCCTCGACGACCCGGTCGATCGCCTTGAGGACCTCGGGGTGACCGGTCTGGTGCGGCACGCCGTAGGACCCGGAGATGTCGTTGCGCCCGACCTCCACGACGTCGACGCCGCCGCCGGCGAGGATCGAGTCGATGTCCTCCACGGCCTCCCGGCTCTCGATCTGGATCACGAGCGCGGTGGTGGCGTCGATGTGCTCGCGCATGCCGTCGGGGTCGTCGGTCTCGTAGTCGGTCGGGGAGCCCTGGGTCGTCGTGCCCCTGATGCCACGCGGGGGGTACTGCAGGTACTGCCTGATGTCGTCGACCTGCGCACGCGTCCGGACGTCGAACATCATCAGGCCCATCGCGCCGAGGTCGAGGATCCGGTCCGCGGTCAGGCCGTTGTAGTTGTACGGCCGCACGATCGGGGTCACGTCGTTCGACCGGGCCATCTCCGCCATGTCGTGGACGGTCTCCCAGGACAGGCTCGAGTGCTCCATGTCGATGTTGACGAAGTCGAAGCCCGCTCGGGCGATCATCCGGATGATCGCGGGCGTGCGGACGAAGGAGACTCCCATGCCGATCGCGACCCGGCCCTCGCCGAGGGTGTCGAGCATCCGATTGCGCGTGAGCTCGGCCATCAGCGGGTCGCCTCGCTCTCGTTCTCGGTCTCGGCGGCCGCCACCGCGAGGCGGAAGGCCTCGACCCCGGCCGGGATGCCGGCGTAGATCGCGACGTGCATGAGGCACTCGCGGATCTCCTCGTCGGTGCACCCGTTGCGACGTGCGCCGCGCAGATGACCCGTCAGCTCCTGTGAGCGACCCAGTGCCCCGAGGATCGCCATCGTGACCAGGCTGCGGGTGCGCGGGTCCAACCCGTCGGAGGCCCACTGGCCCCAGCAGTACTCCGTCACCAGCTCCTGGAACGGGCGGCTCAGGTCGGTCGCCGAGCCGAGCGCCCGGTCGACGTACTCATCCCCCATGACCTGACGGCGCATGGCCAGTCCCCGGTCCCGCCGATCCTCTGCCATCGTGTTCTGCCTCCTTGGATACGACTGTATACGCTAGTATGCATCACGTCGAAAACCGCGCCAGGAGCTGGGTCCAACGGCCGGTGGGACCTCGGAACGAGACCCCTATGCTGAGAAACGCGGGCGATATCAGTCAGCGACGAGCGTGAGGAGTGGGGATGCCTCGACAGACCGGGGTCCAGGGCCTGCGCCCCGTCGCCGTCGCCCCTGGCTCGGGCGCCAGCACGGCGGACGCCGTGCACGCCGCACTTCAGGACGCCATGGTGTCGGGGCGTCTGGCCCCGGGCACCCGCCTCGGTGAGGAAGAGCTGGCGCGGGCATTCGAGGTGAGCCGGACGCCCGTGCGCGAGGCACTCTCTCGACTCGAGGCCGAGCACCTGATCCGACGCGGCGATCGGGGTTCGCTGATGGTCGCCGAGATCACCGACGACGACATCGTCGAGACCGACGCGGTGCGGCAGGCGGTGGACGGGCTGGCCGCACGACTCGCCTCCGAGGTCGCCCGGCCGCGCGACGTCGAGCAGCTGCGCTGGCTCAACGACGAGCTGACCCGCGCCATCTCCGAGGGCCGGCCGGCCCAGGAGGTCTCTGCGGCCAACCTCCGGTTCCACGAGGGGGTCTGCGTAGTCGGGGGGAACCGGCTGCTGCTGACGGTGATGCAGTCGCTGCACGGCCGCGTGCGCCGGTTCCACGGCACGACGTTCACCGTCGCCGGACGCGGCGACGACGTGGTGCGGGAGCACGGCCGGATCATCGACGCCATCGAGGCCGGGGACCCCGAGGCCGCCGAGCGGGCAGCCGTCGAGCACATCGCCAACGCGATGCGCGTCCGCATCCAGCTCCTCCGCCAGCGTCAGACGGCGAGGCCCACCGGCTCCTGAGGCGTCGTTCACCGTCGGGCCTGCCCGGCGCCGATCACCTCACCTGCCAGCTCGCAGAACCTCTCGACGATCGGGGACTCGTCGGTCGCGCGCCAGGAGAGGCCCACCTCGAGCAGGGCCTCCGTCGACGGGATCGGGCGGGCGACGATCCCGGGTCTGTCCAGGAACGCAGCGGACGCCGCGACCATCCCGACGCCCATCTCCGCGGCCACCAGACTGAGCACGGTCCCCGAGCTCCCGGTCTCCTGGACGACGTTCGGGGAGAAGCCCGCGGACTGACAGAGGGCGACGATCTTGTCGTAGAGGCCGATCCCCAGCTTCCGCTGGTGGATGATGAACGGCTCGTCCGCGAGGTCGGCGACCCGGACGCGCTTGCGCTTGGCCAGCCGATGGGTATCGGGCAGCAGGATCAGCATCTGCTCCTCGAACAGCGGCGAGAAGGTCAGCTCGTCGGTGTACGTGGGCGGACGCAGCAGCCCGACGTCGATCTGGTTCGAGAGCAGCTGCTCGACCTGCGGCCCCGATCCGAGCTCGTTGAGCTGCAGCTGGATGTCCGGGTAGCGGTGTCGGAAGGCCCGCACGACTGCGGGGATGGTCTCGAAGCAGGCGGAGGCGACGTAGCCGACCCGGAGCAGGCCCGCCTCGCCGCGCCCCGCACGCTGCATCAGGTCCTCGATGTCCTGGACGCCCGCGAGCAGAGGGCGGGCCCTCTCCAGGAGCATCTGGCCCTCACGCGTGAGCTGCACGCTGCGTCGCGTGCGACGGAACAGCACGGCGTTGAGGTCGTTCTCGAGCTGCTTGATCTGCTGGCTCAGCGGCGGCTGTGCCATCCCGAGGCGCTCGGCTGCGCGCGTGAAGTGGAGCTCCTCCGCCACCGCGACGAAGTACCTCAGCTGTCGGATGTTCAGCGCCATGGATCCTCGATCGCCCACAAGTACAGATACTTCGGAAGTATTAATAAGCCGAAAACATATATTGGACTGTCATATCGGCGGTTCGTACTGTAGCGACTCAAGCATCAGAAACACATATGTAACCTCGGGGAAATCAGTTCGATCGAAGACGGCCCGGACCAGGGCCGCCAGACACGATGGACGGGTATGTGACCACGCTCGCGAACGGCGGTCCCGAAGTCTCGGGCGGCCACCGTCAGCCGTGGTGGCGACGTCTCCCCGGACGCGCCACCGGGCTGATGGGCGGTCTCGTCGTGCTCGCCGTCTCCGCCTTGATCCTGGCCCCGGTCGTGATCGTGGTGCTCGCCAGCATCTCGAGGCCGGTCAACGGCTTCGTGGGCAACTACACGCTGGCCAACATCAAGGAGGTGCTGACCGCAGGATCGGCCCGTCCCGTGCTGTGGGACACCCTCATCTTCACCGCGTGCGCCACCCTCCTCGCCGTCGCCCTGGCCTCGCTGCTGGCCTGGATCGCCACCGCGACCGACGTGCCGTTCCGGCGGGTCGTGCGCCTGATCCCGCTGGCGCCGCTCCTGATCCCCCCGCTCTTGCGCGACACCTCGTGGGTCCAGCTGTACAGCCCGCGCACCGGGCTGGTGAACCTCGGCTTCCAGAAGGTCTTCCACACCGAGCACGTGCTCTTCGACGTCTTCGGCATGAAGGGGATGATCGTCGACGTCGGCCTGAACATGGTGCCGATCGCCTACTTGATCCTCCAGGGTGCGTTCACCTCGTTGAACCGGTCGGTCGAGGAGGCCTCACGCCTGTCCGGGGCCGGTACCTGGCGCACGCTGCGCCGAGTCACGCTGCCCCTGGTGACACCGGCGCTGCTGTCGGCGTTCGCCCTGGTCGCCATGGTCGTCGCCGCGTCGTTCGAGACGCCGATCATCATCGGGCGCCCGGGTGGGGTGAACACCTACATGTCGGAGATCTTCGCGTCGCTGTCCGGGTCCGGCGTCCCCGACTACAACCTGGCTGCCGCCCAGTCCGACGTCTACTTCGTCCTCAACGGGCTGCTGCTCGCGTGGTACCTGCTGGCGACCCGCCGGGAGCAGCGCTTCCAGACCGTCACGGGCCGCGGCTACAACGTCGCCCCGACCGACACCGGACGGCCTTGGTGGCGCCGCTCGCTCCTTCTCGTCGTCCCGGTCGTGTACTTCGTGCTCGCGTTCGGGCAGCTCTTCGTCCAGGGCGTGCTCGTCTCGCTGTCGCCGTTCTACACGACCACGCAGGGCTTCCCGTTCAAGCACCTCACCTTCGACAACTACACCCGCCTCTTCCACCAGTCGACGACGAGCGACGCGATCTTCAACAGTCTGCGACTGAGCATCCTGGCCACCGTCCTGACCGTCGCCGTGGCGATCCTGCTCGGCGCCGTCGCCTTCCAGACCAAGATCCGCGGACGCCGCGCGGTCGAGATGATCGGCACCCTCCCGATCGCCATCCCCCCGCTGGTGTTCTCGGTGGCCCTGCTGATCACGGTCCTGATGACCCCCGTGCTCCGCGGTCAGTACGGCGGGTTCCTCCCGCTCGTGGTCGTCGACATGGTGGTCTTCCTCCCGTTCGCGGTGCGGATCATCTCCGCGAGCATGCTGCAGATCTCCCCCGAGCTCCGCGAAGCCGCCAGCATCTCCGGCGCCGGACTCCTGCGACGACTGCTGACGGTCACCGTCCCGCTCGTGCGGGTCGCGGTCTTCAACGCCGGCCTGATCGTGTTCGTGTCGAGCTTCCGTGAGCTCGCCGGCGTCGCCCTGCTCACCGGGCCGGACACGCCGCTGGTCCCCACGGCCGCGCTCAACCTCTACTTCGTGGGGCAGGCGCCGTTGGTGTCGTCCCTGAACGTCATCACCGCCGTGATCCCGATCCTCATGGTGGGAGTCGTCGCCGGCCTGCTGGCCGCCACCCGACTCGTCCGCAGGCGTCGCCAGCCCTGGCGACTCTCCGTCGTACGCGCGAGTCCCCTGGCCATGAACCCACTGCCGTCATCCGAGGAGCCCGCATGAGAGCGCCCACCACGACCCCGCGGCACCAACCACGTGAAGCAGACCCTGGCCGACGGGGGCTTCACGATGGGTACGTGGGTGATGCAGTCGCGGAGCCCGGCGGTGATCAGGCTGATCGCCAACGCCGGCTTCGACTTCGTGTTCATCGACACCGAGCACTCCGACTTCTCGACCGAGACGGTGCACACGTTCTGCGATGTCGCCCGCGCCAGCGATCTCGTTCCGATCGTGCGCGCCTACGACACGAACGCCCACCTCGCCAACCGGATCCAGGACCTCGGAGCGATGGGCCTGATGTACCACGACGTCACGAGCCGAGAGCAGGTCGACGAGATCCTGCGCGCGATGACGTACCCGCCCGCCGGCTACCGCGGCTCCACCTCCTGGGGTGCGCCGATGGACTACTCCACGAGCACCGACGGCGCCGCCATCCGCGCTCAGGTCGACGACAACGCGATGCTCGTCGTCCAGATCGAGAGCGCCGAGGGCGTCGCCAACATGGACGCGATCCTCACCGGTGGAGGGGTGGACCTCGTGGAGGTCGGGCGCGGCGATCTCTCGTCCAGCCTGGGTCACCCCCTGCAGGCCCGCCACCCGGAGGTCATGTCGGCGCTCGATGACGTGATCGCCGTCTGCGACAAGCACGGCGTCGCCGTCGGGGTGAACGCCCAGAGCGTCGAGGACGCCACCGACCTGGTGGACCGTGGCGTCCGCAGCATCGCCTTCTCCAACGACCGGCGGATCCTCCAGCTGGCCTACCAGGAAGCCATCACGACCGTGGGCGCGCACGCCGTGTCGGTCTTCGGAACGGCGCAGGGAGGGGCAGGCAGCGATGGCTGAAACGCACGACACCGACGCGGCGCCCGACGCGGCGCCCGATGCACGGCGCCGGAGCGGACGCCTGCGCCACCGAGCGGAGCGGTCGAACGACGGCAGCGTCGCCGTCCGCGGACTCGGTCGGAGGTTCGGGGACAAGTGGGTCGTGGAGGACGTCAGCTTCGACGTACCGGCGGGCGCCTTCCTCAGCATCGTCGGGCCCAGTGGTTGCGGCAAGAGCACGACGCTCCGGATGCTCGCCGGGCTCGATCGTCCCGACGGTGGCGAGATCACGATCGGCGGCGAGCTGGTCAGCTCGGCGCGAGGTGGAGTGTCGGTCCCGGCCGAGCGCCGCAACATCGGCTTCGTGTTCCAGTCCTACGCCCTCTGGCCGCACATGTCGGTCTTCGACCACGTCGCCTACCCGCTGGCCAGTCTGCGGCTCTCGAAGCCCGACCTGAGGCGGCGTGTCGAGGACACTCTGGCCACGGTCGGTCTCGAGGGATACCGGGCCGCTTCCCCTCGGAGCTCAGCGGCGGCCAGCAACAGCGGGTCGCACTCGCCCGCGCCGTCGTCAAGGAGCCCGCCACCCTGCTGCTCGACGAGCCGCTCAGCAACCTCGACGCCGCCCTCCGCGGACGGATGGCCCGCGAGCTGCGGGCTCTCCAACAGCGCCTCGGGTTCACCGCGATCTACGTCACCCACGACCGGGTCGAGGCACTGTCGCTGTCGGACCAGGTGATGGTGATGAACGACGGCCACGCCGTGGACTTCGGGAGCCCCACCGAGATCTACGAGCACCCGCGCGACCTCTTCTCAGCGCAGTTCGTCAGCGGCGCCAACACCCTCCACGCCGTCGTGACCGGCGTCGAGGGCGGCCGAGTGTCGCTGGTGCTGGGCGGTACCGAGGCCCGGATCGACGCTCTCGTCCCGCTGCGGGCCGAGCAGCCGAGGATCGGCGACAAGGTGGTCGTCGCCGTGCGACCGGAGAGCCTGCAGATCGGCTCCTCGGGGGGCGCGGGCAACGAGGTCGCGGGCCACGTCGAGTCCGTCACCTACTTCGGCGCCCACTCGGACGTGATCGCCACCGTCGGCGACGAGACCGTCACGGCCCGCGTCGACCCTCGGGCCGTCGCGGCACTCGACGTGGGTGACGCGGTCACCCTCCACCTGCCCCCGGACGCTCTGGTCGTCCTGAACGACGACACACGCGGCGGAGCGGACAGCTCCCCGGTCACCTAGGAAAGAAGGAAACATGTCGCAGTCATCCCCGTCGAGGCCGGAGGCGGCCTTCCCAGGCGACGCGTCGAGCCGACTCCGTCGGCGCCGCGCGCGGGGCCTGTCCGCGACTGCCGCCCTGGCAGCCGCGGCCCTTCTGCTCGCCGCCTGCGGTGGCGGCTCGAGCGGCAGCAGCGGCAACGCCATCCCCAACACCTGGTCGGGTGTGGAGTCCCAGGCGAAGAAGGAGAAGACCGTCGTCTTCTACACCCTGAGCGACACGCTGGCCGCGAGCCTGAAGACGGCCTTCGAGAAGACCTACCCGGGCATGACCGTCAAGACCGTCATCGGCTCGCCCGGCGACCTGGCCAGCCGCGTGGTCACCGAGGCCCGCTCGGGCGCCTCCACCGCCGACGTCATCATGCTTCCGGGCGGCCAGCGCAAGACGCTCCTGGACTCGGGGGCCGTGCGCGCCTTCACCGTGCCGAGCGACGCCTCGATGACCAAGCAGTACCAGGACCCGCAGCACTACGCGCACCCCGTCTACATCACCCCCATCAACCTGATCTACAACACCGACAAGCTGTCGGCGAGCGAAGTGCCCACCAACCTGTACGACCTCGCGGACCCGAAGTGGAAGGGCAAGATCGCCTTCGACTCCCCGGCGAACGCCGGCACCGCCGCCACGTGGCTCGCGGGCATGCGCAAGACGTGGGGCGACGACAAGTGGAAGGCCTGGCTCCAGGGACTCAAGAACAACGACGTGTTCATCACCGAGGACGCGACGTCGGCGTACCAGGCCGTGCTCCGCGGCGAGGCAGAGATCGGCGTCGACAACCCCGGCGACGTGCTCGGTCAGGCCTCGGGGACACCGGTGGCCAACGCCTACTACGACGACACCATCCCGTTCGTGCAGTACGTCTGGCTGGCCAAGAACGCCAGCCACCCGAGCGCGGGCGAGCTGTTCGTCAACTGGCTCACCTCCAAGGCCGGGCAGACGGTGATGGCGACGACCGGACGCAGCCCGTCGCTGACCAGCCTCGACGTCCCCAACTCGCTGTCGAACCTGATCCCCCAGGGCACCACGATGCTCCCGGCGGGTGACCTGCAGGACTGGTACGACAACGCAGCCGACTACGTCGACACCTACAACAAGTACTGGCCCAGCAACTGAGCCGGTCCCCGGCGTCCCGCCCGACCATCCCCTCCGTCGTGGTCGAGCGGGCGCCGGGACCACCTCTCGTCCTCCCCCACTCGCAGGAGCACCCATGTCCCCAGCACCCCCTCCGTTGACGGAGGCGGGCGACTTCCGCGCCCTGTGCCGGAAGGTGAGCAACTGGGGACGGTGGGGAGCCGATGACCAGCGCGGGACCCTCAACCTGGTCACGCCCGAGCGGGTCCTCGAGGCGCGCGACGCCATCGTCGACGGGACGGTCGTGCCGCTCGGCATCCCCCTGGGAGGCGACGGCCCGCAGGGCACGAGCCCGAACCCCCGTCGTTTCGACCCGATCCACCTGATGACCCAGCTGCCCCACGAGCACATTCGCGAGGGTGCCGTCGGGGCCTCGGACGACGTCCTCATCCTGCCGCTCCAGGCGGGCACCCAGTGGGACGCACTCGCTCACATGGCCCACGAGGGGCAGCTGTACGGCGGCCGGTCGGTCGACCACGTGACCTCCGACGGCGCCGAGGTGTGCAGCATCGAGGAGATCAGCGATCGGCTCGTCACCCGGGCGCTCCTTCTCGACGTGGCACGCGCGGAGGGCGTCGAGCACCTGCCCGCGGGCTTCGCCATCGACGACCGGGTGCTGACCAGGTGCCTGGAGCAACAGGGGTCCGACCTGCGATCCGGAGACGTGCTGCTCATCCGGACCGGATGGCTCGAGCACTGCCGGAAGAGCGCCTGGGAGGGGTTCACCGCCACCGAGTCACCGGGACTCGACATCAGCGTCCTCCCCTTGCTGCACGACGCCGGCGCGGCCGGTGTCGCCAGCGACACCTCGGCGGTCGAGGTCAAGCCGAGCCCCGTGCCGGGCCAGACGCTGCCGTTCCACATCGCCGCACTGGTCTACATGGGCCTGCTGCTCGGCGAGATCTTCGACCTCGAGCGGCTGGCGGCGCTCGCAGCCTCCGACGGGAGGTACGACGGGATGCTCGTGGCCCCGCCTCTTCCGGTCCGGCGTGCGGTCGGCTCCCCCGTCAACCCGTACGTCATCCGCTGACGCCACCGACCGTTCAGGAGACTCAGTGCCAGACCCTCAGAACCCCGACTTCACGCTCGTCTTCCGCCCGGCCGAGATCGAGCCCTTCTCGCGCGGCTCCGGCGTCGCGACCATCCCGCTCGTCGGTCACTGGAGCTCCGACCTCAGCACGGTGACCACCGGGATGACGGTGTTCCCGCCGGGCACGTCGATCCCGCTGCACACGCACAACGTGGAGGAGACCGTGCTGGTGCTGCGCGGCCAGGCGACCGCCGAGCTCGGCGACCGCACGGTCGACCTCGAGGCCGGTGAGGTCACCTGGGTCGCGCCGGGCGTCACCCATCGCTTCGTCAACCGGGGGTCGGACGAGATGGCCATCTACTGGGTGTACGCCGGTCGGTTCGTCTCACGGACGACCGCGGCCACCGGCCGCACCGTCGTCCACCTGTCCGACGCCGACCGCGGCGCCTCGGGCTCCTGACCGCAGCCGCACGAGAGGACTCCGCATGACCCGCATCGCCTTCATCGGCCTCGGCATCATGGGTGGCCCGATGGCCGCCAACCTCGCCGACGCCGGACACCACGTCCTGGGCTTCAACCGTTCGACTCCCCGTTCGCCCCGAGTCGCCGAGTCCGGCGTCGTCCTCGCCGGGTCCGTGGAGAGCGCCGTCACCGACGCGGAGGTCGTGGCCACGATGCTCCCCGACTCGCCCGACGTCCAGGCGGTGCTGGGCGAGGCCTTCGCTTCTGCGCCGCCCGACGCCCTGTTCGTCGACTTCTCCACCATTCGACCCGACGTCGCGCGCGAGCTCGCCGCCACCGCGCTGGGGCAGGGCCGAGCTCTGCTGGACGCTCCTGTCTCCGGTGGCGAGCAGGGCGCCGTCGACGGCTCGCTCTCGGTGATGGTCGGCGGTGACGCCGCCGCGTTCGACCGGGCCCGACCCCTGTTGGACGTCGTCGGAGCGACGGTCGTCCACGTGGGCGAGGCCGGCGCCGGTCAGACCGTCAAGGCCGCCAACCAGCTGATCGTGGCGGGCACGCTGTGTCTGGTCGCCGAGGCCGTCACCTTCCTGGAGGCCAGCGGTGTCGACACCGACAAGGCGCTGACCGTGCTCAAGGGTGGGCTCGCCGGTAGCGCCGTCCTGGAGCGCAAGTCCTCCTCGATGGTGCGGCGCGAGTACGACCCGGGCTTCCGCCTGACCCTGCACCACAAGGACATGGGGATCTACACCGCCACGGCCCGGGCGGCCGGCGTCGCCTCCCCGACCGGGGCGATCGCCGCCCAGCTCGTCGCCTCCGCCGTGGCCCAGGGCTACGGCGACCTCGACCACTCCGCACTGCTGCGGCTCGTCGAGCAGCTGTCGGGCCGGAGCGGGAGGTGAGAGCGTGCTGAGCGTCGTCGTCCGGCTGCGGACCCGGCCCGAGCGCCGTCAGGAGTTCCTCGAGGTGATGCTGCGCAACGCCAGCGACTCCCTGCACGAGGAGCCCGGCTGCCGCCGGTTCGACGTCACCGTCTCCCGCGACGACCCCGATGCCGTGCTGCTCTACGAGACCTATGACGATGACGCGGCGTTCGCCGCGCACCGCGCAGCACCGCACTACGCCGTCTGGCAGGCGTCCCGACCCGACCTGATCGTGCCCGACAGCCAGACCGTCGAGCTCTTCGAGACCGTCGGCTACGAGGACGAGCGGCGCTGACCGCCGCACCTCCACCGCAGCACATCCCGAACCCGATCGAGAGGCATCCATGTCCGACCAGTTGACCGACGTCCGGCGCGACCTCCTCATCGGCGGTGAGTGGGTTCCCGCCGAGGACGGGGGGCGCTTCGACGTGACCGATCCGGCCACCGGCGAGCCGGTGGCCAGCGTGGCCGACGGAACCGTGAGCGACGCGATCGCCGCGGTCGACGCCGCCCACGCGGCCGCAGAGGACTGGGCGGCCACGCCGCCCAGGCGCAGGTCGGAGATCCTGCGCCGGGCGTTCGAGCTGATGACGCGTGACGCCGAGGACCTCGCTCGCCTGGTGACCACCGAGAACGGCAAGGCGCTCACCGACGCCCGCGGCGAGGTGGCCTACGCCGCGGAGTTCTTCCGGTGGTACGCCGAGGAGGCCGTCCGGGCGCAGGGATCGGTCCTGACCGCGCCGACCGGAGCACACAAGATCGTCGTCCTCCAGCAACCGGTGGGCATCTGCGTCCTGCGTGACCCCGTGGAACTTCCCGGCCGCGATGGCGACGCGCAAGATCGGGCCCGCGCTGGCGGCCGGGTGCACGGTGGTGCTGAAGCCGGCCAGCGACACGCCACTCACGGCATTGGCCGTGGCTGCGCTCCTGCAGGAGGCGGGGGTGCCGCCGGGGGTGGTCAACGTCCTGCCTGCGCGGCGGTCGGGTGCCGTCGTCTCGGCGATGCTGCACGACCCGCGCGTCCGCAAGCTGTCGTTCACCGGCAGCACCGAGGTCGGCAGAGTCCTGCTCAAGGAGGCCGCCGACCAGGTCCTCAACTGCTCCATGGAGCTCGGCGGAAACGCGCCGTTCGTCGTCTTCGCCGATGCGGACCTGCAGGCTGCCGTGGACGACGCGATGGTCGCCAAGATGCGCACCGGCGGCGAGGCCTGCACCGCCGCCAACCGCTTCTTCGTCGAGGAGTCGGTCGCCCAGGAGTTCGGGAGCCTGCTGACCGAGAGGATGACCGCGCTGCGCGTGGGCCCGGGACTCGAGGAAGGGACCCAGCTCGGGCCGATGGTGAACCTCGACGCGGTCGAGAAGATCCATGAGCTCGTCACGGGTGCGGTCGCTGCTGGGGCGCGGCTCGTCGCCGGCGGCAGCCGCCCCGACCGCCCTGGCTTCTACTACGAGCCCACGGTGCTGCTCGACGTACCCGACGATGCCGAGATCCTCGACGAGGAGGTCTTCGGCCCGGTGGCCCCGATCGTGACATTCCGCGACGAGGAGGAGGCAGTGCGTCTCGCGAACGACACCGAGTTCGGGCTCGTGTCCTACGTGCACACCGGCGACCTCGCCCGCGGCATGCGCGTCAGTGAACGCCTCGACGCCGGCATGGTCGGCCTCAACCGCGGCCTCGTGAGCGACCCCGCCGCGCCCTTCGGGGGCACCAAGCAGAGCGGGATCGGTCGCGAGGGCGGCCACGACGGCATGCTGGAGTACCTCGAGTCGAAGTACGTCGCCGTCGACTGGTGAGGATCACCGAGCGGTGGCGAGCCGCCGGGCGATCGTCGGCACGACGATGGCGGCGGCGATGGCGTGCAGCGAGACCAGGGTGACCGCGGAAGGCGTGTCGAAGCCGAAGGTCAGGTCGGGGACGACCGACAGCGCGGTCAGCGCCAGTGCCGTGCGCACGAAGGTACGACGCGGCCGGCGCGCCTTGCGAGCCAGGACGGCCGCGAGGCCGACGCCGATCAGCGAGAACACCAACGTGAGCTGGGTGAAGCCGAGGATCGGGATGCCGGGGTCGGCCCCGTTGGAGAACGACACGCCGTCCGCGGAGGCCAGGGCGGCGATGACCGTCGTGGTGGCCGACGCGACGACTGAGGCTGCGACACCGTGCTTCCAGACCGGCTGACGTCGCACGGTCGGGGTGGTGGACTCGGTCGGGGCCGTGGTGGAGGTGGGACGCTGGGTGAGGGTGCTGGTGCTCATGACTTCTCCGTCTCGTCTCGGGATCGCCGGGTGCGTCCCGCTGATGTCAGGGCAGCGAACGGGCCGGCTCGGATTCGACAGGTCGGGTCGAAGAAATCTCAGATGTGGCAGATTGTCGATCGGCGGGAGGTCAGTGTCGTATCGGCGCGACGCCGTTCGTGGTGAAGGTGATGGCGGTCGACAGCGCCGCCCCGACCGAGGAGAGACTCCATGACGCACTACCTGCTGAGCGTGCACGGCGAGGCCGAGCGCAACGAGTTCGGCAACTACGGCTCACGCGAGGAGATGGAAGCGGCGTTCGCCGCGACCGGTGCCTTCAACGACAGGCTGCACGAGGAGGGCTACTGGGTCTTCGCCGGCGGCCTCGAGGCCGCCGACACGGCGACCGTCGTCGACGGTCGCGGTGACGCGCCGGTGGTGACCGATGGCCCCTACCTGGAGACCAAGGAGGTCATCGGCGGCTTCTGGGTCATCGACGCGCCCGACCTCGACGTCGCTCTCCGGCTCGCGGCCGAGGGCTCCAAGGCGTGCGGCGGCAAGGTCGAGGTCCGCCCCTTCGAGGGCCTGGCCTGAGCCGCCCGTCGCGCGACCGATCGATGGACACCGGAACGGCAGCCGTCGAGCGGGTCTTCCGCGAGGAGTACGGCCGCCTGATCGCCTCGCTCGTCCGCCGCTTCGGCGACATCGACATCGCCCAGGACGCGGCGGGCGAGGCGCTCGTGGCCGCTCTCGAGAAGTGGCCGGAGGCCGGCGTCCCACCCAATCCGGGCGCCTGGCTCACCACGACCGCGGGCAACCGCGCGATCGACCGGCTCCGGCGCGAGAAGAAGCGCGACGCCAAGCACCAGGCAGCTCTCATGACCTACGACGACACGCTCCCCGAGCCGACCGGCCCGGTCGAGGACGACCGGCTGCGCCTGCTCTTCACGTGCTGCCATCCGGCCCTCGCCCCCGAGGCCCGGATCGCCCTGACCCTGCGCCTGCTCGGCGGGCTCACGGTGCCCGAGATCGCACAGGCGTTCCTCGTGCCCGAGACCACGATGGGGCAGCGCATCACGCGGGCGAAGAAGAAGATCGCGGCCGCCAAGGTGCCCTACCGGGTGCCGCAGGCCGACGACCTCCCCGAGCGTCTCGGCGGCGTGCTGACCGTCCTCTTCCTGGTCTTCAACGAGGGCTACCTCGCCACCGGCGACGGCGACCCGGTCCGCGCCGAGCTGACCGGCGAGGCCATCCGGCTGACCCGGATCCTCGGCCAGCTGCTCCCCGAGGAGCCCGAGGTGACCGGCCTTCTCGCGCTCATGGTGCTCATCGAGGCGCGGCGACTGACCCGGGTGCGGAACGGACAGCTGGTCCCGCTCGACGAGCAGGACCGCGCCGGCTGGGACCACGCGCTCATCGAGGAGGGCCACGCCCTGGTCCGGGAGTGCCTCGCGACCAACCGCCCCGGCCGCTACCAGATCCTGGCGGCGGTCAACGCGGTGCACACCGACGCTCCCTCTGCCTCGGACACCGACTGGTCGCAGGTGGTCGCGCTCTACGACCAGCTCTCGCGCATCGACCCCTCTCCGATCGTCGCGCTCAACCGTGCGGTCGCGATCGCCGAGCTGGACGGCCCGGAGGTGGCCCTGTCGATCGTGGACCGGCTGCCCCTGTCGGGCTACCACGCCTGGCACGCCGCCCGGGCGGACCTGCTGCGCAGGCTCGGGCGGAGCGTCGAGGCGAAGGACGCGTACGACGCCGCCATCGCCGCCACCCAGAACTCGGCCGAGACCGCCTATCTCACCCGCAAGCGCGGCGAGCTGGTCTGAGCCGCCGCACTGTCAGGAACCTCGCGGCCCTCTCGTCAACCCGGTGTACCGACGAGAACCGATCGAGGAGATCCACCATGAGCACCACCACAGCGCCAGCAGAGCTTCGCCGCGACTTCGGCGGCGCGATCATCGAGCCGGACGACCCGGCGTACGCCGAGGCGAGCCGGACCGTGCTGGCGTCGGGCAGTCCCGACCTCGTCCTACGAGCCACGAGCGAGGCCGACGTCCGGGCGGCGGTCCGGTTCGCAGCCGGTGCGCGGCTGCCCCTGTCCGTGCGCGGCGGCGGCCACAGCTTCGCCGGCTTCGGCACGAGTGACGGCGGCGTCGTGCTCGACATCCGCGCGCTCGACTCGGTCGAGCTCGTCGACCAGGACCGTGGACTCGTCCGCGTCGCCGGAGGCGCCACGTGGGGACAGGTCACAGATGCGCTGGCGCCGTACGGTCTGGCCATCTCGTCCGGGGACACGCGCACCGTGGGCGTCGGAGGGCTGACCCTCTCGGGCGGCATCGGCTGGAAGGTGCGCAAGCACGGCCTGGCGCTCGACAGCCTCGTGGCCGCTGAAGTCGTCCTCGCCTCCGGAGAGCCCGTGCGCGCGAGCGCGGACGAGCGGCCCGAGCTCTTCTGGGCGCTGCGCGGCGGCGGCGGGAACCTCGGCGTCGTCACGTCGTTCGAGTTCGCGGCCCAGCCGACGACCGACGTGTTCTTCGGTGCCCTCTCGTTCCCTGCCGCCGAGGCGGGGACCGTGCTCAGCGGCCTGGCCGACTACCTGCGGACCGGCCCCGAGGAGGTCACGGCGAACGTCGTGATGGCCAACCCCTTCGCCGGCGGACCGGACGCGCCGGTCGAGATCCTCGTCTCCTACGACGGCGACGACCCCGACCAGGCTGCCCGCGCGCTCGACCCCATCCGCGCCCTCGGCACCGTGCTGTCGGACAGCGTCCGGCTCACGCCGTACGCCGACGTCCTGGAGGAGGGTCTCGTTCCCCCTCCGGGCATCGAGTTCTGGACGCGCAGCGCCTTCGTCGAGCGCGAGTCCGTCGCCGAGGTGCTGCGGATCCTGGTCGAGGTGGGGGCGGCCGAGGGCTCGCCGATCATCAACCTCCGCTCGGTCGGCGGAGCCTTCTCCCGGGTGCCAGGCGACGCGACGGCGTTCGCCCATCGTCGGGCCGAGCTGATGATCGCCACGACGCTGGTGGGTCCCGGTCCGGTCGTCTCAGCTGCCAAGCCCGGTCTGGCCGCCGTCTGGACAGACCTCGCTCCACACGTCACCGGCGCCTACGCCAACTTCCTCTCGGCGGCCGACGACGCGGACGTCGCCGCGGTCTACCCCGCCGATACCTACCGGCGGCTGGCTGCGGTCAAGCGGGAGTACGACCCCGGCAACGTCTTCTCGCACAACCACAACGTCCCACCGGCTACTTGATGCCGGTGCTCGCGATCGACTGCACGAACCACCGCTGACCGATCAGGAACAGCACGAACACCGGGACCTGGCTGATCACGGTGGCCGCCATGAGGACCGGCCAGTTCGTGTAGTGGGCGCTGGTGAAGGTGGCGAGTCCGAGCTGGACCGTCATCTTCCCCGGCGAGGCGATCACGACGAGGGGCCACAGGAAGTCGTTCCACACCGACAGGAAGGTCAGCACGGCCACGGTGGTCAGGGGCGGCCCCATCAGCGGAGCCAGGATGCTGCGCAGGATCCGCAGCCGCCCGGCGCCGTCCATCAGGGCGGCCTCCTCCAGCTCCAGCGGCAGGGAGAGGAAGAACTGGCGCAGGAGGTAGATCCCGAACGGCGTCGCGAGGTTCGGCAGCACCAGTGCCGGCAGCGAGTCCACGAGGTGCAGGTGCTTGACGATCAGCAGGGTCGGGATCATCACGACCTGGAACGGCACCATGAGCGTGGCCAGGATGCCGAGGAACAGGACCCGTGAGCCCGGGAAGTGAAGCCGGGCGAACGCGTAGCCCGCCAGCGTGCACAGCACCAGGTTGCTCACGACGCAGGTGACCGACACCAGGGCGCTGTTCCAGAGCCAGTGGGCCATCGGCGAGTCGTTCCACGCCGTGGCGTAGCTCGAGAGGTGGATCGAGCTCGGCAGCCCCGGAGGGAACCTGCGCGTCTCCTCCAAGGTCGACACGCTGGTCAGGACCATCCAGATCAGTGGTGCCGCCATGACCAGCGCGACCGGTAGGAGCACCAGATGCCACGCCGAGGGGAGCCTGCGACGCCTGCTCGGCGTCCCTGTTGTCAGCTGGGTGCTCATCGCGACTCCGCCGCCGACGGGTCCCGCGTCAGCCGCAGCTGGACCAGGGTGATCAGCGCGATCACCAGGAAGAGGACGACGGCGATGGCGGCGGCGTACCCGGCGTGGAAGAACTGGAACGCCTGCAGGTAGAGGTAGTAGACGACGACCGTGGTGGCGTGGATGGGCCCGCCCTTGGTGGTCACGTACACCTCGTCGAACAGCTGCAGCGCGTTGATCGTCAGCCAGACCAGGAGGAACCCCGAGACGGGACGCAGCAGGGGGACCTCGATCCGCCAGAACGCGCCGGCGCGGGTGCACCCGTCCATCTGGGCGGCCTCGAGCAGGTCCTGCGGGATGCCCTGCAGGGCGGCGAGGTAGATCAGGGCACCGAAGCCGACCCAGCCCCAGACGGTCATGATCACGACGGCGAAGAGCGCACTGTGCGGTGACGAGAAGAAGCCGGACGTCGGCAGGCCGAGCTTGGCGAGCGTCGTGTTCACCAGTCCGTAGTCGGGGTCGAGGAGCCAGGTGAAGATCACCCCGGTGGCGATCGTCGAGGTGACGACCGGCACGAACACCGCCAGCCGGTAGACCGTGATGCCGCGCACCCGGCGGTTGAGCGCGGCACCCGCCAGCAGCGAGAGGAGCAGGGTCGTCGGCACGAAGATCAGCGTGTAGACCAGCGTGTGCTTGACCGAGTCGCGGAACACGGGGTCGTGCGCGAGCTGTCGGTAGTTGTCCAGGCCGGCCCACTGCCCCGGCGTCTGCAGGTCGTTGTGCTGGAAGGACAGCCAGACCGCCCACAGCACCGGCAGCAGCCCGAACACGCCGATGAGCACGGCGCTGGGCGAGACCATCGCCCAGCCGGTCACGGCGTCGTTGCGTCGGCGCCAGTCACGCCGCGGGGGCAGGATCGTGGCGCGGCGGCGTCGGGTCACGACCCTGCCAGCGCCGAGGTCACCTGAGCCGAGGCCGTCTTCAGCGCGTCGTCCGGCGATGCCTGGCCGAGCAGCACCGACTGCACCATGGTGCCGATCGCCTGCGAGACCTCTGCGTAGTCCGGGATGTTCGGACGGACGTGCTTGACGTTGTTCAGGTTGGCCACGAACACCTTCTCTGCGGGGTACTTCTTGAGGAAGGTCTGGTACTCCGGGAGCTTCGTCTCCGACTCTCGCAGAGGCAGGTCGCCCGTGGCGATGGCGAACTGGATGTGCTCCTTGGCCGACGTCAGCCAGGAGACGAAGTCGAAGGCCGCCTTCGACCGAGCCGAGGAGTGGTCGAAGAGCATGTAGAGGTCGGGGCCGGAGATCGTCTCGTGGTCGCCGTTGTAGCCCGGCAGGTAGGTCACGCCGTACGACACGTCGGAGTTGATGCTGGACAGGTCCCAGGGCCCGGTCCACAGCATGGCGATCTTGCCGCTGTTGAACAGGTTGAGGTACTGCCCGTTGCCGTTGTCGAGGTAGACCGACTTGTCCACGACGGCCATGTCGTAGAGCTGGGTCAACGACGCCTTGCCAGCCGCGGAGTCGAACGCCGGCGCGGTGTTGTCGTCGTTGAGGAGACTGCCGCCGGCCTGCCACAGCATCGCGAGGTACCGCCAGACGGTGTCCTCGCTGCCGTCGTTGACGTAGGCCCACCCGTAGGTGCGCGTGCTCGCGTCGGTCAGCTTCTGCGCGGCGGCACGGAAGTCGTCCCACGTCCAGTCGTCGGTCGGCGGCGCGACGCCGGCGTCAGCGAAGAGCTTCTTGTTGTAGACCAGGGCGAGGTTGTCGACGAGCGCGGGGATACCGACGACCTTGCCGTCGACCGTGGCCGCCTCGCGCTCGGAGGGGTAGAAGTCGTTCCAGTCGAAGCTCGCGGACGAGACCTTGTCGGTCAGGTCGACGGTCTTCGGCTGCCGAGCCAGCTGGGCCGCCGACGAGCCGTACTCGTAGGCGAGGTCGGGGTAGTTGCCGGCGGTGAAGCCGGCCACCGTCTTCTGCAGGGCGCCGTCGTTGCCGCCGTTGAACTGCAGCGAGACCTTCTCGTCCGGGTGCTGGCCGTTCCACTTATCGGCGGCCGCCTGGATGGCCTTGGCCTCCACGTCGGTGTAGCCGTGCGTGACGACGATCGTCGTCGCGCCCCCACCGTCGCCGCTGCCTCCGCCACAGGCTGTCAGGACTCCCGCGGCGAGGGCTCCCGCCGCGAGCAGGCACGGGAACCGACGCATCACGCCTGCCTCTCTCTCACTACTCCGCACCTGCCATTTCAAGCAGATACGAACGCGAAGTTTGTTCAGCCTTGCACGTTTCCGGAGAACCGGTCAAGCATGTGCGGCTCGGATGCACGAAATGAACACACCGATGCGCGTTACTGTGCAGCCATGCGTCAAGACGTCCGCTTCGGGCAGATCCTGCAGCGGCTCAATGAGAGCGGGTCGGTCGGCGTGTCCGAGCTGGCCGAGCAGCTCGGGGTCTCGGAGGCGTCGGTGCGCCGCGATCTCCACCGCCTCGAGGAGCAGAACCTCCTGACCCGCACGCACGGCGGCGCGGTGGCCAGCGGCGTCCTGTACGAGCTCCCGATGCGCTACCGCGGCGGGCAGCACCACGAGGCCAAGCGCGCCATCGCGGCCGCGGCGGCGGCCCTGGTCACCCCCGACACGGCGTCGGTCGGCCTCAACGGCGGGACGACGACCACCGAGGTCGCGCGAGCCCTGTCCGGCCGGCCCGGGCTGCGGGTGGTCACCAACGCCCTCAACATCGCCTCCGAGCTGGCCGTGCGCTCCACGATCGAGCTGGTGGTCTGCGGGGGCAGCGCGCGCCCGGAGAGCTACGAGCTGGTCGGACCGCTGGCCGAGCAGACGCTGGCCCACCTCAACCTCGACATCGCCTTCATCGGTGTCGACGGGATCAGTGCGACGGCCGGCCTGACGACACACCACGAGGTCGAGGCGCAGACCAACCGCGCCTTGGCCCGCACGGCCGACCGGGTCGTCGTCGTGGCCGACTCGAGCAAGCTGGGCAAGCGCGGCTTCGCCCGGATCAGCGACCTGTCCCTGGCCTCCGACCTGTTCACCGACTCCGAGGCCGATCCGGACGCCGTCAGCGCCCTGCGTCAGGCAGGGATCACCGTCCACCTGGTCTGAGCGGCTCCCGCAGGGGCTCGGGCAGCCGGTCGCCGTGGGCGCGGACCATGTCGTCGGCCAGGTCCCAGATCGCGTCGACCGTGATGGTCGCCGAGGTGTTGGGGTCGACCATGAGGGCTCGGCGTACCAGCTCCGGACGCCCCTCGACCGCTGCCCGCACCGTGAGGTCGACCACCGACAGGAACTGACGGTTGAGGGCCGCGCAGGCCGGGGGCAGCGGGTCGACGGCGACGGGCCGAGGTCCGTCACCGTCCAGAAGGCACGGGACCTCCACGCCTGCCCCCTCCGCGAAGCCGGGCATCAGCCCGGCGTTCGGCACCGTGACCTGGATGGTCCTGCGCTGGCCGGTCACGAGGCTGTGCACGACCTGGGGCGCGTACTCCGCCGCCTCCTCCTCCGGCTCGACGTACTGCCCCTGCGCCACGAGCGGCTCGAGCGCCTCGATCTCGGCGACGTTCGCGGCGCTGATCCCCAGGTAGTCGCCCACGGGGATCCTCAGCCGCTCGATCTCGGAGTCGTCGTGGAGATACCACGGCACGTACTCGCTCGAGTGCTCGCTGGTCTCCGTCGGGTAGTAGCCGAGCCGCCGGTACATGTCGACGCGCACCCGCCGCCGCAGATCCGGGTCCTCCGCGATCTTGGCGTCCAGCAGCGGGTACAGGCTCTCGCCGCCCCGCTCCCACCGCAGCACCCACGCCTGGTGGTTGACGCCGGCGCTGTGGAAGTCCACCTCGTCGAGGGGCACGCCCACCAGCTCGCTGAGGTCGTGCACCGTCCAGTAGACCGAGTGGCACAGCCCGAGTGCCCGGACGTCCGGATGGCGCGAGCCGAGGTACTGCAGGTTCATCGCCATCGGGTTGGTGTAGTTGAGCAGCCACGCGTCCGGGCACTCGGACCGGATGCCGTCGGCGATCGCGTCGAGGACCGGGAAGGTCCGCAAGGCCCGGAACACCCCGCCCACGCCCAGGGTGTCCGCGATGGTCTGGCGCACGCCGTACCGTGCCGGCACCTCGAAGTCGGTGACCGTGGCCTCGTGACCGCCCACGTTCACGGAGTTGACGACGAAGTCGGCTCCGGCGAGCGCGCGTCGCAGGTCGGGCTCGGACCGGACCTCCGCCTGGCGTCCGTGGTGGTCGACCGTGAGCCGAGCGACGTCGTGGGCCAGCCGGAGCCGGCGCTCGTCGATGTCGTGGAGCACGAGCCTGAGCGGCCCGAGGTCGTCGTAGCCGAGCAGGTCCCGCAGGAGCTGGCGGGTGAACTCCGCGGAGCCGGCCCCGACGAAGCAGATCGTCGTCATGGCCCTAGCGTGGCAGTCTCGCGGGAAACGAGCAAGAAAGAGCATTCTGTTTGATTGTTTGTGGACAGATGTGCGCGAGATCGGCCACCATGGCGCTTGTGACCCCAGGACTCGGCCGCCCGCCCGGCGGCATCGAGGTGCTGGTGGTCGGCGACCTCAACCCGGACCTGATCCTCAGCGGTGACGTCGTCCCGCGCTTCGGGCAGGCCGAGCAGCTGCTCGAGTCCGCGGTGCTGGTGGTCGGCGGGTCCGGGGCGATCACCGCCCACGGGCTGGCCCGGCTGGGCCGCGACGTCGCCCTGCTGGCCGCGGTCGGTGACGACGACCTGGGCCGGATGATGGTGGGCCGGATGCGCGACGCGGGCGTGCGCACCGATCGGGTGGTCGTGCGCGACACCACGCCCACCGGACTGACGGTGGTGCTGAGCCGCGGCGACGACCGAGGGATGCTCACCCTCCCGGGCGCGATCGACTCCCTCACGGTCGCCGAGGTGCTCGACGCCGCGTCCACGCTCGCCGCCGACGGGCTGCGCCACGTCCACGTCTCGTCGTACTTCCTCCAGCCGGGGCTGGCCTCCGAGCTCCCGGCGCTGCTGCCCGAGCTCCGGGAGCTCGAGCTCACGATCTCCCTGGACCCCAACGCCGATCCGGCCGGACGCTGGGACGGGGTCGACGACCTGCTCCCCCATCTCGACGTCCTGCTGCCCAACCGGGCGGAGGCCGTGGCCCTGGGGCGCGACGACGACCCGTGGCGCGCGGCGGCCGCTCTCGCGGCACGTGGTCCGCTGACCGTGGTGAAGAACGGCTCGTCCGGGGCCTTCGCCGTGACCTCGGGAGGTGACGTGGTCGAGGACGCCGGCGAACAGGTGCACGCCGTCGACTCGACCGGAGCCGGCGACACCTTCGACGCGGCGTTCCTCGCCGCCTGGCTGGACGGGGCCGAGGTCGCCACGGCACTGCGCCGCGCGGTGACCGCGGGCCGTCACAGCGTCCTCCACCCCGGTGGCACCGCCGGACAGCCGACGGCCGACGTTCTAGGAGACAGTCTGTGACGAGCCCCTCGACCCCCTCCTCCCACGTGCGCGAGGAGATCGCCCGGCAGCCCGAGTCATGGGGGCGCGCCGCGGCCCTCGCGGCGCAGCTCGGGGACGCCCTGCCCCGGTCCGGGGAGTCGGTCGCGGTGATCGGGTGCGGGACCTCGTGGTTCATGGCGGCGGCGTACGCCGCGCTGCGCGAGGGACGCGGCCAGGGGCGCACGGACGCCTTCGCAGCCAGCGAGCTCCCAACCAACCGCGGCTACGACCGGGTCGTGGCCATCTCCCGGTCCGGTACGACCACCGAGGTCGTCCGGGCGATCGAGGCCGTCGACAGCCCTGTCGTCGCCATCACCGGCGTCGCGGGTACGCCCGTCCCGGAGGCATCGCGGCACGCCGTCGTGCTGGACTTCGCCGACGAGCAGTCGGTGGTGCAGACGGTGTTCGCCACGACGACGCTCGCCCTCCTGCGAGCATCCCTGGGCGAGTCGGTCGAGCAGGTCGCCGAGCAGGCTCGGCAGGTGCTGGCTGGCGGCTCGACCCTGCCGGGAGCTCTCGCAACCGTCGGGCAGATCTCCTTCCTCGGCTCCGGCTGGGCGTACGGCGTGGCACAGGAGGCGGCTCTGAAGCTGCGCGAGGCCGCGCAGCTGTGGACCGAGTCCTACCTGCAGATGGAGTACCGCCACGGCCCGATCGCCATCGCCGAGCCCGGCCGCGCGGTCTGGGTTCTCGGCCGGCCCGTGACGGGGCTCACCGACGACATCGCCGCCACCGGAGCCACCCTGGTGGACGACGAACTGGACCCGATGGCCGACCTGGTCCGGGCCCAGCTGCTCGCGTCAGACCTCGCGGAGCGGGCAGGCCTCGACCCCGACCGTCCCCGGCACCTGACCCGATCGGTGGTGCTGGCCGAGTCGTGATCCTCTGCGTCTGCCCCAGTCCCGCACTCGACGTGACCCATCACGTCGGCCGGCTCGTGCCCGGCCAGACCACCCGGGTCACGGCGGTCGCCGAGCGCCCGGGCGGCAAGGCGGTGAACGTCGCCCGCGTCCTGCACGCCGTCGGGGAGCCGGTGTTGCTCATCGCACCGGTCGGCGGAGAGACCGGCACGCGGCTCGGTCTGGAGCTCGACGCCCTCGGCCTGCCCGCGCGTCTGGTGCCGGACCGGACGAGCACGCGACGCACGGTGACCGTCGTCGAGGACGACGGACGGGCCACGTGCCTGACCGAGCCCGCCACCACCGCGTGCTGGCCGGACCTCGTGGCGACGGTCGAGGCGTCCTTCGCCGACACCCGCCTCATGGTGATCAGCGGACGCCTGCCGGACGGCGTACCCGAGGGCGGGCTGACCGAGCTCGTCGCAGCCGCGCGAGCCCGCGGGGTCCCGGTGGTGGCGGACACCCACGGGTCGGCTCTCACCGAGGCGCTCGAGGCCGGTGCGAACCTCGTGAAGCCCAACGCAGACGAGCTCGGGCAGGTGACCGGTGACGCGGACCCGACCCGAGCCGCGCGCGGGCTCCACGACCGGTACGGAGCCGCCGTCGTGGTGTCCCTCGGGCACGAGGGCGTCGTCGCGGTGACAGACGGCGGCGCCTGGGAGGCCCGTCCGGGCGAGGTGGTCATCGGCAACCCGACCGGTGCCGGAGACGCACTCGTGGCGGGACTGGCCCGGGGCCTTCTCCACGATCCGCAGACTCTCGACCACCCCGAGGACACCCTGCGCGAGGCCGTGGCGCTGTCGGTCGCGGCCGTCCGTGCGCCCACGGCCGGCGACCTCGACCTCACCGCCCACGCCGAGACGCTGGCGGGCGTCGAGGTCCGGGCCCGGGACGGAGTGGCATGAGCCTGACCGACATCGGAGCCCTCATGGCCGACGCCGCCGCCCGCGGGCGAGCCGTGGCCGCCGTGAACGTGATCACCCTGGAGCACGCCGAGGCGATCATCGAGGCGGCCGGCGAGGCCGGGCGACCGCTCGTGCTCCAGCTGAGCGAGAACGCGATCGCCTACCACTCCGGCGCCGTGCCGATCACGCGAGCCGTCCACGCGCTGGCCGAGCAGTCGCCGGTCCCGCTGGCGGTGCACCTCGACCACCTCACCGACGCCGACCTGGTGCGGTCCGCCGTCGACGGTCCGCTGCGGCCCCTGGTGGGCTCCCTGATGTACGACGCCGGGGCGCTCCCCCACGACCAGAACCTGGCCCGGACCCGCGAGGTCGCCGCCGCCGCCCACGCCGCCGGGCTCTGGATCGAGGCCGAGCTCGGCTACGTCGGCGGCAAGCCCGACGCACCGCTCAGCGCGCACGCGGCCGGCGTCCGCACGGATCCGGCCGAGGCCGTCGCGTTCGTCGCCGAGACGCGGGTCGACGCCCTGGCCGTCGCGGTCGGCTCGTCCCACGCGATGACCACGCGCACCGCTCGCCTCGACCACGAGCTCATCGCCGAGCTCGCCGGCCGAGTCCCGGTCCCGCTCGTGCTGCACGGCTCCTCCGGCGTCCCCGACGACGAGCTCCGGACCGCCATCTCGGCCGGCATCCGCAAGGTCAACGTCGGCACCGCTCTCAACGTCGCGCTCACGTCGTCGATCCGGGCCTCCCTCGCCGCCGACCCCGCCGTCACCGACCCACGGCGCTATCTCGCGCCGGCACGAGCGGCCATGCGCGACGCCGTCCTCCACCTCCTCGACCTGATGGGCTGACATGTCGACCACGAAGATCCTGCTCGCCACCCTGTCCCTGCTCGCCGTGTCCCTGGTGAACCTGTCGCTGGGCGCTCCGGCCGAGGCCGCCGCCCCGGCAGCCGCCAGCGGAGTGCTCTACGTCTCCCCCACCGGTGACGACGGCGCCACGGGCACCCGTCAGGCGCCGCTGCGCACGCCCCAGGTGGCCGTCGACGCCCTGCCCGACGGCGGCACCGTCTACCTCCTGCCGGGGACCTACCCGCAGGAGCGCATCGTCCTCGCGCACCAGCACGACCTCACGGTCGCCGCCACCAAGCCGGGGCGGGCGGTGCTGGACGCCAGCGGGCTCCAGCCCCTGCTCGACGACTCGGGAGTGGTGCAGATCAGCGACAGTGCGCGGATCACGATCCGCGGCCTGGACATCCGCGGCTACCGGACGACGTCGATGAAGCGGGTGCCGATCGGCATCTACGTCACCGGTCACGACCAGCGGGTCACGCTGGCGCACAACCACGTCCACCGACTCGGCAACGACAACGGCACCCTGGGCAGCTTCGACATCAACGCCCACGGGATCGCGGTCTACGGCCGCGACCCGAGCCGGCCGATCAGCCACCTGCGCATCGTCGGCGAACGAGGTCGACCACCTGCACCTCGGCGCCAGCGAGAGCGTCGTCGTCAACGGCAACGTCGACCACTGGCGGATCACGCACAACCGCGTCCACGACGACGACAACATCGGCATCGACGCCATCGGCTGGGAGCCGACCCTGACCGGCAGCCACCGCTACACCCAGGCCAACCGGGCACGGCACGGAGTGATCGCGCACAACCGGATCAGCCGCATCATCAGCCAGGGGAACCCGGCGTACTGGGAGGGCGACGGCTGGTGCAACTGCGCCGACGGCATCTACGTCGACGGCGGTGAGCACATCGCGGTCAAGCACAACGTCGTGCGCGCCAGCGACATCGCGATCGAGGCCGGCGCCGAGAACGGCCGCGGCCACACCAACGGGATCACGATCGCGAACAACCGCGTCAGCGGCAGCCGCTACGTCGGTCTGGCGCTGGGCGGCTACAGCCCCAGCCGCGGCGAGGTGTACGACGTGCAGGTGCGGCACAACCACTTCCGCAACGACAACACCGACGACGACGGCTCACCCGAGCTGCTGATCCAGTTCAAGGTGCACGACACCACGCTGGCCGACAACGTCGCCGTCGCCACCCACCGCCAGGCTCCCCTCCTCCTCCAGCGGGTACGCCGGGTGGGCACGGCCGCGCAGAACCGCCACGTCCGGCTCGACCACAACCGCTACCTCGCCCCGGTCGCAGCCGCTCGCGCGGAGTTCATCTGGCTCGGTCGCGAGCTCACCGGCTTCGCGACGTACCGCCACGCGAGCGGCCAGGACCGCCACAGCACCTACCGCCGAGACTGAGGCTCACTCGACGGTGCGGATCAGCTTCTTGTTGACGAACTCCTCGATGCCGAACCGGCCCAGCTCGCGGCCGAAGCCTGAGCGCTTGACGCCGCCGAACGGCAGCTCGACGCCCTCGGCGCCGACCCCGTTGACGAACACCATGCCCGCGTCGATCTGGTCGGCGACCCGAGCCGCCTGCTCGGGGTCGTTGGTGTAGACGTAGGACCCCAGGCCGTAGGGCGTGTCGTTGGCAATGCGCACGGCGTCTGCCTCGTCCTTGGCGCGGAACACCATCGCCACCGGCCCGAACAGCTCCTGGTGGAACGCGTCGCTGTCCTCCGCGACGCCGGTGAGCACCCCGCTGGGGTAGAACGCGCCGTTCCGCTCGCCGTTCGTCTCGAGGTGGGCGCCTCCGGCGACCGCGCCGTTGACCTGCTCCTCGAGCCGGTCGGCGGCGAGGTTGGACGACAGCGGCCCCGTCTCCTGACCGAGCATCTTGGCGGTGAACTTCGAGACGAAGTCGTCGTGCAGCTCGTCGGCGACGATGAAGCGCTTGCCGGCGTTGCAGGCCTGGCCGGTGTTCTCCATCCGCGCCGAGATGGCCGCGTCGACCGTAGCGTCGAGGTCGTCGGAGCCGAGCACGATGAACGGGTCGGAGCCGCCGAGCTCGAGCACGACCTTCTTCAGGTGCTTGCCGGCCGTCGCGGCGACGGCGGAGCCCGCACGCTCGGAGCCGGTCAGCGACACACCCTGCACCCGCGGGTCGCCGATGAGGTCCTCGATCTGCTCGTTCGAGGCGTAGATGTTGACGTAGGCGCCCTGGGGGAAGCCCGCGGCGTCGAAGATCTCCTGCAGGATCCGAGCCGAGTCGGGACACTGCGGTGCGTGCTTGAGCAGCACCGTGTTGCCGGCCGCCAGGTTGGGCCCGGCGAAGCGGGCGACCTGGTACGCCGGGTAGTTCCACGGCATGATCCCGAGGATCACGCCCAGCGGGCGCTTCCGCACGACCGCGGAGCCCTCGCCGTCGAGGAGATCGATCGGCTCGTCGGCCAGGAACTCCTCCGCGTGGTCGGCGTAGTAGCCGTAGATGGCGGCGCTGAAGTCGACCTCGCCGAGAGAGTCGTCGACGGACTTGCCCATCTCCCGGTTCATCGCGGCGGCGAGCTCCTCGCGACGCTCGGTGTGCAGCTCGGAGACGCGTCGTACCAGCTTCGCCCGGTCGGCCGCCGTGCTCGTACGGCCCCAGCTGGTGAAGGCTGCCTGCGCCGCCGCGAGCGCCGCGAGCACCTGCTCGTCGCTGTCGGTGGGAACCTCGCTGACCAGCTCCCCGGTGCTCGGGTCGGTCACTGCGTACTGCGTCATCTCGGTCCTTTCATCGTGCGAGAAATCCAAACGTAGCCGTCAGGTGCTCGCGGCGTCATCGCCGCTTGGTTCCACCTTCGGGCGCGACCCGCTCCAGCAGGCTCGACGCCTCGCGCGGCGGATCGGCTGAGACGGTCCGGATCACGTCCACCAGCTGCTCCACGCACCACTCGAACAGCTCGGGCGGCATCGTCAGTGCGGGCTGCAGGCGGTACACCCATTTTCCGAACTGGGTCACGCCGAGCACGCCCCGCTTCACCGCCTCGAGGTGCACCGCCCGGTGGAACTCAGGAGCGGGGCTGATCGACGCCTTGTCGGTCACGAACTCGATGCCCATGAACGCGCCCAGCATGCGCACGTCGCCCACCTGCTCGACCTCGTCCACGAGCGGGACCAGCAGCCGCTCCCCGATCTCCTCGAGCCTGGTCACGTTGGCCAGAGTCTCGCCGTTGGTGAGCACGTCGATCCCGGCCGACGCGCCTGCACAGGCGGCGGGCGTCCACGCGAACGTGCCAGCCCCGTGTACGTCGGTGCGCACCATGATCTCCTCGGTCGCCAGGACCGCGGCGATCGGCTGACCTCCGGCCGCGATCCCCTTGCCCAGCAGCAGGATGTCCGGCTCGAGGCCCCATCGCTCGGCTGCGAACACGGTCCCGCAGCGCCCCATCCCGGTCTGCACCTCGTCGAGGATCAGCTTCCAGCCCCAGCGCCGGCACAGCGCCGTGAGCCGGTCCCAGAACGCCTGGCTCGGGACGTGGATGCCCCCCTCACCGAGGACCGGCTCGATCAGCACCCCGGCGACCTGGTCCGGCTCGACCTGGTGGACCAGCAGCCAGTCCTCGATGTAGTCGACGTACAGGGTGTCGTCGTAGGGACCCGGACCGCGGTGGAACGGCGCGCGGAAGCGGTTCGGGTAGGGGGCGAACGCGACGCCTCCGACGTAGGCGGAGCTGTGGGAGGTGACCTCGGCGAGATCGGTGGAGACGCTCGCGGTGAGGTAGGTCCCCTCGCCGTGGTACTGACCGTGGAACACCAGGATCATCGGGCGCCCTGTGCTCTCTCGGGCGAGCTTCACCCCGGCCTCCACCGCGAGCGTGCCGCTCAGCGACGGCATGACGCGGGTGATGCCGGGAGGAGCGATGGCCACCAGCTTCTCGGCGAGCTCGTACGCGGCCTCGTTCTGCACGTAGTTGGTGATCTCCATGCCGTACCGGCGCTGGGCCTCGATCACCGCCTCGACCACCGCCTCGGGACTCGCGCCGTAGGGGGTGGATCCCCAGGACGACACCAGATCCGCGAAGACGTTCCCGTCCACGTCCTCGATCAGCGACCCCGACTTGCGCGCCTCGACGAAGGGGACCTCGTCATGGTCGGTCATGGGGGCCGCCGAGACCGCGTCGAACCGGACGAACAGCTCGGCGCTACGTGGTCCGGGGAGCTCGGTGGTGACCTGCGGCCAGGTGGCGGCCATCGTCATCTCCTGAATAGTAGGATCGTTGACAATAAGGCTAGCCTGGTCGAGTGGCACTACGCATGGTCGTCGTGGGAGCCGGAGCCTGGGGCTTCGCCGCGGCGGCCGAGCTCGCCCGACGGGGGCACGAGGTCGTTCTCGTCGACCGCCACGGTCCCGGCAACGCCCTGTCGTCCTCGAGCGGTCCCACGCGCCTGTGGCGGATCGCGGACCCGCATCGGCCGGCGGTCCGGTTCGGCCGACACGCGGTCGCGGCGCTGGAGCGCGTCGCCGAGCGGGTCGGCACTCGGGTCCACGTGCGCACCGGCCTCCTCTGGCGCGACGGCCCGCGTGGGATCGACACCCTGAGATCCGGGCTCGTCGCCGAGCAGGTCGAGCACCTGGAGGTCGCGGCGGCCGACGTCGGGAGGCACTTCCCGGGACTGCGCCCTGACGGACGCGACGCCCTGTGGCTCCCGGACGGCGGGCCGCTGCTCGCCGAGGAGCTGCTCGCGGCGTACGCACGACTGTTCCGGGCCGGGCACGGCGAGCTGGTCGTGGGCCGCACGGTGGTCGGGCTCGATCCCTCCTCGGCTCCGGTGGGCGTCGAGCTCGACGACGGAACCGTCCTGCGTGCGGACGCCGTCGTCGCGTGCCCGGGCCCCGGAGCGGGCGAGCTGCTCGCCCAGCTGGGTCTCGACGTCCCGCTCCAGCCGTTCCTCGAGCAGGTCGTCCACCTCGGCACGCCCGCCGAGCCGCACCGGTACGACGACCTACCCTGCCTCTTCGACGCGCCCACCGAGAGCGACCCCGGCATCTACACGATGCCCACGCCCGGGGTCGGCTACAAGATCGGCCTCGACGACCCGCTGCGCGCGCTGTCCGCCCCCGACCAGGACCGCACCCCCGACCCGACGATCACGGCTCGCATCGTCGAGCGCGCGCGACGCGACCTGACCACCCTCGATCCCCAGGTCGTCGACGAGCTCGTGTGCTGCTGGACCGACTCGCCCGACGGCTGGTTCGTGGTGGAGCGCGTCGGCCAGGTCGTCATCGCCTGTGGCGACTCGGGCAAGGGGTTCAAGTACTCCGCGGCCATGGGCGAGACCCTCGCCGACTTAGCCGAGGGGCGCGCGCCCTCCGAGGACGTCTCTGCGATGTCGGCCACCCGGTTCGCCGGCACGTCCCGGCCCCTGGACTGGGTCCCGACGCGGCTCGAGGGCGCCTGAGCAGAGCTCAGAGGTAGAGCCCGGCCGCCTCGTCGCCGAGCCGGTCAGCGGCCACGGCGTGGATGTCGCGCTCGCGCATCACCAGGAAGGTCTCGCCCTGCACCTCGACCTCGGCCTTGTCCTCCGGGTCGAACAGCACGCGGTCGTCGACCTGCACCGACCGCGCATGCGGACCGGCGGCCACGACGCGTGACCAGACGAGCCGGCGCGCCCCCATCGCGGCCGTCGCCGGAATGACGATGCCGCCTGCCGAACGACGCTCGCCGCTCTCGCGGTCGATCTCGACCAGGATGCGGTCGTGGAGCACCTTGATCGGGAGCTTGTCGGACACCGGTCGCCTCGGGCCTGTGGTCAGTCGCGGGTCGCCGCGCGAAGGGCGGCGAAGAGGACGACGACCCCGATCACGCCGCCGGCGACCTTCATGATGTTGGTCGTGCGCGGCTGACCGGTACGGGCGTCGACGAAGTAGCCCTTGATCGAGGCGACCTCACGGCGCGCGATCGTCTTGGGGCTCGTGCGGTGGACCAGCTGGTCGATGGTGTCGGCCAGGCGGTCGCGCGTGGCCTCCATCTCGGCCTCGAGAGCGGCGGTCTCCTTGGTCACTCGGGAAGGCTACCAACGGGCTAGGTTTTCGCCATGACCCGCCTCTCGGCCGGTGACCCGGCTCCCGACTTCACCCTTCCGACCGACGACGGGAGGTCGGTCTCGTTGGCCGACTCCCGCGGCCGACGCACCATCGTGTACTTCTACCCCGCGGCGATGACACCGGGGTGTACGACCCAGGCCTGCGACTTCACCGACTCGCTGTCGTCGTTGCAGGCGCAGGGCTACGACGTCCTCGGCATCTCCCCCGACGCCCCGGCGAAGCTCGAGAAGTTCCGCGAGCGCGACGGCCTCACCATCACCCTCCTCTCGGACGCCGACCGCTCGGTGATGAAGGCCTACGGCGCCTTCGGTGAGAAGAAGCTGTACGGCAAGACCGTCGAGGGTGTCATCCGCTCGACGTTCGTCGTCGACGAGGAGGGGCGCATCGAGCTGGCCCAGTACAACGTCAAGGCGTCCGGCCACGTCGCCAAGCTGCGCCGCGACCTCGGAATCGAATGACATCACCCTGGTGACGTCATGGCGGCATTGCGACATCACGATGATGTCGCTACGGTGTCGCTATGGCGTCAGTCGAGCTCGGGTCCCCCTTCCGCCTGCTGCGGCGCTCACGTGACCTGAGACTGCTGCTCGGAGCCGGGCTCGTCTCGATGACCGGCGACCGCGTGCTCTCGGTGGGGCTCGCCTACTCGATCTACGCCGTCACCGGCTCGACGCTGGCGTCGGCGGCGGCCCTCCTCTCGGCGTTCGTTCCGCAGGTGGTCGTGGGCAGCGTCGCCGGCGTGCTGGTGGACCGGTGGGACCGCAAGCGGACGATGGTCGTCACCAACGTCCTGCTCGCCGTCGGGCTGGTGCCCCTCCTGCTGGTCTCGGGCGACCAGAGGATCTGGTTGGTGTACGTCGTGCTCGCAGTCGAGGCGTGCGCCGAGGTGTTCTTCGCGCCGGCCGAGCAGGCGTTCCTGCCCCGTGTGGTCGACGACGCCGACCTCGTGGTGGCCAACGGCGTCAACGGTCAGATGAGCAACCTCGCCCGCCTCGTGGGCTCGGCGCTGGGCGGCGTCGTCGCGGCCGTCGGCGGAATCAGCGCCGTTGCCCTGGTCGACGGGGTCAGCTTCCTGGTCGCCGCCCTCCTGGTGGCGCGCATCCGCACCGACGGTCGGGTCCTGTCCACGGCCGAGACCGAGGGCGGGGCCGACGAGGACGCATCGGAGGTCGTGCGCGGGCGCCTCGGAGCGCTGGTCGGCGAGTGGCGCGACGGCGTGCGCACCGTGGCCGCCAACCGGGTGGTCAGCACGCTGGTGATCGCCTTGCTGGTCACGAGCACCGGCGAGGGGATCATGGGCACTCTCTTCGCGCCGTACGTCCGGCACGTGCTGCACGGCAGCGGCCAGGTCTACGGCGTCATCACCGGCGTCCAGGCCATCGGCGGCCTGGCCGGAGGCTTCATGGTCGCCGCGGTCGCCGACCGCTGGTCGCCGATCGCGATGGTGTGGGTCGGGTCCATCCTGTTCGGCCTCGTCGACCTGGCGATCTTCGTCTACCCGCTCGTGTGGGTGAACCCCTGGCCGGCTGCGGCCGGGATGGTGCTGGTCGGGCTGCCCGGTGCTGTCGTCATGGCCGGCACCATGACGCTCTTCCAGCGGCACACCACCGACGAGCGCCGCGGCCGGGTGTTCAGCCTGATGGCGCTGGCCCAGGCGGTCAGCGTGGTGGTCGGCTCCACGCTCGCGGGCTTCTTCGGCGGCCCGAGCGGGATCATCCCGATCCTGGCGCTGCAGGGAGTGGGCTACGTCGTCGCGGGCCTGCTGGTTCTAGCCCGGCTCGGGTCGCGGGCGGCCTCCCTGGACTTGGCTCCCACGGCCTAGAGCCCCCGTACGTCGACCCCTACTGTCGGTGGTCACCTCTAGGTCGTCGAACAGTGCGGTACGTACGTGTCACCAGGCGGCACCTACGTACCGCACTGGTGAACCGAGGGCTGGGTGGCGTGCACGTACTGGATCTACGAGGAGCAGCGGCTCGTGAGAATCGACATGCTCGCCACGCTGAACACACCTCTTTGAGCCTCAGTAGACTCCACGCCGCTCGCCGAAGTGGTGGAACTGGCAGACACGCGGCACTTAGGATGCCGTGCCCATTGGGCGTGGGGGTTCAAGTCCCCCCTTCGGCACTCGATGCGCTCACCGGGTGAGGGCATCGGCGATCCGCGGGGCGATCGTGCGCAGGGCGCGACCGCGGTGGGAGATCGAGTCCTTCTCGGCGGGGTCGAGCTCGGCCGTGGTCACGTCGGGGAACTCGTCGGCGCAGAACAGCACGTCGTACCCGAAGCCACCGCTGCCCCGAGTCTCGCGGATCACGCGACCGTCCATCCGACCCTCGACCACCAGCTCGTCCTGCCCGGGCGCGCAGAAGGCGACCGCACAGGCGAAGTGGGCATCGCGGCGCTCGTCGGGGACGTCCGCGAGCTGCTGCAGCAGGAGGTCGTTGTTGCGGCTGTCGCTCTTCGGCTGACCGCCCCAGCGGGCGGAGAGGACACCGGGCATCCCGTTGAGCGCGTCGACGCACAGGCCGCTGTCGTCGGCGACCGACGGCAGGCCCGTCTCGGTCAGACCGGCACGGGCCTTCAGCAGGGCGTTGCCGGCGAAGGTCGGCTGGTCCTCCACCGGCTCGTCGTACGCCGGGACGTCGTCGAGCCCGAGCACCTCGACGTCGGGCAGCCGCTCGGCCAGGATCCGCCGCATCTCCTCGAGCTTCTTGGGATTGCGTGAGGCCAGGAAGACCTGGGTCACGAGGACAGCGCCTCGAGCTGGAGCCGGGTCAGCTCGGTGCAGCCCTGCCCGGCCAGCGCGAGCAGGGCGTCGAGCTCGGCGCGGTCGAACGGCGCCCCCTCGGCGGTGCCCTGCACCTCGACGTAGCGGCCGTCGCCGGTCATGACGACGTTCATGTCGGTCTCGGCGCGCACGTCGTCGTCGTAGTGCAGGTCGAGCCGCGGGGTGCCGTCGACGATGCCGACGCTCACCGCGGCCACCGATCCGGTCAACGGCTCACCGGGCACGGCTCCCTGGGCGCGCAGGTGCGAGATCGCGTCGGCGAGGGCGACGTAGGCGCCGGTGATCGCCGCCGTGCGCGTCCCGCCGTCGGCCTGGAGGACGTCGCAGTCCAAGACGATGGTGTTCTCACCGAGAGCCTTGTAGTCGATCACCGCCCGCAGCGACCGGCCGATGAGGCGCGAGATCTCGTGGGTGCGACCGCCGATCCGGCCCCGCACCGACTCCCGGTCGGAGCGGGTGTTGGTAGCGGCCGGGAGCATGGCGTACTCCGCGGTGACCCAGCCGAGCCCGCTGCCCTTGCGCCAGCGGGGCACCCCCTCGGAGGCGGAGGCGGCACAGAGCACGCGGGTGCGGCCGAACTCGACCAGCACCGAGCCCGCGGCGTGGTCGAGCCAGTGACGGGTGATCGTGACGTGACGCAGGGCGTCGTCGGCGCGGCCGTCGCTGCGAGGTGTCGAAGAGGACGCGGAAGCAGAGGATCCGGGGGTATCCATGGACCAGACCCT
The DNA here is from genome assembly GCA_049841015.1 of Nocardioides sp. Taxonomy (GTDB): domain Bacteria; phylum Actinomycetota; class Actinomycetes; order Propionibacteriales; family Nocardioidaceae; genus Nocardioides. The sequence goes on from JASGIN010000004.1 coordinate 377,842, forward strand.
AGCCAGGTTCGCCCGCGCTACTTCACCTCGGCCCGCTGGATCCGCCACAGCCCGATCGCCAGCGGGACGACGAGCCAGAGGATGCCGCTCACGATCAGGTGCGCCCAGTCCGAGCCGCTCAGGCCGCCGTCGTAGAGCAGGTTCTGGGCGGACTGGAAGTCGATCCACGGCTGCAGGTCGTTGAACCACGCCATCAGTGCCGCGCCGATCGCGAGCAGGCCGGGCAGCACCCACTTGTAGACGAAGAACACCACGATCGCGGCCGGGGTGTTCAGCACCAGGCAGGCCAGCGCGAAGCCGCCGAGCATGGACATGGTCTGGGTCGCGAGGAAGCCGAAGAAGCCGGTCCAGCCGAAGGTCCAGTCCAGCGTGCCGCCGAACGCGGCGTACAGGAAGTTGCAGAGCAGTCCGACCACGAGGGCGAACGCGATCACGAACCCCGTGAGCGCGATGCCGGCGAGCGCCTTCGCCAGCACGATCCGCATCCGCCGGGGCTCGAGCGAGAACGTCGTCATCGCGGTCCGCTGGCTCCACTCGCTCGTGACCAGCATGATGCCCAGGACCGGCAGGAGGATCGAGGAGCCGAACGCCGCGCCGGCGACCAGGTCGCCGTACTGCAGATGGTCGTCCTTGACGCCCAGCACGATCGCGATGATCACGTCGGCGACCAGCGTGATGCCGAAGGTGACCCCGATCAGCCACCGCCCGGCACGGGTGTCGGCGGACTTGCGCAGCTCGACGTTGAACAGCCGCAGGAAGGGGATCCCGGGGGTGCCGGCCACGTCGAGCGTGGCCGGCAGGCCGCCCTGCCCGGTGGTCACTTGACCTCCGCGCGCTGGATCCGCTTGACCCCGATGACCAGCGGCACCACCAGCCAGATGAACCCGGACACCGCGAGCTCCGCCCACTGCTTGCCGTGGATGGTGGCGTCGATGAGGTTGTTCTGGTCGGTGTTGAAGTCGATCCAGGGCTGGACCTTCTCGAACCAGTTCATCAGCGCGGCCCCGATGCCGAAGATCGTCGGCAGGATGAACGAGTAGACGAAGTAGACGACGATGCCCGCCGGGCTGTTGAGGAACAACGCGCCCAGGGCGAAGCCCGAGGACATGCCGAGGACGTAGAGCAGCAGGTAGTACACGATGTACTTCCCGGCGCTCCCCCACACGACGGTGTGGCCCGACAGCGCGCCGTAGAGCACGTTCGCCAGCGCTCCGAGGACCAGCCCGATCACGAGGGCGACCACGGAGACCAGGACGACGCTGACGAACTTCGCCGCGATGATCCGGCCCCGTGAGGGCTCCAGGGTGAAGGTGACCATCGCCGTGCGCTGGCTCCACTCCGAGGTCACCGACATCACGCCGAGGACCGGCAGCATGATCCCCATCGGGGAGTTCAGGCCGTTGAGGAAGTCCAGGAAGTGCGGGTGCAGCCCCTGCCCGAGCACGACGGCCATCTGGATGACCAGGACCAGCACGGTCAGGGCGGCGATCGAGATCAGCAGCCAGCGCCCGGCCCGGGTGTCGGCGAGCTTGCGGAGCTCGACCCGCACGAGGCGCCCGAACGGGACGGCCGGGGTCTGCGAGACGTCGAACGTCGCGGGTGCGGTCGTGGCGCTCATGCCGGCACCTCGCTCGTCGGGCTCTGGGGCTGGCCCTCACGCTGCGTCGAGGCGGTGAGCTCGAGGAACAGGTCCTCGAGGCCGCCTTCGTTGCCGGCGCGCAGGTCGGTCAGCACGATCTGCCGCTCCGCGGCGACGCGACCGACGTCGACCGGCTCCGCGGTCACCCGCAGCCCGCCTCCTGCCGGATTGACCTTGAGGCCCTTCTCGGACAGGGCGGCCGAGAGCCCGGCGTTGTCGAGCGAGGTCACGAGCGTCGTCGCGACACCGCCGGTCGCGTCGCGCAGGAGCTCCTCGCGGGTGCCCCTGGCCACGATCTTGCCGTTGCCGATCAGGATCATCTCGTCGGCGATCTGCTCCACCTCGTGCAGCAGGTGGCTGGACAGCAGCACGGTGCCGCCCTGGTCGGCGTACCCCTTGAGGAGCCCGCGCATCCAGCGGATACCGGCCGGGTCGAGCCCATTGGCCGGCTCGTCGAGGATCAGCACGCTCGGGTCACCGAGGAGCGCGTGGGCGATGCCGAGGCGCTGCCGCATGCCGAGCGAGTAGTTGCGCACGCGGCGCTTGGACTCGCGGGCGTCGAGCGAGACCAGGGCGAGCATCTCGTCGACCCTGGTCGGGGGCAGACCCATGGTGCGGGCGCCGATCTCGAGCACCTCGCGGCCGGTCCGGCCGGCGTGCTGGGCGGACGCGTCGAGGAGGACGCCGACGTGCCGACCGGGGTTGGGGATGTCCTTGTAGTGGAGGCCACCGATGGTGACCTCGCCACGCGTGGGGGGCGTCAGGCCGACCATGACCCGCATGGTCGTGGTCTTGCCCGCGCCGTTGGGCCCGAGGAAGCCGGTGACGGTGCCCGGCTTGCACTCGAAGCTGATGTCGTCGACTGCGATGAAGTTCCCATAGGTCCGAGTGAGACCTTGCACCTTGATCATGGGCACCACCCTGCCATCTCCGCCCACCCTCCACATGCAACGGCGGGCTGTCAGCGCGCGACCAAAGTAGGGGGCCGCCGCCTCCCGACGACCGCTGCCTGCACCGACCATGGCTCCTACCATCGAGCCGTGGAGCACACCTCGCCCGACCTCTACCAGCCGCGCCTGACGCGGTGGGGTCACGCCTGGCGGCTGGTGGCGATGCTGCTGCTCTCCCTGCTGACGTCATTCTCCCCCCTGCAGGCCGCCTGGAAGCAGGACCACCTGCTGGTCTTCGCCGACCTCGGGCTGGGGGTCGTGGCCTACGTGCTCGTCTGGTACCGACGCCGCTGGCCGATGACCGTCGCCTCGACGATCACCCTCTTCGGGCTGCTGAGCTCGACCTCCGCGGGACCTGGGGTGCTCGCCGCGGTCTCCCTGGCCACCCGACGGCGCTGGTGGCAGGTCGCGACGATCGGCGTCGCCAACATCGTGACGTCACAGATCTACAACATGATCGTCCCGACCCCGGACAACGGGCCGTGGTGGGTCGAGCTCCTCATCGTCGTGGTCATCACCGGCGCGATCCTCGGCTGGGGCGCCTACATCGGCTCGCGGCGCGAGCTGCTGTGGACGCTGAAGTACCGCGCCGAGCGCGCGGAGGCCGAGCAGGAGCTGCGCTCGTCCCAGGCCCGGACCAACGAGCGGGCCCGGATCGCCCGCGAGATGCACGACGTGCTGGCCCACCGGATCTCGCAGGTGTCCATGCACGCGAGCGCGCTGGCCTTCCGGACCGACCTGGACGCCGACCAGATGCGCGCGAGCGCGACGATCATCCAGGACACCGCACACCAGGCGCTCACCGACCTGCGCGGCGTCCTGGGCGTGCTGCGCGACCCCGAGTCCGGGGAGCCGCTCGAGGCGCCGCAGCCGACCTACCGCGACCTCGCGCCGCTGGTCGAGAACGTGAGCGCCGCCGGGATGAAGATCACCTACGACGACCGGCTCGGCACCACCGCCGACGCGCTCCCGGACGTCATCGGGCGCACGGTCTACCGGATCGTCCAGGAGGGCATGACCAACGCCGCCAAGCACGCCCCCGGGACCACGTTGCAGATCGTGGTCAGCGGCTCCCCGGACGAGGGGGTGACCGTCGAGCTGCGCAACCCGCTCGGCGTACGACGTGGCTCGACCCCGGGAGCCGGCCTGGGCCTGGTCGGGCTCACCGAGCGAGCCGAGCTGCGTGGCGGCCGGCTCGAGGGGCACCGCGAGGACGGCGTCTGGGTCCTGCGAGGGTGGATCCCGTGGGCGGCGTGAGCGCGTTGATCACAGTGCTCGTCGTCGACGACGACCCCCTGGTGCGCTCGGCGCTGTGCCTGATGTTGGGCGGACAGCCCGACGTCCATGTCGTCGGCGAGGCGGCCGACGGGCGAGCCGGGATCCAGGCCGCACACGACCTGCAACCCGACGTCGTCCTGATGGACATCCGGATGCCGGTGCTCGACGGCCTCGCGGCCACCATCGAGCTGCGCGCGCGCCAAGAGCCGCCACACGTGATCGTGCTCACCACCTTCGACGCAGACGACTACGTGCTGAAGGCGCTCGCCGCAGGCGCGGACGGCTTCCTGCTCAAGGACACGCCCCCGCCGGAGATCCTCGAGGCGATCCGGAAGGTCGCCGACGGCGATCCGATGCTCTCGCCCTCGGTCACGCGCAGCCTGATCAAGCAGGTCGCCCCACCCGACAGCTCGCGCTCCAGCCGCGCCCAGGAGCGGCTCGCCTGCCTGACCGACCGCGAGCGCGAGGTGGCCCTGGCCGTGGGGCGCGGGCTCAGCAACGCCGAGATCGCGGGCGAGCTGTACCTGTCGGTGCCGACGGTGAAGGCCCACGTGTCGCGGCTCTTCGAGAAGCTCGAGGTGACCAACCGGGTGCAGATCGCGATCGTCGTCCACGACGCCGAGCTGCTGTGAGCGGCCTCAGACCCGGTACGTCGCGCCGGGCGCCGCGGCGTTGAGGTGACCGTCGTACACCTCGGCGGCCTCCGTCATCATGTCGCCGATCTGGTACCACGGCGGCACGTGGGTGATGACGACCCGGGGCACGCCGTTGCGCGCGGCCACCTCGCCGACCTGACGTCCGGTCAGGTGCAGACCCTCGGGGTTGGTGTCGGTGTGCCGGAACGACGCCTCCGCGAGCAGCAGGTCGACGCCCGCGGCCAGCGTGTCGAGCCCGGAGCACATGCCGGTGTCGCCGGTGTAGGCCAGCGTGCGACCGCCGGCGCTCACCCGGAAGCCGAACGCCGGCACCGGGTGCTCGACCGGCACCGGCACGATCGCGAACGGTCCGAGCTCCACGGCTCCGTCGAGCTCGTGGAAGTCGAACTCGGCGGCCATCCCGGGCGCGGACAGGTCGTAGGCACGGGCCATCCGGGCGGCGACGCCGCCAGGCCCCCAGACGGGGATCCGCGGGAGCTTGCCGGACGGGTGGTACTTGCGCAGGACGTAGAGGCCGGTGAGGTCCAGGCAGTGGTCGGGGTGCAGGTGGCTGAAGAAGATCCCGTCGAGATCCTCGGCGCTGGCGTAGCGCTGCAGCGGCCCCAGCGCGCCGCTGCCGAGGTCGAGCAGGATCCGCCAGGTCCGCCCGTCGGCGTCGTCCGCCTCCACCAGGTAGCAGCTGGCGGCGGCGTCGGGCCCGGCGAACGAGCCGGAGCAGCCGATCACGAGCATGCGCACAGTCGGACAGGCTAGGGTCTCGGCCCCTCGGCGCGCAGCACTACGCGACCCACGTCACCCGAAGAGCTTGGCCTGGGGTGGCCCGAACTGCGGGTCGACCCCGTCGAAGAGACTGCTCACCGACTCTCCGGCGTGCACGCGGGCGATGGCCTCGGCGAACAGTCCCGCCACGCTGCGCACCTCGAGCTCGGGCCAGTCCGCCGGCGGCGGGACCGTGTCGGTGGTGACGACCTCGGTGATCATCGGGTGGTGCCGGAGGCTGTCGACGGCCTTGCCGACGAACAGCCCGTGGGTGCAGGCCACCGCGGCGCCGGTGCAGCCCCGGTCGGCCAGCCGGTCGAGGAGCTCGACGATGGACCCACCGGTGGCGATCTCGTCGTCCAGCACGATGGCTCGCTTGCCCTCGACGTCACCCACGATGGAGTCGATCACGACGCGGTCGTCGGCCAGCCGCTGCTTCGACCCCGCGGCCACGCTGAGGCCGAGCAGGCGCGAGAACTGGGTGGCGGTCTTGGCGTTGCCGAAGTCCGGCGACACGACGACGCTGTCGCTGAGGTCCTGGCCCAGGAAGTGGTCGGCGAGGATCCCCAGGGCGGTCAGCTGGTCGACGGGGACCGAGAAGAACCCGTGCACCTGCGGCGCGTGCAGGGTCATCGTCATCACCCGGTGGACGCCGGCGGTGGCCAGCAGGTCGGCCACCAGCCGGCCGCCGATCGAGATCCGCGAGGCGTCCTTCTTGTCGGAGCGGGCGTAGGAGTAGAACGGGATCACCGCGGTGATCGAGGCGGCGCTCGCACCTCGAGCGGCGTCGATCATGAGCAGGAGCTCCATCAGGTGCTCCTGCGTGGGCGGGACGAGCGGCTGCACGATGTAGACGTCGCGCTGCCGGCAGTTCGCCTGGAGCTGGGCCTGGAGACAGTCGTTGCTGAAGCGCGTCATCTCCACCGAGGACAGCGGGACCTCGAGGTCGTCGCAGATGGCCTTGGCCAGAGGGCGGTGGGCAGAACCGCTGAAGACGACGACATCGGTGTCGGGCACAGACACTCCAGGAGCAGGGGGCCGGTGAGTCGGGGCCAGACTAGCCCCCAGCACCAGGGCCCGCCCAGAGGTGCTCTCAGGCCCAGAGCTGGCCCTCCAGGCGCTCCTCGGCCTCGTCGATCGTCCCTTCGTAGGCGCCCGTGGAGAGGTACTTCCAGCCTCCGTCGGCGACGACGAACGCGATGTCGGCACGTTGGCCGGCGCGCACCGACTTGGCCGCCTGGCCGAGTGCTGCGTGCAAGATGGCGCCCGTCGAGATGCCGGCGAAGATCCCTTCGGCGTCCACCAGCTCGCGTACGCGTCGTACGGCGTCACGCGGGCCGACCGAGAAGCGCGAGTCGATCAGGGACTCGTCGTACAGCTCGGGGACGAACCCCTCGTCGAGGTTGCGCAGGCCGTAGACCAGCTCGCCGTACCTCGGCTCGGCGGCGATGATCCGCACGTCCGGCTTGTGCTCACGGAAGAAGCGGCCGATCCCCATGAGGGTGCCGGTGGTGCCCAGACCGCCGACGAAGTGGGTGATCTCGGGCAGGTCGTCGAGGAGCTCGGGCCCCGTCCCCTCGTAGTGGGCGAGGGCGTTGGCCGGGTTGCCGTACTGGTAGAGCATCACCCAGTCGGGGTGCTCGGCGGCCATGGCCTTGGCGACCCGGACCGCCTCGTTGGACCCGCCCGCCGCGGGCGAGGAGACGATCTCGGCCCCCCACATCTGCAACAGCTGACGGCGCTCGGCCGAGGTGTTCTCCGGCATCACGCAGACCAGCCGGTAGCCACGCAACTTGGCCGCCATCGCCAAGGAGATGCCGGTGTTGCCACTGGTGGGCTCCAGGATCGTGCACCCCGGCCGGAGCCGGCCGTCCTTCTCGGCATGCTCGATCATCGCGAGCGCGGCCCGGTCCTTGATCGAGCCTGTGGGGCTGCGATCCTCGAGCTTGGCCCAGAGCCGTACGTCGGCGCTCGGCGAGAGCGTCGGCAGCCCGACCAGCGGGGTCCCGCCGACCGAGCTCAGCAGGTCGTCGTACCTCATGCCCTCGTCGTCGAGCCGCCGGCGACGGCCGGCAGGACCACGACCTGGTCGCCGTCGCTGACCGGAGCCTCGAGACCGCCGAGGAAGCGGACGTCCTCGTCGTTGACGTAGACGTTGACGAAGCGGCGCAGGTCCACCGAGCCGTCCTTGTCCTCGACGAGGCGGTCCTTGATGCCCGGGTGGTTGGCCTCCAGGTCGTCGATGAGGGCACTCAGGCTCTCGCCCCTGGCCTCGACGGACTTCTGCTCGGCGGTGTAGGTGCGCAAGATGGTGGGGATCCGGACCTCGACGGCCATCTGGGTCTCCTCAGTTCTGGGGTGAGTCGGTGGGCAGGACCTCGACCACGGCGACCTCTTCCTCGGTCACCTCGCCGTCGACGATCCGATAGGACCTGAACTCCACCGGGCCCGGGTTATTCCCCAGCTCGCGCGTGCTGACCAGCACGTAGTGCGCTCCCGGCTCGCTCGCCAGGCCGATGTCGGTCCGGCTGGGATAGGCCTCGGTGGCAGTGTGGGAGTGGTAGACGACCACGACCTCCTCGTCGCGCGTCCAGAGCTCCTTGTACAGCGCCAGCAGCTCGCCCGAGTCGAACTCGTAAAACGTCGGGCTGCCGGCGGCGTTCACCATCTCGACCAGACGCTCCGGGCGATCGCTGCCCTCGGGGCCCGCGACGATGCCGCAGGCCTCGTCGGGGTGGTCGCGCTGGGCGTGGGCGACGATCGCGTCGTAGGTCGCCCGGTCGATGGTGAGCACCCGGCCAGGGTACGGGCGCGCACGACGCGACCTGCGCGACGCTCAGACCTCGGTCCGCCGCTGGATCATCTCGACCGGGACGCCCCCGAGGCCGAGGCGGTAGCGCGTGTGGTCGGCGTACTCCGCCAGCTTGTCCCACAGGGTCGCGTGCGCGGCCCAGGGCAGCGGCTCGTCTCCGCGGTGCCAGCTCTCGCCGAAGGAGACCCAGATCGCGACCCAGTCGGAGGCGCAGTCCCAGGCGCCGCGCTTGGCCTGGACCATCCGGTTGCGGATCTGGAAGGCCAGCCGCGGACCGTCCGGGCAGTTCGGCGTAGACGCGATCGGCCAGACCCAGAGGTCCAAGGTGGCGAGCTCGAGCTCGAGGTCGCGCAGCACCGCCGGATCGACCAGCACGGTCGCGACGTTCGTATGCGGGCGGCGCACGCAAGACACGCTAGCGCCGCCCGCAGACGATGTGGACGGGTCAGGGCAGGTAGTACATCGGGTTCGGCATCTTGACCGTGTGGTCGGCGAAGCCTCCCTCGAGGTCGCTGAACTGGTCACCGAAGTTCGCGACGATGTTGTAGCCCAGGGACTCGATGTGCTGACGGGTCAGCGACTTGTACTGGATCGTGGTGCACGTCGGCGCGCACGACGACAGCCACGGCTCGGTCGCCCCGCTGGCGTCCTTGAGGTACAGGTCGGACGTGTCGACGGTGTAGCCCGCGTTCGTCAGGTTGGCCACGGTGCCCGCCTGCTGCGTGGTCGGACGGCCGGTCAGGAAGAAGACCGTGTAGCCCTTGGCCAGCGCCTTCTGCTCCAGCGCGACCATGCCCGGCACGGCCGGGAAGATGCTGGCGGAGCCGGCGTTCACGAAGGCCGCGTTGGACGTCGGGTTGTAGACGAAGCTGCTGTAGATCTCGTAGCTGTAGGTGTTCAGCGTCGTGTCGTCGATGTCGAAGAGCACCGCGCGCTGGGCGTGTGACGAGCCGTGCTTGTGGTGCGCCTTCCAGTGGTGGGCGCGCTTGGCGAGGAAGTGCCCGGCCTTCGCGGCGATGCGCTCGGTCTGGTGGGCGTAGGCGCCGTCGGGGTTGAACTGGTGGAGCATCGTCGCGCCGTCGACCGGGTCGGGCGTCGTGGTGACGGTGTCGCCGTAGTAGGCCTTGATCGCGGTCTTGACCTGGTCGATGTTCTGGATCTGGCTGTCGCTGGTCGGGTTGGTCGGCGGGGCCGGCACGGCTCCACCGCCACCGCCGTGGCCGCCGTGGGCCAGGGCCAGGCCCGGGATGGTGAGTGCCGCCGTCGCTGCCGCCGAGGCGATGGCCACGGTGGTGGTGCGCGCGGCTCGGCCGGTGACGCGGAAAGGTGTCTTCACGGGATCCTCCGAGGTGAGTGAAAGTGGTCACACCCAAACACGGCGTCCCGACTTCCGACAAGGCACCCCCGGGTCAGGTTCACCCCAGGGCGTCGACCAGGGTCTCCTGGAGCTGCCCGATCCACTGGTACACGTGGTACGCCGGCACCCGCGGGTCGTCGTCCGGGAGCATGTCCCAGCCCTCGTCGTCGTCCTGCTCGACGCCGAGCCGGGTGCCGAGGGCGAGCCGGAGGTCGGTGAAGGACTTCAGCCACACCAGCGCCTCGGCCTGGTCCAGCTCGACGTCGATCACGATGCGTTGGCTGCCGAGCTGCGGCGGGAGTCCTGCGTCCTCGAGGGTGTCGATGATGGTGGCCGCACCCGCGGCCTTGCCGTCGCGGAGCGTCCCCTCGGTGAACCGGCGGAACTCCGCCGCGGCCTCCTCGTCACCGGCGTACGCCGTGGGGAACAGGCGGGCGAGGACCGGGTCCTCGGGCTCGGTGGTCGGGCCGTCGAAGGTGAGCATCGCCTCCAGTGGGTCGACGTGCTCCTGGGGGACCGCGGCCTCGTTGCGCAGGAGCTCGACCAGCTGCGAGGCGAAGGAGCGCAGGAGATCCGCCTCGAGTCCGGAGAAGGTGGCGATGACGCGTCCGCTGCGGCGGTGGCGGGTGAAGCCGCTCACGACTGCTTCTCCAGGGTGGCCCACAGTCCGTACTCGTGCATTGCCTGGACGTCGCGCTCCATCGCCTCGCGGGTGCCGTTGCTGACCGACGACTTCCCGTCGTTGTGCACCTCGAGCATCAGCTTCTTGGCGTGCTTCTCGTCGTAGCCGAAGTAGGTGCGGAAGACGTAGGTCACGTAGCTCATGAGGTTGACCGGGTCGTTCCACACGATGGTGACCCAGGGCTTGTCGGTGAGCGTGATCGTGTCCGGCGTGAGATCCGGGACGGTCTCGACCGGGCTCGTCGTCGCCATCCGCCCATGGTGGCACAGCACCGCGGCGCTCCTGCACGTCCCTGGCGGACGTCGGCGCGGCCGCCGCGAGAGGACCTAGGCTGACCGCGTGCCCGCGTCGACCGCCCTGCTGACCGACCACTACGAGCTGACGATGCTGCAGGCCGCGCTCGGGTCGGGCACGGCCCATCGGCGCTCGGTCTTCGAGCTGTTCCCACGTCGGCTGCCCGAGGGTCGGAGGTACGGCGTCGTGGCCGGGGTCGGCCGCGCGCTCGACGCACTGGAGGCGTTCCGGTTCGACGACGAGGTGCTCGCCGTGCTCGACGGCGTCGTCGACGAGCCCACGCGCGAGTGGCTCTCGACGTACCGCTTCACCGGTGATGCCTGGGGGTACGCCGAGGGCGAGGCCTACTTCCCCTACTCCCCGCTGCTGATCGTGGAGGGCACCTTCGCCGAGGCCGTCCTCCTGGAGACCGTGCTGCTGTCGATCTACAACCACGACTCGGCGATCGCGTCGGCGGCGTCCCGGATGACCCAGGTCGCCGGCGACCGGCCCTGCATCGAGATGGGGTCGCGGCGTACCCATGAGGAGGCGGCGGTCGCCAGCGCCCGGGCGGCGTACGTCGCGGGCTTCGCGACGACGTCCAACCTCGCCGCGCGTCAGCGGTACGGCGTTCCGTCGGCGGGCACGAGCGCGCACAGCTTCACGCTGCTGCACGACACCGAGGCCGACGCGTTCCGCGCCCAGGTCACGTCGCTCGGACGCGGCACGACCCTGCTCGTCGACACCTACGACATCCGCGAGGCCGTCGCCCTGGGCGTGGAGGTCGCCGGGCCGGAGCTCGGCGCCGTCCGCATCGACTCCGGCGATCTCGGCGTCCTGGCCGGCGAGGTGCGCGCCCAGCTGGACTCCCTCGGCGCCCGCGACACCCGGATCGTCGTCACCAGCGACCTCGACGAGTTCGCCATCGCGGCTCTGGCCAACGCACCGGTCGACGCCTACGGCGTGGGCACGCAGCTCGTGACCGGCTCGGGGCACCCGACCTGCGGCTTCGTCTACAAGCTGGTGGCGCGCGAGGACGACGACGGCCAGATGGTCGGAGTGGCGAAGAAGAGCACCGACAAGATCTCGGTGGGCGGCCGCAAGTACGCCCTGCGCCGGCGTACCCCGAAGGGTGTCGCCGAGGCCGAGGCGATCGGCATCGGCCACGCCCCGGTCGACGACGGCGACGACCGTTCGCTCCTGGTGCCGCTGGTCCGCGACGGCGAGGTCGTCGGCCGCGAGTCGCTCGACCGCGCGCGCGAGCGCCACCTGTCCTCCCGCGCCGAGCTCCCCCGCGCCGCCCAGCAGATGTCCCGCGGCGAGCCGGTGATCCCCACCGTCTTCCTGTGACTTCGGGTGGCTTGCCTCGGGAGTTGGCCGAGAAAACGCGGACGAAATCGGCCGACACGCCGGTCAGCCGGCCACTTCGTCCGCAGTTTCCGCAGCCAGGCCGAGCTTGCGCACGAGGCGTCGCTGACCGGACGCGGTGAAGAGGGAGTCGCGGAGCAGGGCGTACCACGGCTGGAGCGACGTCGGGTCGTGCGCTCGGCGCAGGGTCACGTCGGCGTCTCGGATGATGTCGGCCGGACGCGTGAGGATGTCGCGAGGGGTGTAGCCGCGTCGGGTGTAGCCGGCCCTGAGTAGCCGACGCTCGCGCCGGAGGTCGCGCTCGTGTCGACGTGGAGTGCGGTGCTCGCCGCCGTCACACTCGTGCAGGGTGCACGTGCCGCTGAGCACCAGGTCGGCGCGGGCGACGAAGGTGCCGGCGTCGTCCAGGAGATCGGGTTGGACGTCGACGCCGATCGAGCAGGTCGCGTGGAGCATCCGAAGCAGGGTCTCGAAGATCGACTCCGACCTCGCGTCCATGAGCGGGATCGCCCGGCGAAGCAGCGGCGCCCCTCGCCGGCGCAATCGCGAGACCTCGAGCAGGTCGGCCGTGGTGGCGTCGCCGGCGTGGAGGGCCGCGTCGCCGATCAGTACGACGTCGAGCAGGGCGAGATCGCGTGCGCACGCCAGGACCGTCTCGGCCGGATGCGCGACCCGGACCTGTCGCACCAGCTCCCAGGGCGGAAGCGTGTCGTGCCCACATACGTGCAGGCCAGGGCGGGCGATGCGACCCGAACGGGCAGCCGCGACGGAAATGCGGCAGACCGGGCGGCAACGGCGGCAGCCACCAACCCCTCAGACGCGCCGCCGTGAGACCGGTGAACGACGCCCAGAAGGGAATCCCCCACTGCCAGGCACTGAGCTGCACGGCCAGGTCGTCCACGCCCTCCCGGACGTGGACTCCTCTGGTGAAGGTCCTCCAGTCGGGACCAGGTCGCCGTCCGATGTGGATCTCGTCGTCCATGGCGGGAAGCCTCGACGCGATCCCGGATCGCTCACAGGCGGCGTACGGCTGCCTGTGGACTGACGATTCGCCTCCCGAACCTGTGGAGGAGCAGCGGCCCAAGCCCGGTGACCCGCCGCCGCCGGACCCCTCGGCCGAGAAAACGCGGACGAATCAGCACGACACGCCGGGCGCCTGGCCGATTCGTCCGCGTTTTCCGGTGTGACGGGCCCTCCCAGGCAGCCCGAGGCAGGCCGGCTCCCGCTAGGTTCGGGCCATGACGCGGGCGCTGATCGTGGTGGACGTGCAGAACGACTTCTGCGAGGGCGGCTCGCTGCCGGTGACCGGCGGGGCGCGGGTGGCCAGCGACATCGGCGAGCTGCTCCACCACTGGGTGCGCGGCGACGACCAGGCTCCGGCGTACGACGTGGTGGTGGCCAGCAAGGACCACCACATCGACCCCGGCGCCCACTGGGCGAGCGAGCCCGACTTCGTCGAGTCCTGGCCGGTGCACTGCCGCGTCGGCACCGACGGCGAGGCGTTCCACCCCAACCTCGACCCGCAGCCCTTCGACGCGATCTTCCTCAAGGGCGATCACGAGGCGGCGTACTCGGCGTTCGAAGGGCGGACGGTCGACGGCGCCGGGCTGGCCGAGTGGCTGCGTGCCAAGAACGTCGACGAGCTGGACGTGTGCGGCATCGCGACCGACTACTGCGTCCGGGCGACCGCACTCGACGCCAGCCGGGAGGGTTTCTCGACGCGGGTGATCAGTCACCTCTGCGCGGGCGTGGCCCCCGAGACGACCACCAGCGCGCTGGCCGAGATGGACGCCGCCGGCATCGTCGTGGCCTGACCGCTCAGCCACCGCCCCACTTCTCAGCGAGCGTGCGGATGACGTTGAGGTTGCGGTTGGTCGAGACACCGAGGTGCTTCTCGACGACCGCGTTGGAGAGCTTGGCCGTGTGGTAGTCCGCGCCGAGCAGCAGGTGGGCCCCACGGCCGCGCACGACGGCCCGCTCCCCCGCCTTGCCGGCGTCGTCCAGCTTCCGCGACGCGGACCGGGTCGGCGCCTGCTTGAGCAGGGACACGTAGTAGCGACCGTCGTGCTCCTCGCCCAGCTCGACGGCGTCGGCCGCGATGTCGCGCAGCTCCTTCTGCGTCAGCGCGACCGTCGGCACCTCGAAGCCCGCCTCGTCGGCGAAGGCCTTCTCCAGCACCGCCTCGACCTTCGCCGGGCTGCGCATCGACGTGGTCACCCGCACGTTGCCGGAGTTGATGTAGGTCTCGACGTCCGTGGAACCCGCGGCCTCGCACGCACGCACGATCGCGGCCTTCGGGAACTTGCGGGTCGAGCCCAGGTTGACGGCCCGCAGGAACGCGATGTACGTCGGCATGTCCCACATCCTGAACTATTCGGCCGTCGTGACGAACCGATCAGTGGGGCGGAGCATCGGAAGGCGCAGGGGATCAGACCGCATCGTCCATCTCGAAAGGCAGTTCCATGCGCACACGGTCCCTCGGAGCAGGCATGGCCGCTCTCGGACTCTCCACGTTCGGCCTGGTCGCCCTGGCCGCTCCGTCCTCTGCAGCCGACGTCCGCTGCCACGGCCACGTCGCCACCATCGTCGGCACCGACGGCGACGACACCCTGACGGGAACGTCCGGCGCCGACGTGATCGTCGGACTCGGCGGCAACGACACGATCCGTGCCCTGGGAGGTGATGACATCCTCTGCGGCGACGACGGCGCCGACCAGCTGTACGGCGGGGACGGCGACGACCTGCTCTACGGCGGCAACGACGAGATCGTGGACACCTGCGACGACGCTTGCTTCGAGTACCGAGGCGGTGACCTGATCGACGGCGGGGCGGGCGACGACTTCCTGGACGCCGGGCAGCCCGACGAGTTCGGCTCCTCCTCGATCGGGGACACCGTCACCTACGCCGGCAGCTCGGCCGGCGTGCGGGTGGACCTCCGGAGTCGCCTCGCGACCGGCGAAGGACGCGACAGGCTGTCCGCGGAGACCTCCATGCACCAGCTGCGGATCGACGGCAGCGCGCATCGTGACGTGATCATCGGCAACGCGAAGAGCCAGTACGTCGACGCGGGCGCGGGCGCCGACGTCGTTCGGACCGGACCGGGATCCGACGACGTCGACGTGACGAAGGGCAAGGACTCCGTCTCCACCGGCAGCGGAGACGACTACGTGGCCGTGGAGGCAACGGCGTCCAGGTCGGGCGTGCGGGTCTCGTTGGGATCCGGCGACGACACGGGCTCGGCCCGGTCGCTGGGGGCGAAGTACGCGTTCTCGGGGGGACCGGGATTCGACTCACTGGGCCTGGACCCGTCGGGACGTACGCCGTTCAAGGCCTTGCTCGCGAAGGGCCGGGTGGTCCGGGCCGGCGCCACGACGCACACCGCCGGGTTCGAGGCCTGGTCGGTGGACTCCACGTCCCCGGCGACGTTGATCGGTGGCGCCGAGCGCGATGTCGTGCGCGTCTTCAGGACGCCGCGTCTCACCGCACGCCTGGCTGGCGGCCGCGACCTCCTCGACGACCGCGCCGACCACGGGAAGATCGACATGGGCGCCGGCGACGACACCCTGTGGGCACCCGAGCACGGCACGGTGAAGGCGACGCTCGGATCCGGCGACGACCTGCTCAGGGGCGAGGACGACGGTCCGGCGTACGGCCACAAGGTGGTCCGAGGCGGTCCGGGTCGCGACTCCACCGTCGCTAAGAGCTACGACTTCACCTGCTCCGGGTTCGAGAAGGGGTCGTGCCGGGGGGACTACCCGGCGCCGAAGTGCGACGGCAAGACCGCGACCCTCGTCGGCCGCAGGTCGGGCAGCCAGCAGCTCGTCGGGACCGGCGGTGACGACGTCATCGTCGCGAACGGACCGCACGACACCGTCGACGGCCGCGGCGGCGACGACACGATCTGCGGCGGCGGCGACGGGACCCTCTCGGGTGGACCCGGCGGCGACACCGTCATCGGCAGGGACCAGGACCACGTGTCCGGCAACGCCGGCGACGACCAGCTGGTGTTGCGGGACGAGGCCGTCCTGGACTACTCGGGCGCGACCGGTCCGGTCACGATCGACATCCCGGCCGGCACCGCGTCCGGAGAGGGCTCCGACACGGTCAGGACGGACGGGTCCCGCCTGTTCATCGCCGGCAGCGCCTTCGCCGACCAGATCACCGGTGGCGTCGAGACGGACGTGGTGTCTCCCGGGGCCGGGAACGACACGGTCCACACCGGTGCAGGCGACGACACCGTCCAGGACGAGGCGTCCGGCTCCGGCGACGACTCCGTCGACCTCGGGCCAGGCGGAGACAGTTACGTCCTGCGGTCGGGCAGCGACAGCGTCGACGGTGGGGCCGATCAGGACCGCGTCGAGGACCGGAGCACGGGCCAGCGCGGCCCGGTGACCCTCACCGGGTTCGAGTCGACCGAGCTCAGTGGACTCGCGGACGGCGACTCGACCACCGACGCGGACGTGCAGTGGGACGTCCTGGCCACCGGCTCGGCCACGGTCGACCTGGCAGCCGGCACGATCTCCGTGGGAGGCCGCACCGGTCACTTCGCGCCCGGTGGCGATCCCGGCTTCCGGGACCTCGGAGCCACGACGGTCACCGGGACACCCGGGCCCGACCAGGTGTTCGTGAGCACCGAGAGCACCAGCGCACTGACGGCGCACCTGCTCGGAGGCGACGACGGGTTCGAGGCGAGCGGCTTCCACGGCGGAAGCGTCGACCTCGGGGACGGCGACGACCTGCTCACCGGCGCGTTCACCGGCATGGAGCTGATCGGTGGTGCCGGGACCGACGCCCTGCACCTGAGCCTCAGCAGCGGCAACACCTGTACCGGCTTCGAGTCGGGCACCTGCAACCCCGGATGAGCCGCCGGACCAGGCCGAGGCGCGCGGATCGGTATCCTGCCCGCGTGCCCAGTGACCTCGAGCAGCAGAGCAGCGAGCTCGTCGTCCAGGCTGCCCGCCTCGTCCGCGCCGTACGCCGACGGGTCGGGCAGCCGGCCGGGATCCGGATCCTGGCCCTGCTCGACGAGCAGGGCCCGCTGGGAGTGACCGCCCTCGCCGACGCCGACCGCTCGTCGCAGCCGACGATCTCGGGCGCCGTTCGCCAGCTGGTCGAGCAGGGCTGGGTGGCCAAGGAGCCCGATCCCGACGACGCCAGGCGTTCGGTCGTCCGGCTGACGGACAAGGGCCGCAAGCGGCTCGCGGACGCCCGCAGGGACAACGGCGCCGCGGTCGCCGAGCGTCTGGCTCGGACAGGGCACACCGCCGACGACGTCGCGCACGCCGTCGCCGTCCTCCGCGACGTGATGGACGAGCAGCTCTAGCGGCAGCTCGCGGGTCAGGTCACGGTGATCGGGGTTCCGTTCGACACCAGCCGCCAGTCGACGGACGCGAACTGCGCCGGGTCGATGGTGAGGTGCTCGGTGACCCAGTCGATCAGCAGCTGCCGGATGTCGATCTGGCGGTTGTAGACCACCGGGGCGGTGCTCACGGCCGGGAAGCCACCGCCACCGGACTGGCGGTAGTTGTTGACCGCGAGCGCGAACTCG
Source organism: Nocardioides sp. (assembly GCA_049841015.1). Lineage (GTDB taxonomy): Bacteria > Actinomycetota > Actinomycetes > Propionibacteriales > Nocardioidaceae > Nocardioides. Next base: position 395,164 of record JASGIN010000004.1, read on the forward strand.
GCCGCCGGGTCGACGGGCGTCCCGCCGTAGCTGAGGTTCTTGACTCGCGAGCCGACGGGCTGCGCGATGTCGACGTCGTAGGTCAGGTGCTCGTCCAGACCCGCGATCGAGTCGAAGTTGTAGTCGGGAGTACCGGTCGGCGCGTTGGCGGTGACCGCGTTGGTCACCTGGTCCATCGTGAACGGGCCCGTGCCCGTGACCTGCTGGAAGTACTGCATGGAGTACTCCAGGTAGTCCTGGACCTGCGCACCGGTGACCTTCACCCCGAGCAGCGTGTTGTCGTAGATGTAGAGCCCCGCGACGTCGCGGATGGTGACCTGACCGGAGGGGAACGTCGCCTGCCGGTTGAACGGCGCCGCGATCGACAGCACCGGCAGGGTGGCGTCGTCACCGGTCAGACCCTGCTTGACGGCATCGGCCTGGACGTAGTTCACGAAGTCGATGATCGGGACGTCCTCGACCGGAGCCCTGGCGGCGGAGAGCTCCTCGGTCGACGTCCCGACCGGCGAGTTCACGTAGGCGATGACCCGCTGGTGCTGCTTGCGCACCGCCTTCGCGACCTTGTGGTCCATGTCGACCGTGTTGGAGTTCAGGGTCTGCGAGCGCGCGCGCTCCATGCGCCAGCCGTCGCCGTGCCGCTCCAGATGCAGGTCCATCACCGCGAGGCGCATGCCCCAGTAGTCGGGCTCGCACAGCAGCACGCCCTCGCCCGTCTTCTCGTTGGCCACGAACCGCTGAGGGATGTCGACGTGCGCGTGACCGACCAGGATGGCGTCGACGTGCGGGACCTGTGCCGCGACCAGTGACGAGGCGTTCTCCGGGTAGGGCAGGGCATCGCCGTACGACGACGAGGTGTCCGCGCCGGAGTGGGCAGAGACGATCACGATGTCGCAGCCCTTCCTCTTCAGCCGCGGCACCCACTTCTTCGCCTGCTCGACCAGTCCCGGGAACTCCATCTTCCCCGAGACGTTGGCCTTGTCCCAGATGGCGATGCCGGGGTTCGTCAGGCCGAGCACGCCGACCTTGAGATCCGGCCCGTGCGCGACCTTGAACCTGCGGATCAGGTACGGCGGGAACACGGGCAGCCCGGTCGCCGGATCGACGGCGTTCGCCCCGAGTAGAGGGAAGTTCAGCTGCGACTGGAACGTGCGGAGCAACGGGATGCCGTAGTTGAACTCGTGGTTGCCGAGGGTGGCCGCGTCGTACCCGATCAGGTTCATGGCGTTGGCCATCGGATGGCGGTGGCCGTCGGTGATCGGCCTGACCTTGGCGTAGTAATAGGCCAGCGGGGTGCCCTGGATGATGTCGCCGGCGTCCAGCATGAGCAGGGGCTTGCCACGCCGCTGCTCGCGCATGGCCTTGATCAGGGTCTGCACCTTGGCCAGCCCGATGTCGTTGTGGGCGGCGTCGTCGTACTCGGCGTTCTTGTAGTAGTCCCAGTTGAAGACGTTCCCGTGCAGGTCGGTGGTGCCGAGCACCGTGAGGTGCAGGCGATGGCGCGACGCATGGTGGTGGTGATGGCCGCGGGCCGCGTCCGCCGGGGCGACGTAGCCGGCGGCGGCGAGGGCGGCGGCACCGGTGAGGACGCCTCGACGTGAGGGGGTGGCAGACATTCCGAGATCCCTTCCGAGAGTGGGAGCCACTGGTCTACCTCACCGACGTGCGATCCGTCACCCCCGGGAACACTCGTGACATTCCATAGGTTACCTATCTATAATCGACCCAGACCTCGAGAGGACGACCGTGTCAGCGCACGCCCACCACGACCACCAGGAACACGAGGCCCCCGTCCAGTCGGGGTCCTTCTTCGCCCAGCCACGAGCCGTGTGGGCCGTCGCCTTCGCCTGCGTGATCGCGTTCATGGGCATCGGTCTGGTGGACCCGATCCTCAAGGACATCGCGGTCCAGCTGAACGCGACGCCGAGTCAGGTCTCACTGATGTTCACCAGCTACATGGCGATCATGGGCGTCGCGATGCTGGTCACCGGCGTCGTCTCCAGCCGGATCGGCCCGAAGCGCACGCTGCTGTCCGGCCTCGTGCTGATCATCCTGTTCGCGGCGCTCGCCGGCTCCTCCAACAGCGTGGGCGCCGTCGTCGGGTTCCGCGCCGGCTGGGGCCTGGGCAACGCCCTCTTCGTCGCCACCGCCCTGGCGACCATCGTGATGTCCGCGAGCGGCGGCACCGCGCAGGCGATCATCCTGTTCGAGGCCGCGCTGGGCATCGGCATCGCCTCGGGGCCGCTCGTGGGCGGTCTGCTGGGCGAGCACTCCTGGCGGGCGCCGTTCTACGGCGTCTCGACGCTGATGACGATCGCGCTCGTCGCGACGGCGTTCTTCCTTCCGCCGACCCCCGCCACCGGGCGTCGTACGTCGCTCGCCGACCCGTTCCGGGCACTGCGGCACAAGCCGCTGCTGCTGACCGGCCTGACCGCGGTGTTCTACAACATCGGCTTCTTCACGATCCTGGCCGCCGGGCCGTTCGCGCTTCCGGACTCCGGGATCATCCAGATCGGCTGGATCTACTTCGGCTGGGGCGTGCTCGTCGCCGTCGTGTCGGTGTTCGTCGCCCCCCGCGTGCAGCGGCTCGTCGGCACCATCCCGGCTGTCATCGGGACCCTGGTGCTGTTCATGCTCGACCTGGTGATGATGGCGGTCTTCGCCGACCACCAGGCCGTGGTCATCGTCGGCATCGTGATCTCCGGCGCCTTCATCGGGAACAACAACACCCTGATCACCGAGGCCGTCATGGGGGTCGCGCCGGTCGAGCGCCCGGTCGCGTCCGCGGCGTACTCCTTCGTCCGCTTCTGCGGTGGCGCGATCGGGCCCTACGTCGCCCTCAAGCTCTTCGGCACCGCACCCGATGTGCACGTGCACGCGCCGTTCGTCTTCGGCGCGGTCATGGTCGCGGTGGGCGTGGCGATCATGGGCTCCGGCGCCGGAGTCCTGACCCGCGCCCTCCAGGTGGGCCACGAGTCGCAGGCCGCCGAGGCCGAGGCCGTGCTCGTCGGGGATCTCGACTGACGGCGTGTTCCGGCGGGCGACGGTCGTCGCGGTCGTAGCCTGCCGATCGTGCCTTGCGACTTCTGCGGACAGGACTTCGACCCGATCGCGACCCGGTGGCTGTGTCCGCACTGCCACATGAAGGCCAACTGCTGCGACGGCGCTCCCCTCGCCGAGAGGGCGCGTGAGGGGGCAGGACCAGTAGGTTCCGGGGCGTGACCTCCGCTCCCCGCCATGCCGTCCGACCCGAGCATGTGCTGGACGTCAGCACCGGAGAGCTGCTGACCGGCCGGGCCGTGGTCGTCGAGGGCGACCGTGTCGCCGATGTCGTCGCAGCCTCGGAGCTGTCGGCCGACGTGCCCGTGCGCGATCTGCCCGGCCACACCGTGCTGCCCGGACTCGTCGACTGCCACTCGCACCAGATCGGCGAGGAGGACAGTGGCCACGGCTACACCGAGCTGCTCACCCGCACCGGCGCCCAGGAGGCGATGAGCGGCGTCCGCAACGCTCGCGCGACGCTTCACGCCGGCTTCACCAGCGTGCGGGACGTCGGCACCTACCGGGCCTTCGTCGACGTCGCGCTGCGCGACGCGATCGAGGCCGGGTGGACGCCGGGGCCGCGGATGATGGTCGCCGGTGCCTACGTCAGCTGCACCGGCGGCGGCGGCGACATCGCCGGGCTCGCACCGGACGCCGAACAGCTCGTGCCGCCGGAGCTGCGCGTCGGCGTCGTGGACACCGTCGACGACGTACGCCGGGTGGTGCGGCGGATCGTGTACGGCGGCGCCGACCTGATCAAGCTGATCGCGACCGGGGCGGTGATGTCGGACAACGGCGACCCCGGCGTCCCCGAGCTGACCGAGGAGCAGATCCGCGCGGCGGTCGAGGAGGCCACGCTGCACGGCGTCCATGTCGCCGCCCACGCCCACGGCGCCGAGGGCATCAAGCGCGCGATCCGTGGCGGCGTGCACTCCATCGAGCACGGCTCCCTGATGGACGACGAGGGCGTCGCGATGATGGCCGGGTCGGGCACCTGGCTGGTCGCCGACATCTACGGCGGCGACTACATCGCCGAGACCGGGCGCCGCGACGGCTGGAAGGCCGACGTGCTCCGGAAGAACGACGAGACCACGCAGACGCAGCGCGCGGCGTTCGAGAAGTGCGTCGGGGCCGGCGTGCGGATCGCCTACGGCACCGACAGCGGCATCTACCCCCACGCCTACGCCGCCCGGCAGTTCGCGTACCACGTGCGCCACGGGCAGACGCCGCTGGAGGCCATCCGGTCGGCGACCGTGCACGCAGCAGAGCTGATGGGCTGGGAGGACCGGATCGGCCAGCTGGCCCCCGGTCGGTACGCCGACCTGGTCGCCGTCGCCGGCAACCCGCTGGACGACGTCCGGCTGCTCGAGGACGTGCGGTTCGTGATGAAGGGCGGCGAGGTCGTCCGCGACGACGCGTGACCCGGGGCCCTGACGGGGCATGGCGGAAGGCCGCCCCTCCACCTAGCCTGAGCCCGCTCCCTCTCGGGATCGACTGTTCGAACCCGGAGGAACCATGCGCCTGCCCCGCCCGTTGATCGCTGCCCTGACGGCGGCGGCGATGTTCTGGACCCTGGGCGGCACCGCAGACGCAGCGGCCGGGCACGCCAAGCCGATCAAGCCCAAGCTCGGTGTCTGGGAGGCCGCCCCCAAGGGCGTCGACTCCTACGGCGTCGGCGGCTGGACACTGAGCCGGGTCAACGGCCACCTCCACATGACCGCGCACCCCGACTGGGGCGGCATCTACTACCCGAACGCCGACAAGTGCGGCGGGGCGTTGTCGCCAGGGCTGTCCAAGCCGGACTACCGCATCAGCGACAAGGCGAAGTTCCACATCAAGGACAAGGAGGCCCAGCAGACGATCAGCGGCAAGCCGCTGGTGCAGCACGTCATCTGGAAGGGCCGCTACACGCACAAGAAGCAGGTGTCGGGCCGGATCTCGATCTGGGTGACCAAGCCGGCCACGAAGCCAGGGGCGAAGCCGAAGGTCGTCTGCCGGGACATGAACCGCCAGTGGGGTGGCGGCACCGCCTGAGCTGGACCCGACTGCGGCAGGCCAGAAACTCGGTCGCAGCTGCGGCGCAGCCCGCCTACCCTCGTTCCTCGTCGTCGAGATCAGAGGCACGACCCGTCGTGACGGGTCCGGTCCCGCGCGTCGTACCTCGGCGGCATGGCATCGGAGTGTCTACTCCTGTGGGTTCGACTCCCATCCTCGAAGGGGGTGGCGGCCGGCGGCAGAAGCAGCGACTCGCCCTGTGGTGGGCCCGAAGTCCGGACGTGCGCGTCCGGTCCGGCGGCCCGGTCCCCGCGGGTCGGTGTGGCCGTCGGTCACCACGTCCGCCAGCACCACCGCACACGTTCCGCACAAGTCCCGCACACCTCCCGCACACCTCCCGCACCGAGCGGGCCACGACCGACACGACAGGAAAGGAGCCGGTCATGCCACTGTTCAACCCCTACCTCACGGTCCAGCCGTGGCAGTGCGCCCTGGAGCGACTCGACGGTCAGCGCACCGTCGTGCTCGAGCCCGGCCGGCACCGCCAGCGCACGCGCGCGTCGTACCAGGTCCTCGACCGCCGGGAGCAGCTGCTCACGCTCGCACCGCAGGAGGTCCTGACCGCGGACGGCGTCAGCGTGCGCGTCACTGCGGCCCTGCGCTGGCGGATCGCCGACCCGGTCGCCTTCACCGAGACGGTCACCGACCCGCTGGCGCGGGTGTACCTCGCGGTGCAGGTCGCGCTGCGGGAGGGGCTGGCCCCGCTCGACACGGACGCCGTCGTGCGCACGGCCCGCCAGGTCGTCACCGACGTCGCCACGTCGGTGGCCGCCGAGGCGGGGTCGGGGGTCGGGCTCGACGTGCTCGAGGTGGTGGTCAAGGACGTGATCCTGCCGCTCGACCTGCGGGCGGCGTACGGCTCGGTGGTGCAGGCGCGGCAGCACGCCGCTGCCCAGCTCGAGGCCGCACGTGCCGAGACCGCGGCTCTGCGGTCGCTGGCCAACGGCGCGAAGCTCCTCGACGACCACCCTGCCCTGGCGCAGCTGCGGATCATCCAGGCACTTCCGCCCGGGTCGACCGTCGAGCTGACGCTGCCCGACTGAGCGCGAGAGCGCCGCGTCGGCGCGCAGCGGCACCGAAAGAACGCCGAGTCGTCCGAGGACGACTCGGCGTTCTGGTGCTCAGAGGTTGCCGCGTGCGTCCTGCTCGCGCTCGATGGCCTCGAAGAGCGCCTTGAAGTTGCCCTTGCCGAAGCCGAGCGAGCCGTGCCGCTCGATCAGCTCGAAGAAGACCGTGGGGCGGTCACCGAGCGGCTTGGTGAAGATCTGCAGCAGGTAGCCGTCCTCGTCGCGGTCGACCAGGATGCCGCGCCGCTGCAGCTCCTCGATCGGCACCCGCACGTTGCCGATGCGGGCGCGGAGCTCCGGGTCCTCGTAGTAGGAGTCGGGCGTGCTCAGGAACTCCACGCCGTTGGCCCGCAGCGCGTCCACCGACGCCAGGATGTCGTTGGTCGCCACCGCGAGGTGCTGGGCGCCGGCGCCGCGGTAGAACTCGAGGTACTCGTCGATCTGCGACTTCTTCTTCGCGATCGCGGGCTCGTTGAGCGGGAACTTCACGCGATGGTTGCCGTTCGCGACGACCTTGCTCATCAGCGCGGAGTAGTCGGTGGCGATGTCGTCGCCGATGAACTCCGCCATGTTCACGAAGCCCATCACCCGGTTGTAGAACCCGACCCACTCGTCCATGTGGCCGAGCTCGACGTTGCCGACGATGTGGTCGAGTGCCTGGAACAGCCGCTTCGGCTGCCCCGCCTTGGGCTCGTACGTCGACTCCGCGGCGACGTAGCCGGGCAGGTACGGGCCGTCGTAGCGGCTGCGGTCGACCAGGGTGTGGACGGTCTCGCCGTACGTCGCGATGGCGGCGATCCGGACCGTGCCGTGCTCGTCGGTGACGTCCTCCGGCTCGCGCACGACCTTCGCTCCCGCCCGGCGTGCCTGGGCGACGCACTTGTCGACATCGGGGACCTCGAGGGCGATGTCGGTGACGCCGTCGCCGTGCTTGCGGTGGTGCTCGACCAGTGGGCTGTCGGGATCGACCGCGCCGTTGACGACGAAGCGGATCGATCCCGAGCGCAGCACGAACGACTTGTGGTCGCGGTTGCCGTGCTCGGGGCCGGAGTACGCCTCGAGCCGCATCCCCCACGCGGACTGGTAGTAGTGAGCCGTCTGGGTGGCGTTGCCGACGCAGAACACGATCGCGTCCCAGCCGGTGACGGGGAAGACGTCGCTTTCCTCGTCGTACTCCACCAGGCCGACCAGCTGCTTGAGCTGGTCGACGGTGAGGTCGGCCTTCAGCTCGTCCTCGGTCAGGGCGCCCCCGGTGGACGGGGTCTCGTGGGTCGTCGTCATGCGAGTCACCTTGCCTCGTGGTGACAACCTGCGCAACAGTACGCCGAATCGTTGCGCAATTTTGTTCACCGCAGGAGGCAGCATGGACGATCTCGACCGCAGATTGCTCGCCCTGTTCGCCGCCGATCCGCGCGTCGGCGTACTCCAGGCCTCACGCGAGCTCGGCGTGGCGCGCGGGACCGTGCAGGCCCGCCTGGACAAGCTCGCCGAGACCGGGGTCGTCACCGGGTGGGGACCCGAGCTCTCCCCGGACGCGCTGGGCTTCCCGGTGATGGCGTTCCTGACGCTGGAGATCCGTCAGGACCGGGTCGAGCTGGGCGGTCACGACGCCGTGGCTCGGCACCTCGCCACGATCCCCGAGGTGCTCGAGGCGCACACGATCACCGGCGCCGGCGACCTCTGGGCCCGGGTCGTCGCCCGCTCCAACTCAGACCTGCAGCGCGTCATCGACCTGGTCCTCCAGGACCCCGCGATCGTCCGCTCGTCGACCGTCATCGCCCTCGCCACGCAGATCCCCTACCGCGTCCTCCCCCTCGCGCACTCATCCGGATAGTCCCTGACGTTCGGCACGCGACACGCTGACGAGTCCGGTCCGATCGTCAGGGACTATCCGGTTTGAAGGGTCAGGTGAAGATCATGCAGGTGCTCGTGGCGTGGGCGACGAGGCGGCCCTGGGCGTCGTGGAGCTGAGCCTGCGCGAGTGCGGTACGCCGGCCGCGCTGGACCACCGATCCCTGGCACCGGAGACGACCCGACTCGACCGTGACCGGCCGCAGGAACTTCACGGTCAGGTCGAGGGAGGTGTAGGTCTCGCCGGGAGCCAGCGTCGAGTGGACCGAGCACGCGGCTGCGGTGTCCAGAAGGGTCGACAGGACGCCGCCGTGCACGGTGCCGAGCGGGTTGTAGTGGCGCCGCTCCGGCACCAGCTCGACGTGGATCGCACCGGGTTCCCCTCCGAAGCCGTCCAGGCCGAGGGTCTCGGCGATCGGGGCGCCGGGATGGTCGCCCTGGAAGATGGCCTCGAGCTGGGCGAAGCCGTCGAGCTCCAGGAGGGCGGACATGTCGGGCAGCTCGGGATCCTGGGTCTGGGTCACGAACCCAGCGTGCCGCTCGATTGCTGGGTCTGTCAACGAGACTTAGGGTGGGTCACATGGAGACGAGCGCACCCGCTGCCCTGGCGTGGTCGACCGACAACTGCACCGTCGGTCGCACGATGGCGATCCTCGGCGAGCGCTGGACCTTCGTCGTCCTGCGCGAGGTGTTCAACGGCGTACGCCGGTTCGACGACATCCGCCGGCACAGCGGCATCCCGCGTCAGGTCCTGAGCAGCCGCCTCGGTCTCCTGGTCGAGCAGGACGTCCTGCGGCGGGTCCCCTACCGCGAGCCGGGCGAGCGTGAGCGCCACGAGTACCGCCTGACCGAGAAGGGGTTCGACCTCTACCCCGTACTCGTCGCGATCGCCGACTGGGGCGACCGGTACGTCGTCGACCCGGGTGGGCCGCCGGTCTCGTTCACCCACCGCGACTGCGGCGCGGCGGTCCACTCCGTGCTCGAGTGCGACCGCGGTCATCGCGTGGAGCGGCCGCGTGACGTGGTCACCGTCGTCGGCCCCGGGGCTCTGCCCTTCGAGGTCAGCGCCGCCGGGTGAGGCGCTTGGCGAACCACACCTGGGCGTAGGGATTGTCGTTGTACCGCTCGATGTGGCGATAGCCCGCCCGCTCGTACATCGTCACCGCCTCCGTGAGGCTCGCGTTGGTGTCGAGGTACACCTCGCCGTAGCCGAGCTCGAACGCCCGGCGCTCCAGCGCCTCGAGCAGGCGTACGGCGAGCCCGCACCCGCGCCAGTCCGGATCGACCCACATCCGCTTGATCTCACCGACTCTCGCGGTGTGCCGCTGCAGACCACCGCAGGCCACGACCTCGCCCTCGACCCGCAGGACGAGGAAGTCCCCCGACGGCGGACGCATCGCGTCCAGGTCGGTCGTCACCGCGTCGCCGGGATCGAAGCCCGTCGGGAACCGTCGGTCCAGCTCGTCGAAGTAGAGGCGTACGGCGGTCACGGCCTCGGCCGAGGCGACGTCCACCGACTCCACGCTCGCCGTGGCGGCCCGGATCAGCCGCTCCGCGGTCGCCAGGGCCTCGGTCAGTCGACGGCGCTGCGAGTCCCCCAACGGGTCGACGAGCGCCCGCGCCCGTTCCTCCGAGCGCTCCTCGAGACGCTCGATCGCCGTACGACCCCGAACGGTGGGGACGACGACGCGGCGGCGTCGGTCGACGGGGTCCGCGCGCACCTGGACCAGCCCGGCCTCCTCGAGCCCGTGCAACAGACGGCTGAGGTAGCCCGAGTCGAGCCCGAGGCGGCGGCGGAGGTCCAGGACGCCGGCGCCCTCGGGCCCCATCTCGAACAGCAGTCGCGAGGCGCCCAGGCTCCGGCCCTGCCCGAGGTAGGACTCTTCCAGCAGGCCCACCCGCTGGCTCCAGGCCCGGTTGAACCTGCGCAGCACCACTGTCTCGGTCATTCTCTGACCTTAGTCAGAGAATGGTTGCGCGCGGAAGCGAGCGCTCAGCCGCCCGCGACGAGCGACTTCCACATGAGCACCGCGTTGGACGTCTGCGACGTCGTGCCGACCGGCGTCGAGTAGCGCAGCCGCCAGTTGGCTCGCGGCCCCGAGCTGTCGAAGTAGGAGATGTGGTCGGCCCCGTGAGCCCTCGCGTAGCTCACCGCCGCCGACAGCTCCATGGCCCGGCGCAGGGGGTTGTGGACGTCCTCGAGCACCCCGAGCTCGGCGACCGCCCACGGCGTCGCGTGGGCGCTCGCCCAGTTCCACAGCGGCGCCAACAGGGTCGACGCCTTGCGCCAGTTCACGCCATCGGTGTAGCCCGCCGGGCAGCAGGTCGTGTTGGTGTTGTGGGGCCACTCGTACATGTCGCCCTCGATCAGGTCGACCTGCCCGCCGTCACGGGCCGTCGTGGGCCACCAGTCCGTCACCTGAGTGCTCCAGGTGCCCGAGAACGTGATGTCCATGAGGATCAGCGACACCCGACGCGTTCCACCGTCCACGGCGTTCTGTGCCCGCACCATCCGCGCCAGCGCGAGGAGGCCGGCGCGGTACTGCGCGGGCGTGAACTGCCGGTCGGTGGCGTAGGTCTGGTCCGGCTCGTGCCAGTTGGTGATGATCAGGTTCTTCGGCGTCGTGGCCAAGAAGGCCCTGATCTGGGCGTTGACCGGATCGCTCGGTGTCGTGAGCCGCTGCGGCAGCACCCGGATGGAGTAGTCGAACGCCGGAGCGTTCGGGTGCAGACGGTAGGCGTTGGTCGCCTGCCAGGTGGCGAAGTGGAACCCGTTGTCGAACACGCGGTAGATCTGGACCGGCCCGACCGCCTGGTCGAACCAGGTCCAGTCCGACGACGTCGCTCCCACGAGCGTGGAGGGGGTCGCGGGCGGCGCGGCCGTGGCTCCCGGCAGCGGTGGCACCCCCAGTGCCAGCGAGGCGAGCAACGCCAGCACGCCGGCGATCGACGTTCGCCGACGAGGTCGTCTGTCCATGGTGAAGTCCCCCACCCGTGTTCGGCTGTGCCGATGCTGCCACCGCACCGAGCGGCTCAGCAGGGGCGAAGGACCTCAGGTCCTCGGCTTGGCCGCCCACTCCCGCAGTCGGTTGATCCGCGCGTGCAGCTGCTCGGCGTTGGCGATGGCGGCGGCCGGGCCACCGAGCTCCTTGCGCAGGGCCGCGTGCGTCACCCCGTGGGCCTGCCCGGTGCGGTGGTGCCATGCGGCGACCAAGCCGTTCAGCTCCCGTCTGAGCACGGCGAGCTGCTCGTGCGTCGACACCTCACGCGGCACGTCGTCGTGAGCGGCTGCCGCCGCGGAGGTACGCCGGGCACGCTGCCGGTGGTGCAGCAGTTCGCGCACCTGGTCGGGCTCGAGGAGCCCAGGGATGCCGAGGAAGTCCATCTCCTCGTCGGAGCCGACGTGCACCTCGCCCGCGTGACCGAACGCCGCGCCGTCGTACACCACCTGGTCGAAGGTCGCCCGTGACCCGAGCGCCTCGTAGGAGCCGAGCAGGTCGTCGGAGGCACCCTCGTCGGCGTTGGCTCGTGCCATCAGCTCCTGCTCGGCGGCGAACAGGTCGTCCTCGTCGGTGATCGCGCGCCCGAGGACGTGGTCCCGCTCGCGCTCCAGCTCGGCGGCGTACCCCAGCAACGTCGGCACCGACGGGACGAAGACCGACGCCGTCTCGCCTCGGGTGCGGGCACGCACGAAGCGTCCGACCGCCTGGGCGAAGAACAGCGGGGTCGACGTGGTCGTGGCGTAGACGCCGACCGCCAGCCGCGGGACGTCGACGCCCTCGGAGACCATGCGGACGGCGACCATCCAGCGCTTCTCGGAGTCGGTGAACGCCGCGATCCGCCGCGAAGCGGTCTTCTCGTCGGACAGCACCACAGTCGGCGACTCCCCGCTGATCCTCTTCAACAGCGCGGCGTACGCGCGGGCAGACTCCTGGTCGGAGGCGATCACGAGACCGCCGGCGTCGGGGACGTGACGCCTGACCTCGGTCAGCCGTCGGTCCGCGGCGGTCAGCACCGAGGGGATCCACTCCCCCGTCGGATCCAGGGCGGTGCGCAGCGCCTGGGCGGCGAGGTCGTGGGTGAGCGGCTCGCCGAGCCGGGCGGAGATCTCGTCGCCTGCCCGGGTCCGCCAGGCCAGGTCGCCGGAGTAGGCCATGAACAGCACCGGTCGGACCACGTGGTCGGCCAGGGCGTGGCCGTAGCCGTAGGTGAAGTCCGCGACCGAGCGCGGGACGCCGTCGGAGCCCGGCGCGTAGGTGACGAAGGGGATCGGGTTGACGTCTGAGCGGAACGGCGTGCCGGTCAGCGCCACCCTCCGGGTCGCCGGCTCGAACGCCTCACGCACCGCCTCGCCCCAGCTGAGCGCGTCCGCGGCGTGGTGGATCTCGTCGAGGATCACCAGCGTCTTGAAGCGCTCGGTGCGGATCCGCATCGCCAGCGGGTTCACCGCCACGCCCGCATAGGTGACGGCGACGCCGACGAAGTCGGCCGAGGTCTTGCCCGAGCCGGCGGAGTACGTCGGGTCGATCGGGATCCCGGCCCGCGCGGCCGCTTCGGCCCACTGCAGCTTGAGGTGCTCGGTCGGGGCGACCACGACGACGCGGTCCGCGAGGCGTCGGCCGAGCAGCTCGGCCGCCGCCGAGAGCGCGAACGTCGTCTTGCCGGCGCCCGGCGTCGCGACCAGGAGGAAGTCGCGAGGTGATCGTGCGACGTAGTCGGTCAGGGCGGCGGTCTGCCAGGCACGCAGGGACGTGGCCGTGCCCCAGGCCGCGCGCTCCGGCCAGGCCGGGGTGAGGGCGGACGAAGGTGGCACGGCCTCCGCGTCAGAGGAGGGCCGTGAGGTCACTCGTCGCCGTCTCCGTCACCGCCGGGGGTGAGGGACTCCCAGGCTTCCTTGCACTCGGGACAGACCGGGAACTTCTCCGGTGCCCGACTCGGCACCCAGACCTTGCCGCACAGCGCAACGACCGGCGTGCCCATCACCATGGCCTCGGTGAGCTTGTGCTTGTCGACGTAGTGGCTGAAGCGCTCGTGGTCGCCCTCGTCGGTGGGGACGGTGCGCTCCTCGACCCGCTCGTCGACAGCGGTGTCGGTCAGGGGCGAGAAACCGGTGGAGGCCACGCGCCCAGACTACGGCAGCAGTCAGTTCAGCTCGGGATCGGCGGGCCGGTTGACGTGCCACGCCAGCTCCCCGGGTTGGCGCCGCATGACCTCGCGCCACAGGTCGCTCGGATCGGCCTGGAAGGCGTCCGGAGGCAGCGACGGGACGACGTACCAGTCGCCGCCCTCGATCTCGCCCTCGAGCTGTCCCGCGCCCCAGCCGGCGTACCCGGCGAAGATGCGGACCCCGTCGACGGCGGAGTCGATGTCGTCGGCCTCGCCCTCGAGGTCGACGATCGCGAGGCGCTCGGTCACCGGCCGGAGCCCGTCGTGCGCCCCGTCGGCGTCGCGGAGCAGCGCGACCGCCAAGGCACCCTCCGGTGAGACCGGACCGCCGCGGAAGAGGACCTCGGGCTCGGCCACGATGTCGCCCCAGCCGGCCAGGACCGAGATCACCGGCACCGGGGAGGGTCGGTTGATGACCACGCCCATGGCGCCGTTCTCGTCGGCGTCGAGGAGGAGGACGACGGCATCGACGAAGTTGGGGTCGAGCAGCTCGGGCGACGCCAGCAGCAGCATCCCGGCCCGGATCTCCGCCATGGGCACATCATGCTCCTCAGCCGAGGCGCCCGCCGTAGTTGGGCAGACGGAAGGCCCGGCCGTAGTTCTTCGTGCCGGAGAAGTCCGTGCGGTTGTTGCCGACGTTCGCGACGATCGTGTAGCCCTCGTCCACGAAGTGCTGCCGGCACCGGACCTTGCCACGGGCCAGCGACACCTTCGGGCCGGAGCGTCCGCAGATCTCGGTGACGGTGTAGCCGGCGGCGCGCAGGAGTCGCTTGCCGGCCTTGATGTTCGCGCCGTACCGCGCGGTGTTGAAGAGGACGGCGACGCCGTGGTTGGCCGCCCAGCGGGTGAGCCGGAACACCGGGCCTATCCGGGCGCCGGGGTCGTAGTGGGTGGCGAGCGAGGTGTTGTCGATGTCGAGGTTGATCGCGTACGTGGGGCCGGGCTCGGCGACGGCGGCGCGCAGGTAGTCGCGCGAGCCGGCCATCGCGGCGGACACGTCGCGGTGCCACTGCCGCTCGGACGGCAACGGCCGGGCCGACGCGGGCTGGGCCGCCGCCGTCATCACGAAGGTGAGCACGACGGCGCCCAGGGACAGCAAAGTGATGCGCGGGTGCATGGGCAGACCGTACGTGATCCGGGCTCGAGAGACCGGCGCTCAGCCGAGAACGGCGTCCCGCTGCCGGGCCCGCTCCTCGAGCTCGGCACCGGCCGTGGCCGACAGCTCCGGGGACGCCGCCCCCGTGGCCCGCCATCGCGGCCAACAGCCGGTGCTCCTTGGCCGCGGCGATCCCGAGCGCACGGGCCATCGGCTCGTCGAGCGGGTACCGACCGTAGTGGTCGAGAACCAGGCGAACGCCGGGCAGCTCGCGGGCGGTCTCCCGCCAGGCCGCGACGACGGCCTCGTCGTCACCCAGCGGCCGGTTCATCAGCTCGTGCTCGAGGTGGCCCGACAGTCGGGTGTGCCAACGCAGGTGGAGGGCGCCGAGCAGGGACAGCTCGTCGCCGAAGGTCTCGCGGACGCCCTCGGCGTCCATGGGAAGCAGCCCGTCGCGCCGTACGTCGACGAGCTCGATCACGCGGCGGAGGGTCTCCCCGCGGTGGTGGAAGGCGGTCCAGGTCATGGCCGGCTCCTCTCTGGAGAACCGCGGCAGGCATTTCACATACCGTCGGTACGTACTCAGAGTATGTGCAACCCTTACCAGCGCCAAACGATCCCGGCGTGAGCCGCGCCACGCTCGGGCCCTGAGGCATGCGGTTTGGCACCAAACCGCAGGGAAACCCCCGGCAGACGTGCGGTTTGGCACCAATCGGCGGGGTCGAGTCAGGAGGTGCTGCGGTCGGATGGGACCGCGACCTCGACCATCACGCTGGTGGACTTCACGACCGCCGTGGCCGCGACGCCGGGCGCCAGCTGCATCTCGTCGGCGGCCTCGCGGCTCATCAGGGAGACGACGCGGTAGTCGCCGCAGGCGAGCTCGACCTTGGCCATGACTCCGTCCCGCTCGACCGAGACCACGACGCCGGTGAGCCGGTTGCGAGCGCTGGACGTACGGTCGGGTCCGCTCAGCGAGCGCAGGAGCGCGGGCAGCTCGTCGGCGGGGAGCACGCGCTGGTTGCCGCGTCGCTCGAAGGTGATCCGGCCCTCCGTCTCCCAGCGGCGCAGCGTGTCGACGCTGACCCCGACCCGTTGGGCGACCTCGCCGATGCGCAGGTAGTCGGCCATGGCCGAAGACTAGGACGACTCGCGGAAGGTGACACCCCCCAGCACCCGCGCCCGGACCGCGTCACCGGGCGTCAGGCGCACCGGCTCGACGCCCTCGCGGGTCACCTCGGTCCAGACCGTGCCCGCAGCCAGACCGAGCTGGACCCGCGCACCGTCCTCCCGTCGTACGACGCGGAGCACGGTGGCGTCCTGGTCTCCCGCCGCGTCGATGACCACGTGGCGCGGCCGGGTCAGCGTCACGGTGTTGCCCGAACGCAGGCTCCCGTCGTACCCCAGGAACCGCGCGACCTCCGCCGTGGGCGGCTCCGCGAGCAGTCGCTCGGGCGAGCCCGCGGCCGCAATCCGGCCGTCGAGCAGGACGACGACGCGGTCAGCGAGCGCCCAGGCGTCGGCCCGGTCGTGGACGACGACGACGGTGCCCTGGGCGGCCGAACGGAACGCCGACGCCGAGTCCTCGACCAGCGCCGCGTGGCTCTCCGGATCCAGACCGGCGAACGGCTCGTCGAGCAGTAGGAGGTCGGGTCGTACGGCGAGACCTCGCGCCAGGTGCACGCGCCGGCGCTCGCCTCCCGAGAGGGCACCGGCGTACCGGCGCGCGAGATGGTCCACCCGCAGGTCGGTGAGCGCTGCGAGCGAGCGAGCCCGCCGCTCCCCGCGCGGCACGCCCCACCATGCCTGGGCGAGGTCCACGTTGCCGACCACCGACCGTCGGGCCAGGCCGGGCGACTGGAGGACGGTCGCGACGCGGCCGTGTCGCCGCACGACACCGCGAACGGACAGGACGCCGCCGATCGCCTCCAGCAATGTGCTCTTGCCGGCACCGTTGGGTCCGAGCAGGGCCACGACGTCCCCCTCGGCGACCTCGAACGAGACGTCGTGGACGACCTCGCGGCGTCCGCGATCGACGTGCACCGACTCGAGCTGCAGCAGGGCGCTCACGAGGACGCCCCCAGCCGTCGGGCGGCGCCGAGCTGCTGCAGCACGGTCAGCAGTGCCGTGACGATCAGCACCAGCCCGAGGAGCAGGATGCCGATCGCGACACCGAGCGTGAAGTTGCCGGCACCCACCTGCTCGAGAGCCGCAGAGGCCAGCGTCTGGTCCACGCCGAGGATGTTGCCGCCGACGAGCACCACGGCGCCGACCTCGGACAGCGCCGAGCCCACGGCCGCGATGGTGGCGGCCAGGATCCCGATCCGGGCCTCGCGCACTGCGAGCGCCGCCAGCTGCAGCCGGCTCGCCCCGAAGGCTCGGGCCTGCGGGAGCAGTCCGGGCGGCAGCTCGGAGACGGCCGATGCGGTGAGCGCGACGATGACCGGCAGCGCCAGGCATGCCTGCGCGATGTAGACGCCGTGCAGGGTGAACAGCAGGTGGTACCGACCGAGCGGTGCCTGCGGGAACATCAGCAGCGCCAGCACCAGGCCCACCACGACAGGCGGCAGCCCGAGCCCGGCGTTCGCCAGGACCATCAGGATGCCGCGTCCACGGAATCTGCCCAGGCCGAGCGCGAGCCCGATCGGCAGCCCGATGACCAGGGCCGCGCAGGTCGAGACCGCCGCGACCTTCAGCGTGATCCAGACCAGGTGCCAGACGTAGGGGTTGCCGTCGACGACCAGGTGCCAGGCCTGCTGGAGGCCGTCGAGCAGGAAGCTCACTTCTTCGGCACGACGTAGATCAGGCGGCCGTCGGACAGCCGGTAGACCTTCCCGACCTCCTTGCCCCGGCCCACCACGCGCTGGCCGTCGGACGGCACGCTGTTGACCTGGTCGTCGGGGTTGACGGTGATCTGGTCGGGCGCCTTCAGACCGTGCTGGGCGACCTGCTGCAGCACGTGGAGCGACGAGAGCGCGGCGAGCAGGAACGCGACGGCCAGCACGATCCCGAGGTCGAAGAGATTGACGAGCCCGTCGAGCGGGTCGCCGGCGCGATCCTCGTGCCGCCGGGCCCGGGGACTGACCTTGATCATGAGGCGGCCTCCGTCGGATGGGCGGGTTCGTCGGCGGTGAGCACGGCGGCGACGTACTCCAGGTCGGAGTAGTCCTGGCCGTAGATCCGGTCACGGGCCAGCGACAGCCCGAACGCGACCACGCCGATCAGGAGTCCGAGCACGGTCACGCTGAACGCGACCCGCAGGTTGTCGGTCAGGGTCTGCACGTCGCCGTTCGCCAGGCCCTCGAGCGCCGGTGACAGCGGGATCAGGGTGCCCATCAGGCCGAGGGCAGGGCCGATCCGCACCAGCAGGCGGGTCCACCCGAGGCGCCGCTGGCAGCGGAAGTCGAAGTCGGCGAGCTCCTTCGCGATCCGCGGCTCGGCACCCGGACCTCCGGCCTCGGTGGCGAGTCGGGACAGGACCCGCGACATGGCGCCGCTCCACGCCACCCTGCCGAGGGCCCGCTGGGCTGCCGGCCGGTCGTCGCGTGCCAAGGCCGCGCGGGCCTCGTCCGCGGCGGTGGTGAGGACGCCGAGCTTGCGGCGGAACCGCTGCCGGGTCTCCATGGTGAAGACACCGAGCTCGTAGATGACGACCGCCAAGGCGATCAGCGCCGCGATCACGACGGGCAGCTCCAGCACCTTCGCGACGTCGAAGATCGCCTGGTAGATCCGATCGCTCATGCGACCGCTCGCGTCTCGGCGTACGTCATGCGGACATTCTGGCCACACGACGCCGCAGCTGCAGCGCCTCCCCCGTCATCCCGAGGGCGACCAGCAGGAGCGGTACGCCGATCCCGGCGGCGATCCGCCACGGCACCGACCAGTCGTCGCGAGGCCGGGGAGCCGCAGCCGAGATGCGCGGCACAGCCCGGTTCGGCTCTGAGGTCGAGTAGACCTGCGCGCCGCTGAGCAGGACGCCCGTGACGCTCGTGCCCCCCGGCGTCGCCGGGTCGACGTGCGTGGTCGGGCCGGGTGGCGACTGCTGCTGGTCGTGGCCAGGCTTTGACTGACCGTCGTTCGCCCCGCGCGGCGACGAGGGGGCACGCGACGACTGTCCTTGGTGCTGATGGTCGGTGCCGTGCTGGTGCCCGTGATTCTGGTGACCGTGTCCCTTGACCGGGCCCGAGGGCGGGTGGTGGTGCCGATGGTGGTGCCCCCCACCGGGAGACTGACCGCCCCCCTTGGGCGGCTTCGGCCCCACTTGAACGAGGACCGGAGCCGAGCTTCCGTAGGACCCCGTTGCCTTGTCGTGCGCGCTCACCACGACGTAGTAGGTGCCCGGCTGCTTCCAGGAGTTCTCAGTCGTCGCTGTGGTGCCGGCAGAGGCGCTCGTCCGGCGAGTTCGGTTCACGAACTGCCAGTGGTAGCTGATCTCCCCCGTGGCGCCCGATCCGGTCGTATGCGCGGAGAAGGTCGCGGACTCCTGGGCGTCCAAGGCCGTCGGCGTCGCGGACAGCACGACGTTGAGCGGTTCGCCTGTCGTGTGCACCGTGATCGTGATCGCCTGCGCGGAGCCTGCCGTGGAGATCGACTCGTCGGCATTGACATCGCTCGTGCTCCGCAGCGGCCTGATGTAGTTCAGGTAGGTGCCGCTGAGCGTGAAGACGCTGGGCATCAGATCACCTTGGAAGTCGCCCGGCGGAGGAGGCGACTCGAGGTCGGCGGCTGACAGCACACTCTGCTCACCGGGATCGGCGGGCTCGGGAACGCTCGCGTAGGTGACGCTGCGAGGGTCGAGCATCCCACCACCCGGTAGCGGGACATGCGCGAGAAGCGCCCTCACGGGCAGCGCGTCGTGCGCGGTCACGTTGCCCGTGCTGCCAATGGCGTTGCGAACACCGAAGGTGACGTAGCCCTGGCCCTCGTCACCCGCGATGGTGTCGATGTCGGAGTAGGAGAACTCATGGCTGAAAGTGGAGGCTCCGCCGACCACGTCGACGATCACGCACGGTGAGGTGCCCGAGCAGCCGGCGTCGGCACGCGCGAACGACGTGGGAGCAAGGCTGACCACCGCCGCGAGGATCCCTGCGGCGGTGGCTCGCCAGAAGACACGTGTCGCCGAGTCGGTCACCCCCTGCGGGTTCGCGCGATGATCATCGGCGGACCTTCACCTTGCCGATGGGCAGCATCGCCTGCTGGAGGATGTCCCCGAACTTCGGCTTGAGCGTCGAGTTCTCGACCTTCACGATCCGCTTCGGGGTGACGAGACGGTACTTGGCGCTTCGGAACGACGGAGCGAACGCAATCGAGAAACGGCCCTTGCCATTGGTCTTGCCGCGCTTGACCGACACCCATGTGCCGTGGTGTCGGGCCTGGACCCAGACCTTGACGCCGTTCAAGGCCGGAGTCCCGGGGACGACGTTCGTCAGACTGCCTTTCACGGTCACCTTGTGGTGCGCCGCGACCTTCTTCGGTAGCGGGGTCGCCGTCAGCGCCGGACGGGCATCGGGGCGGAACGGCTCATCCCCGTTCTTCTGGAGGTAGCCCTCGACGAGCGCTTGACCGTGAGCGGAGGTGACCCAGTTGAGGAGGTCCTTCATCGCGCCGGTGCGGATGCCGAAAGTGTCGCTGGGGAACGCCGCCGGGTTGATGGCGTAGAGGTGGAAGGAGTTGACCAGCAGGTTCCTCTGGGCCTTCGGCGCCTTGTCGTTGTCGTTCACGGCCAGTCCGAGGTTGGTCAGCGCACCCGCCTGCGAGGCCAGGTAGTCATAGGTGCCACGGTCGGTGAACACGTAGCAGTCCGAGGTTCCCGGGTGGTTGAAGTTGCAGCTGTCCGCAGCCTCGATGTTGGCAGCCTGCGTGTCGCCGGTGGCGTGGTACCACGCGGGGTAGTCGATCGGGGTGCCACTCGAGAGCAGAGGGCAGGCGGTGCCGTCGCTTCCGTCGTTCACCGGCGCCGCCCCGCCACCGTCGGTGGCATCCACGGTGCAGGTCGGAACGCCGGTCGTCATCGACCAGATGTTGTGCTCGGCGATCGTCGTGCCCGGATTGCCGCCACGCGACACGAACTCAGCCTTGTCCGCGGCCCCGGCGGCCGCGATCTTCTGGAACGCCCGGACGATGTCCTCGTGACTCTTGCTGTTCATCACCTTGGCCGGGTCGCTGGCGGGTCCGAGCAGCACGAAGTCGCCCCAGAACACCGCGCGGCCGTACTTCTCCAGTGAGTAGCCCTGCTGGACGAACTGGTTCTCCAGGGAGGCAGCGTGCACGAGCAGGCCGCTGGCCTGGTCGCTCTCGGCCGTCGTGATCGCCTGTCCGGTGCCGGTGTGGATGTAGTTCACGGTGATCGGCGCCCCTCGGTGCTTCGCGTACCACTTCTCGAAGCCGGGGATGACGACCGCCTGCATCAGGTTCGAATCCCACACATCGCTGGTCCCCACGACGGTGAGGGTGCCGGCGGGCTCGGCGTTCGCGGCGGAGGTGGTGAGACCGGGCACGAGCCCGGCGATGAGGGCGAGGGCGGAGCCGGAGACGACACGGCGGGTTGTGAGTCGTAGCACGGGTGCATGTCTAACACGCACTCCTAGGTAATACCTAGGCACCCTGGCGAAGTCCCAGAACGCGCAGGGATCCCTCTGACCACACCGCGCCCTACACTGCGCCGGTGAGCAAGAGCGCACGACGACTGGCGGCCTCGGTGACGCACGTGCCCGGCACGAGCCGACGCGCGCAGTTCTCCGCCTCCACGCGCCGCTCGCTGGTCGACGTGGCCGAGCAGCTGTTCGCCGAGCACGGGTACGCCGCGACCTCGCTCGACGCCATCGTGGCCGGCGCCGACGTGACCAAGGGCGCGCTCTACCACCACTTCTCGGGCAAGCAGGCGCTCTTCGAGGCGGTCTTCGAGAAGGTCGAGTCCGCCGGCGCCCAGCAGATCCGGTCCGCGCTCGAGGGCCACCGCGACCCCTGGGAGAAGGCGATCGCCGGGCTGCGCGCGTTCCTCGAGGTGGTGCGGCAGCCGGCGTACAGCCGGATCGTGGTGCAGGACGGCCCGTCGGTGCTGGGCTACGAGCGCTTCCGCGAGCAGGAGGAGCGCTCGACCTTCGCCTACGTGCTCGACATCGTGCGCGCCGTGCTCGGCGCCGGTGAGTGGCAGGCCGACGACGCGATGGAGCACACCTTCGCCCGGATCTTCTTCGGCGCGATGTCGTCGGCCGGCGCCACGGTCTCGCGTGCCACCGACGCCGACGACGAGGCCGAGCGCGTGGAGGTCGCGATCGGCTTCATCCTCTCGGGACTGCGCGCACTCTCCGAGCAGGGCAGCGCGTTGGCCGCCCCCGCCTCGGCTACTTGTGGAAGGTGACGTTGCCGCCGTCGGCCGGGACCAGCTCGATCCAGGTATGACCCGCGGGCACCTCGATCTTCTGGCCCTTCTTCGTGGTCAGGGTGATCGTCGAGGTCGCGCCGCCCTTGTGCCACGTCGCGGCGACCATCCGCCCGTCGTGGAAGAGCAGCGCGTTGCCCTTGCCGGTCAGCAGCGTCTTGGGCACCGGGTTGCCGGCCGGGTCGAGGTAGCCGGCGTTGCCCTCGCGGACCCGCAGCACCAGCACGTTGGTCGCCGGGAACTGGTCGCCGGCCGGGGCGTTGCTGTTGAGGTTGTGGTAGCTGCCGTTCTCGAACTTCCACTCCGTGGTGTGGCCGCCTGAGAACTGCGCACCGATCGAGGTCACCTTGCGACCTTTCGGCAGGTCGCTGCCGTCACCCCACTGGAAGTACGCCGGCGGCGTGGTCGCCTTGGTCTTGGTGGCCTTGGCGATCGCCGTGAGATGCACGAACAGGTTGTAGGGGGCCGCGCGCTCGGTCGAGCGGTACATGCCCGGCGAGCCCTCGCCGTAGAACGGGATCTTGGCGCCCTTGATCAGCGCGATCGTGCGCGGAGCCGCGCCGCTGGTCACCATCGAGGCGTGCACCGGCGAGACCACGTCGATGTCACTGGCCCGCATCGACCGGATCGGGCCGACGTTGCCCGGGATCTCGGAGTAGTAGAACGCCGCGAGCCTGGTCAGGCCGCCCTCGACCAGCTCCTCGACCACCATGTCGGCATGGGAGAGCCCGACCTGCGGCTGGCTGGAGACCGTGTTGTCCATCTTCGCCACCAGGACCGGGTGGTCGAGTGCCGCGCTCTTGTCAGCGCTGACCTTGAGTCCGGTCAGGGGCCAGAACTGCTGGATCGACTGCCCGCCGACGACGTTCTGCGGATCCGACGACGAGGTCGAGCTCGACGAGCCACCGCACGCCGTGAGCATCAGGCTTGCGGCCGTGATCGCGGACAGGGACAGGGCAATGCGTCGCACGTGAATCTCCATCGATGGTGTTGACTTTCGATCTGCTCCAGTGTGAGGGATGGGCACACCCGCTCCGCGAAGGCCACGCCGTGGCTGTGAGGCGAGTCACCCGCCGGCGTCAGGGCGCAGTCGACGACCCGGTTCCGGAGATGTCGGCGGAGGCCAGCTGCTGGAAGCTGGTCGGGTCGACGAAGTCGACGTGGAAGCCGGCGCCGCCCGGGCCGGGGACGACGATCATCAGCGCCGAGCGGGCCACGCCGGGCTGGCCGGAGCCCTTGGCCTGGGTGTACGCCGTACGGAAGACCAGCGGCTTGCCGCCGTTCTGCTCGGTGCCGGTGTCTGATGCCGGCACGCGGGCGAGGGCGTCCTCCTGCGTCGTCGGGTCGACCGACGACAGCCCCTGGTAGGTCAGGCCCTTCGCCGCGAGGCTCGCGGTGAAGCCCGGCGGCAGCTCGGAGTAGACGTCGACCGACGAGTCCTCGTTGCGGCCGTGGGTGAGCACGAAGCCCAGCACGCCGAACCACACGACGAAGATCACGACGCCGATCACGAGATGGATCGTCTTGAACCCCGGCGGCGCGCCGGTGCGGTGGACGTAGTCGGGCGTGGGGGCTGCCTCAGGAGACAAGCTTCGCGCCTCCGTCGACGTACAGCGTCTGACCCGTGATGTACGACGCCTCGTCGCTGCACAGGAACGCGGCGGCGGCCGCGATGTCCTCGGGGAAGCCGACCCGGCGGACCGGGTTGCGGTCGGCGGCGGCCTGACGGAACTCCTCGACCGGCATCCCGACCCGCGCGGCGGTCGCGTCGGTCATGTCGGTGGCGATGAAGCCCGGCGCGATGGCGTTGGCGTTGACCCCGAACGGACCCAGCTCGATCCCGAGCGTGCGGACGAAGCCCTGGATGCCCATCTTCGCCGCGGCGTAGTTGGCCTGTCCGCGGTTGCCGAGGGCAGAGACGCTGGAGAGGCAGACGACCTTCCCGAACTTCTGCTCCACGAAGTGCTTCTGGGCCGCCCGGGTCATCACGAAGGCGCCGCGCAGGTGCACCGCGATCACGGTGTCCCAGTCGTCGTCGGACATCTTGAACAGCAGGTTGTCGCGGGTGACGCCGGCGTTGTTCACCAGGATGTGCAGTCCGCCCAGCTCCTCGACCACCTGGGCCACCGCAGCTTCAGCGGACTCGGTGTCGCTGACGTTGCAGGCGATCCCGAGGTGCTGGCCGTTCGGCAGCCGCCCGGCGGCCTCGGCCGCCTCGGAAGCGTCGAGGTCGAGGACCGCGACCGAGGCCCCCTCGTCGGCGAAGCGGGACGCGATGGCGAACCCGATCCCTCGCGCCGCTCCGGTGACGACGGCGATGCGCCCGTCGAAGCGCCCCATCTGGTGTCTCCTCGTGGCTCGGCTGGTCCTGCAGGCCACCCGCCACTGTAGAGGCCGTCCCCCAACGCTCAGCCCAGGGGGACCGGGTGCTCACCGAAGCCGACGATCGTCTCGTAGGCCTCGTCGAGCGGCAGCTTCGCCACGATCCGGTTGCGGTCGGTGGCCGGGTCGAAGTGCGTGATCGCGTCGCGGGAGCTGCCGCCGTCGCAGGAGACACCCATGTGCAGCACGAGGCTCTGGCGCTGGGTGCCGATCAGGTAGACGTTCTGCGTCGCCTTCGGCACGGTCACCTTCGTCGCCGAGCCGTCGGCGTGCTGGCGGGCCAGGAACACGACACCGCACGGCCCGGCCGCCTCGAGGTACGTCGTTCCGTGGAGCGTGCGGGCGTCGAGGTCACCGAGGTCCTCGCTCTTGCGTCCGTGGGCCTTGGTGATCCAGTGGCCCCGGCTGCCGTCGAGCGGCGCGGCGTACAGACGCTCGACCAGGCGCTTGCCGACCAGACAGCTGGCCTCCACGACGCCGTGCTTCCACCAACGCTCGGCCGAGCACGTCGCCGGGGTCGGCAGGGTTCGCACGAGGCGACCGCCGGTGCCGATCACCCACAGGTGGTGCTCGCTCCGGTTGGCCGCACCGATCACGACCTGGCGGCCGGACGGGGTGGCCAGGGCCCTGCCGTCGGTGTGGCGGCGCAGCGTCTCGGTGGGGCCGTCCTCGTTGAGGCGCAGCAGCGGGGAGCCCCTGCGACCGCCCGGCTTGGTGAGGTACAGCGAGCCGTGGTCGGCGAAGCTCGCGCCGGTGACGTTCTTCCCGAGGACGGTCCGGACGCGCGTCCCGGCCCGGAGGTCGTAGATGACCGCGTGCTGTTGCGCGCCCGGCTCGTCGACGAGCTCGACCGCCCGATCGCCGTCGGTGGACCAGTCGGCGAGGTGGCGGTAGTTCGAGCCGTTCTTGCCGATCCGGGTCTTGGCCAGCTGGTAGCGACCGCCGAGCGGGTCGACGAGGTCGAGCAGCTGGGCCTTCGCGTCGACGCCGAACTCGCCCGGGGGGCCCTGGTCGATGAGCGTGAGGTACCAGCCGCGGCCGACCTGGCTCCACGGCACCTGGTCGCCCATGGCGACCTGGTTGGGCCCGAGCATCGCGGAATGGGCCGACGGGCCGGCGGAAGCGTGCGCGGACGCCGGCTGGGCCGCAGCGGACGCGGCGAGGGTGAGGGCCGCCAGAGCGGCGGAGGCGAAGCGCGTGCGTGTCATGCCGCTTCGATGCGAACGGACACCCGCAAGTTGCGGATGTCCGTCGCGAGGATGAGGCCGGGCGGAATGGGTCAGGCGTCGGTGGACGGCTTGACCGCCGCCTCGGCCTGGGTCCGCAGCCCCTCGATCCCGGTCGAGGCGCCGAGCACGGCCTGCACGGCCGGGTCGTCGGACCGGGTCAGGGCGACCAGCATCCGCGCCCCGGTCATGCCCGGGACGCGTCGCATCTCGTCGCGCGACTCCAGCTCGAGCTGGTCGCGCAGGACCGAGCGGCGTACGTCGCGAAGCACGGCGCGCAGCTCACGCGAGAACTGCATGCCCTCGCGGCGGCTGCGGGGTCCGCGCCGGCCGCGTCCGCGGCCTTCCTGACGGTCACCGTGCCGGTCAGAGTGGTGGTGCCCACCGCGGCGGCCACGTCCCCTCCCGCGCTCGCGGCGCGAGCCGCGCTCGGGACGATCGCCCCAGCCTTCGCCGAGGTCGGTGCCGAGGTTGTCGCGCACGCTCTGGCGCACGCGGTCCAGGTCGATGCCGATGGCCTTGAGGGCCTCACGGTCGTCGTCGTAGCGCGCCGCCTGCTCCGCCCTGTCCTCGTCGGAGGAGTCGGTCGAAGCGGGACGCTCGGTCTCAGAGCCGCCGTCGACGTGGTGGGCCGCGACGAGGTCGCGGGCCGTGTCGAGGTCGAGCCCGTGGTCGCGGAGCGCGGCGTACGCCGTCCCCCGCGGGTTGGCGAGCAGACCGGCCAAGAGGTGGCCGGGGCCGACCTCACGGTGGCCGAGCTCGCGGGCGATGTCCGCCGCCTGGGTGACGGCGATCCTGGATTCGGTGTCGAATCTGGTGTGCATGGGTGGTTCTCCTTCAGTCATGGGAGTGCTTCTGGTGAACGGCCTGGCGGCTGACCTGCAGCACGTCTGCGATCGCCTGCCAGCTCCAGCCCTGCTCTCGCGCGTTGCGGACCTGCACCGCCTCCAGGCGGTCGGCCAGCGCGCGCAGGGCGCGGACCGCGGCGAGCCCCTGCTCGGGGTCGTTGCTCGCGGCACTCTCGGAGAGCTCCCCCGCATTCACGTCGGAGCCGTCGTTCATGGTGTCAAGTTAACCTGACACCCCATCACTTGTCAACTTTTCCTGACATCCGGTTCTCGATAGTACGGATCACACGACCGCTTCCAGGCCCGCTTCGGGCGGCTCTTTGATCCGTACTATCCGGACAGGGCCTCCCGCAGGCGGGCGGCATAGGTCGCGGCCTCCCCCTCGGCATAGCGGACGCGGGGCCAGAAGAAGCCGCGCAGGCCGTCGCCCTTGGTCCGGGGAACGACGTGCAGGTGCAAGTGGGCGACCGACTGGCTGACGACGTTGTTCATGGCCACGAAGCTCCCCTGGGCACCCAGGCCGTCGACCACGGCCCGGGCCAGCCGCTGGGCCCCGTCGAGGAAGGGATCGCGCAGTCGCGCCGGCAGGTCGGGCAGGGTCACGACGTGCTCGCGTGGCACCAGCAGCATGTGGCCCTTGAACACCGGCCGCGCGTCGAGGAACGCCACGACCTCCGGCTCGTCCAGCACGACGTCCGCAGGGACCTCGCCCTCGATGATGGAGCAGAACACGCAGCCGGCGACCATGCGCACCAACCTAGGCCCGAGGCGACTCGTCCTCGAGGACAGCGCTTCGGCACCTGAGGCCGAGGTGCCGAGCGCGCTCGCGCGCGACCGTGGACGCATGACGATCCTCCTCTCCGATCCCCGCGTCGCCGCCGTGCCGGTGCTCGAGTGCGGGGAGCCGCTGGTGTCCCTGCCCGAGACGTTCGGCCCCGCCCGGGCCCTGGTCCGCCACAACGTGGCCGGCCGGCTGGCGGCAGCGCAGAAGATCCTGCCCGGCGGCCTCCGGCTCCGCGTCGTCGAGGGTCACCGGAGCGTGACCGACCAGCGCGCCATCATCGCGCGCTACTCCGCCGACGTCTGCGCCGCGCGGCCGGGCGTCTCGCCCGGCGACCTGGAGCGACTGGTGTCGCGGTACGTCGCCCCGGTCGAGGTGGCCCCGCACGTCGCCGGGGCAGCGGTCGACCTGACACTCGTCGACGCCGACGGCCACGAGGTCGACATGGGCAGCGCGCTCGACGCGACGCCGGAGCAGTCCGCCGGCGCCTGCTACTTCGGAGCGCCCGGCATCAACAAGTACGCCCGGTCGCACCGACGCCTGCTCGCCTACGTCCTGACCCGCTCGGGCTTCGTCAACTACCCCACGGAGTGGTGGCACTGGTCCTACGGCGACCGCTACTGGGCGCTGCTCACCGGCGCCGCCGTCGCGCCGTACGGCCCCGTCGCGCGATCGGCGGGGGTCGCGGCATGACGGTGCTCGCGCTGCCACAGCGCCAGCGCGCGGGCGCTCGGCTGAGAGTCGACCTGGATGCCGTGGCCGCGAACGTCGAGCTCCTCGCCCGCCGGGCGACCGGCGAGCTGATGGCGGTCGTCAAGGCCGACGGGTTCGGCCACGGCGCGGGGGCGGTCGCCAGGACGGCGCTCACCCACGGCGCGACCCGGCTCGGGGTCGCGACGATCGACGAGGCGCTGGCACTGCGCGCCGACGGCATCGCCGCGCCCGTGCTGAGCTGGCTGAACCCGCTCGACGCCGACTACGCCACCGCCGGTCGGTACGGCGTCGAGCTCGCGGTCCCGTCGCGTGCTCACTTGGAGGCGATCGGACGACAGGCCCCCGGCGCCGCCGTACACCTGCACCTGGACACCGGACTGGCCCGCGACGGAGCGCCGCCCACGGAGTGGGCCGACCTCTGCCGCGCCGCACGCCGGGCGGAGCGGCTGGGTCACGTACAAGTGATCGGCCTCATGGGCCACCTCGCCTGCGCCGACGTCCCCGACGATCCGGCCAACGCGATCGGCCGCGCGCGGTTCGCATGGGGGGTGCAGACCGCGCGCGCCGCTGGACTGCGCCCGGTGCACCGCCACCTCGCCGCGACGGCGGCCACCCTGACGGATCCGCTCAGCCACCACACGATGTGCCGGGTGGGCGCCGGCCTGGTCGGCATCGACCCGTCGGGCACCACCCGGCTGCGTCCGGCGCTGACCCTGACCGCTCCGCTGGTCAGCGTGCGCCGCGTGACCGCCGGTACCCCCGTGGGCTACGGCCACACGTGGACGGCCCCGAGTGCGACGCTGCTCGGCCTGCTGCCTCTCGGGTACGCCGACGGGCTTCCCCGTGCTGCGTCGGGTCGGGCCGAGGTGCTGGTTCGTGGGCAACGGCGACCGCTCGTCGGCCGGATCTCGATGGACATGGCGGTGGTCGACCTCGGCCCCGAGCGCCCGGGCGGCCCCATCGCCGGCGACCAGGTCACGGTCTTCGGGCCCGGTGACGCGGGCGAGCCCACGACCGCGGAGTGGGCCGCGTGGGCCGACACCCTGGAGCACGAGATCGTCACCGGCCTCGGGGCACGGGTCCGGTGAGCGCGCGGACGCGCGTCGCCGTCATCGGCGGCGGCCAGAACAGCGAGCACGAGATCTCGCTCGCGTCCGCCGCGGCGGTCGCGGACGCACTCGACCCCACGACCTACGAGGCGGTCCGGCTCACGATCGCCCGCGACGGCAGCTGGCATTTCAAAGGGCACGACGAGGGATACGACGTCATCGGGCTTTCGGGCGCCGTGCGCGTGCTGGAGTCCTGCGACGCGGCGATCCCGATGCTGCACGGCCCGCACGGGGAGGACGGCACAGGAGCCGCTCTCTGCGACCTGGTCGGCGTCCCGTACGTCGGCTCGGGGGTCGGCGCCGGAGCTCTGGCCATGGACAAATGGGCGACCAAGCTCGTGGCGCGTGAGCTCGGCATCCGTGTCGCGGCGGACGTGCTGCTCACCTCGGCCACGGCATCGTCGTACGACTTCACCCATCCCGTCGTGGTCAAGCCGGTCGCCGCGGGCTCGAGCCACGGCGTGAGCCTGGTGCGTGAGGCGAGCGAGCTGGAGCCGGCCCTCGACGTGGCGTTCGCCCTCGACGACCGGGTGCTGGTGGAGGACGTCGTCGTCGGTCGCGAGATCGACCTGGCCGTCCTGGGTCGGCCCGACGGCGAGCGCGTCGTCGCGCCCGCGCTGGAGGTCGTCGGCGACGGGATCTTCACCACCGAGGCGAAGTACGACGGCGGTGCGGACTTCCGGATCCCGGCCCCGCTCACCGGGGTCGAGCTCGGGACCCTCGAAGGCGCGGCCGTCGCGATGTACGACGCACTCGGCTGCTCCGGCGTCGCCCGGATCGACTTCTTCCTCGGCGACGGCGGCCCCGTCCTGAACGAGGTCAACACGATGCCGGGGTTCACCGCCCAGTCGCAGGTGCCGCAGATGTTCGCCGCGGCGGACGTGTCGTACTCCGATCTGCTCGACGTGCTCGTGCGCGACGCTGTCGTAGGTTTCGGCACATGGCGTCCAGACCCGAGCTCGTGTCGCCAGCGGGAGACGACACCCTGACGACGAGCGACCGTCTGCGCGAGTGGGCCCCCGACATCCTGGTCGGCTTCGTGGTGCTCGGGATGGGCACCTTCGAGCTCTGGGCGCGCCGGCCGGAGTCCCGGGAGCCGACCGGCCAGTGGCTGTTCCTGATCGTGGCGTTCGCCGTCGCCTGCGGACTGTGCCGACGGGCGCCGCTGGTCGCCCTCGGCGTCGTCTGGCTGACCTGCGCGATCCAGCTGGTGGTCGAGATCCCGGTGATCACCATCGAGTTCGCGGGCACCATCGTCGCCTTCGGCTGCGCACGGTGGGGCCGGCCGGTGACGGTCGCGTTGAGCGGGCTGTCGATCCCGGCGGGGGCCGGGATCGGCTACGTCGTCGTGAGCCGCGCGTCGTTCGGGGCGTTCCGCGACCTGTGGGCGTTCGGCGAGCTGCTGAACGGCGCGCGGCGCTTCAGCGACACGCTGCTCGTCGGGGCGACCATCCTCGGCCTGCTGATCTTGGCGGTCCCGTGGCTGGCCGGGCTCCTGCTGCGGGCCACCGCCCGCGCCGCCCGGGCTCAGCAGGAGACGGAGCAGGCCCACGAGATCGCGCAGCTGCGGGAGGAGCAGGCGCGCCTGGCGCGCGACGTTCACGACGTGGTCGGACACTCGCTGGCGGTGATCCTCGCGCAGGCGGAGTCCGGGCAGTATCTCTCCGACGACCCCGCGCAGCTGAAGGAGACCATGACCAAGATCGCGGGCACGGCCCGGGCCTCGCTGCAAGACGTGCGTCAGGTCCTGGCCGGCCCGGCGGCACCGCCCCCGCCACGCAGCGGCGCGTTCGAGCAGCTGCTGGACGGCGTGCGCGCGGGGGGCCACGACGTGCGCGCAGTCGAGACCGGAACGCCCCAGCCACTGCCACCCGAGCTCGACGTGGTCGCCCACCGGGTGGCGCAGGAGATGCTCACCAACGCCATCCGGCACGGCCGCCGCGACCGGCCGGTCGTCGTGGAGCGGCACTGGCCTCAGGGAGCGACGGACCGAGATCTGCGCATCCTGGTCCGCAACGCCGACGCCGCGGCGGGCGACGCGAACGGCGAGGAGACCCAGCCCCTGCGACTGGCCGAGCCACCGGGTCGCGGGATCGACGGGATGCGCCGGCGGCTCGACGGTGTCGGCGGCCGGCTCGACGTACACCGCGGGGAGCTGGACGGCGAGCCGTCGTTCACCGCGACGGCCTGGGTGCCGGTGAGCGGCCGATGACGACGCCTGACATTGCGGTGCTGCTGGTCGACGACCAGGACCTGTTCCGCGAGGGCGTCAAGGTGATCGTCGACGCCCAGGACGGGATGTCGGTGGTCGGGATGGCCGGTGACGGCATCGAGGCCGTCCGGCTCGTCGACGAGCTCGAGCCCGACGTGGTGCTCATGGACATCCGGATGCCGGAGATGGACGGCGTCGAGGCGACCCGTCAGATCTTCTCCGCCGACCGCGTCGGGCGCCGGTCGAAGCCGGTCCGCGTCGTCGTGCTGACGACATTCAACCTCGACGACCGCGCCGCCACCGCGATCCGCTACGGCGCCAGCGGCTTCCTACTCAAGGACACCACCCCGCTGCAGCTGCGCGACGCGATCCGGACCGTGCACACCGGGAACGCCGTGCTGGCGCCGGCCGACCTCGCGGCGCTGCTCGAGGTGCAGTTCCAGCAGGCGACTCCCGCTCCCCCGGCGTACCTGGGGCTGACCGACAAGGAGCGCGAGGTGTTCCACGCCGTCTCGCGCGGCCTGTCGAACACCGAGATCGCGACGCAGATCTACGCCAGCGAGTCGACGGTGAAGACCCACGTCGGCGCGATCCTGCGCAAGCTCGCGCTGCGCGACCGCGTGCAGATCGTGGTGTTCGCCCACGAGCACGGACTCGTGCCCTGACAGCGTGGGACAGGGTGGATTGGTGGAGCTGGCGGGAATCGAACCCGCGTCCTCGAGCGTCGAACCAGGTCTTCTCCGGGTGCAGTCAGTGATGTCGTTTTCTCGGCCCCGGTGCTCGCATCTGACACGTCACCGACAGGCCCAGCCGGGAAAAAGTCCCGCTCACCCCTCCCGGCGGAGGTGAGCAGCAAGCCCTCTAGATGAGGCCTGGATCCGGGGCGAAGGCAGGTGCCCGGTCAGACCCTTCGGTCACCGCTCAGGCGGCGAGAGCGAAGTTACTGCGCGTGTTGTTGGCAGTTATAGGTTTCCGACGAACGTTTACGAGATGACGTCGGCTTCTCGACCCGCTTCACCTGGAACTAACGTCCCAAGTCGAAACCGATCAGCCCCCTGTTGAGTTGTGTCTCCAGTCTACGGGGCTCAACGCTCTACGGACGATTCGGATTCCACAGCCGGGGCGCCGAAGAGGCGCACGCCGTTGTGCCAGCACACGTCGCGCAGCCAGTCGTCGCCGAGCTCGAGCCTCGCCAGCCCGGCCAGCTGCTCGTCGTACGGGTAGGGGATGTTGGGGAAGTCCGAGCCCAAGAGGACCTTGGGCTGGAGGTCGCGCAGTCGCGGCACGAGCTCCGGAGGGAACGCCGCGCCGAGCCGGTCGAAGAACGGCGTGAAGACCATCGTCGTGTCGACACGCACCCGCTCATAGGTCTCCGCGAGGGCCACGAACTCGGCGTACTCCGGCGCTCCGAGGTGGGCGATCACCAGCGCGAGCCGAGGGTACGTCGCGAGGAGGCCGGCGATCGGACCCGGGCCGGTCTGCGGGGTGGCGACGGGGCCGGAGCCGGCATGGATGACGACCGGCGTACCGGCGTCCTGCAAGACGCCCCAGACGTCGGCGAGCAACGGGTCCGCGACGTCGATCCCGCCGACCTGGACGTGCAGCTTGAAGATCTCGGCGCCGGCCTCGATGCGCCGAGCGACGTACGCGCCCGCTCCCGGCTCGGGGAAGAAGGTGGCGCTGCGCAGGCAGTCCGGCGTCCGGTCGGCGAAGCCGGAGGCCCAGTCGTTGAGGAACTCCGCCATGTCCGGCTTGTGCGCGTACGGCAGCGCGGAGAAGCGGCGTACGCCGAGCCCGCGCAGCGTCGCGACGAGCTCCTCGTCGTCGGCCCGGTAGTGAAGCGGCCACGCGCTCCCGATCAGCGGCCCGGCCGAGTCGAACTGGTGGCGCACCTTGGCCATCACCCGCGGCGGCAGGAAGTGGGTGTGGACGTCGAACAGCCCGGGGAGCCCGAGCCTTCGTGCGAACTCGACAGGGTCGGCCAAGGATCAGTCCGACAGGCCCTTGAGCCGGCGTCCGACCGCCTGCTCCTTCTCCCGGTTGGCCTGCCGCTCGGCCAGCGCGTGCCGCTTGTCGTAGGACTTCTTGCCGCGGGCGAGGGCGATCTCGACCTTGGCGCGGCCGTCCTTGAAGTAGAGCGACAGCGGCACCAGTGTGTAGCCCTTGTCGGTGATCTTGCGCTCGATCTTGTCGATCTCCGAGCGGTTGAGCAGGAGCTTGCGCCGGCGGCGTGCGGAGTGGTTGGTCCAGGTGCCCTGGGTGTACTCGGGGATGTGGACGCCGTGCAGCCAGATCTCGTGTCCGTCGACCTCGGCGAAGCCGTCGACCAGGGTGGCGCGGCCCTGCCGAAGCGACTTGACCTCGGTCCCCATCAGGACCAGGCCGGCCTCCCACGTGTCCTCCACGTGGTAGTCGTGTCGAGCCTTGCGGTTCGACGCGATCATCTTGCGCCCCTGCTCCCTGGCCATCCCGCCATCCTCTCAGGGCCGGTCAACCGGGTTCGGACGACGTGATACTTCGCAGCGTTCGGCACCGTCGTACGCCGGATTCAGGTGCGAACTGCTGCGAAGTATCGGGTCAGAGCCCCAACCACGGCGCAGGGTTCACGGCGACGCCGTTGACCATGACGGTCATGTGGGTGTGGCAGCCGGTGGACCAGCCCGTCGTGCCGATCAGGCCGATGACCTGGCCCCGGGTGACCGTCTGGCCCACGTGAGTGCGGTAGGCCGAGAGGTGGTTGTAGATCACCGTGACGTTCTTGCCGTTCACCAGACCCAGATTGACGTAGATCCGGTGGCCCCAGACCGAGGAGTAGTACTCCGAGATCACCCGGCCGTTGCCGGCCGACCAGATCGGCGTCCCGCAGGCAGCACCGAAGTCGTCGCCGTCATGCAGCCCCCAGTAGTGCATCACCGGGTTCTCGCGATAGCCGTACGGCGAGGTGATCGGGCCGTTGACCGGCCTCATCAGCAGGCCGTGGGTGGCGCCCGTGTACCCACCGCCGCGGCGTTGCTCGCGGGCGATCTGAGCCATCAGGAGCTGGTGCACGTGGGCCGCGCGCCGCTTGGACCGCGCGAGCAGGCGAGCGTCGTGCGCCTTCGCGCGACGGGCCAGCGCAAGCGCGTCGCGGCGTGCCTGGACGGTCGCCTTGACCCGCTGCTCGGCGTCGAGCGCCTGCTGCTTGTAGCGCCGCTTGTCCGCGAGGTTGGCCGCCGCCTCCGCCTTCTTCGTCGCGACCAGGTCACGGGCCTTGGTGAGGTTGGTGGTCTGGACCTTCAGCAGCACCTGTGAGGCCTTGAAGCCGTCGAGTGCCTGGTCCTGGGAGTCCAGCACGAGGCTGTTGTTGTTCTGCTTGTCGGTCAGCTCCGCAGTCGTCGACGTGCCGAGCAGGGACACCAGCCCAGCGAGCTGCGGGTCGCCCTGCTCGTAGAACGACGTCACCGTGTCGACGAGGTGGGCGCGCTCACGCGCCGCCTGACGCTGCGTGGTGGCGAGCTCGGACTCGGTCGCCGCCAGTCGGGCCTGGGCGCGGTCGAGCTGGCGCCTGATCTTCTTGAGCTGGTCGCGAGCCGCCTGGACGTGCTTGCGGGCGACGCGGAGGTCGTGTCGTGCGGCGTGCAGGTCCGCCTTCGACTGCGTCAGCGCGGCGTACGCATGCCGCGTCTCCTTGCTCGACTCGTCGAGGTCCGCCTGGGCGTTGGCGACCGAGTGGTGTGCCTGCGCCTGCTGGTGGCGCAGGTGCTTGACGTCCGCCCACGCCATCGGGTGGGTGAGCGGGACGGACACGACGCCGGCGCCGAGAGCCGTCGCCGTGACGGCGACGACCAGGCGATGCCGAGCGGTGGCGGGGAAGAGTCGCACCGTTGAGCCTTCGCGTTCGGGGAAGTAGGCCGCAACGACGCTAACCCAGCGCGTTCACACTTTGAGGTATTTGCGCGTCAGCACGAGTGTCGGGACCAACGTGAGCACCGGACCGAGGATCGCGATCCAGATCAGCGCCCACGAGTAGTCGTGGGAGTCGACCCAGGTGATGAACGTCAGGTCCTTGCTCAGCTGCTTCTGGACGACCAGCTCCATGAAGCCCCATAACGCCCCCGCGGCCAGGGCGACGCCGACGACCGCGGTGACCAGGGCCTCCAACAGGAACGGCAGCGCGATGTAGAGCGTCGAGGCACCGACCAGGCGCATGATCCCGATCTCTCGACGTCTGGCGAACGCCGCGAGCCGGATCGTGTTGGCCACGAGCAGCAGCGCCGCGATGACGAGCACGATCGCCGTACCCCAGCCTCCCCACTTGAGCCGGGAGATCGTGTTGTAGATCGGGGCCAGCAGCTTGTGGACGTCTTGCACCCGCGAGACGCCGTCCAGCCCGACCACGGCGCTCTCGACGTCGCGGAACTGGTTGGGGTCCTTCAGCGTGATCCGGATCGACTCCGGCATGTCCGCGGCCGTGATCGGCGAGTTCGGGCCGTCGTACTTGCCGGGGAACTGCTGCTGCAACGTCGCGAAGGCCTGCTGCTGGGAGATGAACTGCGTGCTGTCGACCTGGGAGTTGGAGTCGATGACCTGCTGGATCGCCTGCTTCTGCGCATCGGTCGCCTGGCTGGTGCAGGCCGGGTTGCCGTCGTGGCGGCTGCAGAGGTAGACGGTAACGGTCAGCTGGCTGCCCCACTGGGCCGAGACCTTCTTGGCCTCCTGGTTGAGCAGCACGCCCATGCCGACCAGGGTCAGCGAGACGAACAGGGTCAGGATCACCGCGATGTGCATGGACAGGTTGCGGCGCAGACCGATGCCCAGCTCGGTGAAGACGTAACGCAGCGGCATGAGGAGCTCTTTCGAAAGTCGGGTCGGGCGCGGTCAGTTCTGGAAGCCGTACACGCCCTGCGACTGGTCGCGGATGACGCTTCCCTCGGCCAGCTCGATGACTCGCTTGCGCATCTGGTCGACAACGCCCGCGTCGTGGGTGGCCATCACCACGGTGGTCCCCGTGCGGTTGATCCGGTCGAGCAGCTTCATGATCCCGACGGACGTCGCCGGGTCGAGGTTTCCGGTCGGCTCGTCGGCGATCAGGATCATCGGCCGGTTGACGAACGCGCGGGCGATCGCGACCCGCTGCTGCTCGCCGCCGGACAGCTCGTCGGGCATCCGGTCGCCCTTCCCGTCGAGGCCGACCAGGTCGAGGGTGTCGGGGACGGTCTTCTTGATCTCGCTGCGCGACTTGCCGATCACCTGCAGCGCGAACGCGACGTTCTCGGAGACGGTCTTGTTGGGGAGCAGCCGGAAGTCCTGGAAGACGGTGCCGATCTGACGGCGAAGCCGCGGCACCTTCCACCCCGCCAGCCGGTTGATCTCCTTGCCCGCGACGTAGACCCGCCCGTTGGTGCTCCGGGTCTCGCGCAGGACCAGACGCAGCGCGGTGGACTTGCCAGAGCCGGACGTCCCGACGAGGAAGACGAACTCACCCTTCTCGATGTCGATCGAGACGTTGTCGAGCGCCGGGTGGGTCCCGCCGGGGTAGGTCTTGGTGACCTTTTCGAAGCGAATCACTGAAGGGAGGTTAGCCGAGTCGGCCAACGGGTTCGGCATTCGCAGGCCTCGGGCGTGTGGTCGGATGCAACCGGTCGTTGCCTTCGCACGTGTGTGCTGCAACGACTCGGAGGAGAGACGACGTGACGGGGAGCGAGCAGGACTTCGCAGCGTTCTACGACGCCACGTGGAGTCGCACGGTCGCCTGTGCGTACGCCGTGACCGGCGAGCTCGGCACGGCCGAGGAGGCGGCTCAGGACGCCTACGCGAAGGCATGGCCGCGCTGGGCCAAGCTCTCGACGTACGACGACCCGGGCGCCTGGGTGCGCCAGGTGGCGACCCGGGGCGCGATCAGCGGCTGGCGCCGACGGCGTACGGCGAGCAGGTTCCTGGCTCGCTCGCGAGCGCCCGAGCCGTCCGCACCGCCCGACGAGAACACCGTGGCGCTGGTGACCGCACTGCGGCAGCTGCCCGAGGCCCAGCGCCGGGCGCTGGTGCTGCACCACCTGGCCGGCTTCAGCGTGGCGGACATCGCCAAGGCCGAGCGCTGCCCCGAGGGCACGGTCAAGGCGCGGCTGTCCCGTGGCCGAGCCGCCCTGGTCCCCCTCCTCAACGACACCCAGAACGGAGAGCCGAGCCATGCCTGACAGCGACACCTTCGACCTGGACGCGGCCTTCCGCGACCTCGAGCACGACGTCGCCGGCCTCTCGACCCCGCGTGGAGCCGGGGCCGCCGTGTCCACGGCGCGGCGTCGCCGGCGTACCCGGATCGGCGCGGTGGCTGCGGTCGCCGTCCTCGCCGTCGGTGGCGCGGCGATCGGCCAGAGCCTGCACGGCCGCGACCAGTCCGTGGGTCCTGCGGGGTCACTGCCTCATCCGGCTCCGCTGACCGCGCAGGCACTCTCGTCGGCGACCGACGGCTGGGTGTCGGGATGGACCGCCCGGACTCCCGAGAGCGTGGACTCGAAGCTCGGCTCCACCCTGATCCTCAGGTGTGTCCAGAACGCCACGTCGACGACGGG
Source organism: Nocardioides sp. (assembly GCA_049841015.1). GTDB lineage: Bacteria > Actinomycetota > Actinomycetes > Propionibacteriales > Nocardioidaceae > Nocardioides. Next base: position 432,636 of record JASGIN010000004.1, read on the forward strand.
CGACGGCCTCACCGTGAACCGAGGCAGCGGAAACCTGTTCTTCACCACCGACGACACGGTGGCGCTCGGCAGCCTCGTCGGCTACGCCGCGAGCTCGTCCGCCGACGCCCTCTACGGGTCGGTGACGTCGAGCATGGACCGCTGCCCCCAGGCGACGCTCACCAGCGAGCGGTTGTGGAAGGGCGCCGCCGCGCGGTCGTACGCCATCTCCTCACGGCGTGGGCCCGAGCAGTTCTGGGTGGCGCGTGAGGGGTCAGCCATCGGGCTGGTCCTGGTGGCCGGCGCTCCGCAGCAGATCCCTGCGACGTCGAACGAGGGCGTCGCGCGGGCGCTGGTGGCCGCACTGGAGTTCCCCGGGTCGATGAAGCCGGTCGACAACTCCTCGAGCAGCTCGAGCTCGTCCGGCTCGGGCTCCACCTCGATCCCCGTGGCCAGCTTCCGCGCCGCCCTCGGCGACTGGCAGAGCGGCTGGACCACCTCCGGCGACGAGAGCGGGCCACCGAGCACGCCCTGCGGCGTCGACCTGAGCAAGGCGACGACCACCGGTGAGTCGCTCGGCGCGAACGGCGCGCTCGAGACGGCCTCGTACTCGGATGCCGAGGCTGCCCGGGCGGGCGTCCAGTCCTTCGTGGCAGCCCTCGCCGCCTGCCCCGGCGCGTCGTACTCCTCGACCGACGTGCCGACCTCCTACGGCAGCGACGTCACGGTCGTGACCGGGTCCGGGCAGCTCACGCAGGTGGTGTGGGTGGTGCGCATGGGCCGCCTGGTCGGGTACGTCGCGATCCCGGCCGGCGACACGGCACCTCCGACGGCTGTCTCCCAGGCGGTCGGCGACCTGTTGCTCGTCGACCTGAAGACGAACGGCGGCCCTTAGCCGGCAGCGGCCTCGGCGGAACGGCGCCAGCGGATCCCGGCCTCGAGGAAGCCGTCGATGTCGCCGTCGAACACGGCCTGCGGGTTGCCGACCTCGAACTCGGTCCGGAGGTCCTTGACCATCTGGTACGGGTTCAGCACGTAGCTGCGCATCTGGTCGCCCCAGCTCGCGGCGACGTCGCCGCGCAGGGCGTCGAGCTCGGCGCGCTCCTCGGCCTTCTTCACCGCGAGCAGCTTGGCCTTGAGGATCACCATCGCGCTGGCCTTGTTCTGCAGCTGCGACTTCTCGTTCTGGCAGCTGACCACGATCCCGGTCGGGATGTGCGTCAGCCGGACCGCCGAGTCGGTGGTGTTGACGCTCTGTCCGCCGGGGCCGCTGGAGCGGTAGACGTCGACCCGGATCTCGTCCTCGGGGATCTCGATCTCGTCGGTCTGCTCGAGCACGGGGACGACCTCGACCGCGGCGAACGACGTCTGGCGCCGACCCTGGTTGTCGAACGGGCTGATCCGAACGAGCCGGTGCGTCCCCGCTTCGACGCTGAGCGTCCCGTAGGCGTACGGCGCGTGCACGGCGAAGGTGGCCGACTTGATGCCGGCCTCCTCGGCGTAGGAGGTGTCGTAGACCTCGACGGAGTACTTGTTGCGCTCGGCCCAGCGGGTGTACATCCGCATCAGCATCTCGGCGAAGTCGGCGGCGTCGACCCCGCCGGCGCCCGAGCGGATCGTCAGCAGCGCCTCGCGCTCGTCGTACTCACCGGAGAGCAGGGTGCGGACCTCCAGCGCCTCGACGGCGGAGTGGATGCGTCCGAGCTCGGTCTCGGCCTCGGCGAGCGAGGAGGCGTCGTTCTCCTCCTGCGAGAGCTCGACCATGATCTCGACGTCGTCGATGCGGCTGTCGAGCTCGGTGAACCGGTCGAGCTGGCCCTGCAGGGCCGAGAGCCGACCGGTGACCCGCGTGGCGTTGTCCTGGTCGTCCCAGAGGTCCGGCGCCGCGACCTGCTGGCCGAGGTCGGCGATCTCGGCGCGCATGCCGTCGAGGTCGAGCACCTGGCCGATGGTCTTCATCGTCGCCCGGAGCTGCTTGATCTCCACGTCGAAGTCGATGCCGGCCACGAGGAGCAAGATTACGACACCCCTCGTGGCCGGTCCCCATCGACGACGGCGACCCCCGTCCGCCGTCGTCCGCTCCGACCTCGCGCCTCAGCGCTCGCAGTACACCTCCGGCGCACCGACGGCACCCAGTCCGTCGGCACCCGACACGACCGTGGTCGTCTCGAACCGGAGCTTGAGCGGCGCGGTCGCGAAGGTCTGGGTGTTCGAGCTCGAGCCGCCGAGCCCGAAGGTCTGGCTGAACCACTGCGTCCCGTCGGCCAGGGCCGTGACCGTGGCCTGGCTCCCGGTCTCGGAGTCGTCGGAGAGCCCGAACGTGCCGCGGAACCTCGTGCACTGGTGCCCCAGGTTGAACTCGATCGACTGCGTCGTCGGCGAGTCCGGGTCGTGGTAGATCGCGGCCTCGAGCGATGACGGGTAGCCGGTGCCGTTGATGTCCACCGACGCCACGGTCCCGAGGTAGCTCTCGTTGACCGCCGGGAAGTTGAGCATCGAGGTCCAGCGGAAGACGTCGACGTCCACCACGGAGCTGAAGCCCTTCTTGTGGTGCTTGTCGCCGGGCATCAGCACGCGGTACTGCCGGGCGCTGTTCACGGTCGGCTTGTCGTACGTCGCGTAGCTGCCGTTCTTGTGGACCAGCGCGTTGCGTTGGTAGTGCCAGGGCTTGTCGGCCGAGCCGCGCTCGTAGAGGCGGACCAGACCGCCGGCCGCGGACTTCGCGACCTTGCCGGTCAGGTGCACCTTCTGCCCGAGCGACAGCGTGGTCTTGTCGGCCTTGATCGTGACGTGCCAGGCCTTCTTGTGCGGCTTCTGGTGGGCGGCGGCTGCGTTGGTCGCGTGGGCCGCGCCGGGCCCGCACAGGGCGAGCCCGGCCGCGGCCGTGGCGACGGCCACCGCGGTACGAAGGTGTTGCGTGCGCATCGCTGCCCCGCTCAGTTGGTGCACAGGACCTGGGGGGCGCCGAACGCGCCGAGCCCCTCGGTCCCGTCGACCGTGCTGGTGTTGTGGGCCTCGAGCTTCAGCTTCAGCGGCGCCGGGTCGAGCTCGATGGTCTTCTTGGCGACCTGCCCGACGTCGAAGGTGTGGCTGTAGATCGACGTGCCGTCGGCCGCGATGCTGACCTCGCCCTGCCCGCCGGTCGTGGAGTCGTCGGAGAGCCCGAACGTGGTACGCAGCTCGGTGCAGCTGTGGTTGACGTTGAACTCGATCGAGCCCGCGTCGCCGTAGTAGTTCCACACGGAGTTGTCGTAGGACTTGCCGTTGATGTTCACGGTCCCGAAGGTCATCCGGTCGCGGTTCACGCTGTCGTGGTCGGTGAGGTTGGACCAGGCGTAGACGGTGACCTTGACGGTCGGGCTGACGCCCTTGGCGTGGTGGCCGTTGGCCGGCATCACGACGCGGAACTGGTGCGTGAACGCCTTGGTCGGCTTGAGGGCGACCTTGTAGCTGCCGTTGCTTGAGACCTTCGCGGTCGCCTTGTCGGCCTTCCACTTCGCGCCGGGCTTGAACTTCTCCTGGACGACGAGCTTGGTCCCGGCGGCCGCTCCCCCTGGGCGGACGTGGCCGGTGAGCGTGACCTTCTTCCCCACGACGACCTCATGGCTGCTGGCCTTCACGGTGACGCGCCAGGTCGATCCCGCATCGGCCGCCGTCAGCGGAAGCGAGGCGAGGCCGAGGGCCAGAGCGCCGGCGACAACGAGTGTGCGCATGGCAGGACTCCCTACAAACAGTGGGGTCCGCGCGTGTACGGACCCTGAGTACCTGGTCCGATGCCCGGATCTGCCGATCGGTTCGGTGGGGGTTGTCGGAAACCCCGCGTACGCGGGGTTTCGCAGTGTTCCTGGCCTCTGTAACCCGCAGGAACGCGATGGTAACCCCAGGAACCTCGGCGGCGGAGTGCCCTACTGCGCCAGGAACCCGCCGTCGACCGGCAGCACGGCGCCGGTGATGAACGACGCCTCGTCGGAGGCGAGGAAGGCGATCGCGGCGGCGACCTCGTCGGGCTCCCCGAGCCGGCCCATCGGGTGCTGGGCCACGATCGCCTCGAGGTACGCCGTGCCGCCGGGCTCGTCGGGCAGCCGCTGGACGCGCTCGGTGTTGATCGTGCCGGGCGCGACGGCGTTCACCCGAATGCCGTCCCCGGCGAGCTCGACCGCGAGGTGCTTGGTGAGTCCGGTGGCGACGAACTTCGCCGGCCCGTACGTCGCCTGACCCTTCTGCCCCGCCATTCCGGAGATCGAGCTGAGACAGACCACGGAGCCTCCGCGACCAGTCCGCTGCATCGCCGCGACGGCGTACTTCACGGTCAGGAACATCCCGCGCCCGTCGATGCTCATGACCTGGTCCCAGTCGTCGGGCGTCGAGTCGGCGAGGGTCCCGAGCGGGATGATCCCGGCGTTGGCCACCAGCACGTCCACCCCGCCGTACGCCTTGACGGCCTCGTCGACGATCCGCCGGGCGTCGGCGTCCTGCGAGACGTCGGCGACGACCGTGTGGATGCCGGTGCCGAACTCGCCGTCGACCTGGGCCGCCAACCGCTCCAGTCCCGCGGCGTCGACGTCGGCCGCGACCAGCCGGGCGCCCTCGCGCGCAAACCTCACCGCGGTGGCGCGGCCGATCCCGGCGGCGGCTCCGGTGACGATCGTCACCTTGCCCTGCAGGCGGCGTTCTGGCGGCACAGACATCACTTCTCCCTCACCTGGCCCATTGTGAGCACGCGCCAATTCTTTACCGACATTCGGTCCTTGCACCCTCTACCCTGGTCTCCTTCCCCCTGTTGAGCTGTCAGTAGCGCACACCACCCGGAGGAGAGTCGGATGGCGGGCAAGCACCGCAGGGTTGTCCAGGTTCACGGTGACGACACCTATGAACGCATCTGGGACCTGGTTCGTCTCGGGGCCGTCGTCAGCGTCGAGTTCGTCCTCGCGGACGACCGCCAGATGCTCGCGACCACCACGATCGTCGACGACCACGGCGTCACCGTCGACCAGACCGTCGTCGAGGTCTGACTTCCCGCTCGGCCGCCCCAGGACGTCATACGTTCTGGTGGCTATGGCGACCAGAACGTATGACGTCCCGCTGCCTATCAGTCGACAGCGACGCTGGCTGCGCTCGTGGCACTGATGGTGGCCTGGCCGGGACCACCTGGAACCTGGAGCGGGAGATGCAACGGCGCGTGGACGGCGACCGTCACCCGTGCGGAGGTCGGGTCGACCCGCACTTCCACGATGAGGCCCGGGTAGCGCTCGAAAGCGCCGGTCCGATGCAGGTAGGCGGACGCGGCCGCACGGGCGAGCACTGGGTCGAGGTGCAGATCGGCGTCGAGCCCGACGCCGTACGCCTCGGCACCGGACGCCGCCGCATCTGCAGCACTCAGGGCAGCACCGTCGGCGAGGGTGTCGAGGCCCTGGCGCCGGAGGTACGCCGCGGACGCGTCGGTGACCACCGCGGTCATCATCAGCAGGACCACCGCGAGGCCGACGATCAGCACGGTCGCGCTCCCGCGCTGGTCGGGTCGCTCACCCATCGCCCACCTCGTGGAACTCACCGATCGGCACCGTCTGGCTGGCGGCGAGGGCGAAGCTCGGGCGACCAGCACCCAGGGCACTCGGGACCAGCGGCAGGTCGACGCGCGAGCGCACGGAGACCGTGATCACCGACCCGCCTCGATGGCAGTCGCCGGGGTACGGCGTGCACGAGACCGTGACCTTTGGCGACACGTCTCGCACGCCCTGATCGCGCAGAGCGAGGGTCGCGGCGGCGCGGGCCCGGACGAGCCCGCCGGCATCGTCGGGTGCGAGCGCGTAGGCGCGAGCCGCCGCTCGGGCGGCCGCCGAGACACCGAATGCGCCACGCTGGACCTGGAACACTGACAGCACGATCCACATGACCGGCAGCAGCAGGAGGATCCCCAGCCAGACCAGCTCGACCACGGCACTCCCCCGTTGGTTGCGCCGGGTCATCGCCCCTCCTCGATCGCATGGCCCAACACCTCGAGCGAGACCCCGGGGCCGCCGAGGCCGAGGGCCGGGACGACGACATGGACGGTCACCTCGACGGCGGCGACGCCATCGACGACGACCTCGTGCGCCGTCACCTGCTTGGCGTAGCGCCCTGCGAGGACGCCGCTGATCTGGTCGCGCGTGCGCGCGGCGCCGTCCGCCGGGTCACGACCGACCGTCGCGGCGTACCGCGCACCCTCGGCCGCCGCGGCCGTCACCGTGTTGCGCACGAAGAGGACCAGAGCGACCTGGAGGATGCCGAGGAACACCGGGACCAGGACCACGAGGACCAGCACGAAGTCCACGACCGCGGCACCTCGCTGACCCGACGGATCGAGTCGGGACATCGGCTCAGTGGACGCTGTTCAGGGCGGTCGAGAGCATCGCGGACAGCTGCGGCTTCGCCAGGGCGTAGAGCGCCCCGACGAGTCCCGCGGTCATCACCGTGACCAGCACCCAGCCGGGTACGTCGCCGCGCTGGTCGCGCCGTCGCGCCACGAGAGCGGTGAGGAGCAGCCGGCGGAGCAGGTAGAAGGTGCGGGTCATAGGTGTCCTCTTCTCGGTCGACGTCACGGTGTCGTCAGGTGCAGCCCGATGACGCCGGGCCAGAAGGCGATCAAGACGGTGACCGGAAGGATGAGGAACACGACCGGCACCATCATCAAGATCTCGCGGCGGGCGGCGACCTCGATCAGCTCGCGCCGTCCCGCCTCGCGCACGTCTGCGGCCTGGGCATGCAGGACGTCGGCGAGCGGCGTACCGCGCTCGACGGCGACGGCCACGCCCTGAGCGAAGCGCGCCACCGACGACACCCCGGTGCTCGCGGCCAGCTGGTCGAAGGCCTGCCCGACCGGCGAGCCCGTGCGCACCGCTGCCAGCACCACGGCGAGGTCGCGCGAGAGCTCGCCGCCGCTGCGGCGTACGACGCGATCCAGCGCGGCGACCGGGCTCTCCCCCGCTGCCACCGCCAGAGCGAGCAGCTCGGCGAGCACCGGGAACTCCGCGACCAGCTTGCGCTCGCGCGCCGTGACCTGGGAGCTCAGGTAGGTGTCGCGGGCCAGCACCCCGGTGGCGAAGCCGGTCGCGCTCAGCAGCAGCGCCGACAACGTGTCGCCGTGACCGGAGAGAGCGGTGAGCAGGCAGTACGCCGCCACAAGGGAGAAGCCGCCGATGCCCCACACCACCTGCTCCACGCGGAAGTCGTGCACCGTCTTGTCGAGTGCGGCCCGCCCCAAACGGCGACGTACCGACGACGAGCCGCCGAGTACCCGCTCGACGGCGTCCGCCGCGGCTCGGAGTGCCGGCCCGAACACCCCCGCGACAGCCGAGACCGGCGACGAGTCCACCTCGACGCGCGATGAGCTGCCGAGGCGAGGGACGTCGCGGAGATAGGGCAGGACACGCAGCTCGAGAGTGGGGCGGTTGACCATGCGGATCCGCGTCAGCACCAGCACCAGCCCGACGCCCGCAAGCGCGCCGACGAGTCCGCCGACCACGGGCCCGTTCACGACATCACCCGGCGCTCGACGGGAAGGCGACCGATGCGCATCATGAGCCGGTAGGCGACCAGGCACACCCCGGCGGCGACCAGCAGCACCAGCGTGCCGGCGGGCGAGGCGTACCGATGGATGACGCTGGGCTGGAAGCTCATCATGAGCAGCACCAGCCACGGCGCGGCCACGGCGAGCCGGGCACCGTTGACCGCCCACGCCTGACGGGCCTCGAGCTCCGAGCGGGTGCGAGCCTCGTCGCGCAGATAGCCCGCGAGGTGTCGGAGTAGCCGCCCGAGCTCGCCACCACCGACCTCGCGCGCCACCCGCAGACCTTCGACGACGCGGTCGCCGACGGGGTCCGCGAGCCGGTCCTTCAGTCGATCCAGCGTCTCGTCGAAGCGACCCGTGACCTGGTAGTCGAGCTAGAACGCCAGGAACGACGCCCGCAGCGGCTCCGGTCCGCGGACGGACAGCTGCCCGAGCGCGTCCGGCAGCGACAGACCCGCGCGGACGGCACTGGTCAGGTTGTCGACCGCCTCGGGCCACACCTCGGCGAACTCCCGCTGGCGTCGCCGGGCCCGGCCGGCCACGACCGCCACGGGCAGGTAGCCCGCCATGGCACCGAACACCAGGGCGACCGGCGGCGTGCGGGTGGCCACCTCGGCGAAGATCGTCACGCCCGCGCCGAGGACGACGCACATCGTGAGGAACGACGAGACCGAGACCTGGGTCATTCCGGCTCGCGCGAGGAGCTGCGCGAGCTGGCGCTCACCCTGCCCGGTCCGCGACGCGCGCGGCACGGCGTACGCCGACCAGATCAGCAGCAACCCGATGCCGACACCGAGCCCGACGAGCGCGCCCATCAGTCCGCGCTCCGCAGCAGGGCGTGGACGTCGATGCCGATTCGCTCGAAGCTCGCGACCCGCGGTGCCGTCCCGGCGGCGCGACGGAGGTCTCCCGAACGCCGCTCGAAGATCGGCTCCACCTCGATCACGTCGTTCTCCACCCGACCCGGGACGCCCGCGATCTCGTTGACTCGGCGTACGCCGTGCTGGTCGATGCCGAGGTGCACGACCAGGTCGACGCTGGACGCAACCGTCGGTACGACGAAGCGAGCGGAGACGTTCTCGCCGGCCAGCAGGGGCAGCGTGCACATCTTGACCAGCGCCTCGCGGGCGGAGTTCGCGTGCAGCGTGCACATGCCCGGGACCCCGGCGTTGAGGGCCAACAGCAGATCGCAGGCACTCCTCGGCCCGCACCTCGCCCACGATCATGCGACTGGGTCGCATCCGCAGGCTCTCCTTGACCAGGTGGCGCAGCTTGATCTCGCCGGTGCCCTCCAGGCCGGACTGACGGGTCTGCATCGCGACCCAGTCCGGATGCGGGAAGCGGAGCACAAACAAGCCGGAACTACAGACTGGTTAGTTCCGTAGAGAGGACCTACCCATGAGCACCACCTATGCCGGCGCCATCCCGGTCACCTCTGTCACCTGCCCGTCGTGGTGCACGGTGACCCAGCAGGAGCACCTCGACGACCTTGAGGGTTGGGAGGGTCGCTGCATCCACTGGAATCGTCCCCGCGCCTCGACTGATCTGGACTGGCGTGGCGACCCGCGCTGGTTCGTGGATCACGCCGCGTCGAGCTGGGTGGACGGTTCGCCCGACGACGAGGGCCCGTCGGTGTTCGCACACTGCCCGGAGAGCATGAGCCTGGACGAGGCCGAGGCATTCGCCAGGGCGATCCTCGCGGCGGTCGAGGAGGCGCGGTCATGAGCTTCCTCGACCTTGACGGCCTCCCGGAACGCTGCCCCCTGTGGTGCCGACAGGACCACAAGCAGGCGATCTACGAGGGCAACTCGGCTGAACAGTCCCGCGTGCACCACGGCGACGAGTTCGGACATCAGCTCAACGACGTGCACGGGTACGACGGCGTTCGTGTCGACCGTCCGGGATCCGCGAGCTGGGACCTGTTGCTGACCAAGGACGAACCGGGGACCCACTCGGCGTTGCCGATCGTGGAGCTGCGGTGCGAGACCGGGCGAATCGAGAACGACGAGCGCCGCGCGACGACGCTGCATCTCACGACGTCAGAGGCGCGCTCATTGGCCGCACAGCTCACCCGCCTCGCAGACCTCGGCGAGTTCCACGAGTTCAGTTAGCCTGACCTCGCCGGGGAACGATCACACGTACCGGCAAGACGCCCGCCACCCTCGATGGATGAGGTGGCGGGCGTCGTTACACGGCGGCTTCATTGGGTTCCTCGAACCACACTTGGCAACCGGCTGGTCTTAGGACCTTGACCAGGCGCGTGCGGAACCAAACCACGCATGTTCGTCTGTGGCGAGACGACACCCCGCTGCCCATTCAAGTGGGAAGCGAGGTGTCGCTCGTTACCCCCGAATCGATGCCTCTGCTCCCGAGACTTCGAGATTCGGGGCCCTGCTGGCCGTATGCCCCCCAGCTAGCCAGCAGGGCCGTCCCCGGCTTAAGAGTGTCTCAAGCCGTGGGAAGGTACATAGGGTTCCGTTGAATTTACCTGCGGGCTGGCAAGAGCTGTGCCAATAATTGTGTGACCGCGAGTCCCAACCCCCCAGGGATTCGTGCAGGGCCGCACCCCCCCAGCGGCCGAAGAACCCCCGACCACTCGGCTCGGGGGTTCTCCTGCGTCTGGGGATAGAAAGCGACGACGCCCGCCACATCAGGATGGCGGGCGTCGTCGAGTGCGGCTCGGACTACTTCTTGAAGACGTCCTTGATCTTCTCGGCTGCCTGCTTGAAGTTGGCCTTGGCCTGGTCCGCCCTGCCTTCGTTCTTCAGGTCTTGATCGTCGGTGACGTCGCCGACCTTCTCTTTCGCCATGCCGGCGGTTTCGTCGATCTTGTTCCCGATCTTGTCGTCGGCGCCCATGAGAGCCTCCCTTGGTGGGCGTGGCCGCGGCTAGTGCGCGGTCTTCTGATGCTCATCATGAGCGCTTTGACCTGTGCAGGGTCAGCCCCTTCGGGGTGAGACGGCGCCCTGCGTGGCCGTGCCATGGTGGGCCATGGCCGAACCCGAACAGTTCACTCGCTCCTACCGCTTGGTCGCTGCTGGAGGAGAGGTCATCGACGAGCGGGAGCTTCCGACCGACGGGGAGGCGCTGGCGTGGGCGGAGGACCTGCGCCGCCATCGTGAGCCGCGTGTGTGGATTAGGCGCGTCGAGCGCCGAGACGGCGAGACGTGGGTGTTGGTCCCGGCCTCGGGAGAGTCGCCAGCCGATCAGTGAGGGCACGCACAGTCCTCGTACCGCCCCCAGGGGTGTACCCCTCCGGCGTTGGACGGGAGAGGTTGTGGGCGGCCCTTCCGCCCGAGCGCGCACAAGGCGGGGTTCAGGGCCGCCGCTGACGGTGGTTTCGGCGGCCGAGTGCCCCGCAGCTCGAGCAGGTGCGGGGCCCTCGGATCCCTTCACCTGTCGTGCGAACTTGCTTCCTTGCCGACGATCCACCTTCCGGGGTGGTGCGGCAGCACAACGGTCGAGCGCACTCTGAGATGGCCTGCCGGGTGCTCGTTCTACACCGCGCGCGGGCGCATCCGAGGGGCCTCGGAAACGGTGGCGCCTCGCTCGATGTGACTCGGGCGGGGCGTCATCCATCGGAGCCCCTGTTTCTGAGAGGAGCACTTCATGACCACGACCCCGCAAGAGCCCGGCGACAACCCAGTCCCCGTCGACCCCGACATCGACCCGAACGCCGCGCCCGACACGACAGAGCCCGACACGACGCAGCCTGACGAGACGCAGAACCCCGAGTAGCGAAGGACTGCCCCCGCATCGGCTGGGGCTCAGGCGCCCCGCGGTCACCCATGCCCCCGCGGGGCGTCCTCACGCTGACCGCGCGCCCCCATTCGGGTGTGGTGGCGCGCTGCGCCGACTGCGAGGGTGACGCGCATGTTGCTCACCATCTTGATCATCATCGTGATCCTGCTCCTGCTCGGAGGCGGCTTCGGCTGGTCTCGGCGAGGACGCTGAGCCAGGCTCACCGGCCCCTTGGGGTGCTCTCACCCCTAGAGGCGCTTGTGCACCCTCAACCTCAGGCTTACCTTCAGAATCGCCGCGTTCTCCCACGCGGTTCGGCCCAGACGTCGGCGGCCATCTCGTTTCCCCCGTGACACCGCCGGCTCGGGCAACAGGCTCCGCGGCAGCCGCCTATGCTGCCGCGGAGCGCTGCGCCTCACACCTAGGCCGGGCAACTAAATTGCCGAGGCTCAGGACTTGGTACAACGATCCCGCGTTGGCTCGGTTACACGATGCATGTTTGTCGCGGGACCTCACGGATCTTCCGCGCCCTGTTTCAACCGGGGTGACGGGCGTTGCTCATGTTCGGAACAAAGTCACGGTTGGTCGCTCGATCCGCTGTTATCGTCTTGCATCGGCCGTGGGTATGTGGCATCTCCGTTCGGCCGAATCTCGACGCCCGCAGGTTGCTTCCGAGAGCGCCAGCGGGCGTCGTCATGCTGTGGCTTGGGTCTCTGCCTTCGTCCCGTGGGGTGTTGGGATGATGGGTTGATGGCTTCGACGTGGACTCAGATTCTCGAGCTGCTGTTGGCGTTCGGTCTGTCCACTCTGGTGGGACTCGAGCGTGAGCTGCGTGGGAAGAGCGCCGGGGTGCGCACCCAAGCGATCGTCGGGACGTCGTCGGCGCTGATTCTGCTGGTCAGCAAGTACGGATTCTCCGACGTGCTCGGTCCGCACATCGTGCTGGACCCCAGCCGGGTGGCCGCTCAGGTGGTGTCGGGTATCGGGTTCCTCGGTGCGGGGCTGATCATCACCCGGCAGGGCGCGATTCGAGGGCTCACCACTGCGGCAGCGGTGTGGGAGACGGCCGCCATCGGCATGGCGGCAGGAGCCGGCCTATGGGAGCTGGCAGTCACGGTCACCGTGTTGCACTTCGTGATCGTCGTCGGATTCACAGCTCTAGTCGCGCGTCTGCCAGGCACGCTCGGCGGTTCGGCGCGGCTTCATATCGTCTACCGCGATAGCCGTGGTGTGCTGCGTGAACTGCTCCGCGAATGCAGCGCTCGCGGATGGATCCTCACGGCTATGGCTGCAGACCCCCCAGGCGCCGAGCGGGTGCTGGGTCAGTCCCTCAGTCCGGCCGATCAAGACGATGTGGGCGTGTTGCTCACCCTGAGCGGTCGTGGTGTCCATCAAGCGCCCAACGTCCTCGGCGGGATCGAGGGTGTCCGGGCGATCGACCGAATTGACGAGGAGGCCGAGTAGAGCTCGCCTCGAGGGTCCGATCATGGTCGGAATCGGGGCGACCAGGGTCGGGCTAGCCTCTGCGACGTGTTGACGACGTCTAGCGGCATCATTGCCGCCGAGCTGGAGCGCTTCGGTGAGGACGAGACAGCCGGGTGGGTTCGGGGCTGCACGAACGACGAGCTGGTGAGGGTCTGCTCTGTCGCGGACTGGCTCGCCCATCACCCGACCTCTGACGGAACGCCACCCGATCGGGGCATCGGTCGGTCCGTTGCTCTCGCTGCGGTGTATGTGCACGAGGGCAAGCCGCGCCACCTTCACCGCCGGCGCCCGCTCCCGGCATCGTCGCCCCTGGGGCGCAAGGCTCTGCGGGGTCGCCTGCCGGGCGCGAGGGCACAGCACGACGTGCCACCCGAGTACGGCGTCGGCGACGACGCCCGCGCTTTCTGGGGCGACTGACGTCGGAAACTGGGACGAGACCTACTCGGGTCCTTGCCCATCGAGCTCGGCCACGTGTTCGATGCGGCCGTCGAGCCGGTGCGCAATGAGTAGGACCGGCCCTTCGAGTGCTTCAGCGAGCTCGCGCAGGTGAGTCACGGCTTCGTGCAGCGCCGGATGGGCATCCAGAACCTGTCTGCCTTGTCGGCACGTCCAGGTGCCCTCCGGCTCCTCGAACGCACGCAGGAAGAGGGCCATGCGGTCCACCGTCGGCTTGCCGCGGTCTGGAGCGACACGGCCGTTGGGCCTTGGTCACAGTCCGTTGGTCACAGTCCGTAGTCACCACGCGCTGGCAGCGCGTCCGTGCTGCCGAGGCACTGGGCGGGCCTTGGTCACGACCGCCGATGACCCTGGTCAGATACATCGGATGACGATGTTCTCTGACCACCGGAGGGTGGCTCCGGCGAGCCTGGATGCATCGGGGCCGGATGGATCGGCCCCCTTCCACAGAAAGGCGAGAACCATGCGCGCCACGTTCGACAAGCTGATCTCCTGGGCCGGAGTCCTACTAGTCGCCGTCCTGCTGGTGGCCGGCGGGCTGCTGACCTGGGCCCACAACTTCGTGGGCAACCAGGTCCACGATCAGCTCTCCCAGCAGCACATCACGATGCCGACCGACAAGACGGGCCTGGCCGACCTCCCCTCCGCCGACAAGGCAGCGTTGGAGAAGTACGCCGGCAAGCCGCTCACCACCGGCCCTCAGGCCAAGGCCTACGCCGACCACTTCATCCGGGTCCACCTCAGCGAAGCAGCCAATGGCCAGACCTACTCCGAGGTCAGTGGCCAGTACGTCGCGCAGTGCAGCGACCCCACCGCAGCCGCCACGCCGGCCTGCCAGAAGCTCGGCGGGATCCGGCAGACCCTATTCATGGGTGACACTCTGCGCGGGCTGCTCCTGTACGGCTACGCCTTCGCCACCATCGGCACCATCGCCGGCTACGCCGCGATCGCCGCCTGGATCGGTGCAGTCGCACTGCTGGTGCTGGTCGGGTTCGGATTCTGGCACTCGCGCCGTGCCGGACAGACCGTGGCCGCGGTGCCCCAGCCTGCGGGCGCGCACAGCTGACGACCGCGGTCCACCACAGGGAGGCCGGCGCTCGGGCGCCGACCTCCCTGACCCATGCGGCGCATCTTTACCCGCCACGACGTAACAGCAGGGGCCAACAGATCGTTTGATCTGTCGTGAGCTTCGCCCCCCGGCCGAAGCGCGTTCACTGGTGATGACGAGCAGGCGCCCACGGAAGGCGACCGGACCAACGACCTCCGATCTCGGGGGCGCCTGCTCACCCACCCCTTGAGACCCTTGCGCACCCTGAGCCTCAGGCTTAGCGTGAAGACGATGCCGCGCTCTCCACGTGGCTCACTCCGATCGGGCGGCACTCCCCCGTGGCAGACCGATCGGGGTCACAGCGCTCCGTGATAGCCCCGTGCTACCACGGAGCGCTGTCTTCGCCACACGGAGTGCGGCGGACCGCCGCTCCGACTACCCCGATCGGGCGTCGGCACCCAGTACAACGATCGGCCGGCGTCTCTGTTACGTGCCGCAACTGTGATCGACACGTTCAGACCACCAGGCATATCGTCCGGAGTTGCCTCGGTCGTCGCGTCTGCGACGCCCCGTCTGGAGACGCGACGACCGGGGCCTAGGACTCGCGTTCCTTTGCGCAAGCAGCCCGCGGGGCGCATCGGATTCCGATCCACCTGGACGGGTGAAGACGAAACACACCCGGCAAGCGCACTCTGATCTCGGCCGAGTGACGGCGCGAACACTCCGGCCGGTCCCCCTGATGACGGGGGACGATCGCCCCGCCCCGGAGACCGAGACCGGCGGGGCGATCATCCCCCCAGAGCCCCGCTCCTTGGGGTGGAGCGCCCACCACGTCAGGAGAACTACGTTCGGCCGATGGAGTTACCAGCTCGCGTCGTGACCCTCTTGCAGCGGCTACGACAGTTTCTGGTGGCCCTGCCAACCAGGGCGCTGACGCTGGTGCCACGCAAGGCACGGTCCCGTCTCTTGAATCGATCCTCGACTCCCGACGACTCCTGGACGGTGGCGCAACTGCGTCAAGAGGCCCGGACACGAGGCATCACCGGAACCTCGCGGATGCGCAAGGCCGAACTGCTGAGAGTCCTCAAGTAGCCATCACTCGGCCGCGACTGCACTCCTGGAGGCTCTCGCTAGGCTCCGTCACCATGGAGCTGGAGTGCTTCCTCCCCACCGGCGAATGCGACCTGGCCGACCTCAACCACGAGGTCACTGCCCATGGCGGGCAAGTGGCGATGGGCTTCCTTGGCACCTCGCCCGATGACGTGAGGTACTTCCTGCACCTCCCCGATGACCCGGACCGAGCAGAGGCATGCCGCGAGGTGTGCCGGGCTCGCGGGATGATCCTGGAGAACTAGGAGGGCGTCGCCCGCACCCTTCCGGGTGTGCGTCTGCTTCCGCCCTATTGGGGACGCCCGCCTCACAGCCGACTCATAGCGTTTCCAGCAGGCCGGCGCTCGCGATCACCCCATGCCCGCGAGCTGTACGGCTAGCGCCCCGCGGTCCTTCCCATGCCCGCGGGGCGCGACCATGTGTCAGCGCCCGAATCTGCCCGTCGTGCGCTTGCATTCCCAGCGGTCGAGCATGTGAAGAGAGCGTGCGGAATAGCCTATGGATCCCATCGCGATCTTGACCCGGTCAATGGTGAGCCCGACCGCCTCGCACTTGGCGAGTACCTTCGTCATGAGTGCGTCAGACTGAGGGTTTCGGGCCCATCCGTTGTTCCCGAGGTGGTCCAGGAAATCGAGCAGTTCAGATTGCTCCCGAGTGAACCCGATCCACGCGACGTTCCGCGGCTTCTTCACCACGTCCGAAGGCTACCCGCCGGCGCCCTCCGTCTGCTGCTCGCGGATGGAATACTGGGGTGGTGGTCGACGAGTGACTGGTCGGCGCGCCGGCTCTCGCCTGGTGACGGGTCTATGGTCGGCCCATGAGCGATGCGGAGCGACTCGTCCCGAAGACAGAGGGATTCGACCTTGGGCATCTGTCCCGTGGCCTTGAACCGCACGGCGGTCGGGTGACCATGAGCTTCCTGGGAGACGACGCCAACAACGACGCCATCTACCTAGTCCACCTACCCGAGGACGGCGAGCATGCGGAGGCATGCCGCAAGGTCGCTAGAACCTACGGGACGCTCGAGGAGTAGCCACAGATGAATGGGGGCGAGGGCGTCGTCATGTCACCAGTAGTTGCTGGGTGGAGTCTTCGCGGGATTCGTCACTGTGAATCGCTTAGAAGTCTTTGAGACTTGATGGATGCGCGCGATGCGCTGACCTGACGCCCCTTCCAACTCGGCTATGACACCGCGAATCCCCGCGCAGATGCTCGCGGATGCGCGAGCCAACCCCTCGAGCCCTTTGTCCAGTTCATAGCTGATGTGGTGGAGCTTGGAGCGCTTGATGGCATCACACTCAGTCGGGTTGTTGAACTGACCTAGATTGGCCGTGAGCACGGCGTCAAAGTGTTTCGCTGCTGCGTCCGGGAAGAGGTTCACGTCCTTCTTGCTCTTCCAACTGAGGTCGGCCACGTGCAACACGTCGTGTCCCTTCAGCAGGTGCCTGAGGAGCGGGACTAGGGGTTCTGGGACGTCCTCATCCAGCAGCAAGCGCACTTCGCCGGTCTCCGCGGTTTCGTTCGACCAATCGGTCAAACGCCGCGGCGCCAGCGATGCTCTCCACCGTCGCGCGCGGATACAACAGTCGAATCTCGTCGGATGGAAGCCCGTCGTGCACCAACCCAGCAATGACGTTGTAGGGGATGCGAGTGTCCTCGATGACCGGGTAGCCGCCACGTACATCGGGGTCCACCGAAAGGCCAGGAGCTGGCTCGTCGAGCTTGGGAACCTCGCGGCCAGACTCAGTCGTGAACGCATCAAAGATGCTCTCCATGACCGGCTTCAGGCCGACGTCACCAGGGTGGTGAAGGACGTCCAGATACTCACCCTCCGATGAGATCCAGACGATGGTCTCCTCCCCTTCGATACCCCTGAGTACATACCTGGACAGGTGCTTCTCAGGGTGATTCTCCTGCAGGAAGGCGATGGACTTCCGGATTCCCTGCAGCGAAACCGATTGGCGTAGACGCACGAACGTGCGCAGCGCCACAACGTCGGCGAATGAGTAGTGGACACGCGGCCGAGAGCCAAACTCCGGCACGAGAAGAGCCGGTCCCGAGGCGGTGGGTCGCCGCCAGTAGGCGAGCTGTCGAAGCGTCGCTCCAGTGAGCGTTGCTGTGAGGGGCGGTGTGTATGACATCAGCGTTCTCCACTCACGTGCGCATAGTGGCACAGCCTGGGGACTGTGCTTCGGATGTTGCTGTAACTCGGTGTTACGCCTGCTCGTCGCCTGTCAGTCCGCGCCACACGAAATGGTCGATGGCTCGTTGGGTTTCGTCGGTGAGGTGCTCGACGCCCTGCGCGAGACCCAGCATGCGGTCGGTCATCTGCACCTGAACTTCGACGAGTCCCTGCGTAGCCGTGGCTTGCTCGTCGACCCTCTCGAAGAGTTCACCCAGCTTCATGCCGAGCTTCTCGAGGATCTGGCAGACCTGCCCCTGGTTCTCAACGATGGCTTCGAGGTGCTCGTCGCGCTCGGTCTCGGTCATTGGCCGCTCACGTCCCGCTCCCACTGGCGATTGGCCTGGTACACCCTGTCGGCGCTCTGCTCCATGTATGGATTGATGGCGTGCGCGATCTCTTTGCCGTTCAGGTGAACGTGGGTGTGGATCTCGCCAGCACCGCCGCCGGAGCCGCTTCCAGGCGGTGTCATTCCACGCCCGCCACCGGGGCCTACTGCTCGCTCGTAGCCCTGGTAGCGGGCGTAGATGTTGAAGCTCTTGTCGTGGACGCGATAGGCCTGGAGAGCCTCGAGCGAGTGGATCGCGTTCGACGCCTGCACCAGCACGGGGATGCTCACCGGGTGGAAGCGACCAAGTTCGGTCTGCACACCACGGAGGGCCCGAATCGCTGACGCCGAATTGGTCGCGGCACTGTGGCCCATCAGGTCGTAGCCGCGGGACGTAGCGGCGAGACCTGCCTGCAGGGCGTTCAGCGCGGTCCCGGTGGACTTGAGGCTCGTCCCCGACGTGCCTCCGACCTGCTTGAGGTACTCCGACATGCTCAGGACGTGGTTAGTGTCGAACTTGGTCCCGTAGTTCGGAATGCCTCCAGTCGTTCCCGTCTCGGAGCCGATGGCGGGGAGGGGGAGGTCCAGGCCGATGCCCTTGATGAGCCGACTGAACAGTCCGGCTCTGGCGCCGACGGTGGCGGCTAGCCCTGCTTCCTCGGCCACGGTCGCAGTCCGTCCGGCCGCTGCAACGCCGCCGACACCTCCGATCCCACCAGGAGGGAGGTTCACGACGTACACCTTCTGGACGCCCCCGATGCCCGTGCCACCGACGCCGGGGATGTTGGACAGGAACCCGCCGATCTGGCCGATCTTCCTCCCGCCATACGCCGCCACCGACAAGCCAGCAGTGCCGGCGAGAATGGCCGTCAACGCGCCAGGCGGGATGCTCGAGAGCGCGTCGGCGATGCCTTGCACCACCCGCAGCACCGGAGGACCCAGCGGAGCCAGTGCTCGCACGATGTGCGCGATAGCGGTGGCCACCGACTCGATGGTCCGGCCCACCTGCGGGCCGACCTGATGGAAGTAGTCCAAGAACCCCTGCAACGCCGAGCTCTTGTCGGCGTGCTTCCCGAAGTCAGCGAAGTCCCCGGTCAGCCGCTCAAGCCCACCCAGCACACCACCGGACAGCCCCTTGTCCAACGCGACAAGGAGACCGCCGATACCGACCGCCAGGTTCCCCGCGATATGGCCGGCGGCGAGGATGTCCGGCTTCGCCAGACGCCCCACCTGCGACACGAAGTCCGCGAACCCCTTGCTACCCGCCGCCTTCGAGGCGTCACCGAGCAACTGGTCGAACGCTGATGCCACCGGCCCGATCAGCGGTGCCACCAACGGCAGAGACTTCGACAACAGGTCCAAGCCCTGCGAGATCGTCCCCAACAGCTGCTGACCAGCCTGCCCGGTCAGAAGAGTCGAGAACGACCCCTTCAACCCAGCCAGCGACGACGCGAACTCCTTCTGAGCCGGCGTCAACCCCGCCTGCGCGTCCCGCAGCTGCTTCTGGGTCTGCGCGTACTCCTTCGTGCCCTTCGTCAGTCCCGCGAGCTTCTTCTGCAGGGAGTCGATGTTCTTCAGCTGGGTTGTGGTCTCCTTGACCGCGAACCCACCCAGGAACGCGAACAAGGTCGCCGCGCCGCCACCGATGATCAGTGGCGCCGCGAGAGCAGCCGTGATCCCACCCAACGTCGCCGCCAACGGCACCAACGCGGCACCGGCAGCGATCGCCAATGCAGGGAGGAGCCCCAGGCGGTCGACGAACGACCCGAGAACGCCGTTGCTCTTCGACAGCTGCGACGTGTCGGCGCGAATGGTGGCCGTCCGCGTGTGGGCAGCCTCGTCGAGCTGCGCCTCAGCCTCAGACGTATCCGCGTTCGCGTTGATCGTGACCGTCTGATCACGGATCTGCGCACGCAGCTTCTCCGACCAGCCACGCGCATCAGGGACAACATCAACGGAGACAGAACCCACAGAGTCGCTCATGCAGGTTCTCCGTTCAAGAAGGCGACCGCGTCTGGGTGTCCGTGGGGCAGGGGGGCGGCGGATCCATCAGGCCAGAGGTGAGCCACCCTGCCGGGAGTGCCTGCCAGGTAGGCCCAGGTGACAACGGGCTCATCGGCCTCGAGCTTCGCGAGAAGTGCCGCGTCGTGCCGTGGCCAAGACCGGGCGCTAGCCCGTTCTCGTTCCAACATCTCCTGGTAGCGGTTGCGTGCCGCGCGTGGCGCGGCGACCCGTGCCCGCGCCATCAGCGAGCCATCCCGTCTCGATGCTGAGCCCACCGGCTCCGAGCCGCAGCGCGGGCCTTCACGCTGCGGGCCATCGCCTGGTCATCGACCGCACCCGGCTCGAGATCGGGGAGCTTGAGCTGAACCAGCAGCCGCGTCAACAACGCGCGCTGCTGACGCTGCTCCGACAACAGCGGATGCTCCCGCTCCTGACCCATGCTGCCCTTCACGATGAGCGGCTGCCCCGACAGATCGTCCTCCAGCTTCGCCACCACATCAGCGCATCGGCATGCGCTTTCAAGCACCAGCAGCTCATCCGGACGCAGAACGTAGCGAGTCGCGATGCTCTTCCAAGCCCTCCGCCCAGCACGACCCAGACCCTTCGGAGGCCGCTGACTGAGCGTGGGAACGGCGTTTTCGGTGTCGTCGGCCGTCATGCGTCACCACCTGAAACTGACGCACGGTGAGCACGCAGGTCCTGAGGCGCTATACCCCAACGGTCCCAGAAGAGGCCCCGTCAGGGTTACCTCCCCTGGGGGCTCGGACGGGCGTAAGCAGTCCTGGATGTGGCTCGAGTTCGCGCTTGCGACTCTTCCGGCGCATACCTGCGAGGCGCTCACGCTTGGACTTCTCGTCATGGTGTGGCTTGCAGATGGCTGCCAGGTTGCTGTCGTCGTGAGAGCCGCCGGCCTTCACGCTCACAACGTGGTCGACCTGTGTCGCACGGCCTCCGCAGACGTAGCAACGGTGACCATCTCGCGCGAGGATGCGCCGGGTGGTGGTGGTCCAGCCTGGCGGCTTCTGGTAGCTCCAACCCATCGGTTCACTCCCCTTCGCCGGCCAAGGCTGCGATCTGGTGGTCGTGGAAGCGGTCGAGGATGGGCGGCTTGGAGAGGTAGAACGCCATGCCGGCAGCGAGGTTGTCGGCCGTGGTCTGGCTGCGTGCGTCGTGGTAGTCCTGGAGCTTCTGAGCGACCTGGGGGCGGTTGGCGGCGTAGGTCTCGACGACGGGCATCCATGCGGGACCGAAGAGGGGCGTCTGTGACTCGTTGTAGGCCCGGTGTGCGACTGCTCGTGCGAGGTGGTCGTCGCCGTACATCTGTGCGGAGTTCAGCAGGTCGATGGCATCTTGAGGCCCCTCGATCTGAGCGGCTCGGTCGTGGGCGTCTCTCATGCTGATGGCGTCGGCTCCGGTGACCTGGTCGGCGCCGAAAAGCTGCTTGCCGAGCTCTTGCGCAGAGATCACTGCACCACCCTGGAAGTTGGTCTTGAGGGTCTGCATCTGCTCGACGGCCGCCAGGTGGATCTTCGCGGCGGCGCGCTGCTTGCCCTCCACTGACAGGCTCGCGTCATTCATGATCCGGTCGACGGCCTTCTGGTGGTCGTCGCCAATGCGAGCCGCCTGGTCGGCCACTGCTTGGGTCATCTTCGCCATCAGGCGGTCCTCTCATCTCGGTATCTCTCGACGTCTGTTCGGCTGAGGCGCCACCTGTCTCCGACCTTGACCGCTGGGAGGGTCTCTCGTGCGATGGCTTGGACCACCCCACGAGAGCCCTTCATTCCCAGGAGATCGGCTGCCTGGCTTGTGCTCAGCCACTCTGAGCGTGGGGCTTGTTCTCGCTCGATCGCCAACGTTTGTTCCTCGACAGGAACAAAGGCGTTGGCAGCGGCCTGCACGGCGATGAGTGCGAACGCGACCTCTTGGTCCACGCCACGAAGGTCCGTTCGTAGGCGCCCCAGCTCCGACCCGAATCTGGCTTCGAGCAGCCAGCACACTCGCGCCGGCAGAACCACACTCGGACCCCTCACGCCGACCAGGAATGGATTGTCGGACTGCATCTGCCCGACGCTGCTCATCGAGCCACCTGCTCGATCTCGTCCGGGACGAGTTCGCTGATTGGTTGGTCCTCCGGGGTGTGTCGTCCTCGTCCCTCGTCTATAGACGAGTGGACGAGTTCCGACGACCTACTCGTCCATTCGTCCGGGACGACATCGGACGAGTGGACGACTCCAGCCTTGTTGAGGGAGTGGCGGTGGGCTCTGCCGTCCTGTTCGACCAGCACGATCTGGGCCTTCACAAGTCGAGTCAGTGCCTTGCGGATGTCGACGGCTCGGCCCTCGATGCCGCGTTCGATGGCTTGCTTGCTGGACTGCGGGTTGTCCTCGAGGAAGGCCTGGATGGCCACCATGAGGCGCTCTGCGCGGTTGTCGTGGCGTGAGCCGCCGGCAGCTGTGAGGTGGCGCGTGGCGGGGTCGAATGCGAGCCGGATCTCGGGCTGGTCGACGTCGCGGCCGTAAGCGGTGAAGTAGCGCCGCTGGGTTGCCTGGTCATCCTCCTCGTCCTGGTCTTCTTCGCGGACCAGCTTCCACACGGCGTCGGGCCAGTCGAGGATCCGTGAGTCACCACGGGAGCGTTCCTGGCTGTGGCCCATGTGGTGCACGACCAGCGTCTCCTCGATGCCGGCCTCGGTGGTCAGCTCGTCGAGTGCTTCCAGGAACTTGCCGGCGTCCTTGTCCTCACTGAGCCCGAGCGCGTCGAGTGCTGGTCTGAGGCAGTCGAAGATCAGCACATTGTGCGGCCCGAGGAACTTGGCCCACAGGGTCCGAGTGGCGGGGTCGAGGATGTTGAACTTCGACAGCTGGCCCCGTAGCGGGCAGACCCACACGTCGGCGGTGTTGTCGATGCGCTGTTCGCGCAGCCAGCGGCGCAGCATCCGCTCGTCCAGCTCGTTGTCGATCAGGACGACCTTGACCGGACCGTCGACCGTGAACCGCCCGAGGAACGGGTCTGTGTCGACGAGGGAGCGGAGCAGGTTGCCGACCATGGTGGTCTTGCCGGACTTGTTGGCCGCGGAGAGCACCACTCGTCCACCGGAGGGCCAGAGGCCTTCCACGAGGTGTGAGACGTCCTCGTCGGGGCAGGCCAGGAATGAGTCGAGTCGTGACTGCCAGGGCAGCTCGACGGCCTCGGACTGCTTGGCGCGGACCATCTCCCTGGCCTTCTCGAGCACCAGGAGGTCGTAGGCCTTGGACGCGGCGGCGCGTTCGAACAGGGACTGCGGAGACGGGTTCTCGACTGGCTGGCTGGGGTCGAGCGGTGGCAGATGCTCTCCAGGTGCGCCGCACTCCGGGCACACCTCGTCGTGCCCTTCCCAGTCGGTGTGCCACACCCTCTCCGGCGGGTGGCGAAGGCAGGTACGGGCCGTGTCGTCAGTCATCGGCGACACCCCCAAGCACATCGCCGGACCGGACGGCAGGAGTCCAGACAGCGACCGCAGCAGCGGTGCCCTCGAGCTGGACGTCGAGGTACGCCAGGACGCTCTGGAGAAGGATGACGGCACTCGTGGAGGGCGACACCCGATCACCGAGCTGCACACGCACCCGTGACCCAGCCGGGAGGCGGTCGAGATCAGCCAACGCATGGCGATCGGCATGGTCGACATCGCCCATCAGACGATCCTCGTCAGAGACGAGCCGAATGACGACGACGGGAGGCAAGAGGCTCACCGGAGATCACCCGCCCGGCCAGTAACCCGCGTGACGGTGTAACTCGGTGTTACAATTTGGGTGATCTTGGTCGTGGTGGTCGAGATTCCTGCCGGCTCCGTGGTGGCGACCGCGGGCCGGCTTTCTCGGTCTCTAGGCCGCATCTCCACCCCCAGCGACGGGGCGCAGAAGAGCGGCGAGGCGATTGCGCTGCTCGTCGGTCAGCGGTGGCGCGTCGTCGACCGTGCGCTGGATGAAGTCCTCGATCTTGGCTGCAGCCAAGTCGCGCTGGGCCGCAGCGACCAGCTCGAGATCCTGAGGGTGGTGGCGCTTGACGGCGCCGTAGCGATTGCGTGCTTCGAGAGCCAGGCTCTGACTCATGATTGTGGCCTCCGGGCAGGAGTTGTCTGCCACAGCGACTAGCCGGGCCTGCCCGCGGAGTTCAGAGCGTCCACGACCGCTCAGAGTGAAGCCTACTGCTTAGGCATCAGGCTGACGTCCAACCCAGCTGCGCGCGTCTTGGTGAGAGCATCAAATAGACGGCGCATGTTCTGGTCGCTGATCGGCACATCTCGACCGCAGCGCCGACACTGCACGCGCCACTTCGGTGGGTATCCCGGCGCCTCCTCCTTGATGATCGGCGCGTTGCGGATCATCGTCGGAGGGGCGACGGACTCAGTCACCTCATCATCGAACGTTGCTCGCAGCGTGGAACCCGACGGCCAAGGTGCCGGCGCGCTGCGCGTTGTCACAGGGACGAGCCGCTCTCCGTCACGGCGGACATGTCCGAGAAGCGCTCTCGCGTGCTGGTTCTGGTCAGTGCACCAGATGGCCATTCGGTCTTGCTGAACCATCAGGCTCTCCACTCGATCTGCACCGTCTCCGGATCGAACGTCCGCGTGCCACCCTCGGGCTTGAGCAGGGTGATTGTCATCAGCACCGTGATTGCTGCGCGCTTCTGCTGAAGGTCCGCGGCCTCCCAGGCTGCGGTGACGTCGGCGGCGGTGACGATGGACGTCAGGACATCGGCGTGCGCGGAGTCGTTGATCTCGGCCTCGACCTTCGCCAGTTCGGATCGCAGTCGCTCGCTGGACTTTCTGACGGCCGCTAGCGTGAGGACGCCTTCCTCGAGCCCGATGGCGAGGTCGTCGATGCGGTCGCGGATGGCCTGCGCCTGACTCCGCTTGGCGTTGACGTCGGGTGCTTCGCTGGCGCTGAGCAGGTCACGTGCGTCAGAGCGCGACAAGCGTTCGACCATGACGGCCTCGATCAGCTCGTCGACGGGTTCGGCTTTGCGTGAGACGCACTTGTTGGCCCGACAGACGTAGACGCGCTTGCCGTGGCGGGTGTGTCCGGTGGCGACGTCGCTGCCGCACTTCCAGCAGAGCGCCAGACCGGGAAGCAGGTACTTGCGAGCCGTGGTCTCCGTGGTGCGCCGTCCGGGCAGCGAGAGGAGCGCTACGGCGGCGGCGTGGGTGTCCTCGTCGACCAGCGGCTTCCACGTGGCGGGACCCACCACCTCGCCGCGGTACGTCCGGAGGCCGGCGTAGCGGGGGTTCTTGAGCACCTCGCGGACGTTGTCGTGGCGCCACGCGTTGCCAACTGTCGTGGTGAGTCCGAGGTCGTTCCAGGTGCGGGCGATGCTTTTGAGTGAAGCGCCTTGTAGGAGGTCGGTGTACGCCTTCCGCACGTGCTTTGCCTCGGCCTGGTTGACGGTCCTTCCGTCCGCGGCGTACCCGAACGGTCGGCGACCGCCCGCGGGTCTCCCCTGCTGGGCTGCCTGCTGCTGGGCGCGCTTCTGCCGAGCGCCCTTGCGCTCGACCTCGCCGCGAGCGACCGAGGCCAGGATCCGGCCGACGAGTCGTCCGGCATCGGTGGAAAGGTCGAGGTCGCCGGTCACCGTGGCGATCCGGAGGCCCGTGGTCTGAGCAAGCTCGATGAGGTGCTCGAGGTCGGTGAGCTTCCTCGTCAGCCGGTCGACGTGCCAGGCGACCAGGACGTCGGCCTGACCGTCGGTGATGGCTGCCAGCATGGCGGTGTAGACCGGCCGTGGCTTGCGCGAGGAGGCGGATGTGTCGTTCTCGGTCCAGACCTTGGCGACGTCCCAACTGCGTTCGGCGCAGAGCTTGAGGCAGTCCTCGCGCTGGCGCTCGACGGCGGCGTTGGTGCCGGCTCGGTCGAGGCTTTGTCGGGTGTAGACAAACGCTCGCATGTCTGTATTATGCCCATGTTCGGTAGCTCGAAGACCTCCTCGGCGCTGATGACCCGCTCTCCTCCGGGGATCGCCGCGGCCAGGCAGTTGAGCATGGTCGTCTTGCCGGCCTGCGTGCCGCCGGCGACGAGGATGTTGAGGCCGGCGCGCACCGACGCGTCCAGGAACGCCGCGGCCTGGGCGGGCAGCGACCCGAGCTCGACCAGGTCGTTCAACCGGGCAGCCGAGAGCACGAACTTGCGGATGTTGACCGCCGTACAGCCGCGGCTGATCCCCTCCAGCACCACGTGCAGCCGATGACCCTCGGGCAGCATCGCGTCCACGAACGGCTGCGAGACGTCCACACGGCGTCCCGAGGACTTCAGCATCCGCTCGACCAGCTCGCGGACCTGTCCGGGGCTGAGCATCAGGTTGGTCAGCTCGTGCCGACCGCGCCGAGCCACGAACACCCGCGACGGGTCGTTGACCCAGATCTCCTCCACCGACGGGTCGTCCAGAAACTCTTGGAGTGGGCCGAACCCGGCCACCCGCGCCACGAGCTCACCGACCAGCGCATCCGGGTCACCCACCGGCGCCACGACCCCGGTCAGGCTGCGCTCGTCGTGGGAGCGCACCACGGACTCCGCCAACTGCCGTACGGCCGCGGTCTCCCGTTGCGGGTCGAGCCCCTCGCGGCGCACAGCCTCACGCACCAGCTGGTCGAGCGACTCGACCAGCTGGGCGTGGGTGTCGAACATGACGACGGACAACGCATCTCCCCGAGACAGAGACGTGGATCCAAGGTGCTGCGCCGAAACCTAGGGGCGCGCAGTCACGCGCGGGAAGTCCCGTTGCGCGGACTGTGGACAACCCGGGCTGGAGCCCCAGAAGGAGTCGCCCTCCAGGCCACCTTCACCACACCCAGATGCTGGCGCGCTCAGTCACGTGGGTGGTTTCGAGACGGTCGCCAGCGCGACCTCCTCAACCACCGATGATTCAGCCTCGCGCCGAGCTGGTCGCAGGCGCGAGGATGGGGGCGTGCCGATTGATGCTGACAGCGCGAGGGGGCAGTGCCTCTGCGGTGGCGTCACGTACGTCGTGACCGGGCCGCTGCGCGACGTGATCAACTGCCACTGCCATCGGTGTCGCCGGTGGACCGGTCACCACATGGCGGCGACGTCCGCGGCGGTCGACGACATCGCCGTGACCGGCGAGCTGAGCTGGTTCCACCCCGACGAGCATGCGGCGTACGGCTTCTGTACAGACTGCGGGTCGAGCCTGTTCTGGCAGGCGGCCGACGAGCCGGAGCGGTGGTCGATCTGCGCGGGGACCCTCGATCCGCCTACCCATCTGCAGACCACCGAGGCGTGGTGGGTGAGCGAGGCGAGTGACTACCACACCCGGCCGGACGTGCCCGAGCACGCGACCGAGTAAGAGAGTCTCCGGCTCAGCGGAACCGCAGGGTGCCGGGGAACCAGCCGCTGGTCCACAGCCGCTGGACCTTGACCCGCTCACCGGGGTGCGGGGCGTGCAGGACCATCCGGTGGCCGTGGTACCACCCGGCGTACAGCCCGACGTGGTAGACCCCGCTGCCCTCGGTGAAGAAGATCAGGTCGCCGCGATGCATGCGCGCACGGGAGATGTGCCGGGCGAAGCCTGCCTGGGCCGCGGCCGTGCGCGGCATGCCCTTGAAGCCCGCGCGGTGGAACGCGAACGACGTCAGCCCTGAGCAGTCGAACGCCCGCGGGCCGGAGGCGCCGTAGACGTACGGCTTCCCCTTCTGGCGTACGGCGATCCGCATCGCACGCTCCTCACGTCCGACCGAGTGCCCGAGACGACGGCGGCGCTGCTGGTGGTGATGCTTGCGCTTGTGATGGTGCTTGCGGTGGTGCGCCTTCGAGTCGCGCGCTGCGCCCGTGGAGGCGTGGGGTGTGGAGGCGTGGGCCGTGGCGGCCGGCGCCGCGACCTGGCCGCCCAGGGCGCCGATCAGGAGCGACGGCAGGACGACGAGCCGGGCCGCGGCTCTTCGGTGGGTGGGCGCGCCGAAGCGCGCCTGCATGGTGCTAGACATGACATTCCTTCCCACGCCTGCGAGGTGAGCTGTCGGGTTCGGGCGAAAGGTGCCCGGCCGCCGGCACGGCGGCTTCACCCCGAGGAGTCGTGCGACCCCGAAGGTGGTTCCCCCACTCCTGTCCCGTCGAGGCCCGGATCGGGCCTCGGTCGGTCGGACGGCTCCCCGAGGGACAGGACTCGGCGTATCGGAGAACCGCTCGTGCTGGTTGCAATCTCAACCAAGACGGTAGGCATCTTCGGCGCGGAAACCCCAGCCGACGAGGGCGCAGAACTCTTGCCCTCATGCACTTTCAGGCGCAGATCGTCCCGCTGGGTGGGATCGAGGTCACAACCGAGCGGCCGGAAAACGCCTTGCCTCGGGCCTTGTTCTCATGTGTACCATTCGGTACACACGAAGACCCCGGGAGGGACCATGCAGTACCAGACCAGCACGACCACCACGGCGGATCCCGCTCGACTGTGGGCCGTGCTCACCGACATCGAGAAGTGGCCGGAGTGGATCGAGGTCTACGAGGAGGTACGCCGCGACACCGTCGGCGACCTGACCCTCGGCGACTCGGCCCACGTCAAGCAGAAGGGCCTCGCGGCCGGTGACTGGACGGTCACCGCGCTCGAGGAGGGACGCACGTTCGCCTGGGAGTCTCGCCAGCCCGGCGTTCGCATCGTCGGCCGCCATGCCGTCGTACCTGAGAGCACCGGCAGCCGGCTGACCCTCGAGCTGGAGATGACCGGCTGGCTCGCCGGGCCGATCGGTGCGCTGACCGGGCGCAAGGCACGGTCGTACGTCGACCTGGAGTGCGCGCGGCTCGCCGCGGTGGCCGAGGGCGCCGACGCCGCGTGAGGACGTCGTGAGCCCGGCCGCCACTGGCCGGGACGCGTTGCTGGTCGGGGCGATCGGCCACTTCGCCGAGTACGGGGTGGGAGACACCAGCCTGCGGGCGCTCGCCGAGGCGATCGGCACGAGCCACCGGATGCTGATCTACCACTTCGGCTCGCGCGAGGGCCTGCTGGCCGCCGTCGTCGACACCGTCGAGCAGGGCGCCCGGGACACCCTCGCCCGCATGGTCGAGGAGGCGCGCCACGAGACCGACCCGCTCGCGGCCGGGCTCCGCTACTGGGAGCTGGTGACGGACGACGCCCTGGTCTACGGGCCGCTCTTCTTCGAGCTCTCCAGCCACGCGATGCTGGGACTACCTCATGCGGCCGAGCTGCGCGAGCGCCTGGTGACGACGTGGCTCGATGCGCTGGAGTCGATGTGGACGGCCCGCGGCGTACCCATGGAGGCGGCTCGGGACCAGGCGCGGCTGGATCTCGCCGTCGCGCGCGGGCTGCTGCACGACCTGCTGCTCACCGGAGACCGGGAGGGCGTCGACCGGGCGATGCGGGCGTACGCCGCGGAGACGGTCGCACGGATGCTCGGGTAGGTGGTTTCGAGACGGGACTTCGTCCCTCCTCAACCACCGAGTGGCGTCAGCTCTCGAGGCGGAAACCGACGCCGCGGACGGTGACGACGCGGTCGACAGGACCGGCCTTCTCGAGCTTCTGCCGGAGACGGCCGATGGTGACGTCGAGGGTCTTGGTCGAGCCGTACCAGCCCTCGCTCCACACCTCCGACATCAGCTGGGACCGCGACACCACCCGGTCCCGATGCGCGGCCAAGACCGCGAGGACGTCGAACTCCTTGCCGGTCAGCGCGACCTCCTGACCGCCAACATGGACGCGGTGCGCGGCGAGGTCGACCTCGAGCCGGCGGCCCTCGGTGCGTCCTGACGCCCGTTCGGTGGTACGCCGGAGCAGGGCGCGCAGGCGGGCTAGGAGCTCCGCGAGGCCGAACGGCTTCACGAGGTAGTCGTCGGCGCCGGCGTCGAGCCCGACGACCCGGTCGACCTCCAGCCCGCGCGCGGTCAGCATCAGGATCGCGCCCTCGTAGCCGGATCCGCGGAGCTTGCGGCACACGTCCAGACCGTCCATGTCGGGCAGGCCGAGATCGAGGACGACGATGGCGTGCTCACGGCGTCCGACCGAAGCGATGGCGTCACGACCGGTCGCCGCCTGGTCGACGACGTAGCCCTCGCGCTCGAGGGTCTGCACGAGCGG
The DNA here is from genome assembly GCA_049841015.1 of Nocardioides sp. Lineage (GTDB taxonomy): Bacteria > Actinomycetota > Actinomycetes > Propionibacteriales > Nocardioidaceae > Nocardioides. Next base: position 462,583 of record JASGIN010000004.1, read on the forward strand.
CGTGGCGATGTCCGGCTCGTCCTCCACGAGCAGCACGCGTTCCGGCACGCTCGGAGCATAGGTGTCCGATCGACCAGAAGGCAGTCATGAGGGCAGCGTGGTTCCGCCCGCAGCGGGGACTACGGGCGGTTCCACGGGCTCAGCCGACCCCACCCCCCGGCGGTCGGCGGCCTCCGATCCATCGTGCGGAGCGCGCTGGACCGGGCACCTCCAACCTACGAAATCGTCGGCAACAAGCGAGTCACAGAAGATGCACGGAATCGCAACGACGGGGCAGTCAGTGTCGGATCAGGCCGAGAAGAGGTCGCCGTGCTCGGCAACCCGCGCCAGCACCTCGTCGTAGCGGAACTGCTCGAGCCCCAACGGATCCTCCGCCCCCTCGGCCACCTCGTCCCACGTGACCGGGGTCGCGACCTGCGGGAGCTCGACCCCGCGCAGGGAGTACGGCGACACGGTGGTCTTGGAGCCGGCGTTCTGCGACCAGTCGAGGAACACCTTCCCCGACCGCTTGGCCTTGGTCATGGTGGCCGTCACCAGCTTCGGGTGCTGGGACTGCAGCTCCTCGGCGACGTCCTTGGCGGTCTGCGAGGTCTTCTCGGAGTCCTGCCGACGCGGGAGTACGGCGTACAGGTGCATCCCCTTGCTGCCGCTGGTCACGGCCCGAAGGTCGAGCTTGCGGTCGGCCAGCTTGTCGCGGACCAGGAGAGCGACCCGGCAGCACTCGTGCAGTCCTGCGCCCTCGCCGGGATCGAGGTCGATGACGATCCGGTCGGCGGCGCGCGGCTTGCCCTTCGCGTCCACGGTCCACTGGTGGACGTGCAGCTCCAGCGCCGCGAGGTTGGCGGCCCAGGTGAGCGTGGCGAGGTCGTCGATGATCGGGAACACGAGCCGGTCGCCGTGCCGGCTGTCGCCGCGCGAGCCGGTCGTCGGGACGTCGGCGGTGCGCACCCAGCGCGGCGTACCGGCCGGGGCGTTCTTCTCGAAGAAGCGAGCCTTCTCGACGCCGTTCGGCCAGCGCACCCGAGTGACCGGACGGTCGTGCAGCAGCGGCAGCAGCACCGGTGCGATCTGGGCGTAGTAGTTGAGCACCTCGCCCTTGGTGGTGCCGGTACGCGGGTAGAGCACCTTGTCGAGGTTGGACAGCTTGAGGGTGCGGCCCTCGACCTCGACCCGGACCTCCTCGCCGCTGCCGGGCGTCACCGGCCGACCGCCATGACCGGGACGCGGGCGGGGTCGAGGCGCCACATCATCCGCTTCAGGAAGCTCCGCGGCGCGCTCACGCAGCCGGCGGTCGCGCCGCTGCCGTTGACGTGCAGGAAGATCCCCGCGCCGCGGTGCCGGACCTGAGCGAGGTTGTAGCTGGTGACGATCGAGTACTCGTACTGCTGGGGGAAGTCGCGCAGCCGCTCGGAGCTGTTGACCGCACTGGAGGGCAGCCACCAGCGGAAGCCGCCCTGGGCCTTGTTGCGGTAGCGGTTGTAGTAGCGCGAGCCGTTGTCCTCGACCCAGTAGTCGCCCCGGTGGATCCGTCGGTACGGCAGGTCCCACGAGTGGCCGCGTGAATGGCGGCCGAACGACGAGATGAGGCGGACCGTGCCGAGCGGCGTCGTGCCGCTGCCCTGGTGTCGCTTGCGCGGCGCGGCCAGCCCGCCGTACCCGATCCGGCCGTCGCGGACTTCGTACACCTGCTGCCAGCGGCCATCGGCGGAGCACCCAGAAGCCGATGTGCGCGTGGTAGCCGCGAGTGTGGTCGACGGTCACCACCTGTCGCGTGTGTGCGTGCAGGGCGACCACGACGCCGCCGAGGCGGACATGCCCCGAGACGGCGTGGGCGGGTGCGGGGAGCGCGAGCGCGGTCGTGACGAGAGCAGCGCCGGCGACCGACAGCAGGCCGAGCTTGGTCATGACAGGTCCTCCGGGGTCAGGTCGGCGCGAGTGCCGACGTACGACGGCTGGCGGATGCGGCCCTGGGCCGACGGACCCAACGACTCGACGTCCACCACCAGCACCGGTTCCACCCACGTCGTACCCAGGGCGTCGAGGCGTGGCACCTCGTCGGCGAACGGCGTCGACTCGCGCACCAGTCCGGACAAGACCTCGCGCAGCACCGCTGCCTTGCGGCCGGCGATGCCGCTACCGACCCGTCCGCGGTAGAGCAGTCCGTCGGGACTCGGCTGTCCGACGAGGACGGCGCCGAGCCGGTCGCGGGAGTCGGTCTCCAGACGCCAGCCGCCCACGACGTACGACTCCCGACGGCGGTGGGCGAACTTCAGCCAGTCCTTGCTGCGCTGGCCGGGGCGGTACCGCGACGTCACCCGCTTGCTCACGATGCCCTCCAGCGACTGCTGGTACGTCGCGTCGAACAGCATCGGCCCGTCGGCGTACACCGGTGGCGTCTGCCAGCGGTCGTGATTGAGGTCGAGGTCCTCCAGCAGCTCTCGTCGTACGCTCAGCGGCTCGTCCATCACGTCCCGGTCGCCGACGCGGAGCAGGTCGAAGACCAGCAGCGTGGCGGGGATCCGCTCGGCCAGCCGCAGCGCCCGGTCGGCGCGCGAGACGTGCATCCGCTCGGCGAGCGACGCGAAGCTCGGGAGCCCCTCGGCGAACGTGACCACCTCGCCGTCGAGCAGCACGTCGTCGGCGGGTAGGTCGACGAGCTCGGGGAACGAGACGGTCGCGTCGTTCTCGTTGCGACTGAACAGACGCGCCGCCCCTGCACGAACGTCGACCAGCACCCGCATGCCGTCCCACTTGACCTCGTGCTGCCACTCATCGCCGTCCGGCACGTGCGTGCCGCGGGTCGCGAGCATGGGACGCATGTCCGCCATCCTGACAGGGCCGGATAGTACGGATCATCCAGCCGCTTCCAGGCGCCTCAAGAGCGGCATTCTGATCCGTACTATCGACGGGGCCCCAGCTGTTGTCGCGTGCGTTCGGGGGCGGAGTCCCGGATACTGGACCGATAGTCGGATGGACGCGACCAGTCACGGAGGTATGAGATGCGTGCGATCTGGAAGGGCGCGGTGTCGTTCGGGCTCGTCAGCGTGCCGGTGAAGCTGTACGCCGCGACCGAGTCGCACGACGTCTCCTTCCGGCAGGTGCACGCCACCGACGGCGGCCGGATCAAGTACCAGCGGGTCTGCGCGATCGACGGCGAGGAGGTCGACTACGCCGACATCGCGAAGGGGTACGAGACCGAGGACGGCGAGATGGTCATCCTCACCGACGACGACATGGCCTCGCTGCCCAGTGCCTCGTCGCGGGAGATCTCGGTGGAGAAGTTCGTCCCGAGCGACCAGATCGACGCGATGCTCTTCGAGAAGAGCTACTACCTCGAGCCCGAGAAGACCGGCGCCAAGCCCTACGCCCTCCTGCGCCAGGCCCTCCTGGACGCCGACCGGATGGCGGTCGTCACGGTTGCGCTGCGACAGCGAACGACGGTCGCGGTGCTGCGCGTGCGCGACGACGTGATCGTGCTGCAGACGATGATGTGGCCCGACGAGGTGCGCACGCCCGAATTCTCCGTCGAGACCGGCGAGGTCAAGGACGCCGAGGTCAAGATGGCCAAGATGCTCGTCGAGACCCTGGCCGGCGACTTCGACCCCAGCGAGTTCGAGGACGACTACGCCGAGGCCGTCGAGGAGATGGTGAAGACCAAGATCGAGGGTGGCGAGGTCAAGCGCACCCCGACCTCGACCAAGTCCTCCGGCGAGGTCGTCGACCTGCTGGCGGCACTGCAGCGTTCGGTGGACGCCGCCAAGACCGCTCGCGGAGAGTCGAGCGACTCCGACGCGAAGAAGCCGGCGAAGAAGGCTGCTGCCAAGAAGGCGCCGGCCAAGAAGGCCGCCAAGAAGAAGGCCAGCTGACGCCGTAGCGACCCTGAATCCATCAGTGCGGTACGACGGTGTCACCCGATGACACCTGCGTACCGCGCAGTCCCGGGTGGGCGCTCGACGCGACTCGTCAACCGGTGGCTGTGACGAGCTTGCGGAGGACGGTCCTGCCAGCGGTGGCCGCGTCGAGCGCGTCGGGCTCCCAGCCGCAGCGGCGGTAGAACTCCACCTCGTCGCCGGCGGCCGTCACCCAGAGCTCGTCGTGCCCGTTCTCACGAGCCAGGTCCTCCAGGGCCGCGACCATCAGCCGTCCGACGCCGCAGCGGCGTTCGCCCGGCCGCACCACCATCCGGAGGACCCACGGGGTGCGGGATCCACCAGCCTGGCAGTCGGCGTCGGCATCGGAGTCGAGGGTCACGGCCCCGATGACGTCGCCGTCCAGGTCCATCGCGACCAACGTCAGCGGAAGCCGGTCACGACCGGCGGTCCGCGCGGTGTCCTGGATCCACGGCCCCGGTGTCCCCACCGATCCGGCCGCGCGCCACCGCAGTGCGCCCACCTCCGCGATGAGCTCTGGCTGGTCCGCGAGCAGCCCGAGAAACAGCGCGGGGCGCTCCCGCATCTGCGCACCGTAGCCCGACGCCGTCTGCGGCACTAGGTTGCGGCAGGTGACGGGGAGCAACGGGGGTCGCCTGCGCATGGCCGCGCACGCCTTCGCAGCGAGCGCGCGCAGTCCCGCCGTACGCCGGATCCAGCTCGGCTTCGCGGGTGCCTGCACGGCCGAGTGGACCTTCACCGTCGTGCTCTCGGTCTACGCCTTCGACCACGGTGGGGCTCGCGCGGTCGGCCTGGTGTCCCTCCTGAGGATGCTGCCGTCGGCCCTTCTGGCGCCGTTCGTCTCGGCGGTGGCCGACCGATGGCGACGCGACGTCGTGCTCACCCTGGTCTCCGTCACCCGCTGCGCCACCGCGACGGGCATCGCCGTCATCGCTGCCGCCGGCGGCAGCGAGGTGGCCGTCTACGCGCTCGCGATCCTCTCCACCGCGGCGGCTCTCCTCTACCGACCGGTGAACTCCGCCCTCCTGCCCCTGCTCTGCCACACCCCGACCGAGCTCGCCCAGGCGAACGTCGTACGCGGCCTGCTCGACTCGATCTCGACGCTGGTCGGGCCTGCTGTCGCGGCGGCACTCCTCGCCGTTGACGGAACCGGTGCCGGGTTCGTGGCCGTCGCCGTGGTGTCCGGGCTCTCGGCGGCGTCGACCGTCCGCCTCAGGGTGGAGGAGCCGGAGCCGCCTGCTGTCCGCGGCTCCGTGGCGAGCGGTCTGCTGCTCGGCGCCCAGGTCGCGTGGCGCTCGCGGCCGATGCGCGTGCTGTCGGGCCTGCTCGTGGTCCAGGTCGTCACCCGCGGTGCCGTGTCGGTGTTCAGCGTGCTGGTCGCGGTCGACCTGCTCGGGATGGGCGAGCCCGGCGTCGGCACGCTCACCTCGGCGATCGGCGCCGGCGCGGTGGTCGGGTCCCTGTTCGCGTCGGTCTTCGTCGGCAACCGTCGGCTGGCGCTCTGGTTCGGGATCGGCGTCGCGCTGTGGGGCGCACCGCTGGCGATCCTCGCGGCCGTGCCCCACGAGAGCGCGGCGCTCAGCCTGTTCGCCCTGATCGGCGTCGGCAACGCCTTGGTGGACGTCGGCCTGTTCACGCTCGTGGCGCGGCTCGTCCCGGAGCGCGCGCTGGCCCGGGTGTTCGCACTGCTGGAGTGCCTCGGCGGACTCGCGGTCGGGGGTGGCTCGGTCCTGGCGGCGTGGCTCTCGTCGGCGACCGCCCTGCGACCGGCGCTCCTCCTGGTCGGAGCCCTCGCACCCGTGCTGGTCGTGCTCTGCTGGCTGCCGCTGCGTAGACTCGACGAGTCCATGGCGGCTCGCGACGAGGACCTCGCCCTGCTGCGCACGGTGTCGGTGTTCGACCCGCTGCCCCTGCCCGCGCTCGAGCAGCTGGCGGCCGGGCTGCGTCCCCGCCGAGTCGAGGCGGGCGCGACCCTCTACACGCAGGGCGACCAAGCCGACGGGTGCCTGGTCATCGAGCGCGGCACGGCCGAGGTGCTCGGGGACGGCCGCCGGATCGCCGAGGTGGGGCCCGGCGACCTCGTCGGCGAGATCGCGCTGCTGCGACGCGTGCCGCGTACGGCGACCGTCCGCGCCCTCACCGACCTCGACCTGCGCGAGCTCGACGGCGATCGGTTCCTGCTCGTCGTCACCGGTTGGGAGAGCAGCCGGCAGGTTACCGGCGGCCACGTCGACGAGCTGCTGGACCGCTTCTCCCCCGGGGCGTCGGACGCCTGAGGAATTCGCTGCGGGCGTGTCGAAAGCGGCGCCGGCCGTCCGACGTACGGGCGAGACCGAGACCGAGAGGAGGGGTCTGACGCGTGGGGGCGGCCACGCCTACGCTCGCCGTGTGAGCGAGGCAGGGAGCACCCACGAGGCCGTCCAGCGGGTCTGGCGCGACGAGTCCGCCCGGCTCGTCGGGGCCCTGACCCGGATGACCCGCGACCTGTCCCTGGCCGAGGACCTCGCCCAGGACGCACTGGTCGCCGCGCTTCGGCAGTGGCCGGAGTCCGGCGTCCCCGACAACCCCGCGGCGTGGCTGATGCAGACGGCGAAGCGGCGCGCCGTCGACCAGTTCCGCCGCAACGAGACGCTGCGCCGGCGTACGACCGAGCTGGGCCAGGCCCTGGAGCAGGAGGAGGTGGAGATGCCCGACCTCGACGCGCTCGTCGACCACATCGACGACGACGTGCTCCGGCTCATCTTCCTGACCTGCCATCCGGCGCTGTCGCCCGAGAGCCGGGCGGCGCTGACCCTGCGGCTGGTCGGTGGGCTGACCGTGCCGGAGATCGCCCGCGCCTTCCTCACCAAGGACGCCACCGTCGGCCAGCGCATCTCGCGAGCGAAGAAGACGCTGGAGGGCGAGTCCTTCGACCTGCCCGTCGGGCGGGAGCGCGAGCAGCGACTCGACGACGTGATGGGTGTGCTCTACCTGATCTTCAACGAGGGCTACACCGCGACCGCGGGTGCCGACTGGTCACGTCCCGACCTCTGCGTCGAGGCGATCCGGGTGACCCGGATGCTCGCCGGGCTCGCGCCCCAGGAGCCCGAGGTGCACGGTCTGCTGGCCTTGATGGAGCTCCAGGCGTCCCGCCTGCACGCGCGCACCGACGCCGAGGGGCGACCGGTCCTGCTGGAGGACCAGGATCGCTCGCGTTGGGACGAGCTGCTGATCCGCCGTGGACTGGCCGCGCTGGAGCGCGCGATGCAGGCCGCGGCGGCCGGTCGGCCCGCCGGCCCTTACGTCGTCCAGGCCCAGATCGCGGCCTGCCACGCGCGAGCGTCGTCCGCGGCCGACACCGACTGGCGCGCCATCGCCCAGTGGTACGACGTGCTGGTCCGACTCGGCGACAACCCCGTCGTCCAGGTCAACCGCGCGGTCGCCCACGGGCGCGCCTACGGTCCCGAGGAGGGCCTGGCCGTGCTGGAGGGCGTGGCGGACGACCGGGCCCTGGTGGGATCCCACCTCGTGCCGGCGGTGCGCGGCGACCTCCTCGCGCGCGCCGGGCGCGACGGTGAGGCGGCCGACGAGTTCGAGCGGGCCGCCTCCCTGACCGCCAACGAGGCCGAGCGCTCCGTGCTGGTGGCGCGCGCCGACCGAGCCAGAGCCGGGACCGGATAGATCAGGCCGGCGCGACGAGCGGCCAGGGTCGGGCCGCCTCGAGCTGTGCGGCCAGGCTGAACAGCACCTCCTCGCCGTCGGTCGGCCCGACGAGCTGGATGCCGACGGGCAGGCCGTCGGTGCCGCGCCCGGCCGGCACCGAGCACGCCGGGTTGCCGGCGACGTTCCAGATCGCGGCGTAGGTGATGGCCGGCAGCGACTTCAGCGACGCGCGGACCGTCCCGGTGCCGTCGAGGACGCCGACGCGCGGCGGTCGGTGGGCGGTCGACGGCGTGAGCAGCACGTCGACCGAGTCGAAGACGCGGTTCGCCTTCTCCGAGATGCGCTCGGTCGACCGGAGCGCGGCGTCGATGACCCGCTGGGTGACCCAGGAGCCGAGCCGGCAGGTCTCCCGGGTACGCCGTTCGAGCCGGTCGTAGTGCTCGACCTGGGCCGCCTCCGTGCGGATGCCGCCGAAGAACTGCGGCACGAACGCCGAGCTCGGATCGGGGTAGTGCGGGTCGACCTCGTGCACCTCGTGGCCGAGGTCGGACAGCAGCCGCGCGGTCTCGCGTACGGCGGCGACGTGGTCGTCGTGCGGGCGCAGCCCCTTGGTCGGCGGGGTCACGCTCCACCCGATCCGCAGCCGCCCCGGGGAGCGGCGCGCGGCGTCGACGAACGAGCCGACCTCGCCTGCCTGCCAGCGATCCACGGGGAGATGGCCCCGGATCACGTCGTAGACCACGGCCGAGTCGAGCACCGTGCGGGTGAGCGGACCCGCCGTGCCGAGGGCCCACCAGAGGTGCTCGTGCGGTGCGCTGGTGACCCGGCCACGCTGCGGCTTGAGGCCGAACAGCCCGCACCAGGCCGACGGGATCCGGATCGAGCCGCCGCCGTCGCCCCCGATCGCGACCGGCACCATGCCGGCGGCGACCGCCACCGCCGAGCCTCCGCTGGACCCGCCCGGCGAGAACCCGGGACGCCAGGGGTTGCGGGTGTAGCTGCCGGCCGCGGACTCGGTGTAGGGGTACGAGCCGAACTCCGGCATCCGGGTCTTGCCGACGATCACGGCACCGGCCGCGCGGAGCCGACGTACGACCTCGCCGTCCTCGGCGACCGGGGTGCTGTTGCCCAGTCCGCCGAACGTCGTGACACAGCCCGCGACGTCGAGCTCCTCCTTGATCGCCACCGGCACGCCGTACAACGGTCCGGTGCCGTCTCCGGGACCGAGCGCCAGGTATCTCGCCTGCTCGCGCGCCTGGTCGGCCAGCACGACGGAGAAGGAGTTGAGGGCGGGATCGCGGTCCGCGATGGCCGTCAGCGAGCGATCCACCTCCGCCTCGGCCGACGTGACGCCGGCTGCGATCCGCTCGACGATGTCGACCGCGCTGGGCGGGCTCTGGCTCACGTGACGCAGCCTAGTGTCGGGTCGCCAAGGCAAAGGTTGTGGCCGTTCTGGTCACACGCCGAGCTCTGATCGGCCAAGATTTTCCCAGCGCGACCGAACCGGCAGGGGGCCGGTCCCGTGCTTCTGGGCAAGTCACCACCGTGGGGGCGGAGGGGGACACGATGAACCTCAGATATCTCGCGGCACTCGCCGTCCTCGCCTCCGTGGCGATCCACCTGACCCTGTGGTTCCAGGGCATGCGGTCGGTGCACGTCATCGGACCGGCGTTCCTGGTCAACGTCGCCGGCGGCCTCGTGATCGCGACCCTTCTGCTCCGCTGGAGCCACCCCGCCGCGGGTGCGCTCGCGTCGTGCTTCGGCGCGGCCACGCTGGGGGCCTTCACGATGGCGAGCACGATCGGCCTCTTCGGCGACCACGAGCGCTGGGCCGGCTTCTCGGTGTTCTCCGCCGCCACGGTCGAGATCCTGGCCATCGTCATCGGCCTGGTGATCATGCTGGAGGACCCCGACGCCGTTCCCGAGACGGTTCGTCCCACGGGCGCGCACGCCAAGCTCTAGCCTCCCCGCCTCCGCCGAGCCGGCGTTCCTGCGGGTCGGCGTTCCTCGAGAAAACGCGGACGAAATCGGCGACACGCCCGGAGAACCACCCGATTCGTCCGCGTTTTCCCGCAGTTCCCGGCCCAGGTGGCCCCCGCGACTACGCGTCCTCGAAGCGGTCGGAGAGGGCGTAGCGGAGGAGTACGACGTCGCCGAGCTGCCTCGTCTCCGCCAGGGTGGCGCGGCGCCCGGGGTGCCAGGGGAAGTGCCCCTCGCCCACGAAGCGCCGCGCCGCCGGCTCTCCCACGAAGAACGGCGCCACCACCAGGTGCAGCTCGTCGGCGAGGTCCTCGGCGAGGAACTGCGTGTGCACCGCGCCGCCGCCCTCCACCATCAGCCGGCCCACACCGCGCCGGCCGAGGTCGCGCACCAGCCCGGTCATGGGCACGGGGTCGCCTGCGTCGACGACCTCGCTGCGAGCGCCGAGGCGGCGTTCGAGCTCCGGCGCGACGCGGGAGCTGGCGTAGACCAGCTTGCGCGCACCGTCGTCGGCGAAGAACCGCTGCGAGATGTCGAGCAGTCCGCGCTGGGTGACCGTGACCTTGACCGGCTGCTCCGACAGGCCCTGGTCGAGGCGCTCGCGGCGTCGCGCCTCGTCGCGGACCAGCAGGCGCGGGTTGTCGTTGCGCACCGTCGTCGCCCCGACCAGGATCGCGTCCATCCCGGCCCGCACCTGGTCGACCCGGTCGAAGTCGAGGTCGTTCGACAGCATCAGCCGACTCTCGCTCGCGCCGTCGATGTACCCGTCGATGGACATGCTGCAGGAGAGGACCGTGTACGGACGCTGCTCAGGCACGGGCCGCCTCCTCGAGCGCAGGAGTCGACTCTGCCACCGGCAGCGGACGGCGCCGCCGCGCCTCGACGTCGGCGAGGAGCACCGCGATCCCCGGCACCGTCGCCACGGTCGCCAGGACGCCGAAGAGGACGCTCACCGTGAGCCCGGTCGCCGACCCGAGGCCCACGAGCGCGAACACGGCCGCGGTGACGCCCTCGCGAGGACCCCAGCCCGCGACGTTCAGGGGGACGGCGGAGCCGACCAGGACGGCGAGCGCGACGGTGACCAGGTCGGCCGGGCCGGCCGTCACGCCGACGGTGGCCGCCGCCACGAGGAAGACCCCGACGTGGGCGGCCGAGGAGATGCCCGACGCCACGATGACCCGCCCGCACACGGCAGGCCGGAGGACCACGCGGAGATCGCGTCCGACGAACGACGTGGCCGGACGACGGGCGACCAGGGCCCAGCCGGCGACGACGCAGACCGCGACGGCCACGACCGCGACCGGCGCGTAGGTCTGCAGCGGCGTGGGCAGCACCACGATGGCAAGGGAAAGCGCGAGCACCTGCACGAGCTGGCCGGTGACCCGGTCCCAGACCGTGGCCCGCAGGCCCACCGACAGGTCGCCGGCCGCGCGCCCGTGCCGCACCCCGCGGTGGGCGTCGCCGAGGATGCCTCCGGGCAGCGTGGCGTTGAGGAACTGCGACCGGTAGTACGCCGCGATCGAGCCGCGCACGGACAGCGGGGCGCCCAGGGCGCGCGCCACCACGCGCCAGCGCCAGGCGTTCGCGACCGTGGCGATCGCCGTGAGCAGGAGGGCGGTGAGCACGGACTGCCAGGTGGTCAGCCGCCAGGCGTCGGCGAAGGGGCCGGTGCCGAAGCGCCACAGCAGGACCACCAGCACGAGGACGCCGACGGCGACCCGCGAGCGCGCCCACAGCCGGCTCATCGGGCGACTCCGACATAGGACGACATCGCCACCCGCCGCAGCACGGTGTCGATGTCGGACGACGTCGCCGCCCAGCTCCGCAGGGTGGAACGCCGACTCCGGGCGACGTCCGCGAGCCGTTCGCGCAGGCCCGGGTCGTCCAGCCAGGCGCGCAGGGCACCCGACAGCGCGGCGGGGTCGTCGGGCGGCACCAGCAGCCCCGGGAGGGCTCCTGCCGGAGCTCCACCCAGGGCCTCGGGCACGCCGCCCACGGCGGTGGCCACGACGGGGAGGCCGCGCGCCACGGCCTCCACGACCACCATGCCGTAGCTCTCCGAGCGCGACGGCAGCACCAGCAGGTCCGCCGCGTGGTACGCCGACGCCACGGCGGCACCCGTCAGCGGGCCGGTGAAGATCACCCGACGCTCCCACGTCCGCGCGTACACCTGGGTCTGCAACGCGGTGACGTAGCCGGGGTCGATCTCCAGGGACCCCACGCAGGTCAGGGTCCAGGCCCGGTCACCGAGCTCCGCGAGGGCCTCGAAGAGCAGGTCGTGGCCCTTGCCAGGATGGACCGCGGCGACGCACAGCAGCGACGTGCCACCCCCGGTGGAGGCGTGCGGGCCCAGGTCGCCGGCGTGCGGGCCCGGAGCGTCCACGCCCGGCAGCGCGACGGCCACGTCCCGCAGGCCGTACCACACGCGGACCCGGGAACGTGACCAGTCGCTGGTCGTCACCACCGCGGCCGCTGAGGCCAGCACGTGTCGCTCACCCCGGTCAGGCCCCAGCGGCATGTGCAGGAGGACGACGACCCGCAGCCGCGCGGCGTACCGCGGCAGCACCTCCGCGGCGCCCGAGGCGATCAGCCCGTCGACCAGCACCACCGAGCCCGAGGGGATCCCGACGAGCAGGGTGTCGAGCTCGAGCAGGTCGATCGGCTCGGGCCGCGGCCAGCTCCCGACCAGCGGGAGCTCGGTGACCGACCAGCCCAGCGTGGCCAGACCCTGGAGCACCCGCCGGTCGTAGACGTTGCCGCCACTGGGCCGCGTGGGGTCGTCGACCCCCTGGGGGACGACTGCGTACACGGTCGTCACGGCGCACGCTCGTAGCTGGCCCAGGCGTTCGGGTTCTCCCGCAAGGTCACCCGGATCCGGCTCAGGTCGGAAGGGGCCACCCCCAGCGCGCCGTCGCGCAGCCGCGCGGCCAGGCGGTCGGCGATCTCGCGGCACAGCACCTCGGTGGTCGTGTTCACGCCGGCGAGCGACTCGACGTCGTCGAGGTTGCGGTAGGTGAGGTCGGCGAGGACGGCTCGCAGGGTCTCGCCGGCCGCGCCGATGTCGACGACGATGCCGTCGGAGTCGAGACCGTCGCGGGCGAACGCCGCCTCGACGACGTACGTCGCGCCGTGCAGGGCCTGCGCGGGACCGAACACCTCACCGCGCAGGCTGTGCGCGATCATCATGTGGTCGCTGACCGTGACCTCGAACATCAACGCTCCCGATAGGTGATCGTGTGACACAGCGCCGGCAGCGATCCGGAGGCCAGCTTCCCCATCACCTCGGGCAGGTCCTCGAACGCCGAGTCGCCGGTGAGCAGCGCGTCGAACGCGGGGTCTGCCAGCAGCCGCATGGCCAGGGCCATCCGCTCGGCACGGGTACGCCGGCCGCGACGCGCCTCCGCGACCTCACCCACCTGGCTGGCCCGGACACCCAGCCGGGCGGAGTGGTAGCGGCCGCCGAGCCGGAGCTCGACCGGCTCGTCGCCGTACCAGCTCAGGTCCGTGACGATCCCGTCTGGCCCGAGCAGCTCGAGCGAGGTCTGCAGACCGGCGCCCGAGCCACTGCAGTGCACGACGAGGTCGAGGTCTCCCGGGGCGTCCTCCGGCAGGGCGAAGCGCAGGTCCAGCTCCTCGGCCGTCTCCGCCCGGCTCGGATCGGTGTCGACGACGGTCACGGTGACGCCCGGGAGACCGCTCAGCAGGCGGGCGACGCACAGACCGACCATGCCCGCGCCCACGACCGCGGCACGGTCGCCGAGGAAGGGCCGGGCGTCCCACAGCGCGTTCACCGCGGTCTCGACCGTGCCGGCGAGGACGGCCCGGCTCGGGGGGACCTCGTCGGGGACCACCGTGACCGCCTCGACCGGCACGACGTACGCCGTCTGATGAGGGTGCAGGCAGAAGACAGTGCGGCCGCGCAGCTCGTCGGGACCGGTGACGACCCGGCCGACGTTGAGGTAGCCGTACTTCACCGGCCCCGGGAAGTCGCCCTCCTGGAACGGCGCACGCATCTGGGCGTACTGGCTCTCCGGCACGCCCCCGCGAAACACCAGGGTCTCGGTGCCGCGGCTCACGCCGGAGACGAGCGTCTCGACCAGCACCTCACCCGCACCCGGGTCGGGAAGATCCACTGGACGGATCTCCCCGGACCCGGGCTCACTCAGCCAGTAAGCGCGAGCCGTTCGTGACACGTCGGCTCCCTCCACGTCCGGCGTTGGTTCCTGAACCGACGCCGACCCGCCCTCGTATGACTGGTAACCGGAGATACGGAGGCAGGGTGCGCACGGTTCAAGTCGGTCCACTGACCGTACTGCCAGCGGTGGCCGCCCTCCTGCTGGTACTCACGGTGGCCCCGGGCCTGCACACCGGAGCCGTGGTGGTCGGCGCCCTGGTGGCGTTGGCGACCTGGGGCCTGATGACGTACGGCGTACGCCGAGACGGCCTGGACCGGCTCGGCCCGGCGAACGCCGTCACGCTCGCCCGCGCCGTCATGACCGCGGGCATCGCCGCCCTCGTCGTGCAGTCGTGGAGCGCCGACGTCCCCCGTCCGCTCGTGGTGGCGCTCGCCGCGGTGGCCCTCGCCACGGACCTCGTCGACGGGCGGCTCGCGCGGAGGACGGACGCGGTGACCCGCTTCGGCGCGTCCTTCGACATGGAGACGGACGCGTTCTTGATCCTCGTGCTCAGCGTGTACGCCGTCCCGGTCGTGGGCGCGTGGGTGCTGCTGATCGGACTGGCCCGCTACCTCCTGCTGCTCGCCGGCGCCGCCTGGCCGTGGCTCACCGCGCGGACACCGACCCGGCGCTGGGCGAAGGTCGTCGCCGCCGTGCAGGGCATCGTGCTGACGGTCGTGGCCGCCGACGTCCTCCCTCGGCCGCTGTCGTGGGGGCTCGCACTGGCATCCCTGGCGCTGCTCGTGGAGTCGTTCGGCCACCAGGTCGTCGTGCTGTGGCTGCGTCGGCACGACCACGTGACGGCGCGCTCGGTCGTCGTACGCCGCGTGGTGGACGCCGTCGCCCTGGTGCTCGTGTGGCTCGCCCTCATGGTGCCCCGCCGACCCGACCACCTGTCGTGGGGCGGTCTGCTCGGCATCCCGGTGGAGCTGCTCGTCTTCGTCGCGCTCGCCGTCGTACTCCCGGCTCGGTGGGGTCGGGTCGTCGCCCTCGTCGGTGGCCTCCTGCTGACCGCCACGGTCCTGCTGACGGCCCTCGACCTGGGGTTCTACGAGGCCTTCGACCGGCCCTTCAACCCGCTCGCCGACCCGGGCTACCTCGGGTCCGGACTCGACCTGGTCAACCGCTCGGCGGGCCGGCTCGGTCAGGCGCTGGCCGTCGGCGGCGCCTCCCTGGCCCTCGCCGGCATCCTCCTGGCCTGCGTGTGGGCCGCCCTGCGGCTGCGGCGGGCCGCGCACGGGGCGCCCCGGACCTGGTCGCGCGGCGTCGTGGCGCTGGCCCTGCTGTGGGTGGTGGCCGGCGTCGGCGGGACCCAGGTGTCAGGCACGCCGGTCGCCGCCGCTCCGGCCGCCTCGCTGGTGCATGCCCAGGTCGACCAGATCCAGGTCGAGCTGCGCGACCGCGCGGCGTTCAAGCAGGCTCTGGGGCACGATCCCTACGCCGCAACGCCCGGCTACCAGCTGCTGCGCGGCCTGCGCGGCAAGGACGTCCTCCTGGTCTTCGTCGAGAGCTACGGCCGGGTCGCGGTCGACGGGTCGTGGTTCGCGCCGACAGTCGACCAGACGCTCACCACGGCCGACGGCCAGCTGTCGTCGATGGGGTTCGAGTCGCGTAGCGGGTGGCTGCGCTCCCCCACGTTCGGCGGCATCAGCTGGCTCGCCCACTCGACGCTCCAGAGCGGCCTCTGGATCGACTCCCAGCAGCGCTACGACGAGGTCGTCGACGGGACCCGCTTCAACCTCTCGCAGGCGTTCCGCCGCGCGGGATGGCGCACGGTCAGCGACATCCCCTCCGACGACGGCGCCTGGACGCAGGGCCAGCGGTTCTACGGCTTCCAGAAGATGTACAACTCCCACAACGTCGGCTACCGGGGCCCGCGGTTCAGCTACGCGCGGATCCCCGACCAGTACACCTTCCGCGCCTTCGCGCAGCACGAGCTCCAACCGGGCCACCGACCGCTGATGGGCGAGATCGACCTCGTCTCCAGCCACACCCCCTGGACGCCGCTGCCGAAGCTGATGCCCTGGGGCTCGCTGGGCGACGGCTCGGTCTACGACGGCATGGCACCGGCGCACACCTCGATCCTCCAGCTGCTCGGAGGGGCCGACCAGCAGCGCAACTACGCGCACTCGATCCAGTACTCCCTGCAGTCCCTGGTCTCGTTCGTGCGCCACGCCCACGACAAGAAGCTGGTGATGGTCGTACTCGGCGACCACCAGCCGAACAGCAACGTCAGCGGGATCGGCGTCTCCCACGACGTTCCCATCTCGTTGATCGCGCACGACCCGGCCGTCCTCCGGCAGATCTCCGGCTGGGACTGGACGCCCGGGCTGCGGCCCGCCAACGACCTGCCGGTCCTGCCGATGAACGACTTCCGCGACCGGTTCCTGTCGGCCTTCGGATCCAGGCGAACGACCCAGCCGTCGACGCCCTGACCGAACCGAAAGAGCCCCCTGCTCGTGTGTCCAGGTGACGGGCCGTCCGGGCCCCCGAACGGAGCACTCCTCATGACCGCACGCATCATCACCGCCCTCGCCGTCCTGGTGTCGGCGTACATCCACCTCAAGGAATGGCTCGACGGCATGCGTCACGTCCACGTGATCGGCGCGCTCTTCGTCGTCAACATCGTGGCCGGCGTCGTCATCGCGGTGCTTCTGATCGCCTGGAAGCACTGGCTCGCACCGTTCCTCGCCCTGGGCTTCGGCGCGTCCACGCTGGGCGGGTTCGCGATCGCGACGACCAGTGCCGGGCTCTTCGGCGACCACGAGAAATGGCAGGGCGGCTACATCTGGGCCGCGGCTGCGGTCGAGGTCGTCGCCATCGTCGCCGGCGGGTTCGCGCTTCTGCGCGAGACCCGCTCACAGGCCCCGGTGCGCGCTACCCTGCTCGGGTGACGACCGCCCCGGAACTGGACCCGGGTGTCCGCTCGGAGATCGCCTCGGCTGGTGACCTCGAGACGCTCGGACGCATCGCGCGCACTGCGGCGCGCCGCGTCGCGGGCAGCGAGGGCGCGACGTTCGTCCTGCGTGACGGCGACCGCTGCTTCTACGCCGACGAGGACACCATCGCGCCCTTGTGGAAGGGGCAGCGCTTCCCGATCAACGAGTGTATCAGCGGCTGGACGATGCTGAACGCCGAGCCGGCCGTGATCCCGGACATCACCGTCGACGCCCGGATTCCCCAGGCCGCCTACCGCTCGACGTACGTCCAGAGTCTGGTGATGGTGCCGGTGGGCACTCCCCCGGCGGCGGCGATCGGCGTCTACTGGGACAGCCAGGCGACCCGGACCTCGGTGGTTCCTGCCCTGCGTGACCTGGCCGCGCACGTCGGCGCGCGCCTCGACGAGCTCGGGCTCGCCTCGGCCCCCTGGGCTCCGAACTTCAGCTCCGACGCCTAGGTCGCCGCTGCAACGTCATACGTTGTGGTCGCCGGAGCGACCAAGACGTATGACGTTGCCTTGGTCGGGCTAGGTCGTGAGCTTCGCGACCGGACCCTGGCCCAGACGCGTGACCACGACCGAGGAGATCTCGCTCTTCCAGGCGGCGGTCGCGCCGGAGACGTGCATCTCCTTGCCCGGGAGGCCGTTCCAGGTGGCGACGCGCTCGGTGTGGCCGTTGGCGAGGTGGACGACCAGCGCGTAGGACCCGCCTTCGTACTCCACCGTGCCTCGCGGGTAGCTGCAGGTCAGGTCGACCCGGGTGCCCCACGCGACCGACGTGAGGGCCACCCGCGCCGTCATCGGGTCGCGTGCGCCGCTGACCTGGGTCATCGGCAGGCTCGCGTCCTGGACGACGCCCGGGCTCTGCGTGTGGCCGGCCACGGGCGTGCGCAGCGACCCGTGGTCGAGCGCCAGCACACCGCCGGTCGTCACGGCGACGGCCGCGGCAGCCGCGATCCCGGCGGTCAGCCAGGTACGGCGCTGCTCACGGCGGCGTACGGCGCGCGAGAGCCGCGGCAGGAGCGTCTCCGGGACGGGCTCGGGCTCGGTCTCCTCGAACACCTCGGGGCCGATCCGCCCGAGCAGGCCGGGCAGCCCGGCCAGGTCGCGGACGGCACGCGAGCACTGCTCGCAACCGTCGAGGTGAGCCTCGAACTCGCGCCGATCGGCCGGCGAGAGCGACCCGAGGACATAGGAGCCGTCCCACATCTCGTAGGGACACCCGGTCGACGGGATGCCGTGCGGGTTGGAGTCGGTGCTCATGCGACCACCCCCATCTCTTCCAAGGCGAGCCGGAGGGCATGGAGGGCGTAGTGGGTCCGGGACTTCACAGTTCCTTCGGGGATTCCGAGACGACGGGCGGCCTCGGCGACGGGGCGGCCCTTGAAGTAGGTCTCCTGGAGCACGGCGCGGTGCTCGGGCGAGAGCCGGGTGACGGCGTCGGCGACGACCCAGGTCATCAGCAGCTCGTCGCTGGCGTCGGCGGTCGAGGCGGGCTCCGGGAGCTCCCCCATGGGGATCTCGGAGCGCGCTCGCCGGGTGCGCGACTCGTCGATCACGATGTTGCGGGCGACGGTGAACAGCCAGGCGCGCACCGACCCCTGGGACTCGTCCAGGAGCGAGGCGTTGCGCCAGGCGCGCAGCAGCGTCTCCTGGCACACGTCCTCCGCGCGCGCACGATCGTGGTTGACGAGACGGAGGCAGTGGCCCCAGAGCGCGCCGGCGTGCTCGTCGTGCAGGCGCTGCATCACGACGTCAGGGCTGGCAGCCATCACACCTCCTCACACCCGCTATACGGAGCCGTCGTTCGTTCGGTTCAATGATGCCCGCCGTGGCCGGTGCGCACCGCCGTGCGTGGGGTGTCGCCCTCGCCACGAGAAAACGCGGACGAAGTCGGGCGACACGCCGGCGCACAGGCCGTTTCGTCCGCGTTTTCTCCTCCAGGAGGGCGGCCCGGGGAGGGCACGGTGGCAGGGGGCAGCGGGCGGATCGGCTCCCCTCCTCAGGCCAGCGACGCGAGCCAGGCCTCGTGGAGGTCGGAGAAGCGGCCGTCGCCACCGGCGACCAGGTCGGCCGGCGCGCCGTCCTCGACGATCCGGCCGTGTTCCAGCACCAGCACCCGGTCGGCGATCTCGACCGTCGAGAGCCGGTGGGCGATGATCACCGCCGTGCGACCGGACAGGATCGTGCGCAGTGCGCGCTGCACGAGTCGCTCGGAGGGTACGTCGAGCGACGAGGTCGCCTCGTCCAGGATCAGCACCGCCGGGTCGGCCAGGAACGCCCGGGAGAACGCGATCAGCTGCCGCTGACCGGCGCTGAGCAGGCCGCCGCGGTTGGAGACCTGCGTGGCATAGCCCGCGGGCAGCGCGGCGATGAACCCGTGGGCTCCGATCGCGCGGGTCGCGGCCTCGATGTCCTCCTGCGTGGCGTCGGGACGGCCGAAGCGGATGTTGTCGCTGATCGTGCCGGAGAACAGGTAGTTCTCCTGAGTGACCATGACCACGGCCCGGTGGAGGTCCTCGGAGACGAGGGTCCGCAGGTCGAGGCCGTCGAGGGTGACCGTGCCCTCGGTCGGGTCGTAGAAGCGGGTCGCCAGCTTGGCGATGGTGGTCTTGCCGGCACCGGTCGTGCCGACCAGGGCCAGGGTCTGACCGGCCGGCACGTCGAGGTCGAGGTCGGGCAGCACCGGCACCCCCTCGACGTACTCGAAGCGGACGTGGTCGAACCGGACCTCCCCGCGCGGCTCGGGCAGGCTGACCGGGTCGGTCGGCTCGGGGACGCTCGGCTGCTCCTCGAGCACGCCCGAGATCTTCTCGAGGGCGGCCGAGGCCGACTGGAAGGTGTTGTAGAACTGCGAGATGTCCATCATCGGCTCGAAGAACTGCCGCAGGTAGAGCAGGAACGCCGCGAGCACGCCGACCGTGACGTGTCCCTGGTAGGCGAGGTAGCCGCCGTAGAGCAGGACCACCCCGATCGTGAGGTTCCCGATCAGGCGGATCTCCGGCATGAACCACGCGACCAGCCGGAACGCCACGAGGTTGGCCGCGCGGTACTGGTCGTTGACGTCGTCGAAGATCTCCTGGTTGCGCGGCTCGCGACGGAAGGCCTGGACGGCGCGGATGCCGTTCATCGACTCCACGAAGTGGACGATCACCAGCGCGACCTTCTCGCGGGTCACGCGGTAGCTCTTGGCCGACTCCTTGCGGAACCAGTTGGTCACCCACGCCAGGAACGGTCCGCACAGCAGCGCGACGAGCCCCAGCCGGACGTCGAGGAACAGCAGCAGCACGGCCGTGCCGACCAGGGTGAGGGCTGCGGTGATCAGCCCGTCGAAGCCGGTCTCGAGCATCTCGTAGATGGCGTCGACGTCGGACGTCTGCCGCGAGATCACCCGGCCCGAGGTGTAGGAGTCGTGGAACGCCGGGCTGAGCCGCTGGAAGTGACGGAAGAGGCGCTGGCGGATCTCGAAGAGGATGTCCTGCCCGATCTTGCCGGACCTGACCAGGAAGATGTTGCGCGAGATCGCCTGGGTGACGGTGGCGAGCAGCACGATCGCGACGATGCCGACCAGCGGCTTGATGTCGTCGTCGCGCCGGATCGGCGGGATGCCGACGTCGATGCCCTTGGCCACCAGCAACGGGATGGACAGGCGCGCGGCGTTCTCCACGACGACGGCGATCATCAGCAGCCGCAGAGCGTGGCGGTAGGGGCGGAGCAGGTCGCCGAGCAGCCGCCGCGAGCGAGTGGCGAGGTGGGCCGACGTCTCGGCGGTCAGCTCGTCGAGGTCGTCGGCGGCGACGCCGCGCCACCGCTGGCCCGGCTTGGCCTGCGTGGTGGTCACGCCGAGACCTCCTCGTAGTCGTCCGAGTCGGCGTCGGCCGCGAGGAGGTCACGGTAGGCCGGCACGGTCGCCAGCAGCTCGCGGTGCTGCCCCACGTGGGTGATCGTGCCGTCCTGGAGCAGGGCGACCCGATCGGCCAGCAGCACCGTCGAGGCGCGGTGGGCGACCACCAGCCCGGTGGTCTCGGAGAGCACGCGGCGCAGCGCCTCCTCGACGAGCTTCTCGGTGTGGACGTCGAGCGCCGAGAGGGTGTCGTCGAGGACCAGCACCTTCGGATGCGCGAGGACCGCGCGCGCGAGCGCGAGCCGCTGCCGCTGCCCGCCGGACAGCGACATCCCCTGCTCACCGACCCGGGTCTCCAAGCCCCAGGGGAGGTCGCGGACGAAGCCCGCCTGGGCGACCTCCAGGGCCTGGTCGATCTCCTCTTCGGTGGCGTCGGCGTGACCGAGCGTGAGGTTCTCCCGCGCAGACATCGAGAACAGCGTCGGCTCCTCGAACGCCGTGGCGACCAGCGAGCGCAGCTCCTGGAGGGAGTAGTCGCGGACGTCGACTCCGTCGATCGTGACCCGCCCGCCGGTCACGTCGTACAGCCGGGGCACGAGCGCGGTCAGCGCGGTCTTGCCCGAGCCGGTGGCGCCGACCAGCGCGACGGTCTCGCCGGGCGGGATGTCGAGGTTGACGTCACGCAGGACCACGGCCTCGGATCCCGGGAAGGTGAAGTCGACGTGCTCGAATCGCAGGTGGCCGCGCGCGCCGGGGGCGGCCGCCTCGCCGGAGACGATGTCCGGGGCGGTGTCGTAGATCTCCAGGACCCGAGCCGCAGCGGTCATCGCCTCCTGCGCCATCGCCAGGATCACGCCCAGCGAGGCCACCGGCCACACGAGGGACAGCATGAGTGTGATGAAGGCGACCAGCTCGCCCGGGGTCAGCTCGCCGCGGCCGACGCCGATCGCCCCGAGCAGCAGCACGACCACGACGGCGAGGTTGGGGATCATCTCCAGGAAGGTCCAGAACTTCGCCGAGAGCCGGACCTTGTCGATGCTGGTCTCGTAGAGCGCACGCGCGGCGTCGTCGTACTGCCGGCCGACGTGGCCCGCGCGGCCGAAGGACTTGATGACGCGGATGCCGACCGCACCCTCCTCCGACAGGGTTGCGAGGTCGCCCTGCTGGTCCTGCACCTTGCGAGAGACCACGACGTACGCCTTCTCGAAGCGCATCGACAGCCACACGATCGGGGCGGACGTGGCGGCGACCACCAGGCCCAGCGGCCAGTACATGTTCAGGAGCACCACGGTCGTGGCGACCACCTGGGTGACGTTGACCAGGAGGAAGAGCATGCCGAAGCCGGAGAACCTGCGGATGGCCGAGAGGTCGGTGGTGGCGCGCGACAGCAGCTGACCGGACTGCCACTCGCTGTGGAAGCTCATGGGGAGCTCCTGCAGCCGGTGGTAGAGGTCGTGGCGCATCGCGGTCTCGACCTCGAGCACGGCGGCGTTCTGCACCCAGCGCCGCCACCAGATCAAGAACGCCTCGAGGACGCCCAGCCCCAGCACGGTGAGCCCCAGGGGCACCAGCCCGCTGCTGTCGTGGTGGCGGATCGGGCCGTCGATCAGCCGCTTGATCTGGAGCGGGATCAGGATCGAGACCCCCACCCCGGTCATCGACGTGACCAGCATGATCAGCAGCGCGCCCGCGTGCGGCCGGAGGTAGCCCCGCAGTCGCCACAGCGACTTCACGCTGGCGGGCGGGTGGGCGGTGAGGGCGGTGGGAGCGGTCGACATCGTTGTCCGACTCTAACCTTTGCCTCCGACAACGACCTCATTCTTTGTACGGCGCGTACCCGCCGACTGCCCCTTACACCCGCAAAGCCGTCATCCACGACCGTGACCGGGTTGCGCGGGCCTGAGAGGATCAGCCAATGCCCGAGTCGATGCCGCAGTCCCACGACCGTCGTGCGGCCACGCGGCGACTCGTCACGGTGATCGTGACCACGCAGCTGGTGATCGCGCTGCTGACCGCCACCGGGGTCTACGCGCTCTGGCGTCACCTCGACGGCAATCTCCAGACCGGCGCGGCGATCACCCACCAGGTGCACAAGAAGATCTCCGACCGCGACCGCTACGCCAGCCACCAGCCGCTCAACATCCTCGTGCTCGGCACCGACACCCGCGCCGGGTCCGGCAACGCCATCGACCACGAGAAGGGCTGCGACTGCTCGGACACCACCATCCTGGTGCACGTCTCGGCGGACCGGCAGTCGGCGTACGGCGTCTCGATCCCGCGCGACGCGCTGGTGAAGCCGGTGCCGTGCACCCGCGACCGGCTCTACCGCGACACCGGACTCGTCGAGTGGAACGCCGCGTACTCCGCGGGTGGAGCGGCGTGCACGGCGGAGCAGCTCGAGAAGGACTTCCACGTCTACGTCGACGACTACGTCGTGGTGGACTTCGCGGGCTTCGAGCACATGGTGTCGGCGGTCGGCGGTGTCGACGTGTGCATCCCCTTCGAGCTGAACGACCCCAAGCACGCGAAGATCGACTTCAAGCCCGGCAAGTCGGTGCACCTCGACGGCGCCCGCGCGCTGGCCTACGTCCGGCTCCGCTACGTGCTGACCGGCACCGACATCGCGCGGATCAAGCGCCAGCAGACCTTCATCAGCGCGCTGATCCACAAGGTAGTCTCCGCCGGAACGCTCACCCGCCCCGACCGGGTCTACCACTTCGCCGACGCGCTCACCCGGTCGATCACGACGGATCCCGGCCTCGACCACGTCGCCGACCTGGTCGGGCTCGCCGAGCAGTTCCGGCACATCGACCTCGCGCACATCCGCTTCGTCACCCTGCCGAACCAGATCTACGACGTCCCCACGACCGACGAGCACTGGGGGCGCGTCCAGATCCTGCCGGCGGCCTACCGCCTGATGCACCTGGTCGACGCCGACGCCCCGCTCGGCGCGTTCACCCACGGATCCCTCGACGCCAACGGTCCGGGCAAGCACGTGAGCGCCGACGCCAAGGCCCAGGCGGCGGCAGCCGGCATCTGCGCCTAGGGCGAGCCGTCCAGCTCGGCGTCGGTCAGCGGCCGACCCCCGCCGACGCGATCGAGGACCTGGGCTCCCGTGAGGACGCGGTACGGCGCCGGGCTGCTCGCCGCCCTGGCTGCCAGCGTGTCGGCCGGGACACCGGCGGCGCCCGCGACGAGCAGGAGGTTCCCGGAGCGTCTGCCCCGAAGCGTCGCCGGCTCGGCACTGAGCAGGAGCGCGGGGAGGACGCTGCGCACGGCGGCCACGACGCGACGAGTCCAGGCGAACGGCGCGGAGTCCACCAGGTTGAGCAGCAGCCAGCCATCGCCTCGCAGGACGCGGGCGTACTGCTGGGCGCACTCGGCGGTCACCAGCTCGTCGGGCACCGACCCGTCCACGAACGCGTCGACGACCACCAGGTCGTAGGAGCCGTCTCGGAGCGCGACGAGTCCGCTCCGCCCGTCCACGGGCCGGACCTTGATCCCGCTGCGCTGCGGGAGCGGCAGCTCGCTGCGGACCAGCCGGGTCACCGACTCGACTGGCTCGAGCACGACCTGAGCGGACCCCGGCCGTGACCACGCGACGTACCGCGGAAGCGTGAGGGCCCCGCCTCCGACGTGCAGCACGCGCATCGCTCGGCCCGGGCTCCCCCACCCGTCGATCACGTCGCCGATCCGACGTACGTAGTCGAACTCGAGCCGCCCCGGGTCGTCGAGATCGACGTAGGACTGCGGCCGCCCGTCGATGCTGAGCACGAACGCCGCCGGGCGTTCGGTGGGCTCGATCTCGACGCGCATGGCCCCATCGTGCCCCTCCCGTGCGGCGTCAGATCCTGAGGATGGCCGCGGCCACGAGCAGGGCTCCGGAGACGGCCTGCGGGTCGTGCAGCGGTCCCGGCTCCGCCAGGATCGTGGCCGCCCTGGCCCGGACCGCGGCTCCCGGATCGGGGTCGACCAGCTCCTCGCACAGGGCGTCGACGGCCGCCTCGGTGTCGTGCTCGTCGAGGCCGTCGAGGGCCAGGCCGTTGTCCAGGGTCGTCGCCACCTCGAGGAACACCTCGCGCACGATCTCCGGGTCGCTGTCGGGACGCGCCCGCACGACCTCCTCGGCGGTCAGCAGGAACCGGTCGTACGGCGGGCGAACCTCGGTGGTCGTCATGCGGCGAGCGTCTCAACGCCGTCGTGCCCCGGACAACCGGTTTCCGTCCTGGGGGAAGCCTCAGTTGGCGAGCAGGCCCCGAACGACGCGCAAGCCCACCGACATCCGGGCGAGGTCGGCGGCCTCGTCGGCGCAGATCTCCTCCAGCGTCGCGGCGGCACGGGAGACGACCACCGAGTCGCCGTCCTCCCACTCCTGGATGCGCACCGGCACCGACTCCGAGTCGTCGGTGTCGCGCAGCACCTGCGCGGTGAGCTGCGCGTGGACGGCGTACACGTCGTCGCGCAGCGCGGCCCGCGCCATCGTCTGCCAGCGGTCGTCGCGCGGCAGCGCCAGGATCCGGGTGACCAGGTCGGGCAGGCCCAGCCGCTCGCCGAGCGAGAAGTGCAGGCGCGTGACCTCGATCGGGTCCAGCCCGAGGCGGTCGGCGATCTCACGGATGCCGAGCAGCTGGTACGCCGGGTGCAGGATCGCGACGCGGGAGGCTAGGTCCTCGGGCACTCCCTCACCCACGAGCCTGGACATCCGGGACTCGTAGGCGCGCAGCTCGCGACCCGTCAGGAGGGACGGGAGCTCGGCCATGAGCAGCTGCACCGGCTCGCGGAAGTAGTCGACCGTGCCCTGGCTGTCGAGCGGCGGGCGGCGGTTGTTGACCAACCACCGTGAGGCGCGCTCGACCAGGGTGCGCATCTCGATCCGCATCCGGGTCTGGCAGCCGGCGTCGAGCTTGTTGTCGTAGCCGCTCAGCTCCTCGCGCAGCGGCAGCGACCCGAAGATCTCACGGGCCACGAAGTTCGCCCGGGTGAGCTCGTCCGGGGTCGCCCCCGTCTCACCGGTCAGCCGCGGCCAGTACGTCATCCCGGCACCGTTGACCAGGTCGTTGACGACCTGGGTGACGATGATCTCGCGGCGCAGCGGGTGGGTCGCGATGGCGGACTCGAAGCCCTCCTTGAGCTGCGTCGGGAAGTAGCCCACCAGGTCCACGTGGCAGTACGGGTCGTCGGGGAGGTCGGTCTCGATCAGCTCGTCGGCGAGCACGATCTTGGTCCAGGCGAGCAGCACCGACAGCTCGGGCACGGTGAGCCCCTCGCCGCGGTCGATGCGGCGACGCACCTGGCGCGAGGTCGGCAGCCCCTCGAGCTCACGGTTGAGCACACCGCGCTTCTCCAGGGTGCGCATCCAGTCCTCGTGCACGTGCAGCAGCGACGGGGCGTTGGCGGCGGCGTTCGCGAGCGCGATGTTCTGCTCGTAGTTGTCGCGCAACACCAGCGTGGCGACCTCGTCGGTCATCTCGGCGAGCAGGTGGTTGCGCTGCTTCTCGGTGAGGTCGCCGTCGGCGACGACGCGGTCGAGCAGGATCTTGATGTTGACCTCGTGGTCGGAGGTGTCGACCCCGGCGGAGTTGTCGATGAAGTCGGTGTTGATGGCGCCGCCGTGCTTGTCGCCGCCGTCCTCGGCGTACTCGATGCGGCCGAGCTGGGTCAGGCCGAGGTTGCCGCCCTCGCCCACGCACCGGGCGCGCACCTCGTGACCGTCGACCCGAATCGCGTCGTTGGCCTTGTCGCCGGCGTCGCCGTGGGTCTCGTCGGAGCCCTTGACGTAGGTGCCGATGCCGCCGTTCCAGAGCAGCTCCACGGGGGCCTGGAGGATCGCCTTCATCAGCTCCGCGGGCGTCAGCTTGGCGATCCCCTTGTCGAGGCCGAGCGCGCGGCTCACCTGCTCGCTGATCGGGACCGACTTCAGGGACCGTGGGTAGACGCCGCCGCCCTCCGAGATCAGCGAGGCGTCGTAGTCCTGCCAGCTCGAGCGCGGCAGGTCGAACATCCGCCGGCGCTCGGCGTAGGACTTCGCCGGGTCGGGGTCGGGGTCCAAGAAGATGTCGCGGTGGTCGAACGCCGCGACCAGCTTGATGTGCTCGGAGCACAACATCCCGTTGCCGAAGACGTCACCCGACATGTCGCCGATGCCGACGCAGGTGAAGTCCTGCTCCTGGCAGTCGATGCCGCGCTCACGGAAGTGGCGCTGGACCGACACCCATGCGCCCTTGGCGGTGATGCCCATCGCCTTGTGGTCGTAGCCCACCGAGCCACCGGACGCGAAGGCGTCCCCGAGCCAGAAGCCGTAGTCCTTCGCGACACCGTTGGCGATGTCGGAGAACGTCGCGGTGCCCTTGTCGGCGGCCACCACCAGGTAGGAGTCGTCGCTGTCGTGCCGGACGACGTCGCGCGGCGGCACCGTGGCGCCCTCGACCAGGTTGTCGGTGATGTCGAGGAGCCCGGAGATGAAGGTCTTGTAGCAGGCCACTCCCTCGGCGAGCCAGGCTTCGCGGTCCGACGGGTCGGGCAGCTGCTTGCAGAAGAAGCCGCCCTTCGCGCCCACCGGCACGATCACGGTGTTCTTGACCATCTGCGCCTTGACCAGGCCGAGCACCTCGGTCCGGAAGTCGTCGCGGCGGTCGGACCATCGCAGACCGCCCCGCGCCACCGCGCCGAACCGTAGATGGACGCCCTCGACCCGCGGCGAGTACACGAAGATCTCGAACCGGGGACGCGGCTGAGGCAGGTCGGGGATCTGCGAGGGCTCGAGCTTGAACGACATGTAGGTGTGGTGCCGCCCGCCCGAGGGCTCGTCGTCTCGTTGGAAGTAGTTCGTGCGCAGGGTCGCGTTGACGTGGGTGAGGTAGGACCTCAGGATCCGGTCGTGGTCGAGGCTGGCGACGTCGTCCAGCGCCTTCGCGATGCGCCCGTTGATCTCCTCCACGCGCGCCGTCCGGGCCTCGGCGTCCGCCTCGAGACCGTTGCGACCGGGGTCGAAGCGTGCCTCGAAGAGCTGGACGAGGAGTCGGGTGATGTCGGTGTTCCCCCGCAGCGCCTCCTCGATGTAGTCGACGGCGAAGGGGCTGTTGCCCTGCTTCATGTACTTCGCGTACGCGCGCAGGACGGTGGCCTGCCGCCACGTGAGCCCGGCCGCCAGGACCAGGGCGTTGAACCCGTCGATCTCGTTGTGGCCGCTCCACACGGCGCGGATCGCGTCCTGGAACGGCTCACGGAGCCGGTCGGGCAGGCCGGGTGCGTAGCGCAGGCCGAACTCGTAGATGTACGACGGGTGGTCGCCGTGCTCCAGCTCGTAGGGCCGCTCGTCGATGACCTCGACCCCCATCGACGACAGCGCGGGAAGCACCTCCGACAGGGAGATCGAGGCCCCGCGCCGGAACACCTTCAGGCGGGCCTCGCCTCGTGCGGCGTCCAGGGGTGAGAAGAGCGAGAGGTCGGTGCCCGAGTCGCCGAGCGCCTCGAGGCGGGCGAGGTCGAGGGCACCGGTGGCCGCGGAGAAGTCCTCCTTGTAGGCCTCCGGGAACGACGCCTCGAAGCTGCGTGCCAGGCGCGAGCCGACGTCCTCGCCGAACTCCGCGATCGTCGCCGCCGTGAAGTCGTCACGCCAGGAGCGGGACGCGTCGGTGAGCCGGCGCTCGAGGTCGGAGACGTCGACGTCGGGGATCTTCTCGCCCTTGGCCGGATGGACGACGAAGTGCACGCGCGCGGTCGTGGACTCGCTCATCCGCACGGTGAACTCGATCGACTCCCCCCCGAAGCTCTCCTTCAGGATGTCGGAGAAGCGCTCGCGGACCGTCGTGTTGTAGCGGTCACGGGGCAGGAACACCAGGACGCTGACGTAGCGGCCGTAGGTGTCCCGGCGCACGAAGATCCGCAGCTGGCGGCGGCCACGCGTCTCCATGACCCGGCTGGCCATCGAGGCCAGCTCGTCGACCGGCGTGTGGAACAGCTCGTCGCGCGGGTAGGTCTCCAGCGTGTCCACGAGGGCCTTGCCGGCGTGGCTGCGCGGGTCGAGCCCGACGATGCGCAGGACGTCGACCGCCTTCTCGCGCAGCAGCGGGACGTGCCACACGGACTCGGTGTACGCCGCGCTGGAGAACAGCCCGAGGAACCGGCGCTCGCCGGTCACGTCGCCGTTCTCGTCGAACGTCTTCACGCCGACGTAGTCGAGGTACGCCGGCCGGTGCACGGTGGCGCGGGAGTTGGCCTTGGCGAGCACGAGCAGGGTCTTCTCGCGCGCCATCTCGGCGCCCTTGGGCGGCAGCTTGCCCACGGCCGCCATCTCCGGGTCGTTGCGCAGGATGCCCAGGCCGGTGCCGGGCACACCGCGCAGGAACTCGTCGTCGCCGTCGCGCTCGAGGTGGTACTCGCGGTAGCCGAGGAACGTGAAGTGGTCGTCGGCCAGCCAGTCGAGGAACGCGCGGCCACGCGCGATCTCGTCGTCGGACAGGGACGAGGGCGGCGAGCTGGTCAGCTCGCCGACCACCTCCTTGACCTGCTGCCGCATCCGCTCCCAGTCCTCCACGGACTCGCGGACGTCGCGGAGCACGCGCTGGAGGTCGGCGGCGATCGCCTCGACGTCCTCGTCGTGTCCGATCCGGCTGATCTCGACGTGCATCCACGACTCGCGCTCGCTGCCCTCGGGCGGCGTGACAGCCTCGTTGCCCAGGCACGAGATCGACTCCAGCCGCCCGGTCACGTCGCGCGTCACGTCGAACTGCGGGTGGATCACGAGGTGGACGTCACGCAGCTGGCGGGTCAGCTCCATCACGACCGAGTCGACGAGGAACGGCATGTCGTCGGTGACGACCTCGACGACCGAATGCCCACCCGCGGACCAGCCGTGCTCGGCCAGGCTCGGCGTGAACACGTGCACGCTCGCCGTGCCCTGCGGTCGCGTCTCGGCGGTGCGGTACTGCGAGGCCAGCGCGCCGTACAGCTCCTCCGCGGAGCGGTCGGCCAGGTCGTCGACGGCGACGTGGCGGTAGTAGGCGTTGAGCAGCTCCGCGACCTCGCTCTTGGGCGGCCCGCCCGTACCGGAGCCCCGCTCCGCGAGAGTGATGGCCTGGCTGAGCAGATGAGACTTCTCGAGGTCGGTCGTCATTGACACGACACGAGGTTAGAACCCCCAGGGGCGCAGACCAACACGGGACAGGCGCGTCGCGCTCGTTCATGATGTGCCCATGAAGCACGTGAGCCATACCCTCACCTACCCGGGGACCACCGTCGACGACGTCTACGCGATGCTCGGCGACCCGGCGTACCGCAAGGCCGTGGGCGACTACCAGCGCGTCGTGGACTTCTCGTGCGACATCGACTCCGCCGGAGACGGCATGCGGGTGCGCCTCGAGGAGGCCCATGCGGCCGATCGCATCCCGGCGTTCGCCCAGCGTCTCGTCGGCAGCGAGATCCGGTTCGTCCAGGAGGAGACCTGGGCATCCGCTTCGGGCGCCGACGTCCACGTCACCATCCCGGGGAAGCCCGGCGAGATGAACGGCACGACGACCCTGAGCCAGGCCGGCCCCGACGTCGTCCAGCGGATCGAGCTCGACGTCAAGGTGGGCATCCCACTGGTCGGCGGGAAGGTCGAGGACCTCATCGCCGGCTTCGTGGGCAGGGCCTTCGACGCCGAGAACAAGGTCGGCGTGAAGTGGCTCCGCGGCGAGTGGCGCGTCTGAGCGGAGCCGACCCGCTCAGTCCATGTGCGGGTAGCGGTGGTCCTTCGGCGGTACCAGCGTCTCCTTGATCGACCGCGGACTGGTCCAGCGCATCAGGTTGGCAGCCGAGCCGGCCTTGTCGTTGGTGCCGCTGGCCCGGGCGCCGCCGAAGGGCTGCTGCCCGACCACGGCCCCGGTCGGCTTGTCGTTGACGTAGAAGTTCCCGGCGGCGAAGCGCAGCAGGTCCTGGGCCTCGGCGATCGCGCGCCGGTCCTGGGCGATGATCGACCCGGTGAGGGCGTACGGCGCGAACGACTCCATCTGGGTCAGCACCCGGTCGTAGCGGCTGTCGTCGTAGACGTGGAGCGCCAGGATCGGGCCGAAGTACTCGGTGTTGAACATCTGGTCCTTGGGGTCCGAGGATTCCACGACCGTCGGTCGCACGAAGTACCCGACCGAGTCGTCGAGGCGTCCTCCGGCGAGGATGCTCAGGTGGCTCTGCCGCTTGGCGCGGGTCATCGCCGCCTTGTGCTTGGCGAAGGCGCGGTCGTCGATGACGGCGCCCATGAAGTTCGACAGGTCGGTGACGTCGCCCATCGCGAGGGCGTCGACCTCGGACAG
This sequence comes from Nocardioides sp., assembly GCA_049841015.1. Classification (GTDB taxonomy): domain Bacteria; phylum Actinomycetota; class Actinomycetes; order Propionibacteriales; family Nocardioidaceae; genus Nocardioides. Next base: position 493,341 of record JASGIN010000004.1, read on the forward strand.
GAAGTCGTCCTTCATCCGGCGCCACACCGAGCGCGCGACGTACGCACGCGAGGCGGCACTGCACTTCTGGCCCTGGAACTCGAACGCTCCCCGGATCAGCGCCGTACGCAGGACGTCGACGTCCGCGCTCGGGTGGGCGACGACGAAGTCCTTGCCGCCGGTCTCGCCGACGATGCGCGGGTAGGAGCGGTACGTCGTGATGTTCTCCCCAACCGTGCGCCACAGGTGCTGGAACGTCGCCGTCGAGCCGGTGAAGTGGATGCCGGCCAGGTCAGGGTGGTTGAGCACGACCTTGGAGACGTCGAGCCCGTCGCCGGGCAGCATGTTGATGACGCCGGGCGGCAGCCCGGCCTCCTCGAGCAGCTCCATCGTGAGGTTGGCCGCGAGCTGCTGGGTGGGGCTGGGCTTCCAGATCACGGTGTTGCCCATGAGGGCCGGCGCCGTCGGCAGGTTGCCCGCGATCGCGGTGAAGTTGAACGGCGTGATCGCGTAGACGAAGCCCTCCAGCGGGCGGTGGTCGGTGCGGTTCCAGATCCCGGGGCTGTTCGCGATCGGCTGCTCGGCCAGGATCTGCCGCGCGAAGTGCACGTTGAAGCGCCAGAAGTCGATCAGCTCGCAGGCGGCGTCGATCTCGGCCTGGAACGCCGTCTTCGACTGGCCGAGCATCGTCGCGGCGTTCAGCCGCTGTCGCCAGGGGCCGGCCAGCAGGTCGGCGGCCTTCAGGATCACCGCGGCGCGATCGTCGAACGACAGCGCCCGCCAGCCCGGAGCGGCGTCCCGGGCGGCCTTGATCGCGGCCTCGGCGTCGCGCGTCGTGGAGTTGCGCATCACACCGAGCACGTGGGCGTGGTCGTGCGGCTGGACGACCGGGATCTCGGCGCCGCCGCCGTTGCGGCGACGACCGCCGATGTGCGCGCGCAGGGACACCTGGCGCCGCTCCTGGCGCTCCAGCTCCCGCTGCAGCGCCGCGCGCTCGGCGGACCCCGGTGCGTAGGTGAGGTTCGGCTCGTTGACCGGGTGCGGCGGATGGGTGACGGCGTCCATGCGCGCGATGTTGTCAGACATGCCAAGCCGCCACAAATGAGGCCCCACCCTCGTTGAATTGGCCCTGCGGGCGGCTCGAATCGGCCCTCCGGGTCAAACCCGAGTCAGGCGAGGAGGTCGGGGATCTCCTGGGTGGCGTACCACCCGAGGTCCTCCAGGTCGTTCGGGTCGGCGTCGCGAGGCAGGTCCTCGACGTCGGCGTGTACGGCGACCACGTCCGCGAGCTGGATCGTGTCGGCGGGATCGGCCACCTCCGCGACGACCACGACGCGACGACGCTCGCCCAGCTCGAGCTCGGCGGCGAGCACGGCCGACGACTCGGCCGCCGCCATCAGCGCGTCGTGCTCGGCGTCCTCGGACTCCTCGGCGGCGACGACGACCTCGTCGCCGACGGGCATCGTGCCGTGCCGGGCCAGCGCGGCGAGCTGGTGGACGGTCGCCGGGATGTAGAGCCGGGTCACGAGGGCCTCGCCTTGCCCGCGCGCCCCGGGGTACGCCGGCCCCGCGGCACCCGCGGCCGGCTCTCGCCGCTGGTGTCGAGCAGCTCGTCGAGCGCCTCCGAGACGCAGGACGCCAACGTGTCGGCGTCGGGGACCAGGTCGCGGTCCGCGGTGATGCCGTAGAACACCTGTCCGTCGTACGACGTCACGCCGAACGCCAGCGCGAGTCCCGGGAGGAGCGGCGGCACCGGGAACGTCTGCTCCATCACCGCGCCCGCGGCGTACAGCGGGAACTGCGGGCCCGGCACGTTGGTGACCGAAAGCTGGATCCCACGCCGCAGCTGCTCGGCCGCGACCCTCGACCCGATCGCGTGGAACGTCGACGGTGCGAAGCCCGGGATCCCGGCGATCCGGTTGGCGGCGACCGCATGACGGGTCTCCCGGTGGGCCTGGAACGAGTAGGAGACCTGGTGCAGCCGGACGACCGGGCTCGGCTCCCCCACCGGCAGGTCGACCAGGTGCGGCGCGATCTGCGATCCGACCGAGGTCGCCTCGAGCTCGTGGTCGAGCACCGACATGGGAACGACGGCCCGCAGCTGACGCAGTCCGCCCAGCGACTCCGCGTGCGTCATCAGCCAGCTGCGCAGACCACCGGTCACGGTGGCCAGGACGACGTCGTTGACCGTTCCGCCGTGCGCGTCCCGGACCGCGCGATGGTCTGCGAGCGTGCGGCGCAGGGTGACGAACCTGCGCTGCTGCGACAGCGTGCCCGAGATCGGGCCCTCGTGCCCGGTGCGGCGTCCGGTGAGGAGCCCGACACCGGCCCTGACCTCCTGAGCCAGGGCCTCCGCGTCGCGGAGCACCGAGCCGGCGACTCCGCGAGCGGTCTCGAGCGCCGTGAACGGCGACGTCGCCGTGTCCCGCAGCGCGTCGTACAGCAGGCCGCTCGGACCCACCGGGCGCTCGGCGCGCCACTCGTCGGAGCCCAGCTCGCGCTGCTCCGGCGTCCGGTCGAGCAGCACCTGCGCGAGGTCGACGACCTGGGCACCGTCTACCAATGCCTGGTGGGCCTTGGTGAGCACGGCGACGCGTCCACCCTCGAGTCCCTCGACGAAGTAGACCTCCCACAGCGGCCGGTTGCGGTCGAGGGGGCGCGAGACGATCCGGCCGACCAGCGAGCGGAGCTCATCCATGCCGCCGGGCTGGGGCAGTGCGGAACGGCGTACGTGGTAGGCCAGCTCGAAGTGCGGGTCGTCGAGCCACACCGGGTTGGCGAGCCGACCGGGCACGCGGCGCACCCGCTGGCGGTAGCGCGGCACGAACGCGATCCGGTCGCGGATCAGGCCGGAGAGGGTGTCGTGGTCGAAGCCCGACCCGGCCGGGTCGAAGATCTCCACCGTGGCGTTGTGGCGTGGGGCGTTCGGCGTCTCGAGGGTCAGGAAGGCGAGGTCCTTGGCCCGCATGCGCTCGCCCATGCCCCGCCCCTGCCCGTCGTGGGTCGGCCCGGTGGGCCGCTCGTCTTGCCCTCCATGGGATTCTGACAGAGGCCCTGCCGGCGGGCCGGTCGAGTCCGTTGCCAGAAAGGCCCGCTCATGAGCTCAACCCCGCGCACCGCTGGGCGTCATGCGGTCGTCACCGTCGTGATCGCGCTTGTCGGCGCCCTGACCCTCGCCGGATGCGGCAGCAGCTCCAGCTCCGCCGCGTCGGACCTGCCGACGAAGAAGATCCACATCACCATCAACGGCAGTGAGACGGTCCCCAACGGCACGAACATTGACGTGAAGGTCAACCAGCCGATCGAGTTCGACGTCACGGCCGACAAGCCGGGCGAGATCCACGTGCACTCCTCGCCCGAGGAGCAGGAGTTCGAGTACCCGAAGGGCACCTCGACCTTCAAGGTGAAGCCGATCTCGGCACCCGGGGTCACCACCGTCGAGTCGCACACGCTCGACAAGACGCTGTTCAAGCTCGTGGCCCAGTGACCGTCTGAGCGACGATGACCCCCCTGCTCATCGGCGGCCTGCTGCCCCAGCACGGGCTCGGTGGCGCCCAGGACCTGCCGATCTCGCGCGGACTCGTCATCTTCGGCGCGGGAGCCGCGGTCGCGGTCTCGTTTGCGGTCCTGGCACTGGCCTGGCGGACCCCGCGGTACGACGCCGCCACCAGCGGCCGACTCGCGCCCGACCGCCTCGCGGCGTTCGTGGACTCCCCGCTCTGGCGTGGAGCGCTCCGGACGCTGGGGCTGCTCGCCCTGCTCTACCTCGTCGTGACGGCGGTGTTCGGCAAGGACCTGCTGATCAACCCGCTCTTCGGGATCTTCTACGTTTGGATCTGGGTCGGGATGGTCCCGCTCTCCCTGGTCTTCGGTCGGGTCTGGCGGGCGATCAGCCCCTTCCGCCTCATCAACGCCGGGATCGCACGGCTCTCGGGCAGCCATCCCGACGAGGGCATGCTGACCTACCCCGAGCGGCTCGGGATGTGGCCGGCCGCGCTCGGGCTCCTGGCCTTCGTCTGGATGGAGCTGGTCTACCCCCACAACGTCGATCTCTCGCCGGTCCGGCTGTGGTGCGCGGTCTACCTCGCCGTGATGATCGCCGGCGGAGCCCTCTTCGGCAGCACCTTCTACGCCCGTGCCGACCCGTTCGAGGTCTACTCCACGCTGGTCGCCCACGCGTCGGTGTGGGGACGCCGGGACGGGCGGCTGGTCGTCCGGAGCCCGCTGGCCAATCTCGACGCGACCCCGGCGACCCCGGGGCTGATCGGCGTGATCGCCGTGCTCTTCGGCAGCACGGCGTTCGACGCCTTCCGCGACTCGACGCGCTGGCTGACGTTCATCCAGGGCACCGGCCGCTCGCCGTACCTCCAGAACAACCTCGGCCTGCTCGGCTTCTGCGTCGCGGTCGGTGTGATCCTCTGGCTGGCGTGCGTCGCGACGGCCGTCGGACCCGGGCAGTCGCGTCGAGCCCTTCCGAACCAGCTGGCGGTGTCGGTGATCCCGATCATCATCGGGTACGTCGTCGCGCACTACCTCAGCTATCTCGTCGAGATCGGCACCCAGACGCTGGTCCAGGCCAGCGACCCCCTCAGCAACGGCAGCAACATCTTCGGTACCGGGACTCTGGTGGTGCCCTACTGGCTGTCGTACCACCCGACGTTCCTGGCCGACACGAAGGTCCTGGCGGTCGTGCTGGGCCACGTCGTCGGCGTGGTGGTCGCGCACGAGCGCGCCATCAAGGTGCTGCCGAAGAAACACCAGCTCACCGGCCAGCTGCCGCTCCTGGTCGCGATGGTGTGCTTCACGATCGGCGGTCTGTACCTGCTGTTCTCCTCCTGAGGGCCGCCCTCGGCAGGGCACGTGGCCGGCGTACCGCCCGCCGACCGGGCGACGGCGGCGGGAGTACGGCGTCAGCCAGCGCCGTCAGTGCGGCGGCCAGCTCGGAGTCGCCCGCCTCGACCACGCTGACGCCGCGGGTCAGCGCCCGGTCGGTCGCCGCCCGGTCGTCGGGCAGGAAGCACACGTCGCCCACCCGGGCGAAGCCCTCGATCATGCCGGCGATCTCCCGCTCTCCCCAGCCGAGACCGGAGCGCATCCGGTTGACGACGACCCGCACCGGCAGCCCGGGCGCCCGCTCGCGCAGGTCGACCAGCCCGCGCGCCAGCCGGGCGAGACCGACCGGGTCCGCGGTGCCGACGACCAGCACCTCGTCGGCGACGTCGAGGGCACCGAAGGTGAGCTGGTTGCGCGCCGGACGGGTGCCGAGGTCGCCGCGGGGGTCCTCCTCGAGCGCGAAGCCCGTGTCGACCACGACCGGACCGCGCTCGGTCGCCACCTCGAGCAGGTGCTCCACGACGCCGGGGCGCACCTCCAGCCACCGCTCGGCACGAGGCAGTCCGGTCACGACGTTCAGGTGGTCCCCGACCGAGCGCCCCACACCGGCGACACGACCGTCGGACCCCCTGTCCGCTGCGAACCGCGCGGCGCTCAGCAGACCCGAGACCTCGTCGAGGATGGCCAGGTGCGACGCGACCGCGCCGCCATAGGGATCGGCGTCCACCAGCGTCGTCGGCAGACCCCGACGCGCCAGGGCGGAGGCGAGGGCGACCGCCACGGTGGTCCGTCCAGGAGCTCCTGCCGGACCCCACACGACGACGATCGGCCCTCGACGTCGGGTCTCGTCGGACGCCTCGTTGCCGACGGGCCGACCGTCGCGGGCCGCCTGAGGCGCCTCGGCCTCCTCGCCGGCCTCGATCGCCTCGACCACGCCGTCGGGGTCGTCCGGGGCGACCAGGACGTCGACCCCGACCCTGCCCGCCCGGGTGCGGGCGAGCTCGGAGTCGGCGCCGACCGCGACGACACGTACCTGGTTGCGGTGGAGCGCGTCGACGGCCTGGGGGTCGAGCCCAGGGGCGTCGAGCGCGACCACCGCGGCGTCGGCCTGACCCGCGCTGCTCGTGGCGAGCAGCTCGTCGACGTCGACGCATCGCTTGAGGACGACCATGCCCGGACGGGCGGCCACCAGCTCGAGCACCGGCGACTCCCAGGCCGCCCCGGCGGCCACCACCAGGACCACGATCACCGGCTCGCCTCGCGGCCGACGACGGTGAGCGTCGCGGCATCGGTGGTCTCGACCGTCGCGAAGAACCGTTGGGCCTGGCCGGCGGTCATCGCCAGCACCAGCATCCGACTGCCGTCGGTGCCGAAGCGGTCATCGACCGGAGGTGCGTCGATCACCCTGACCCCCGAGAGGGCCGGGCTGCCGTCGCAGGCCGAGGAGTCCGCGCACGTCCGCGTGTCCCCCGGGCGCACGTAGACGTCGACGCGGTCACCTGTCGACACACCCGCAGGCACCTGGTCGGGGGCCACCGAGACCGGGACCGCGCGCACGTCTGGTGTTGCGGAATCGGTCACGGCCGCGCGTGGCACGAGCTCGCCGGCGCCGACGTCACGGCGGAGGTGCAGCCCAGCCGGGAGCTGCTCATCGGCTCGGAAGTAGAGCGCCGCGTCGCCGGCGTCGACGAACCGCACCCGACGTACGCCGAGATCGTCGGACGTGAGCGCCTGCCCGGCGCCGAGCGACGACGTGGCCACCCAGACCGGCACGCTGCCGTCGGACGAGCCGAGGACGAGCCCCCCGGCGACCACCGATGCGGCCACGATGGCCAGCCCGATCCAGAGCCGGGGGTCACGCCACCCCGGCGTCGAGGCGCGTCGCGCAGGCGGCGCCTCCGTCATCCCGAGAGTCACATCGCGCATCCTGGTGGATCCGAGGCTGTCGACGCCGCCACTCGTCCACAGGGTGGCCGCCAGGTCAGGCCGGGCATTGGTTCCCACGTGCAACGATGGCCCCATGCCCACCAGTCCGCGGTTCCTCACCCTCGCGGACGTCGCCGAGGTCCTCAACACCTCGAGCGCCCAGGTCTACGCGCTGGTCCGTCGCGGCGACCTGCCGGCGATCAAGATCGGTGGGCGCGGTCAGTGGCGCGTGGAGTCCTCCGAGCTCGAGGCCTACATCGGCCGGATGTACGACGAGGCCCGCGCCTTCGTCGACGCCCACCCCTTCACCGAGACCGACCCCCCGACTCGTTGACCGGCGCCGTCTGACCGTTGACCGGCGCTCCCTGACCGTTGAACGGCGCCTCCTGACCGTTGAACGGCGCCTCCTGACCGTTGAACGGCGCCGTCTGACCACGCGGAGATGACCTGGGAGGCGTCAGGACAGCCCTGGCGCGAGAGCACCCGCCGTACAGATCGAGGACGACCGCGCGCCACGGCGGAGTCCAGCCTCCGACGGCATCACAGCGTGGTCAGAAGGCGCCGTTCAACGGTGAGACGGCGCCGTTCAACGGTGAGACGGCGCCGTTCAACGGTCAGACGGCGCCGTTCAACGGTCAGGAGGCGCCGTTCGACGGTCAGAAGGCGCCGTTCAACGTGGGTTTTTAGCCGACCTGGGAGCCGAGGGTGATGCGCAGGGAGACCTGTGAGCCTCCGCGTCGGACCGTGAACCGCACCGTGTCGCCGGGCTGGTGGGAGCGGATGGCGACGATCAGCGCGATGCCGTCAGGGACGCGCTCACCGGCGACCCGGGTCACCACGTCTCCCTCGTGCAACCCGCCGTCGGCGGCCGGGCTGTCGGCGTTGACGTGCAGGACCTTGGCCCCGACGTCGGCGGTCGTGCTGGTGTTCACGGTCGCGCCGATCACCGGGTAGCGAGCCTCGCCCGTGCGCAGGATCTGGTCGGCGGTGATCTTCACCTGGTCGATCGGGATCGCGAACCCCACGCCGATGTTGCCCGCCTGGCCGGTCTGGCTCCCGCCGCCCGTGGTCGCGATCGCGGAGTTGACGCCCACCACCCGGCCGCTCAGGTCGACCAGCGGTCCACCGGAGTTGCCGGGGTTGATGGCCGCGTCGGTCTGCACCGCGTTGATGTACGACGAGTCGGAGCCGGTGTCGCTGGTCGTGACCGGTCGGTTCAGCGCACTGACGATCCCCGAGGTGACCGTCGAGCTGAGACCGAGCGGCGAGCCGAACGCGACGACCGGATCGCCGACCCGCAGCACCCGGGCCGAGCCGAGGCTGGCCGGTGGGAGGTGCGGGCCGTGCTTCACGTACAGCACGGCGAGGTCGTACGTCGGGCTGCGCCCGACCACCACGGCCGGGAACTTGTCGCCGTTCTGGTCGACGATCTCGATCGGCCCGTGGTCCGACATGGCATCGGCGACGACGTGGTTGTTGGTGATGTAGTGACCGGCGCGGTCCAGGACGAAGCCGCTGCCCGTCGCGCCGTCCTTCTTGCCTTGGTACTCCGCGAGCACCTGGATCGTGCTGGGCAGCAACCGCTGCGCCACCGAGGCCACGGACCGGTTGCTGACGGGGAGCGGCGGCTTGGAGACGGTGCCCGCGTCGGCCAGCCCTCCGCTCAGACGTCCCTCGGTCGAGCCGTCATGGATGTTCTGGTAGATCGCGCCGCCGAGGACGCCGCCGAGGACGCCGACGACGAGGGCGACGATCGACACCACCGGCCACAGCCACCCCGGAACGCGCCCTCGAGGCGGCTCCGGGGCACGCGCGGGCACCGGGTAGGCCGGCATGCCCGGCGCGGTGTACGTCGGGCGCTGCGGTGGCGGGTCGCCGTACCCCAGCGTCGGCCCGGGAGGCGTCCACTGGTGCGGAGGCGCCTGCTCGCGAGGTGGAAGCCAGCCCTCACCTGGGTTCTGGCCACCGGGGTGGTCGTCGCTCACGGGTCCTGACTCTCCACACGGGTCGCGGGCCCGAGCAGGCCCTACGGCGCGAGTCTACGACCCGCCGTCGCCCCGATCGGCGGGGTGCCCCGACGGTTGAGGTCCTGCGTGGACGACGTCGGCTCACGGTCGACCACAGTGGTGATCACGTGGCTGAGCGTCGACCCGATCGACCCACCGGTCGGACCGCCGACCGCGCCGGGGGCGTTGGCCGGCGACGTGCCGAGCGCCAGCACTCCCATCACCGCCGCACCCACAGCGCCGCTGCCGATGCCGGCGAGCCCGAGGTGCCGACGTCGCTCGTGCGCGGCCAGCGCCGGGTGGTCGGCCAGGTCGGCCAGCTCGGGCCAGCCGACGATCCCGGCGATCATGAGCGAGCCCTTGAGGTGCGAGGGCGCCGACGACGCGCCGGCGAGCTGCATCGAGGCCAGGCGCGTCTTGACCCAGCCCTCACGCTCGACGGCGTCTCGGCACTGGTGGCAGGAGTGGACGTGCTCCCACGCGCGCTCCTCGTCGGCCGGGGACAGCTGGCCGTCGAGGAGCGCGCTGACTCGGGTGCCCAGGTGGCCGATCACGACGCGGTCCCCGGAGTGAGGTCGGACGTCGCAGCCGCCGGACCCTGGTAGCGGGTGCGACCCTCGGCCGGGGCGCGGTGGGCGAGGGCGGCGCGCAGCATCGCCCGCCCGCGGTGGATGCGGCTTCGGACGGTGCCGAGCTTCGCGTCGAGGATCTGGGCGATCTCGTCGTAGGACAGGCCCTCCACGTCGCACAGCACCACGGCCGCGCGGAACTCCGGCGGCAAGGTGGCCAGTGCGCGCTCGATGTCGTCGTCGAAGGTCTGGTCGGCGTAGGCGATCTCGGGGGCGGGCTGCGGGCTGTGGAGCCGGTCGGCGCGCTCGTCGGAGAGGGCGTCGAAGCGGATGCGCTGCTTGCGACGGGCCTGGTCGAGGAAGAGGTTGGTGGTGATCCGGTGGATCCAGCCCTCGAGTGTGCCGGGCTGGAACGTCGAGAGGCTGCGGAAGACGCGGACGAAGACCTCCTGCGTGAGGTCCTCGGCGTCGTGACGGTTGCCGGTGAGGCGGAAGGCGAGGCGGTAGACGCGATCGGACTGCTGGTCGACGATCTCCTCCCACGTGGGCACGACGGACGCTGCCTGCTCCTTCACGTCAGTCGCCTCCTCGTGTGGTCGCCCAGCCGGCGCATCGGCTGGGCGGCGCGCCCCTCGATCGACATGGCGCGATGTGAACAACACCCCGTGCTCCGTCCTCGAACTCTCACCGGCACGGCTGAGAGGAACCTGACAGAAGCCCCTCATCACCGTGTGAAACCGTTCGGTTCAACGAACGGACGTGCGCCTGGTGTTCCCGGATCGCGGGGTCGGTTGCGCGGTAGGGTCGCGCTGACCGCCGTCCCCGACAGGAAGGCCGCCCGATGACTCCGACTCTGCCGGCCCCGAAGCCCGCCACGTGGACCTACGCCGAGACGTTCGTCGCGGAGGACGACGTGCTCGCCGCGGCCCGGGCGAGGGCCGAGGAGGTCAACGCGGTCGCCATCGGCTCGGGAGGCGGGGCGGCCCTGCGCTTCCTCGCGTCCGTGATCGAGGCGCGTGCGGTCGTGGAGGTCGGCACCGGCGCCGGCGTCTCGGGGCTCTGGCTGCTCCGGGGCATGCGGTCAGACGGCGTCCTGACCACGATCGACATCGAGGCCGAGCACCAGCGGCTCGCACGCGAGACCTTCAACGACGCCGGCATCCCCCCGCAGCGAGCCCGGACCATCGCGGGTGCGGCGCTCGACGTCCTGCCGCGCCTCACCGACGGCCACTACGACCTGATGTTCTGCGACGGCGACAAGGCGGAGTACTCCGCCTACCTCAAGGAGGCCCTGCGCCTGCTGCGGCCCGGCGGCGTCGTGGCCTTCGACAACGCGCTGTGGCACGACCGGGTGGCCGACCCCGCGCAACGCGACGAGGACGACGAGCGTCATCCGTGACCTCGGCCGTCAGGTCGCCGGCGACGACTCGCTGGTGCCCGTGCTGCTCCCCGTGGGCGACGGCCTGCTGGTGGCCAAGAAGGAGTGGGCTGCGAGCGAGGACGTCACCAGCTGACGGTCAGCCGATCCCGGCGAGCGGATCAGGTCCGCACAGCCACGTCAGCAACGCCCGCGGCCCGAACCCTGACGGGCCCTTGGTCCACTCGAAGGAGTCGCTCGGAGCGTCTCCGGTCGAGGCGAGGTCGAGGTGAGCCCACGGCACGTCGCCGGCGAAGTGCTGGAGGAACAGCGCCGCCGTGATGGCGCCCGGACCGCCGGGAGCGTTGTTCGCGTCGGCCACCGTCGAGGTCAAGGTGTCCTCGTAGTCGGGCTCGAGCGGGAGACGCCACAACGGCTCGCCCGCGGCCTCGGCCGCGGAGGACAGGGCCCCGGCCAGGACGTCGTCGTTGGCGAAGTAGCCGCCGGTCCACTGTCCCAGGGCGACCTTGACCGTGCCCGTCAGGGTGGCGACGTCCACCAGCACGGCGGGTTCCAGCTTGTCGAGCGCGTAGGCCATGGCGTCGGCGAGGACGAGGCGACCCTCCGCGTCGGTGTTGAGGACCTCGCTGGTGCGTCCGCCGTAGTGGGTGACCACGTCGCCGGGCCGCAGCGACGACGCGCCGACGGCGTTCTCCGCGGTGGGGATCAGACCGGTCACGCGCAGCGGGCAGCCGAGCGCCCCGAGCGCGCCGAGCACGGCCATCACGACGGCACCGCCGCTCATGTCACGCTTCATCGTGGCCATGCCCTCGGCGGGCTTGATGGACAGGCCGCCGCTGTCGAAGGTGATGCCCTTGCCGACCAGGACCACGCGAGGCGCGCGCCGTCCGCGCGGCGGGGTGTAGTCGAGACGGATCAGTCGCGGCGGCGTGGCCGAGCCCTGCCCGACGCCCAGGATGCCGCCGAAGCCCTGCTTGGCCAGGCGTGCCTCGTCCCAGACCTCGCAGCCCAGGTGAGCCTCCGCGGCGAGCTGCTCGGCCTGCTCGGCGAGCCACTGCGGCGACTTCAGGTTGGCCGGCACGGTCGCGAGCATGCGCGAGCGCCAACCGGCGCCACCGAGCGCGAGGCCCCGCTCCAGCGCCGCCGCGTGGTCGTCGCCGGAGAGGCCCGCCAGCACCACGCGACGTACCGGCTCGTGCTCGGGACCCTCCGAGCGCCAGTGGAACGAGAACGAGCCGAGCATCGTGCCCACGACGTACGCCGTGAGTGCTGCGCCGTCGGCCTCGGCCGGGACAGTCGTGGTCACCGACTCGTGGTCGACCACGGCCCGCGCCATGGCCGCGCCCGCCCGGCGGTAGTCGGAGGGGCCGCGGTCTCCGAGGCCGATCAGCAGGACGAGTCGGAGTCCGTCGGCTCCGTCAGTCGGGATCGCGACGACCTCGCCGGCCTTGCCCTTCGCACGGCGCGCGGAGAGCACGCCGAGCAGGTCGAGTCCCAGGCTCTGAGCGGCCTCGGTCGTCCCGGGGCCGAGGACCGGCCCGTCGGACGTGACCCAGAACGGCAGCGCGAGCGCCTCGACCCCGGAGAGCTCGTGGGGAGGGCGGCTGCTCAGCGCGAAGGCGGGCGGTGCGACCTGGACGGGAAGGACTGGAGTGGGTGCGGGCACGTCAGCCCACGACCTCCTTGAGTGCGTCGCCCAGGGCGCCGGCTTCCTCGGCGTTCAGCTCGACGACGAGACGGCCACCACCTTCGAGCGGCACGCGCATGACGATGCCGCGGCCCTCCTTGGTGACCTCGAGCGGACCGTCACCTGTCCGCGGCTTCATTGCCGCCATCCGCGCACCTCTTCTACTCGTGGGACCTGGGCGCGCGGGGACACAAGACCCCCGACACGCTCGATGCTCGACCATTATCCCCTATCGGGAGCAACGACGCCCGGAGCCTGTCCCACCGTGCCGCCTCGTGCAGTCCATGGGCGTCCGGCGGTCGATGGCGTGGGCCAGCGGCCCGACAGCCAGACCTGGCACAGTGACCGCCATGCGCGCGCGGTCGGCCCTGTTCGACGTGTACGGCGACCACCTGCGCTCGCGAGGAGACCAGGCGCCGGTCTCCGGACTGATCCGGCTCCTGGAGCCGGTCGGGATCGCCGAGCCGGCCGTGCGCACCGCGATCTCGCGCATGGCCGCGCAGGGCTGGCTGGAGCCCGTGCGGGTCGACGATGCCCCTGGCTACCGCGCCACGTCCCGCGCGATCGACCGGCTGACCGAGGCCGCCGCGCGCATCTACCGCAGCGTCCCCGAGCCCTGGGACGGCCGGTGGCGGATGGTGTTCCTCGAGGCGCCGCGTCACCGCGGCGAGCGCGAGCGGCTGCGTGAGGAGCTGACCTACCTCGGTCATGCCGAGCACGCTCCGGGCGTCTGGCTGTGCCCGTACGCCCGGCCTGAGATCGGCGAGGTCGTGGCGCGTGCCGGCGGGTCCGCCCGGTACGCCGTGGCGGTACGGCTCGACCCGGACCCGCGCGTCGCGTGGGACCTGTCCGGGTTGGGCAGGTCGTACGCCGCGTGGCCCGAGGTCGCTCGGGGAGCTGCTCGGCGAGGACGCCGCCTCCGGCGACGGCACGGACCCGGACCAGCGGGCCTTCGCCGCGCGGTTCCCGGCTGGTCCACGAGTGGCGCAAGTTCCTGTTCGACGATCCCGGCCTGCCGGCCGAGCTGCTGCCGTCGGACTGGCCGGGGTTCGCGGCCGCCGACCTGTTCACCGGCGAGGCGGCGCGACTGAAGCCGGCGGCGGACCGGTTCGTGAGCCGGTGCCTCGGCGGCTCCTGAGCCCGTGTGAAAGCCTGCCCCCATGGCCGTCTCCCCCGTGCTGCTCGAGGTCGCCGACAACGTTGCGACGATCACCTTCAACCGCCCCGAGGCGATGAACAGCCTCGACATCGCCACGAAGGAGGCCCTGCTCGCCGCCGTGCAGGAGGTCGCCGACGACCCTGGGGTGCGGTGCGTCGTCCTGACCGGGACCGGTCGCGCCTTCTGCGTCGGCCAGGACCTCAAGGAGCACGTCGAGATCCTGCACAGCGGCGCGACCGACGCGCTGTTCAGGACGGTGGACGAGCACTACAACCCGATCGTGTCGACCATCGTCGGCATGGAGAAGCCGGTCGTCGCCGCCGTGAACGGCGTCGCGGCCGGGGCCGGCGCGAGCCTGGCCTTCGCCTGCGACCTCCGGATCGTCGCGGACACCGCGGGCTTCAACCTGGCGTTCGCCAACATCGCGCTCTCGTGCGACACCGGCTCCAGCTTCACGCTGCAGCGACTGGTGGGACGCGCCAAGGCGCTGGAGCTGCTGTACTTCCCGCGCACGGTCGCCGCCGACGAGGCGCTCTCACTGGGCCTGGCCACGCAGGTCGTGCCCGCCGGGGAGCTGGCCGAGACCGTGGGGACGCTGGCCGCGCGACTCGCGGCCGGGCCGACCGTCGCCCTCGGGTCGATGCGACGCGCGCTGACCTTCGCCGCCGACCACACCTTCACCGAGGCGCTCGAGCTCGAGTCGGCGATGATGACCCGCACCGGCCAGACCGCCGACCACGCCGCCGCGGTGGCGGCGTTCCTGGCCAAGGAGAAGCCCTCCTTCGAGGGCCGCTGAGTCAGCCGCGACGGCTACGACGGACGGTGGCCGCGGTAGGCGCCGAAGAGCCCGAGGATCTTGTTGGGCGCCGCGCGCAGGCGCGCTCGCGACGGGTGGGCGCCGTACTCCACGGTGAGCGCGAATCCGTTGAACCTGTGGTTGAACCACATCGTCATCGTGCCGTGGCAGCTGCTCCCGCACCGCAGGTGGGACGTCGGGAGCCTCAACGCCTTCGCCACCTTCCGTGAGAACGCCGGCCGCTCGGTGACGTCGACGGCGTGCAGCGGCTGGTGGAACGACAGGATGTAGGCCGGCTTGACCTTCTTCAGGAACGCCATCATCGCCCGTGTCTCCGGCTCGGAGCGGGGTCGGGGACCGGAGTCGTAGTTGCCGGTCTGACGGATCCACTTGTAGGGGTAGTTCCGGTTGAGGTCGACTCCGTGCGCGTTGCGGCGGGTGTGCCGCGCGTAGCCGTCGGGGTTGTAGACCGGCACCACCCAGAGGTCGACGCCGTGCACCTTCTTCCCGTCGACCAGGTTCATCAGGATCTGCCGCGGCGCCGGCTCGTTGCCGTGCATGACCGAGATCAGCACGACCTTCTTCTGCCCCGGCTCACCGAGGTGGTACGCCGTGATCCGGCGTCCCTTGACGCTGTGGCCGATGACGACCTTCTCGATCACGGCGCGGTGGTGGTCGGCGGCGCTGGTCGGCGCCCCGGGGACGACGAGGAGCACCGACAGCAGCAACGAGAGCACCGCCGCAGCGAGCGCTCCGGCCTGGACCGGCGTACGGCGGACGTCAGGGGCCCGAGACAAGGTAGACCTCACTTCAGCTCTGGGTTGCATAGAACCACGTGAACACCACGACGCCGACCAGCATCCCGACATGGGCCAGGATCGACAACCAGGGGCCGTTCGACCAGCGGTCGTCGGCAGACGCCGTGGCGTGCTTGCCACGCGTGGGCATCCAGCGCAGCAGGATGAGCAGCCCGACCAGGGCGGTCAGCCAGTAGAAGAACAGGGCGATCACGCCGACCAGCGACATCGAGTGCCCCGTCAGCAGGAACCACACCCACGTGACGAGCGCGACCACGCCGAGGCCGGAGTGCAGGTTCACGGTGCCCATGCCCACCTGGTGCTGACCCGCCGCGCGCGCCTGCGACAGGCGCAGCCGCGTCAGCACGACGACCACCGCGGACAGCGCGGTGAGGACGTCGACGACGATGACGGGCTTCACGCCCCCAGAGTGTGCCGTAGAGCCTCAGCGCGCGTCCTCACCCGGTGGGTGCTCGGGCGCGGCGTGAACCCCACGGTGGGGCAGCTCCGGCCGGTCAGGCCACCCGTCCGCGGTCTCCACGACGTGGTCGGGCGGCTCATGCGGCTCGTGCGCCTCGTGCGTCTCGGGCCGCTCGCGCTCCTCGGCCAGCCGGTCGAGCAGCGCGTCGACCTCCGCCATCCGGTAGCCGCGGAAGGCCAGCGGGAAGCGGATCCTGCGTAGGTCGTCGGCCGTGACCGGCCCGTCGAGGGGGACCAGCGAGTCGAGCGCGTCGTCGTGGGCGCGTGACATCGGCGTACCGCGACCGGCTGCGACCACGGCGACCGCACCGAGGGCGAGCACGACCAGGATCGCGAACAGCCACATCACGGCCCGGCCACCCCTCTCTGACCGCGCTCGCGTGCCTCGACCATCAGCGCCACCGCGTGGTCGACGTCGTCGGTGAGCTGGAGCATGTCGATGTCCTTCTGGCTGATGGTGCCGTGCACGAGCGCGCGGTCACGCAGCCAGTCGATCATCCCCTGCCAGTAGTCCGTGCCGATCAGCACGAGCGGGAAGCTGGTGACCTTCTGGGTCTGCACCAGCGTGAGCGCCTCGAACAGCTCGTCCAGGGTGCCGAGCCCACCGGGGAGGACCACGAACCCCTGGGAGTACTTGACGAACATCGTCTTGCGGGCGAAGAAGTAGCGGAAGTTGATGCCGATGTCGACCCACGGGTTCAGGCCGCTCTCGAAGGGCAGCTCGATCCCCAGCCCGACGCTGGTCCCGCCGGCCTCGCTGGCTCCCTTGTTGACCGCCTCCATGGCGCCAGGGCCACCGCCGGTGATCACCGCGAAGCCGGCGGCAGTCAGCTTGCGCCCGACCTCCTCGCCGATCTCGTAGACCGGGTCCTCGGGCTTGGTGCGGGCCGAGCCGAAGCACGCGATCGCCGAGCCGAGCTCGGCCAGGGCCCCGAACCCCTCGACGAACTCGGCCTGGATCCGCAGCACCCGCCACGGGTCGGTGTGCACCCAGTCGGACGGACCCCGGGAGTCGAGCAGGCGCTGGTCGGTCGTGGTGCCGTCGACCTGGTTGCCGCGCATGACGACCGGGCCCTTGAACTTCTCCTGGCGACCGCCGGAGCCGTCGTCGGTCATCGCGCTCCCTCCTCGCCCAGCCATGCGGTCAGGACTCGCTCGCACTGCCGGAGCTGCTCCAGCGGGACGAACTCCTCCTGCTTGTGGGCCAGCATCGGGTCACCGGGACCGTAGTTCACCGCAGGCACGCCGAGGGCGCTGAACCGCGCGACGTCCGTCCAGCCGAACTTCGGGTTGACGGTGCCGCCCACCGCCTCGACGAACTCCTTCGCGCCCGGACGGTCCAGCCCCGGCAGCGCGCCCGGCGCGCTGTCGGTGACCTGCACGTCGTACCCCTCGAAGAAGGTGCGGAGGTACGCCTCGGCCTCGTCCTCGCTGCGGTCCGGGGCGAACCGGTAGTTGACGGTGACCGTGCAGACGTCCGGCAGCACGTTGCCGGCGACGCCGCCGCTGATGCCGACCGCGTTGAGACCCTCGTGGTACGTCAACCCGTCGATGACCGGCATCCGCGCGTCGTACGACGCCAGTCGCTCCAGCACGGGTGCCGCGAGGTGGATCGCATTGACGCCCCGCCAGGAGCGGGCGCTGTGGGCACGCTCGCCGTGCGTCGTGACCTCGACCCGCATCGTGCCCTGGCAGCCGGCCTCGACGACGGCATCCGACGGCTCCATGAGGATCGCGAAGTCGGCCTGGATCAGCTCGGGCGCGTCTGCGGCGAGGTGCCCGAGTCCGTTGAACTCGCTCTCGATCTCCTCGCCCTCGTACAGCACGTAGGTGACGTCGTGGACCGGCTCGGGCACGCCGGCCGCGAGCTTGAGAATGACGGCGTCGCCGCCCTTCATGTCGCAGGCACCGAGCCCGTGCAGGGAGGTGCCGTCGTTGCGGCTCGGCAGGTTGTCGTTGAGGGGCACCGTGTCGAGGTGACCGGCGATCACCACACGCTCGCCCCGGTCGAGGTGGGTGCTCGCGACCACGGTGTTGCCGCGGCGGACGACCTCGAGGTGGCCCCAGGGCCTCAGCGCCGCCTCCACCGCGTCGGCGATCGCGCGCTCGTTGCGGCTGACCGACTCGAGGTCGACCAGCTGCGTGCACACCGCCACGACGTCGGCGGTCAGATCGAGGTCCACGTCGCCCATCCAACCAGCCTGGGGGCGGCTTCCTTTCATGCGGTTTGGCACCAAACCGCATGAAACAGCACCCCCGGCATGCGGTTTTGACCAATCGGTGCCTGTGGATGACCGGGTGTCGGTCTCAGGCGCGCGTCAGCTCGACGACCGGCTGGCGCACGTCGGCCTCGTTGACGTCGAGCGACACCGCGAGGGTCTCGCGGCGGATCAGGTCGGCATGGGTGCGGGCGGCGTCGGCGGTGGCGGCGTCGGCGGCGATGGTGAGCCCGATCCGGTCGGCCACGTCGAGGCCGGCCTCGCGTCGGGCCTGCTGCACGGTGCGGACCAGGTCGCGCGCGACCCCCTCCGCCTCGAGCTCGGGCGTGACCGCGGTGTCGAGCACCACGAAGCCACCACCCGGCAGCAGGCCGGTCGCCGAGTCCTCGCCGCCGGAGGCGACGGTCTCGAGGGCGTACTCGCCGTCCTCCAGCACCAGGCCCCCCGCCGTCACCACGCCGGAGTCGGAGACGGTCCAGTCCCCCGCCTTCGCGGCGCGGATGGCGGTCTGCACCTCCTTGCCGAGCCGAGGGCCCGCCGCCCGGGCGTTGACCGTGAGCCGCTGCGAGACGCCGTACGACGCCGCCTCGGGGTGGTCGTCGCCCAGGAGCCGAACCGACTTCACGTTGAGCTCGTCGGCCACGATCTCCTCGAAGCCCTGGAGCCGCTCGGCTCCGGGCACCACCACGGTCAGCGTCGACAGCGGGAGCCGGTTGCGCAGCGACGCGCCCTTGCGCAGCGCGGAGCCGGCCGAGCAGACGTCGCGGACCTGGTCCATCGCCGAGACCAGCTCGGCGTCCTCGGGCAGGTCGTCGACCGAGGGCCAGTCGGTCAGGTGCACCGAGCGCTCCCCGGTGAGTCCGCGCCAGATCTCCTCCGCGGTCAGCGGCAGCAGCGGTGCGGTCACCCGGCAGACCGTCTCGAGCACGGTGTAGAGCGTGTCGAAGGCGGCTTCGACGTCGTGGTTTGCAGACGACGGACCCTCCGCAGCCCAGAAGCGCTCGCGCGACCTGCGGATGTACCAGTTCGACAGGACGTCGAGGAAGCGCTGGGTGGTGTCGCATGCGTTGGCCACCTCGTAGTCGTCGAGCTGACGCGTCGACTCCTCGACGTACTGCCGGGTCTTGGCCAGCAGGTACCGGTCCATCGGGTGGTCGGACGCAGTCGACCGCTTCGCGTCGTAGCCCCCGTCCCGAACCGCGTTGGCGTAGAGCGCGAAGAAGTACCAGCAGTTCCACAGCGGGATCAGGACCTGCCGCACACCCTCGCGGATCGCCTGCTCGGTCACGATCAGGTTGCCGCCGCGCAGGATCGGCGACGACATCAGGAACCACCGCATCGCGTCCGCGCCGTCGCGGTCGAACACCTCGCGGACGTCGGGGTAGTTGCGCAGCGACTTCGACATCTTCTGCCCGTCGCTGCCGAGCACGATGCCGTGCGAGAGGCAGGTCTCGAACGCCGGTCGCTCGAAGAGCGCCGACGCCAGGACGTGCATCGTGTAGAACCAGCCGCGCGTCTGCCCGATGTACTCGACGATGAAGTCGCCGGGGAAGTGGTGCTCGAACCAGTCGGCGTTCTCGAACGGGTAGTGCACCTGGGCGAACGTCATCGACCCGGACTCGAACCAGCAGTCGAGCACGTCGGTGACGCGCCGCATGGTGGAGCGCTGCCCCTCGGGCGGGGGTCGTCGGGGTTGGGTCGCGTCAGGTCGTCGATGAAGGGCCGGTGCAGGTTGTCCGGTCGTACGCCGAAGTCGCGCTCGAGCTCGTCGAGCGAGCCGTAGACGTCGATCCGCGGGTACGCCGGGTCGTCGCTGCGCCAGACCGGGATCGGGCTGCCCCAGAAGCGGTTGCGCGTGATCGACCAGTCGCGGGTGTTCTCCAGCCACTTGCCGAACTGCCCGTCCTTGACGTGGTCGGGCACCCAGCGGATCTGCTGGTTGAGCTCGAGCATCCGGTCCCGGATCTTCGTGGTCGACACGAACCACGACGAGACCGCCATGTAGATCAGGGGCTCGCGGCAGCGCCAGCAGTGCGGGTAGGAGTGCTCGTAGGTCTCCCGTCGCAGCAGGACCGTCCCCGCGGTGACGGGTCACGTCTCACCGCTCCCGCGCGTCATGTTCTTGAGGTGCTCGATGATCGCGATGTTGGCGTCGAACACGTGCATCCCGGCGTAGTCGTCCACCGGCGGCGTGAAGGTGCCGTCCTTGGCCACCGGTACGACGGGCTCGATGCCCTCCCGGTCGGTGACCACCTTGTCGCTCTCACCGAAGGCGCCGGCGGTGTGCACGAGCCCGGTGCCCTCGGTGGCGGTGACCAGGTCGGCCGCCTCGACGAGCCGGTAGGCCCGGGCGTGGTCGGGGAAGTAGGACATCGGCGGCGTGTAGGTGCTGTCGATCAGCTCGGAGCCGCGGAAGCGGGCCACCTCGGGGGCCTCGCCCAGCTCGCGGGTGTAGGCGTGCCGACGGTCCGCTGCCAGCAGGTAGCGCTCGGCCGTGCCCGTGTGGTCGGACTCCACCACGACGTACTCGAAGTCGGGGTGGACCATGATCGCGAGGTTCGCGCAGAGCGTCCACGGCGTCGTCGTCCAGATCAGCGCGAGAGCGCCCTCCGCCGGGCCACTGGTCAAACGCAGACCGACCGTCACCGCGGGGTCCTGGCGCAGCTGGTAGACGTCCTCGTCCATCCGCAGCTCGTGGGCGGACAGCGGGGTCTCGTCGTTCCAGCAGTAGGGCAGCACCCGGAAGCCCTCGTAGAGCAGCCCCTTCTCCCACAGCTGCTTCAGCGCCCACATGACCGACTCCATGTAGTCGAGGTCGAGGGTCTTGTAGTCGTTGTCGAAGTCGACCCAGCGCGCCTGACGCGTGACGTAGTCACGCCACTCGCTGGTGTACTCCATGACCGAGCTGCGGCAGGCGTCGTTGAACTTCTCGATGCCGAGCTCGACGATCTCGTCGGTGGTCTTGATGCCGAGCTGGCGCATGGCCTCGAGCTCGGCCGGCAGGCCGTGGGTGTCCCAGCCGAAACGGCGCTCGACGCGGCGCCCGCGCATGGTCTGGTAGCGCGGGATCAGGTCCTTGACGTAGCCGGTCAGCAGGTGGCCGTAGTGCGGCAGGCCGTTGGCGAACGGGGGGCCGTCGTAGAAGACGAACTCGTTGGCGCCGTTCTCCCCCGCGTCGCGCTGCTCGACGCTGGCCCGGAACGTGTCGTCGACGCTCCAGTAGGCGAGGACGCCCTCCTCGATCTGCGGGAAGCGCGGCGAGGCGGGTACGCCGGCGTCCGGCTCGGCGTGGGGCTCGGTGGTGACCTTCGGGTACGTCATCTGTCCTCGCTGGTTGCGGAGGGCCGCGAGGCCCGGCTCGACACCTGCGAGGACGACCGCCTCCGGCGGAGGCTGCCGTGGTACCACCTCGCTTGTCCCACCGTGGTTTCGAGACGGTCGCGGAGCGACCTCCTCAACCAGCGGCGGAACCGCTCGTTGCAGGCTGTGACGGGCCCACCCGTCCGGTTCTACTGAGCCCCGTCGCCGTGGCCGTTCTTCCGGAGGCTCGCCGCTGATGACGGCTCGAACGCCTGTGAGGCCCAGCGTACGGGGCGACCGGCGCCGCGAACCAACGGGTTCTGCACGCCGACCGGACACCGCACCGGACACCGCACCGAACAAAGGGGGTTTCGCGAGCCTCTTAGGAGTGTTCTCACCCTAACCTCAGCGACATCGGAGAACCTCGGTCGGTGAGCTCCGTCACCGACCGTCGAGATCCCCTGGACGGACGTGACGTGACGATGGCGGCCCCCCCGGCGACACCGCGCTGGCGGCTGGCCGCGCTGTCCCGAGGGGTACGCCGGACGGAGGTCGCCGACCCCCTGGTCGTCGGGCTGGTCGCCCTGGTGGTCTACGCCCTGCACGGGTACCACGGCGTGCTCGACCGCGACCCCGCGATGTTCCTGTACGGCGGTGAGCACGTCGCCCACGGCGTCCCGCCATACGTCGCGATCTTCAACTCTGTGGGCCCCCTGGCCGACGCCGTTCCCGGGCTCGCCATCTGGCTCGGCCACTTCGTGGGGGTCGGCCCGGTCCTCTCGGCACGGCTGCTGTTCACGGTGCTGTCGGCGCTGTGCTGCGTCCTGGTGAGCGTCCTGGCCCGCGACACCCTGGGCTCGCGCGCAGCAGGCCTAGTCGCCCCTGCCGTCTTCCTGACCTTCGAGAACTTCCTCCAGCTGGCCACCGACGGCCCGCGCGAGAAGACCACGATGGTGCTGTTCCTCCTGGGCTGCCTGATCCTGCTCGGCCGTCGGCAGTGGCTCGTCGCCGGAGCCTGCGCGGCGCTCGCGACGCTGACCTGGCAGCCCGCGCTCGCCGCGGCGCTGGGCGCCCTGGTGGCCGCGACGCTGCTCGAACCGCGGGGCGGGCGTCGTGGCTCGCTGCTCCGCTTCGTCGCGGGCGGCGTCGTGCCGAGCCTGGCGGCCGTCGTGTACTTCTGGGCGGCCGGCGCGTTCTCCCGGGCGTGGGACGGGTTCGTGGTGATGAACGTCCGCTACACCGAGCAGCCCTCGGCCCTGAGTGATCCGCACGTCCTCTGGACGATGCTGTGGGACAACTACCACCTCACGATCGTGCTCGCGATCGTCGGCCTGCTCGCGGTGCTGGTGCTCGGCGTCCGCGCCGTCCCCCACGCGCGCCGCTCGATCGTCACACCGCTCGGGACCCCGGTGGCGCGTCGCCTCGTCGTGGTCGCCAGCGGCTGCGCGGCCGCCGCGATCTGGACGGTGCGGGCCATCAACGGCGCGCCGGACCTCTTCGTGCTGCTGCCGTTCGCGGCCGTCGGCGCCGCGGGCGTCGTGATGCTCGTCCTCGTCCGGCTGCCCGGGCGCACCGCCCTCGTCGCCACCGCGGCGGTGGTCTGCCTGGGCGTCGTCGTGGCCGGGACCGAGGCGGTCTCGACCCGGGACGACGGGCTGCTGGCGCAGCGGCGCGACATCGCCGCGGTCCTCGGGAGCCTTCCGGGCGACCCCTCGGTGGTCACCCTCAACGCACCTCAGGTGCTCGCCCTCACCGACCGGCAGAGCCCCACGCCGTACCAGTACTTCAGCGGCAGCGCGGTGCGCTACCTCGAGGCGACCTACCCGGGCGGCATGCGCGGCTTCCTGACCTCCCTCGAGGCACTGCACCCGGAGGTCGTCGCCGTCGGCACCTCGTTCAAGGGCCTGTGGCCCTACGGCTGGCTCACCCGCGACTACGTGCGGATCGGCACCGGGGTCGGGGTCAGCTGGTACCTCAGCCGCTCCCTCGGCCCGGACGCCATCGCCCGGGCTCGGGTGGCCCATCACCGGGCGCTCTTCTTCTATCGGGGGTAGGCCGTCCCGACTGGGTCCGGGTTGCGACCGTGCCCTAGGTTCGTGGGTCATGACCGAGCGCCAGTTCCCCGACCTGTGGGTGGACCCTGACGACGACCCCCGCAACACCGGCTCGACGCCACGCGGGGAGAAGGCCGTCCTCGCGGAGTACCTCGACCACTTCCGGATGACCTTCGAGATGAAGTGCGAGGGCCTGGACGCCGAGCAGCTGGCCCAGCGCAGCGTGCCCCCGTCGTCGATGTCCCTCCTGGGCCTGCTGCGACACCTGGCCTCGGTGGAGTTCCACTGGACCCGGCGCTACATCGAGGGCCACATGGAGCTGCCCCGGCCGTTCAAGTCGCCCGAGGACCGCGACCTCGACTTCAACGGCGCCGTGCCCGACGACGCCGTGGTGGCGGAGGCCTGGGAGTCCTGGCGGGCGGAGGTCGCCCATGCCCGCGAGGTGTACGACGGCTACGCCGACCTGGGGGTCCTGATCGGCCCCGAGGGTGAGCAGAGCGAGCTGCGCGAGACCGTGGTGCACCTGATCGAGGAGTACGCCCGGCACTGCGGGCACGCGGACCTGCTCCGCGAGCGCATCGACGGTCGCACCGGTCAGTAGGTTGGTCGCGTGACGGATCCGACGAGCCGGAAGGCCCACGGCTGGGGGCTGGCGACGGTCGTCACCGACGGCGCGAGCGCGGGGACCGTCCTGGACACGTGGTTCCCGGCACCCGTGCTGGACGGGGCCACCGGATCCGACGGGGCCACCGCGCCGGAGGCCCTTCTCGGACTCGCGCGGGATCACGCCGTACGCCGGGTGCGGACCGACGTACGCCGGGTCGAGATCGACCTGCAGGCCCCACCTCGCGACGCCCCGGACGCCTACCTGCGCCTCCACCTGCTCTCCCACCGGCTGGTCCGGCCGCACGGCCTCAACCTCGACGGCCTCTTCGGGGTGCTCGCCAACGTCGTGTGGACCAGCGCCGGCCCGTGCCCGACGGACGACTTCGAGGTCACGCGGCTGCGGCTGCGTGCAGAGGGTCCGGTGCAGGTGTACGGCGTCGACAAGTTCCCGCGGATGACCGACTACGTGCTGCCCACCGGAGTCCGGATCGGGGACGCCGACCGCGTGCGCCTGGGCGCCCACCTCGCCGAGGGCACGACCGTGATGCACGAGGGCTTCGTCAACTTCAACGCCGGGACGCTCGGCACCTCGATGGTCGAGGGCCGGATCACGGCCGGAGTCGTGGTCGGCGACGGCTCCGACGTCGGCGGCGGCGCCTCGATCATGGGGACGCTGTCCGGCGGCGGCACCCAGGTCGTCTCCGTCGGCGAGCGCTGCCTGATCGGGGCGAACGCCGGGATCGGGGTCTCGCTGGGCGACGACTGCGTCGTCGAGGCCGGCTGCTACATCACCGCCGGCACCAAGGTGACGATGCCCGACGGCCGCGTGGTGAAGGCCCTCGACCTCTCCGGGGGCGACAACCTGCTGTTCCGGCGCAACTCGGTGACGGGCACCGTCGAGGTCGTGCCGTGGCGCGCCGGGGGCGTCTCGCTCAACGAGGCGCTGCACCGGAACTGACGCCCGACCCGACCGACCAGGGAGATGGACCCGCATGAGAGTGGCGAAGCGCATCGCCGCGGTCGCCGTCCCCGTGGGCCTGGTGCTCGGCGGCGTCGCCTACGGCGTCTCGCACCACCACTCCTCCAAGGACGACAAGACCCTCGGCGAGTGCACGACCCGCGTCGGCCGGTTGACGGTGATCCTCACCGACGAGCAGGCGCGCAACGCCAGCCTGATCTCGGCGATCTCCGTCCGGCGGTCCATGCCGGCGCACGCGGCGACCATCGGCATCGCGACCGCCCTCCAGGAGTCGAAGCTGTACAACCTCCGCGGCGGCGACCGCGACTCGCTCGGACTCTTCCAGCAGCGCCCGTCCCAGGGCTGGGGCACGAAGAAGCAGGTCCTGAACCCGGTCTACGCGACCAACAAGTTCTACGACGCGCTGGCCCGGGTGCCCGGCTGGGAGACGCTGGCGGTGACCAAGGCCGCCCAGGCCGTGCAGCACTCGGGCTTCCCCGAGGCGTACGCCGGCTACGAGGCCGATGCCCGCTCGCTCGCCTCGGCGCTGACCGGCTACTCGCCGGCCGCCTTCTGGTGCCACCTCCCGATGCCGGCGCACCGACAGCAGGCGAGCCCGAGCGGAGCGCGATCGCTGCGCCACGCCCTGGCTCCAGCGTTCGGCCGCGTCGGCATCAGCGTCGACGGTCAGGGACGGATCCTCCTCTCCGCGGGCTCGGCGTCGCGCGGCTGGGCGCTGGCGTCGTACGTCGTCGCGCGGGGGCCCGCGCTGGGCGTCACGAGCGTCGACTACCGCGGCCGCGAGTGGCGGGCGGGCGACTCCGGCGGCTGGCACCGCACGTCGACCGGGCAGACCACGGATTCCGTCGTCGTCGGGTGAGCCCGGAGGTCGAACTGCGGTCTTTGCCGAAACTTTGCCATCGATTCGGTCCGCGGCACCGAATATCGCCCTACGCTTCCAGATACCCAGTGCAGAGCCCGGGGGGGCTTTGGGGGCAAAGAGCCGGGGGGCTCGGGGGGCAATCATGCACGGATCAACTCTGTTCACGATCGGTACGGCGCTGCGCCGCGCGGAGGACAACCACCTGCCGGTGGAGGTGCTCGTGCACGGTGAGTGGATGCGCGGCAACGTGGCCGGTCTCGACTCGCACGGCGTCATCCTCAGCACGCACTCGGAGCATTCCGTGATCCGCCTGGAGTCCGTCTCCGCGGTGCGCATCCCGGAGACCATGCCCGACTCGCCGATGGCCGAGACCTTCGACGAGCAGCACCAGCTCGCGATGGCCGCGCGCGAGGAGGACGGCTCCTTCGCGATGCCGGGGGCCGGTCTCTAGGACACCCCTGGACCAGGCGTCCGGGGCGGTGTCTAGGCCGCTCCGGGCGCCTGGTTCAGGCGGGACGCCGCAGCGGCGACCCGCTCGTCGGTCGCCGTGAGGGCGACCCGCACGTGCTGGGCGCCGGCGACGCCGTAGAACGTCCCGGGCGCGACCAGGATGCCCAGCGCCGCGAGGTCGGTCACCGTCTGCCAACAGTCCTCGCCGCGGGTGCTCCAGAGGTACAGCGAGGCCTCCGAGTGGTCGATCCGGAAGCCCGCGCGCTCGAGGGCCGACCGGAGGATCGTCCGGCGCGCGAGGTAGCACTGACGCTGCTCCTCGGCGTGCGCGTCGTCGGCCAGGGCGGCGGCCATCGCCACCTGCTGAGGGCCGGGCTCGATCAGGCCGAGGTTCTTGCGCACCGACAGCAGCTCGGCCACGACGGCCCGGTCACCGACCACGAAGCCACAGCGGTAGCCCGCGAGGTTGGACCGCTTCGACAGCGAGTGGACGGAGAGGATGCCGTCGTGGCTTCCGCCGTAGACGTCGGGGTGGAGCACCGACACCGGGTCGGCCTCCCACGCGCACTCGAGATAGCACTCGTCGCTGACCAGCAGCGTCCCGCGTTCGCGACACCAGTCGACGACCTTGCGCAGGTGATCGACGGCGAGCACCTGACCGGTCGGGTTCGAGGGCGAGTTGAGCCACAGCACGGACGGACGCTCGGGCCCGAAGCGGTCAGCGAGTCGGTCGCGACGCCACGGGCTCCCGCCAGCGCCGCACCGACCTCGTACGTCGGGTAGGCCAGCTCGGGGTAGGCCACGAGTGTCGCCGGGGCCGATGCCGAGCTGCAGCGGCAGGCTCGCGATCAGCTCCTTGGTGCCGATCACCGGCAGCACGCCGTCGACGTCGAGCCCGGTCACCCCGTGACGTCGGGCCAGCCAGTCGACCGCAGCGCTCCGGGTCTCCGGCAGCCCGACGGTCTGCGGGTAGCCCGGAGAGTCCGAGGCGGCCTCGAGCGCGCGGCGTACGACGTCCGGGGTCGGGTCGACCGGCGTCCCGACCGACAGGTCGACGATGCCGTCAGGGTGGGCTCGCGCCCGAGCGGCGTGCTCCGCCAGCTGGTCCCACGGGAAGTCGGGCAGCCGTCGGGAGACCGGCTCGGACACCGGCGCGGCTACTCGTCGTGCTCTTGCGGGCGGCAGCGCCGCGACGAGCTCGTGGTCGTGGTCGATCTCGCCGAGCTTGGCGGCACCACCCGGCGAGCCGAGCTCGTCGAAGAAGTGGACGTTGGCGTCGTAGTAGTCCTTCCACTCCTCGGGGGTGTCGTCCTCGTAGAAGATCGCCTCGACCGGGCACACGGGCTCGCAGGCCCCGCAGTCGACGCATTCGTCGGGATGGATGTAGAGCATGCGCTTGCCCTCGTAGATGCAGTCGACGGGACACTCGTCGACGCAGGCCCGGTCCTTGAGATCGACGCACGGCTGGGCGATGACGTAGGTCACCAGATCCTCCTGAGGGACACGTTCTGCTGTCGTCCCGCAGCCTAGTATCTCGGGGTGCCCGGACCGGGAAGCGCCCACGGCCTGGGCCCTCATGTCGTCGGACAGCGAGTCGTGGTACGCCGTCTCCTGCCCGGCGAGACCGGCCCGTCCGGCGGTCCCGCGATGACCGACGTGCTCGGGACGCTGCTCGCCTGGGACACCGCCACCTGCGTGGTCGCGCCGGAGTCCGGGCCGTCCGTGACGATCCCGCTCGCGCAGATCGTGAGCGGGAAGCCGGTGCCGCCGCGGGCCTCGGTGCGGCAGCGGGTCTCGGTGCGTGATTCCGAGAGCCATGCGCGGGTGCTGTGGCCGCAGGTCGCGCGAGAGCCGCTCGGCGAGTGGGAGCTGCGCACCGAGCCGGCGCCGATCGGGCGTCCCCGCAAGCGGGCCAACTCCTGCCTGGCGCTCGGCGATCCCGGCCTGCCACTGCAGCAGGCAGCCGAGGCCGTGCGCGACTTCTACGCCGCCCGTGAGCGCCCGGCGCTCGTGCAGACCGAGCTCGACTCCGAGACCGAGCACGGTCTGTCCGCACTGGGCTGGGCGGTCGTCCCGGGCGGGGACGCCCACCTGATGCTGACGTCGGTCGCGCACGCTCTGCGCTCCTCACCTCCTCCCGGCACCGACGAGACGGAGGGGGACGGGCCTCGGCTCCGCGTCCTGAGGCGTGACGGCGGACAGCAGGTCGGCACCGGCGAGGCCGCGCTCGACCACGACTGGCTCGGCGTGCACGGGCTCCTGGTCGATCCCGCCCATCGCGGCCGCGGCCACGCCTCGGCGATCATGGCGACGCTTCTGGAATGGGGCGCCGAGCGGGGCGCGACGACGGTGTGGCTCCACGTCGAGACCGACAACGTCCAGGCCCTCGGGCTCTACGACCGGCTGGGCTTCCGGATCCACCACACCAACCGCTACCTCCAGGCGCCCTGAGCCCCTGCCAGCTCCGCGATGTCGGCCGGCCCGACACGGCAGCAGCCCCCGACCAACCGAGCACCGGCCGCGACCCATCGGCTCGCAGCGCCAGGATCGAACGCCGACTCGCCGGTCCAGTCGCGGGCGACCGCGTCCCAGCCCTGGCCGGAGTTGGGATAGGCGACCAGAGGTCCCGACGCCGATGCCAGCGCGATCTCGACGTCGTCGGGGGCACTGCAGTTCACGCCCATCGCCACGATCTCCGGCACGTCGGCCGCCATCGCCCAGGCCTGCGCGACCGGCTCTCCGGCACGAGTGCGGTCACCGTCGACCGAGAGACTGAGCCACGCCACCACGCCCGTGCCGTCGAGCTCGGCGCAGATCGCCTCGACCTCAGCCAGGCACGGCACCGTCTCGACCGCGAGCACGTCGGCGCCGGCGGCCGCCAGCACCTCCAGCCGCGGCCGGTGGAACTCGCGGAGCCCGGCGACGTCGAGGTCGTAGTCGCCGCGGTACTCCGAGCCGTCGGCCAGGGCCGCGCCGTACGGTCCGACCGACGCGGCCACCCAGCCGTCCGGCTGGAACTCGTCGCGGGCCTCGCGGGCGAGTGCGACGCTGCGGCGCATCAGGGCGGCCGCCTCGACTCGGTCGAGTCCGACCTGGGCCAGCCCGTCGAACGACGCCTGGTACGACGCGCTGGTGGCGACCTGCGCGCCCGCGCGGAAGAACTCCGCGTGCGCGGCCACGATGGCCGTCGGGCCGTCGACGAGCAGCCGGGCCGACCACAGCTCGGACGTGAGGTCGTGCCCGCGTGCCTCGAGCAAGGTGGCGAGCCCGCCGTCGAGGACGACGGGGCGCTCGTCGAGCGCCTGGACGAGGGGGCTGGTCAGACGAGGACCTCGTCGCGTCGGGCGGCCTCCTCGCGGGCGGTGAGCAGGTCGTCGAGGCGCTGGTGCGCCTGGGCGTACTCCTCCTCGCCGACCGCGGCGTCCAACCGCGAGGTGATGGCCCGCAGCGTCGCCTCGATCGAGGCCACGTCGTCCGGGATGCGCCGCGTGAGCAGCAGCGCGAGTGCCTGATGCCTGGTCATGCCGACCCCCCTTTAACCCCCGCCGGTTGTGTACCCAGTTGTACGTCGGTTCAACCCTCGCGCGCCAGCCCCGACGTACCGTGTCTGCATGCGCCCTCTCCGACCTCGGCACGCGAGCTGGCGCCGTCGCCTCGGACGGCTGGTCCTCCTCGTGGCAGGCCTGCTGGTGCTGGCGCCCCTGGTGTCGGTCGATCCCGCGGTGCTCGCGCTCCTGCTGGACGTGGACCTGCTGGTGCTGCTCGCCGGGGCCGGGCTGACTCTCCTGGCCGTCGACCTGCGCACCCTGGCACGCACGCACCACGCACGGCTGAGCCGGAGCCTGCCGGTGCTGTGGATGCGGGTCGGCTTCGACCTGACCCGGGTCTCGCCGCGCACGCTGGCGCCGTAGCCACGCCGAGACGTCATACGAATCGGTGGCTATAGCGACCGATTCGTATGACGTCCCCAGAGGCCCGGCCCGAGTGCTCAGCGGGGGCGGACGGTGAGGCACTGCGAGCTGGTGCCGACCGGACCCCGCTCGTCGTGGACGACGCTCTCGGTCAGCCCGACCCCGTCGGGACCGAACGAGACGGTGGTGTCCAGGCCGAGCCACTCCCCCTGCGGCTGGTCGAAGAAGTGCGCAGTCAGGTCGACGTTCGGGAACAGCACGACGTCGGGATCCGCCCGCACGCTCATCCCATTGGCGATGTCGAGCAGGCCGGCGAACCTGCTCAGCGCACTCACCGGCTCGTCGTCCACGAGCCGGGTGTCGGTGCGCACCCAGACCCTCCCCCGCCCCGGCTCGAGCAGCTCGCGGCGCACCTCGGCTCCCGCGATGAACCCACCGCGCCACAGGCTGGTCGCGTCCCAGGGCTCGGTCCGGTCGGGGCCGGGCATCGGCCGGTGCCCGGACCCGGTGAGCTGCCGGGTGTCGCGAGGCCGCATCAACCAGGCGCGCAGCCGAACGGCGGCCCGCCCGTCCGCGACGAGCACGGCCTCGACCAGCTCGATCGTCCGGCCGGCTCGGACCACGGACACCTCGACCGCGACCTCGTCGATCGGAACCGTGCCGAGGATGTCGTAGCTCAGCCGGGTCACGACGAGACCGTCGTCGCGCCGGTGGTCGCGGTCGGTCTCGACCACGTGCGCCAGCAGCCCCAACGCCGGCGCGATGTGCTGGGTGTCCAGCTCCCACGCACCACCTGTGTGCTCGGTCGCCCGGAAGCGGCGCTCGCCGAGCCGCTCGAAGTACGCCGTCACGCGGTACGCCGCGCGTTCACGACGACATCGCGGCCGGCGCGGGTCTCCGCGGTCACGACCTGCCACTCCTCGGGGTCGAGCACCCCGGCCACGGCCTGGGCGTCGATCGACGCGTCCTGGGGAGCCTGCGCCGCCGAGTGGCTGTCGGCGTGGTCGTGACCGGCGACGAAGAGGGTGCCGCCCGGTGCCACGCACTCGGCAAGCCTCCCGACGAAGACCTCGAAGCCGGTGTCCGGGTGGACGTACTGGGTCACCACCAGGTCGAACGGGTTCGTCGGCTCCCAGGTCGACAGGTCGGCGACCAGCCACGTGAGCCGCAGCGTCACCTCCGGGCTCTGCTCGGCGGCGCGAGCCCGGGCGCGCTCGACCGCGGTCCCCGAGACGTCCACCGCGGTCACCGTCCAGCCCTGCTGGGCGAGCCAGATCGCGGCGCCACCGGTGCCGCAGCCGGCGTCCAGCGCCGTCCCGGGGGTCAACCCGCCCACCTCGTCGGCGAGCCAGGGCCCGGGGCCGTGGTGGCCCTCGCCCTCCGCGGAGCGGTAGTGCTCCTCCCACCACGACGCGTCGAAGGCCATGCCGCCATCGTGCCCTACGGGCCCCGCAGCGAGTTGGGGCGGTGGGCGGCACCGCCGTACGATCTCCACGACCTGTGCGGGGCGTGACGAGCCCCCTCCACGCCGGGAGCGCAGTGCGGGTCCGTGCGAACGACGAGACAGCGAGAGGTCGGCCGGATTGGCCGGCGAAGGTGTGGTGGCACAGCGACCTTGCCCCCGCCCACACCTCCAGGGCAGTCATGCGACTGGAGGAATCATGAGACGCACGCTCACATCCGCTCTGCCCGCAGCGACTCCCGGCGAGGAGGTCCGGCTCCAGGGCTGGGTGCACCGCCGGCGCGAGCTGGCCAAGGTCACCTTCCTGGTGGTCCGCGACCGCACCGGCCTGGCGCAGGTGGTGCTGCCGGCGGGAAGTCCCCTGCCACCGGAGGAGACCCCGGTCGAGGTGACAGGACGCGCGACGGCCAACGCGCAGGCGCCCGGCGGCATCGAGGTCACCGACGCGACCGTGGTCGCCCTCAGCGAGGACGCCGACACCCCCGCCGTCGAGCTCTGGCGGCCGACCCTCGAGACCGGCCTGCCGACGCTGCTCGACCACGCGGCCACCACCTGGCGACACCCCCTCCAGCGCGCCAAGTGGGAGCTCGCCGCCGCCAGCCTGCGCGGCTTCCGCGAGACCCTGGACGCCGGCGGGTTCACCGAGGTGCACTCGCCCAAGCTCGTCGAGCAGGCGACCGAGAGCGGCGCCAACGTCTTCACCGTCGACTACTTCGGGCGCCCGGCGTACCTCGCCCAGAGCCCGCAGTTCTACAAGCAGCAGCTCGTCGGGGTCTTCGAGCGGGTCTACGAGGTCGGCCCGGTGTTCCGGGCAGAGCCGCACGACACCGTGCGCCACCTGGCGGAGTACGTCTCGCTCGACGTCGAGCTCGGGTTCGTCGAGGACCACCACGAGGTGATGGCCTGCCTGCGCGACGTCGTGGCGGGCATGGTCGACGGGGTGCGTGCGTACGCCGCACCCGCGGTGGAGCGGCTCGGGATCGAGGTGCCCGTCGTGCCCGAGCAGATCCCGACGATCCACTTCCGCGAGGCGTTGAGGATCGCCGGTGCCCCCGAGGACGAGCCCGACCTCAACCCCGCCCACGAGCGGGCTCTGGGCGAGTGGGCCGTGGCGGAGCACGGATCGGACTTCGTCCTCGTGGAGGGCTACCCGACCGCCAACCGCGCCTTCTACAGCCACCCCGACCCGGAGGACCCGCACTGGAGCCGGGCCTTCGACCTGATCTTCCGCGGGATCGAGCTGGTCAGCGGGGCGCAGCGACTGCACCGGTACGCCGACTACGTCCGGGCGCTCGAGGTGCGGGGCTACCCCTACGAGCCGTACGCGACGTACGTCGAGGCCTTCCGGCGCGGGATCCCTCCGCACGGAGGCTTCGCCATCGGCCTCGAGCGGTGGGTCGGGCGGCTCGTCGAGGCGCCGAACATCCGCCAGGTGACGCTGTTCCCGCGCGACCTGCACCGGCTGGCGCCGTAACGTGCAGGCATGGCCGCCTACGACGTGAACCCGGAGGCAGTGGCCCGCTGCCGCGACCTCATCGACGCCCGCCAGTACGTCCTCGACAGCGACTGGGGCGACGTCCAGCCCGACGCGGAGGCGCAGAACGCCTACCTCTCCCATCACTCCTGGGAGGAGTACGCCGCCTGGCACCTCGGGCTCACCGAGGGTGCCACCGACGAGACCAAGGCGCGGTACGCGTTCGTGTTCGGTGACTTCCGCCGGGTGCACCGCACCGCGCTGATCGCGTGCGTCTACCGCGCGTCGGAGTGGCGACACAAGAAGGTCGAGCTGGCCGCGCACGACCTCCTCCAGGCGCTCGACGCCATGGCGGGGGTCGGCTGACCGTCACTCAGTGGTGATGGTGGTGATGGTGGTGATGGTGGTGATGGTGGTGGTGGGCGGCTCGGCACACCACGGCGGCGCGCGGCCGGTAGCGGACGGTGTACGTCGAGGTGTGGTCGACGTGCCCACCCCGGGCGAAGCTCCGGGTCACCGTGACCCGGAAGCCGGGGCGACCTGAGGCCGGCACGCAGCCCGACCCGTGCTCGACCTGACGGCCCGCGTGCACGACGTGCGTGCGGCGGCCGGTGTGTGAGGTGACCTTCCACCGCGGGGTCGACCACAGGGTCACGGTCAGCCGACCGTGACCGACCGTGGCCGAGACCAGCACGCCGTACCTCGTGTCGTCGCGCAGGGCCACGTCGTGACCCCCACGGAGGGACGCGTCGCGCCCGACCGGTGC
Source organism: Nocardioides sp. (assembly GCA_049841015.1). GTDB lineage: Bacteria > Actinomycetota > Actinomycetes > Propionibacteriales > Nocardioidaceae > Nocardioides. Next base: position 527,034 of record JASGIN010000004.1, read on the forward strand.
AGTGCCGTCGTACGTCGCCGGAGCGGTGTGGGCGCTCGTCTGCAGGCCCCCGAGCCACGCGGCGTTGAACAGGGCCGTGGCCAGGGCGTCGCCGCCGGCGCCCGACGGGATCACGGAGCCGACCCGGCCTCGCAGGGAGAGCGACTGTCCGGGCTTGAGCAGGGCCCCGTCCAGCCGGCTGGCGGCGGTCACGGCCTGCCGTCCGGAGCCGGGCAGCCGCACGGAGTACGACGCGAGCTGGCGGCGGATGCCGAGGTGACGCGCGTCGGCGGTGCTGAACCGCGCCCGCGCCGGAGTCGGGTGGACGTCCGCGCGACGATGCGGAGCGCCGATCGCGGCGATCAGGGCGCCGGCCACGTCGCGCGAGCGGAAGCGGATGCCGGGCCGGGCCGGCACCACGTGCGGGCGTCCGTCGACGAGGGCGACGGACGCAGCCTTCGCCCGGTCGCGTGTCGAGGAGGCCAGCTCGCTGCGGGCCAGCCGGATCAGGGGGCGCGCCTGCACCGCCGGACGGAGGTGGTCACCGATGCGGCGTGCCACCAGCAGGTGGCCGTAGTCGGCCGGTGACAGATGCAGCGTCATCGAGCCGAAGCGCAGCTGGACGCCCGCCGCCATGGCCGGGTTGGCGAAGGTCCGGACGAACCGGTGGACGGCAGCGGTGCCGATCGCCGGCGATGTCGGCGCGAGCCGAAGGACGACGGACGGGTCGTCGGTGAGGTACGCGTTCCAGAAAGCCTCGCCGGCAGCCTTCGGGTCGATCGTGTACCCCGGCTTGGCCGGACGGATCGTGAAGCTCTGGCGGCGGAACACGACGCCGCCGTCGGTCGGCGTGCGTCCGTCGCTGATGTCCAACTGCTCGAGGAGCCGGCCGAGCTGGTCCTGGTCGAGGGTGACCACGGGGCTGTGTGGCTCGCCCTCCGTGAAGTAGCGCCACAGGTGCGACGGACGCCAACTCCGGTGGGCGCCCGCCTTGCTCACCGAGGCGGAGTAGTCGACGGCCAGTCCGACCTGGGCGGGCTTGACCTGCTGGCTGCGTCCGTTGATCACGACCGTGAACGGCGTTGACGCACGCTGCTCGAGCCCCGCCTGCAGCACCTGGGCCGCGGCCGTCGGGCTGTGTCCGCCGATGTCGACGCCGGCCACCGTCGTACCCACCGGGACGCGATCGCCGGCGGCGAGGTAGGCCGCGACGTAGGCACCACCGGCCAGCACGGCCAGGCCGAGGATGAGCGCGAGCACCACAGGTCCGCCCTCGCTCTCGCGGGCGGGCCAGTCGTCTCGCCGGGTCGAGCGTGCCACGAGGAAAGGCTAGGAGCCCGCGAGCCCCGTCGTGGGTGAAACGCCGTTCCCGACCCGCCCGAATTCGGGGAGCACGGTCGGGCCGGCGAAGCGTCAGAGGCCCGCGAAGAGGTCGACCTCGAGGGCGTGCCCGGCCGCGCTCGAGTCGCGCGAGGGGGCGGGGGTGCCCTTCGCGATCCGGAACGACTCGATCGCCAGGACCTCGTTGCCGACGTGGTTGGAGAGCGCGAAGAACGGTCCGTCGACCTCGATCTGGGTGCGGTGGGCGAGCAGGGCCGCGACCTTCTGGTCGGCGTAGGCCGACCCGTCCACCTCGGCGGTCAGATCGGCGTCCGGCGTGGCCATCGGCAGCGGCCCCTCGGGGTCGAGGCCCTGGAACGACGTGGTGTCCCCGGCCGCCCGGATCGCCCGGAGGCTGTGGCGCCAGCGCGACTCCGACATCGCCTGCCAGTAGATCTTCGCGATCTCCCAGGGCTCGCCGAGATCACGGCGGTACGACGGCACTGCGGCCAGCTGCGCGCCGTACATCGCGACCCGGTGGGCCTGGATGTGGTCGGGGTGGCCGTAGTTGCCGAACTGGTCGTAGGTCGTCATCACCTGGGGCCGGACCTCGCGGATCACCTCGGCCAGCAGGGTCGCGGCCTCGGTGAGGTCGGCGTCCCAGAACGCATGCGGCGGACGGTCGTCGCCGGCGACGGCGTAGCCGTCGGCGTGCCAGGCCATCCCGGAGTCGCTGTAGCGTCCGAAGCCGCCCAGGAACCGGTGGTCGGTCACCCCGAGGGCCCTCATCGCCTCCGCGAGCTCGCCGCGCCGGTGCTCGGCCAGCGAGTCCTCGCGGTCGTGGGCGATGTGGGCCAGCTCGGGCACCAGCACCTCGCCGCGCTCGCCACCGGTGCAGGTCACCAGCGTGACGCCGGCGCCCTCGGCGGCGTACTTCGCCATCGTCGCGCCGGTGCCGATCGTCTCGTCGTCGGGGTGGGCATGGACCAGGAGCAGGCGGCGCGCCGGCATGTCGCTCATGGTCACGACCCTAGGAGCAGCGGCCGGAGCGCCGGCAGGAAGGGCCGATCGGCCTCCAGCCAGTCCACGTCGTCGAGCTCGTCGGCGCCCAGCCAGCGCAGCTCGTCGTGGTCGGCGCCGGGTCGCGGCGTGCCGTCGTGCAGCCGACACACGGCGACCTGCAGGGCCAGCCCGGTCGACCCGATCGACGTCGAGCCGGGCAGCCACCGCTCGACGGCGATCGCACACCCGAGCTCCTCCGACACCTCGCGCACCACCGCACGATCCCGCGTCTCGCCCGGCTCGACCTTGCCGCCGGGCAGCTCCCAGCGGCCCGCCGCCGCCTCCGGCGACGTGCGCCGGGCGGCGAGCAGGGTGCCGTCGCGGACGAGGGCGGCACCCACCACGGGCGAGGTCACGGCGCGAGGACGCCTCGCGCCGGAGGCCCGGCAGCCCGGGCGGTCGAGGTCGGGATCCGCAGCCTGTTCCGGTCGAGATGCGGGATGCCCAGCTGCCTCACGTAGAGAGCGAGCCAGGCAGTGGCGAGGTTCTGCGCGGCGTACTCCTCCCGGCCCGGATAGGTGTCCTGCACCGCTGCGGCCGTCGGGTCGACCGAGTAGGTGCGTCCGTCGGTGGCACCGCTGGCGGCGACGAGGTCGCGCTGCCCCTTCTCGTGCCAGGCCAGTGCCTGGGCCGCGGGCCAGGCTCGTGCCTTCAGGTGCAGGTAGCGGCGGTACACCGCCGCATGGGCGTCCAGGCTGACGAACTGCGCCTTGCGGGCGAGGCCCCAGTCGTCACCCTGCGGGTAGTACACGAGGCTGTGGCCGCGGTCGTAGACCGTGCCCCCGGGATCGTCGTAGGTGCCACCGGCCGGGCTCCTGGCGCCGGCCCGGTACTGCACGGTGCTGAACGCGGAGTAGACCAGCCCAGCGTTGTGGAACATCGCCTCGGGCACCCGGCGCCGCGCCAGCCGGTCGAAGTCGGCGGCGGTCCACAGCAGCTGGATCGAGGCGTCGTAGTCGGGGTGGATGATCCCGTGGTTCTCCACGGTGCCGTCCGGGTAGGCGTTGAAGCCGTGCAGCCTGCGGTCCAGGGGAATGCCGTTCACCCGGCGATGCGACCTGGCGTCCGCCTTCGTCGCGTACGCCGACGCGGCGAGCTCCGCCGCCTTGGCCCGCCACCGTCGCGCGTGTGGCGCCGACGGCATCATCGCGTCCGCGAGGTCGAGCAGCGAGGCGCTCCACGAGCTCTCCTCGGCCTTGGTGTCACCCGGGGTGACGATGTGTCCGTCGGGCCGGGCCCAGTACTCCACGGCCTGCGCCGCCGCGTGGTCGGCCTCGTCGACCACCATCGCGGCGACCTCGGCCCGGGTCTGCGGGCTCAGGTGGCGCCAGACCAGCCAGGCCGCGCTCCCGGTGAGCCACGCCCAGTGCGCGGTCTCCCAGCCGCGGCCCCAGCCGCCCGGGCTGACCGCCGCGTGCGCACAGGCGATGGAGCCGACCAGCTGCTCGACGTAGCGGAGCCCGAACGCGCGGCTGCGCCCGACCGTGGCGTCGTCGTAGGCGCCGGTCTCGAGGCCGACGGCCACGGCCAGGGCCGACATCGCCGGCAGCCGGATCGCGAGCTCGTCGCCGACCCCGCGGTCCAGCAGGTCGAGGTAGGGGCGGGCGCTGGTGGCCTCCCAGTTCGCGGCGTACTGCGTGCCCAGCAGGTATCGCTCCGACTCCTGGAGCGAGGTCCGTACCTGGTCCGTGACGCCTGCTGCGGTCACCGAGCGCCCGAGCGTCCTGCTCGGGACCACCCACGCCGCGTGGTCGGCGAGTCCGGGCCGGCCGGTGGGACAGGCGTGGCCGCCCGGCACGCGCGCGACCCGCCAGACCGCGGGGACGGCAGCGCCGGTGTCGTCCTCGTCAGCGGTCGGAGCCTCGTCGGAGGCGCCGGCGAAGGTGCGCTGCGAGACCTTGCGCGGGGCACGCACCGAGTCGGAGAGGTACCAGGTCGTGCCGCGGACGACGCCGATCCCGTCGCGTCCCGTGCGGTCCCAGTCGCCCACCACCGGGACGTCGCCGGTCCGGCCGTACGACGTCCTGATCGTCGAGCGTGGGCGGTCCAGGGAGTAGGCCAGGGTCCACCACCCGTCGTGGAACACCCCGATGCCGTCACGGCCGGTGCCGCGCCAGTCGCCGACGACCGGGATCCCGGTGTGGTTCCCGAGCGTGACCCGCTTCCACGTCCGCGGCGACCGCTTGCCGGTGAACGGACCGAGGGCGAGCCGCCACGTCGTACCCCGGACGACACCGATGTCGGTGACCCCGTCGCCGTTCCAGTCGCCGGTGACCGGGACGTCGCCGGCTCGCCCGAAGGTCACGGTCGCCGCGGGCGCGCGCTCCGGTCGCTGCAGCTGGTTCCACAGCTCCCAGCGCCCGCCGGCGAAGGTCCCCGCGGTCTGTGCGCCGTCACCGTTCCAGTCGCCCAGGACGCGCACGCCGTCGGCGGGGAGAGCCGGGAGGCGGTAGGACACGGTCCCACCGCCCGGGATCCGGGCGCTGATGCCGTCAGGGGTGAGGACCGCCGGGACCCCGACCGTCGGGGGGCGGTGATGTCGGTGGGCTGAGTTCGACGTCGGCTCGCCTCCGGCCGCGAGAGCCGTGGGTGGCACGGCGGCGGGGAGCAGGGAGCAGGCGAGCGCGGCCGTCAGCAGACAGGCCGACACCGCACCTCGTGACGCCACGCGCGTCCCCCGTTCTCAGGCTGCGGGCCCAAGCCCGCGGGCGGACTCTAGCCCGCCCTGGCCGCCCGCGGGCGGTTCCACGCCAGGTCGTGGCTAGAGCTCCGTGCGCCAGAGCACGGACCGCGCGTCGACGACGTAGAGGAAGCCTCCGACCAGGGCACCCTCGGCCTCGGAGTCGGCCCCTCCGGGACGGGTGATCACCCGGCTCCTCCCGGTCGCGAGGTCGAAGGCGAGGCCGCCGCGTACGACGTACCCGGGCGCTCCCTGGGAGGTCCGCGAGACCTGCCAGCCGACCGCGCCGGGATCGGGCTGTGGGTCGAACCGCTGCCACCGTCCCGACCCCGGGTCCAGCGAGGCGCCGTGGCTCTCACTCGTGAACGGCGCGGCGAGCCGGCTGCCCGTCCAGGCGAAGTCGTAGCCGGCGGCCCGGAGCCCGTCCGGGGTCGGGAAGCGGTGCCACTGCCCATCGGCGAATCGCTCCACCTCGGCCTGGTACTGGCGGTCGTCGGGGTCGAGGCCGTAGAGCCCGTCGACCAGCAGGCCCCGGCGGGTCACCGTCATCGCCCGCACCGACAGCCGCGGGCGATGGGGGCTCGCCGGCAGTTGGCTCCACGTGCCCGAGCGGAGGTCGAGCCGCTCGATGCGGCCCTCGTCGGGGTTGGCGGCTGTGTCGTCCTGATCGGCCACGTAGGCGTAGCCGCCCCCGGCCGCCAGCATGTCGTTGCCGCGCAGCTCGACCGGCGGTGCCGGGAAGGCGTGCCACGTGTCGGTGGCCACGTCGTAGGACACGACGCGGAGAGGGAAGCGGTTCGTCAGGAGGAGGAGGCGCGTGCCGTCCACGGCCGGCGGGGTGCCTGTTCCCCAGGTCGAGACGCCTCGTGGAGGCCTGCTCATGGCCCTCCACCTGCCCGACGCGGGGTCGAAGACGGCACCGCCGTCCACCGCCCTCGGCGCCGGACACGAGATCGGGCCCTCGCAGTAGTGGGCCGGCACCCCGCTGTACACGACCAGCCGACCCGCGACGTCGGCCACGACCCCCGCGTCGCGGTGCGAGAGCGGGACGTCGCCGACCCGGGTCCAGGACGTGAGGGCACCGGACGGAGGCTCCGGCCTCGGGAGCCGGCGGCGGCGTCGTACGGTCGGCTCCCCCGCCGGCGAGCTGCGCGCCGACCACGACGGCCGCCACCAGGGCCGCCGCCGAGGCGACCACCGTCGTACGACGGCGACGCGTCGACCGGCGCGCGCGCTCACGCACCGCCTCCAGCGGACCGACCGGGACGTCGAGGTCCTCGAGCCGACCTGAGAGCGCGGTGCGCAGCCCGTCCTCCAGCGTGGTCATGTCGGATCCCCTTCCGTGATGCTGATGCGGGCGCGCAGGTGCCCGAGCGCCGCCGAGGCCTGGGACTTGACGGTGCCGGGGCGGCAGCCGAGCGTCTCGGCGATCTCGGCCTCGGAGAGGCCCTCGTAGTAGCGCAGGACGACCACGGCGCGCTGTCGCGGCGGTAGCGCCCGCACCGCGTCCCAGAGGTCGGGTGGGTCGGTGCCCGGCTCGGGTGTAGTGGTAGCCGCGTCGAGCACCGACAGGTCGGCCGGAGTCTCCCGGCGCCGGGCGAGCGTCCGGCGTCCGCCCGAGACACTCGTTGACCACGATCTTGCGCGCGTAGGCCTCCGGCGAGGCCATGGCCTCGACTCGCGACCACCGCGCGCAGACCCGCACCATCGCCACCTGGACGGCGTCCTCGGCCGCCTGGTGCTCACCCGCGACGACGTACGCCGTACGGAAGAGGCGCGGCCAGGACGCGCGGAAGAACGCCTCGAAGGCGTCCTCGTCCGCGCGCATGTCGTCTCCTACTCGTCAGGCTCCCACTACTGAATGCCGATGACGGCCGATCGGTTCGTCGCGCCAGGGGCCGACCTGACTGCACCATCCCACCGACGTACGGCACGATGAACGCTGTGACGACGAGGCAGCCGCGCTGGGTGTACGACGAGGGCAGCGAGCCCGACCCGCGCTTCAGCCTGGCCAACGAGCGAACCTTCCTGGCCTGGGTGCGCACCGCGCTGGCGCTGTTCGCCGGTGGCGTCGCCCTGCACGCGCTGGCGGTGCCGGCCACCGGCTGGCTGCGCGGTCTGCTGGTCGTGATGCTGATCGGGATCGGCGGCCTGATCTGCCTGTTCGCCCTGGTGCGCTGGGCCCGGGTCGAGCGGGCCATGCGCCGCCGCGAGCCCTTGCCGTCGTTCGGGCTCGGCATCGTGCTCACGCTCGCGCTGGTCCTGGTCGCCGCCCTCCTCGTCGCCGTTCTCATCTGAGGCCACCCGCCGCCTGCAGCCCGCAGCCCGCAACAGAGCCGGGATCAGCCGAGAAAACGCGGACGAGATCGCGTTTCCACAGGCCGCAGGGGCCGATTCGTCCGCGTTTTCTCGGTCAAGGCCGGGTTGAGGCGCTAGCACGCCAGCGAGCCAGCGCGTCAGTGCGCGCGGTGGTCGGTGCCGGCGTCGACGAGCGAGGAGTACTCCGCGTGGTCCAGCAGGTGGGCGACCATCTCGGCACGGCTGGAGACCGCGAGCTTGGCGTAGATGCGGCGCAGGTGGGTCGACACTGTCCACGCGCTGATCTCGAGCGACCCCGCGATCGCCTGGTTGGTGCGCCCGCTGGCGACCATCAGCGCGATCTGCTGCTCGCGCGGGCTCAACGAGACCGCCGTGCTCTCCCGCTGCTCGAGGAAGAGGCAGCGGACCCGGCCGATCGTCACGTCCAGCAGCACGCCCTCTTCGGGGCTGGGCGTGTGCTCGCCGGCGCGGAGCGCGCGGACGAGGGAGTCGACGAGCGTCAGCAGCACGTCGACGTCGCGGGCCTCGGGTCCCGCGCGGTCCTGCTCCTCGCTCGGTGCCCGAGTCCTGGCGACGAGTCCTACTCTCCGAGGATTTGTCTGGCGCAACGCGGGCATGTCGAGCTCTCCGTTCACATGCGCGACGTGCGGCGATGGTCGGGGACGCTGGCGTGCAGTGACCCCGAGGGACCGTGGCACGTGTGTGTTTGTCGAGGGGTGGTCATGCTGGTGGAGCGTCTGTCTCGGGACCGGCCGAGGCCGGGTGACCCAGGTACGCCTGCCACCTGCTCGCTGTGCAACAGGTGGACGAGACTCACCGATGTGAGAACCCCGCTGGCCCAGTCAGGCAGATGGAGGTACTCGTCGGGGCCGTGGGCACCGTCGTCGACTGGTCCTGTCCCGAGGAGGATAGGCGGTCCGGGGAAGATACATCCGAGCGCGGCGAGGGCTGGGATGGAAGCACCCGAGGCGTCGAGCCGCGGCGCGACGCCGTAGCCGTCCCGGCAGGCGCGACGCACGACGTCGAGAAGGGGCGCCGGAAGGTCAGCGCACAGACCCGGCGTCGAGCCGATCCGGCGTACGTCGACCGGCAGTCGCGTGTCCGCCGCAAGCGCCCGGCGTACGACCGACTCAGCGCGAGGTACGCCGACGCCCGGCGGGATGCGTACGTCGAGCGTCGCCCGGGCGCGCGCTGCGACGGCGCCGGGTCCTCCGTCGAGGTCCCAGCGCGTCACCGTCAGGGTGCCGAGCCGCGTGGTGCGCTCCACGAGGTGGCCGGGATGGGCCACCCGTCCACCCAGAGCACGGGTCACGGTGCTGTCCGGGCGCTCGTCGGTGCGCACGGGACAGGTAGCTCGCAGCGCGCCGACGGCACGTGCGGCGGCGGCCAGGCACCGGCCCAGCTCGAGAGCCGGATCGAGCACTGCGCCGCCCATCCGGCCGGCGTGCACGGCCGGACCTCCGGCATCGACCGAGACCGTCATCGACAGCAGCCCGCGCTGGCTCACCGTGAGACTCGGCCTGCCGGGGCCCGCCGACCTCGTGTCGGACACCACCACCGCGATCGGGCGCCCCGCCAGCAGCCCGGTCCGGTGCTGTCGCAGGACGTCGCTGAGCCCCGGGCTGCCGATCTCCTCGGCCCCGTCGACCACCACGGCGACGTCGCCGGGGACCCCGCCGGACCGCACCCACGCCCGGAGCGCGACCAGGTGGCCCATGAGCTGGCCCTTGTCGTCGCTCGCGCCGCGCGCCACCAGCCGCGGCCCACGTCGGATCGGACGGAACGGGTCACTGGTCCAGCCCGGGCCACCGGGCTTCACATCGAGGTGGCCGTACACGACCACCAGCGGATCACCCGCACGGCGTACGCCGGACCGGAGTCGCGCCAGGACGACCGGGCCATGGCCCGCCGGGGCCACCTGGACCTCCGGCGTCAGCTGACGCAGCCAGTCAGCGATCCAGCGGGCGGCCCGCCAGACGTCGGGCTCGTGGGCCCGCGACCCGCTCACGGACGGAACAGCAAGCCACTGCGCGAGAGCTCCGACCCCAGGCCTGAGCTCTCGTCGCGCTGCCTCCCGGGCGGCGCGTACGCGGGAGTTCACGCGTCACCAGGCGCCGACTCGCGGACGCCCGGACCTGCTGCCCTGGTAGGTGCCCGTCCCTCCTCGTCGCGGGTAGACCGGCCGCGGCACGCGGCGTGGCCTCCGCGCACCGGACATCGACGAGCGCGGCACGGTCAGCGGGCTCCGCTCGGCGTACGGCACCGCGAGGCCGGACTGGCCGAGCTGGTCCCACGGCAGGACCCGGTCGGAGCCGGTCCGTCGGGCCAGGCTCATCGCCTGGGCCGAGGTCAGCCACTCTTCCGCGGGCTCCGCGATGTTCATCAGCAGCGCCTCGAACTGGCCGCGGCCCGTCTCCAGGATGTGCGGCCCCGAGAGCCAGCGCAGCACGTCGCGACCGGTGACCGCCATCCGCTGGCGCGGCGAGCTCTGGAGACGCTCGTCGAAGTAGCGGATCAGAACCTCGTCGACCACGTCCCAGGCGTTGTCGGCGCCGAACAGGTCGATCACGTCGGGTGAGCCGAGGATCTTGAAGCACTCGTCCAGCACCTGCATCAGCTCGACGCGCATCACGTTGAGGTGACCGAAGGACGTGAACTTCAGGTTGTTCCTGAGGTCCAGGCCGCTGCGTCGTACGACGGCGATGCTGCCGAAGCTCGGGTCGAGCGCCCGCTCGCGGATGACGTCCGAGATGCGCTTGTCGCGCCAGAACAGCGTGACCTGGTTGACGAAATGCCCGAAGAGCATGTGGAAGTCGGTGTTCGGCCGGCTCTGCCCCGCACCGAGGCCGCGCCCGTAGCCGAGCACCCGTCGGTACGCCTCGAGGCGATCCTTCTTGGTGTAGCGCAGCACGTCGCGCCGGTCGAACTGGTACAGCCCGTAGGCACCCGGACCGGCCGACAGCCGGACGGCGCCGGCCTCGAAGAGCTGCTTGAGCTTCTGGACGACCTTGAACACGCCGATCTGCTCGTGCTGGTAGATGTAGTAGAGGTCGCCGACCGCCACGATCCGCTCGGAGTTGACCTGGTCGTCGTACGGCGCGACGCCCTGCGACGTGAGCGTCTCCCCGAAGCTCTGGGCGGCCTGCGGTCCGATCCCGACCAGGGCTGCCAGGCCCTTGTCGGGCGGCACGGCTCTGGTGTCGTCGTTCGCGACGGCCGCATCGACCAGCGCGTCGATCTGCCCGTTCAGCTCCTCGGCGAGCGCCGGGTTGGAGACCAGGCTCCCCGACAGCTGGTCGGCGAGCTTGTCCCGCAGCGCCTGGATCTGGTCCAGCCGGTCCTGGTATTCCTTCTCGCTCAACATGTCCAGTCACCCTCACTTCAACGCGTCGCGAACGACGGTCAGGAGCACGCGTTCGATGGCAGGACCGAGCGCATCCCGGTAGGCCTCGCGCTCGTCCTTCTTCTTCTGGATGTCCTTGGCCAGCGATGTGACCTTCGTCCGGGCGGTGGCTCTGGCAGCCTTCGTCCCGGTCTTCGTGGCCGCCTCGGCCCTGGCGAGCTGGATCGCCAGCCGCTTGAGCTGTTCGTCGCAGGCCAGCAACTTCTTGACGAGATCCTCGTCGTCGCGGATGACCTCGCGCACGTGCTCGATCCAGGTCTCGTCGTCATCGCCACCGGCTGCGGGTGGAACCGGGGTGCGATCGACCAAGGGGATTCCCGGGTCCGGGATCCCGTAGAGAGCCCCGCTCGCGCCGACCTGCCCGTAGCTCTTGTCGAGAGTCGCGATCTCGTCCTCCACGATCGAGATCGCCTTCATGCTCGGCCAGTGGACCGGAAGCGGCGCGTTCACCGGGAGTCCCGTCTCACCGTCGATCAGGGCCAGAGGCAGGTCCTCCGCCGGCAGGAAGATCGACTCGCCCTCGACGAGTCCCGAGATGCGTGCCGTCAGATCAGGCGGTAGCGCCGCGTCCAGCTGGTCCTTGTAGTACATCGCACTGAGCATGTCCTTGCTGTACGTGGCCGTGCCGTCGACCGGCTTCACCAGGTGCTCGACAGCGCTCTCCCTCAAGGTGCCGTCGTCGCGCACGAGTGTGTCGTCGGGCGGGATGAAGGCGACCAGGAAGCGTTCGTGCAGGTTGTAGCCGCGGACGGTGGCCCGGTACAGGCCGGCGCTGTTGCCCACGTGACTGAGGACCAGGTCGACCGGGATGGCCTGCGCCCACCGACCCACCCCGCTCACGGATGCCTCGAGGTCGCACAGGAGCCGACAGAGGCTGGCGATAGCGATCCGACTCCGTGCTGCGGACATTCCGGCCGGGTATCGGGCGGAGCACGACACGGGGAGGAAGACGACCGGCCAGGTGATCCCCAGTGCGGACCGGTGCTGGGCCTCCAGGACCCCCGAGACGTGGCGCACTTCGCGAGCCAGCACTCGAACCGTGGGGGCAAGCGACGAGACGATGCCGTCACGGCCGGTGTCCTGAGCGATCTGACGCCCCTCCTCGGTGAGGTACGTCCGGATCCACGAGAGCAGACCATCGAGGGTCAGCCCGCGCCCTCGCACCTCGATCGTGCGGCGTTCTGACATGTTGATCAGCACCGAGTCGAGCGCGGCCTCGACCTCGGAAACCTGGTCAGACGCGGCTTCCATGAGCCGGGAGATCCGCACGAGGTCGGTTCCGATGAAGCCCGTTCCGTTGGCGTTCTCGAACAGGGAGACCTGGGTGTTCCACGACCGCCGGAGGTCGGTCACCATGTCGACCAGGGTCCACAGTGCCGTCCGCGCGCCCTCCTCCTCGACGGTGTTGACGTTGTCGTCGACGAGCCCGAACCGATCCCGCAGGGCGCCGAGCTGACCCGCAATTGTGTCGGCCGTGGGGTTGGCGCTCGAGTTCCGAGAGAGCCCCGTCAATCCGCGGAGGTAGCTGTCGACCATGGCGACGCGCGGTCCGCCGGCGGCGCCCATCTCGTCGACCAGCCGTTGGATCGCCGTCCGGACCAGGATCCGGTAGGACTCCATGTCGTCGGTGTCGCCGTCGGTCCGTAGGGACCTGAGCCCGTCGAGGATCCGGAGCATCTCGGTGCGCATCACGTCAGCGCGGCGGTACAGCGACGCCTGCCCGCCGCTCACGGCCCCGAGGTCAGCCTGCACGGCGTACCCGCGTGGCACGAACTGCGCCTCGACGTGTCCTTCGACCAAGGTCAACCGGAACGAAGAGTCGAGAGCGTCGACGAACGCCTTCGGGTCCTCGACGCGCGGCCGCCAGCCGAGGACCTCTCGAAGCGCCGCGCTCACCTGGGGTGCGACGTCCGCCGACGTGCTCGTGGACGCCACGCCGGAGCGATCGACCTGGGCCGGGAACGCCTGGTCGACGTCGACCACCGGGATCTTCTGCTCGTTCGCCTGAGATGTCACTGTGGCCTCCTCGTGGTGGGGCCGGCGACGGACGCCGACGCCGGTTCAGGTTCGCGGTACGTGTGGGGACTCGGCAGGTAGAGCCCGAGCAGCTCGGCGGCCTCCCGCCAGGCCCTGAGCACGGCAGCCCGGGCCTCGGACAGAGGCAGCTCGCAACGGAGCTCGGACGCCTCCACGCTGCGTTGCCAGGTGGGCCACTCGCGGCCATCGCGCCGCTCGGCTCGACGCAGCAGGCTGACAGGCCCGAAGGCGCGCAGCTGCCGCCAGTAGATGTGCTCGGCCGTGGCGACGGCCTCGTCGATCGCGCCGAGGTAGGCCGGGACGAGGCGCGGCTCGGTCACCCGGGCGAGCAGCTCGTTCGCCTGGACGGTGGCTGCCTGCAGCTCGCTGACCGTCTCGCCCAGGGCGTCGATCACCGCGATCTCGCTGCCGTGTGGACGGTCCTCGTGGACGATCGTCACGAGCTCCGTGACGGCCTGCTCGAGGTCGCGGCAGCGGGCGCGGAGATCGGCGTACGACGAGTCGAGGGACATGCTCACCGCCTCGACAGCTCGAGGTAGAAGTTCTTCATCAGGGTCTCCGGGGCCGCCAGCCGGCGGTCGACGGCGACGCGCACGGCGCCGATCAGGAACCGCTCCGGGACAACGCCGGGGTCGACGCCCCGCGCGAGCCGCCGGGCGGCCTCCTCGATCATCAGCTGGTGGCGCGGCTCGAAGGTGATCACCTGCCGCAGGCTCTTGCGACCCAGCGACCGGAACTTCGTCTCGACGACCGCGTCGACGACGGCCGGGACGGCGACCGGCCAGGTGCGCAGCATCTCTGCGGGGATCGAGCCCTCCCGCGGGGCCGGGTACAGCCGGCGCCACGCCTTCTCGTACTGGACCTGCGTGTCGGGGAAGCCCATCCGCCGGATCAGCTCGGTCGAGAGGAAGGTCCGGAGGTACGGCGTGGGGTGCACGCCCTGGGGGTTGAAGGTCAGTGCCTGCTCGGGTGCGCGACCGATGACGTCCATCAACGACGCGATGAACGCCTCGCCACCCAGGAGGCAGCCGACCATGTCGCCGAAGATCTCGCGGTTCCACTGGGCCCAGACCTGGGCGACGGTGCGCGGCAGTCCGGCGGCGCTCAGCCGGCGCAGGATGGCGAGCGGGACGGCACGCTCGAGCGCCAGCTCGTTCTGCAGGTTGTGCGAGACCTCGTGCATGATCGCGCCCATCGTCCAGGGGTTGATCAGCCGGTGGTACGGAAGCTGCACGAGGGGGAACGGGTTGAGCTGCCGACCCAGTCGTCGGAGCGGGATGTTGCGTCGGTAGGTCGCGGGTGAGAAGCCGCTGCGCATGTAGGAGAACGGCGGGGGGCTGGGGATGCTGCGATTGCTCCCGAGGTGCATGTAGACGTGCTGGTAGCAGTCCAGCGCGATCCGATCGCACGAGAAGAGCCAGTCGCCGTACGGGCTCTGCTGGCGCTGCCCGAACAGCTCCCAGTAGAAGTCCCAGACCCGTTCTGTGGCGCGCACCCAGTCGTGCGCGCGGCTCTTGAGCCGCAGCAGGTCCTGGAGCTCGGCCGACGACGCCTGGCGGGTCGCGATCCGGCGACCTGCCTGCTCGACCTCGCCGACGGCCCCCTCGAGCGGGCGGCGCAGCTGGGCCAGGAGCTCGTTGACGGCCTGGATGTGGCCCTCGGAGGGCCGGGCGATCGACGTTCCGAACTCGTCGCGACGGAAGTCGCGCAGGGCGGTGAGGTGTCGCCGGACGTTGATGCCCTGGTTGCGGGCGAACGCGGGCACCAATGGGACCGGCGGGAGGGTGGAGGTGCGTGCGGCGCCCTCCCCCTCCTGCGCCGGCGGAGGGTCGAGGACGGCCGCGCGCTCAGCGAGCGCGGACACCGCGATGCCTGCGTGCGTACACCGGACGGCGTCGCGCCGACGTGATCCGGTACCCCGTGGGGCGGCGGTAGCGGGGCTGGTAGCCGTAGCCCGAGTCGTACCCGTAGCCGTAGCGACGGCGGTAGCGCGGGTGCCGACCTCGCCAGGTGCGCTGCTGCCAGCGACGACGCCGGTGGTAGCGACGGTTGAACACGTCGACGGCCGAGACCGCACGACGCGCGTTCGGGCCGCGCAGCACGCGACCGGTCATGGTGCCGAGCGTGCGCACCACGGTCGACGCGTCGATGGGACGCCCCGCCGCGGCCTGGTCGGCCAGGCTCTGCGCCGTGCGCTGGAGCACCACCGGGACGGCGTTGACCAGGCGACGGGTCGCCGGATCACGACGCAGCCTCCGGACGATCCGGGTCGTCCCCCGCAGCAGCGCCGGGGCGTTGCCACGGATCAGCTGGGCGGCTCGCGGGATGAGCTTGGCCGCGATCGGCACGAGGGCTCCGATGAACGCCTCCGCCTCCGCCTCGCTCTCGGTCTGGGCCGCCTGGTTGGCCAGGTGCGCCATCAGCTCGGCGTCGCGGTAGACGCGGCGGACCGGGTTGACGAAGCCTTCCGCCTCGTCCTCCTCCTCCGCCTCGAACTCGTCCTCGTCCTCGCCCTCCCGGGCGGACTCGGCCTCCGCCTCCGCCTCGAACTCGAACTCGTACTCCCCCTCTCCTTCACCGAGGAGGGAGCCGGCGATCGAGGCGAGCCCTCCGAGGAAGGCCTCGTCCTCGGCCTCGGCCTCGCCCTGGATCGCCGGGTAGTACCGGTTCCGTGTGGTCATGGGTGTCTCCCGTCTGTGCTGGATGTCGAGCCGGATGTCGAGCCGGTGGTCGTCCGCGATCAGCGGCGGCGGCGACCGGCGACGGAGGCCGGGCGTCCGGCCGGGACGGCGCCACGCGGCACCTTGACGTCGCTCACGACCCGGACCGTGCGGGCGGGATGCCCTCCGCGCGCCGGGACCTTGACCGGTGTCACCACCCGGACGAAGCCCGGGCGGGGACGCCCGACCCGTCCCCGCGCGGCGATGGCGCGAGTGTGGACGGGACGTCGGTGCAGGGTGCGGCCGGTGCGGTAGCCGGGACGGTTGTAGCCGCGACCGTGACGGTGGTGGTGGCGGCGCCGGTGGACGTGGGCAAGGCCGCGGGCGTGGCGGCGGGTCACGCCGTACTGCCAGCGCGGGTCCCCGAGCACGCGTCGCGTGCTTGCGCCCAGGACGGCGCCGACGTCGGCCGGCCGCAGCGGCCGCCCGGTCGCGGCGTACCGCGCGAGGGTGCGCACCGAGGAGTCCATGATGCCGGGCACGAGCCGGACGCCCTGGCGGGTCGCCGGGTGGCGTCGCAGGATCCGGGTGATCACGGTGGCGCCCTTGAGCAGCTGCGGCAGCAGCGCCTCGAGCTGCCGACGGTCGCGCGCCGTGAGGCTCATCGTCACCGCCGACCCGATGAAGGCCTCGGCCTCCGCCTCGGACTCGGTGGTGGCGGCTCGGGCAGCGAGGTACTCGCCCATGGCCTGGGCCGGGGTCACCGGCGCGGTGGCCATCTCCTCGAGCTCGGCCTCGAGCTCGGCCTCCATCTCACCCTCGAGCTGGCTGGTGACCGCTCGGGCGAGCGCACCGGCGGCGGGACCGCCGACGGCGGTGGCGATCATGGGGCCGGCGACCTTGGCGATCTTCTTGAAGACGTTCTTGTGCTTCTTCAGGAAGCGCCATGCCTTGCCGAAGAAGTACTCGGCCTCGGCTTCGGCCTCGTCCTCCCACTCGCCCTCGACCTCCCACTCGTCCTCGTCCTCGTCCTCCCACTCGTCCTCGCCCTCGCCGAGGAGTGAGCTGGCGATGTTGGCGAGGCCGCCGAGGAACTCCTCGCCCTCGACCTCCCACTCGTCCTCGCCCTCACCCTCGATCTCGAACTCGACCTCGAGCTCGTCCTCGAACTCGTCCTCGTACTCCCCCTCGAGCTCGTCCTCGGCCTCCCACTCGTGCTCGGCCTCGTCCTCGCCCTCGCCGAGCAGGGAGCTGGCGATGTTGGCCAGACCGCCGAGGAACTCCTCGCCCTCGACCTCGTCCTCGTACTCGTCCTCGTCCTCGAGCTCGTCCTCGAACTCGTCCTCGAGCTCGTACTCGTCCTCGAACTCGGTTCGCGCCTGTGTCATGAGCGTTCCCTTTCTGCGCGCTGTCCTGGCGGTGCGGCCGGAGCAGCCGAACGGCGGCTCGGACTGGCGCACCTATTCAGGCGTACGCCGGCGAGTGAGGGCAGTCGCAGGTGAAGGGTCGGTCGACCCGGGTCGCGCGGGTGCGGTCACGCCGTACGGGGGGCGCGGTCGGGGTCGCGTGGACCGAGGCGCGAGAAAGGGGTCCCTCGGCCGGGATCATCCGGTCCGGGTCACTCGGTCGTGCGACTGGACGGCGTCGGAGGACGCCGCGAGGCTCAGGCGGCGCGGCCCGCGGTGAGCCGGCGGATTCGGGCGCGCAGGCCGGAGTCGGCGGTGCGCGGCCGGCGGAGTGGCAGCTGGTGGGTTCGGCCCTCGTGGACGGCGACCATCGTGATGGCCTCCTCGTCGTACTCCGCGGCGAGGGCGTCGGCGAGGTCGAGGTCGTCGGCGCCGACCGCGGCGTTGACCGCCACGAGGTAGCGGTCGTGAAGCGCGTTCAGGTCGTCGATCAGGCGAGTCATGACTCCAGCGTGCCGAGCATTCTTGGATCGTTCCAATTCCGGAGACGTGACGCGCCTCTCGTTATGCCCCACCAGCCGGCGGCCGGCCGCGACGCGGCAGCGGGCCGGCCTTCTTGGGCATCCGGCCCGCGTCCGCGAGGGCCTGCCGCAGCAGCATCTCGACGTGGGCGTTGAGGCTGCGGAACTCGTCGTCCGCCCACCGCATCAACGCGTCGTGCACGGCCGGGTCGATGCGGAGGAGGACCTGGCGGCGCGCACTCACGTGCCACCGCCACCGCGGGGCGGGCTCGTCACGGGCGTCACGTGTAGAGCGAGCCGGCGTTCACGATCGGCGAGGGCGGTTGGTCACCGCACAGCACCACCAGGAGGTTGCTGACCATGCTCGCCTTGCGCTCCTCGTCGAGGTCGACCACCTCGTGCTCGGCCAGGCGGGCGAGCGCCAGCTCGACCATGCCTACCGCGCCCTCGACGATCCGGCTCCGCGCGGCCACGACGGCGCTGGCCTGCTGGCGGCGCAGCATCGCCTGGGCGATCTCCTGCGCGTAGGCGAGGTGGGAGATCCGCACCTCGACGATCTCGACACCGGCCACCGACACCCGCTCGGCCACCTCGGCGGCGAGCTCGCCCGCCACGATGTCGGTGCCGCCGCGCAGGGAGGTCTCGGTGCTCTCCGCGTCGTCGTAGGGGTGCGTGTTCGCGACGTGGCGCAGGGCGGCCTCGGCCTGGACGGAGACGAAGTTCTCGTAGCTGTCCACCGCGAACGTCGAGCGGGCGGTGTCGGCGACCTGCCACACGACGATCGCGGCGATCTCGACCGGGTTGCCGTCGTTGTCGTTGACCTTGAGCCGGTTGGTCTCGAAGTTGCGGACCCGGATGCTCACCCGGCGCCGCACCGTCAACGGCAGGACCCACCAGAAGCCCGGCCGGCGCACGGTGCCGACGTACGTGCCGAAGAACTGGACGACGGAGGTCTGCCCCGGCGCCACGACGACGAGCGAGGTGATGACGATGACGAAGGCGACGACCGGGAGCCACACCCAGCCCGAGCCGCCCGCCGCGAGTCCCCAGACCGCTGCGGCCAGCGCCAGCAGGACGACGACGCCGAGCCACCCGCTCACCGCCCAGGCCGGTCGCTGGGTGATCTCGACGCGAGCGCCCTCGTGGCCGACCGGTGTGGTCGCGAGCTCGGGCGTGGGACCGGGTTGCTGCGTGTCGGACATGGTGTCCTCCTGACCTTCTCAAAAAGTGATATCAAATAGATAGCACTTTTCCGAGCCGCTGCCAACCCCTCTCTCGTCACCTCTTGTCACCGCCGGACGCGGTGTCGATGCTGACCCCATGTTGTTCCACATCGAGCAGTCCCACGCGCCCTCCGACTGTCCCTACGGCCAGGGCGGCTCGCGCTCTCTTCACGATGCCGGCGCCGCCGGCGTCCGGGTGGTCGGCGTGTACGGCGCGTTCACCGAGCACGTGGTGTTCATGATCGTGGAGGCCGACGACCTCGACGCCGTCCACCGCTTCCTGGCGCCGGGCATGAAGACGTGCACCGCCGCCATCACCCCGGTCAGCGACCACCCGATGCCGACCTCCTGATCGGGCGCCGGGCCCGCCATGACCACCGCGACGGACCATGTCGCGCTCGGCGTCGCGATCGAGCTGACGGACGAGGACGCGGGCATCGTCGACGTCGCCACCGCGGTCGAGGCGGCCGGCCTGGAGTCGCTCTTCGTCACCGAGCACAGCCACGTGCCCGTCGCTCGCCAGGATCTGGTGGAGGACGCGTTCCTGACCCGCCACCGACGGCTGCTGGACCAGTTCTCGGTCCTGGCGGCGGCCGCGGCCGTCACGACCCGGATCCGGCTCGGCACCGCAGTGTGCGTCGTTCCCCAGCACGACCCGATCCTGCTCGCCAAGCAGGTCGCGACCCTGGACCACCTCTCCGGCGGGCGTTTCATGCTCGGCGCCGCTGCGGGATGGCTCGTCGAGGAGCTGCAGAACCTGGGCGTCGACCCGAGCACGCGCTGGGAGCTCATGGGCGAGCAGATCGCGGCCATGAAGGAGATCTGGACCCACGACGAGGCCGAGTACCACGGGCGCTACGTCGACTTCGCCCCCATCTGGGCGTGGCCCAAGCCGGTCCAGGCGCCCCACCCTCCCGTCCTCGTCGGCGGCGCCGGGCCGCGCACGCTCAGGGTCGTCGCCGAGCAGGGCGACGGCTGGCTCCGCCTGGTCGACGACCTCACCGAGCTCGATGCCGCGCTCGCCGAGCTGGACCGCCTCTGCGCGAACCTCGGCCGGCCCCGCCCGCCGGTCAGCGCGTGCTTCGGCGAGCTCGATGAGGAGCTTCTCCACGGGTGCCTACGACGCGGCGTCGTTCGATGCGTGGTGATGGCACCGACCGGCTCGCTCGACGAGCTGCGCGAGTTCCTGGACCGCTGCTCGCGTCTGCGCCTCGCCCCACCCGGCCGCTGACTCCTCGCAACGTCATACGAAGTGGTCGCTATGACGACCACTTCGTATGACGTCCCGCGAGGAACGAGGGCGCCGCAGCGAGGCGGGTCAGACGTTGAAGCGGAACTCCACGACGTCGCCGTCCTGCATGACGTAGTTCAGGAGTTCCGGTGGAACTCCTGCCCTGCGGGTCTTGCCCAACAGCACGCGGGCTTGCCGGACGGCTGAGGAGTGCCATGCAGACCTGTCTGGAGTTCGCCGAAGCCCGCTTGCAGCAGCGGTCCATCAAGGAGTCGACCTTCAAGGAGTACCTCGCCACACTCCGAGTCCTCGGGTTAGCCGATGTGCCATTCGAGGGCGTCACGCTCGCCATGCTCAACAGCAGGCTGAGCCGAGTTCTGACCGCATCCACGCGGCGCAAGCACGCCATCAACCTTCGTGCTTGTCTCGGACTGCCTGTCCCCTGCCCCAAGGCCGCGCAGAAGGTCTATGCCCTACCGCCGCTCCCGGTGCTGCATGACGCGTTAGACCGAAGCTCCTACCGGCTGTGGGGTCTCGCGATGCTCTACGGCGGCCTACGACTTGGCGAGGCGTGTGCGAGCCAGCCCATCAGCGGCCCCGTTCTCACGGTCGACCGTCAACGCAAGGCCGACGGAACACTTGCAGCGGCGAAGACCTGCGGACCAGTCGTGCTACCTGACTGGCTGGCCGACGAGTACCGTGCTCACGACTTCGAGCGGGCACCGAACACCGTGTACGTCGGTATCCGACGCGCTGGTCGCCGCGCCGGACTCGAACTCCGACCGCACATCCTGCGGCACGCCTTCGCCACCAACCTCGTGGCCGCTGGAGCCAGTCCGGAAGTGCTGCGCCGTCAGATGCGACACCACGATGTAAGCGTGAGCCTTCGTTACTACGTCCACACAACCCACGACGACGTCGTTGCATCCATGCTGAAGCTTTCGGAACTCGGAAGAAATGCCCCTGACCCAACGAAACGCACGGCTGTTGCGAACCTGAGAGTTTCCTAAGAATCCGCGTTAGGAAAGAGCTCTGGGATAATAGAAGTAGAGGAAGTAGCGGGCGATGTCCCGGCCTCTCTGGTCGAGAAGTCTCAGCCTCACTGGACCAGCAACAGGTATACCGGCTATTCCAGCGGAGTCAGGAGACAACTGGCGAACCGAGCAAGAGAGCAGCCAAGGTAATAGGCGCACGGGTAGTGCTGAGGAACCGTGAGAGTAAGGCCCGAGGTGCTTGAGCGTTGACGGTGCGCAAAGGTCTGGCGCAAGTGAGCGAGCACGTCCGCCCCATTGAGGCCGGTTGAACCTGCAGAGTCTTGAGATAGGCGCTGTGTGGGGCGAAGCCTGCCCGGCAACTCCCTATGGAACACGCCTACCGAGAGTCAGGACATCTCAGGGGCCAGCCCCTGAACCCCGGACCGCCTTCGGCGGTCGTCAGGAACTTCTCCTTGACCAAGGGAGGTTTCCATCGGCCCGCAGGGCCGACAGCGCGTAGCGCTGCCAAGTTGAGCCAAGGAGGTGAGAGTAGATGGATGCAATCGACGAACTACTGGCGAAGTTGAAGCCCGAAACACGAGCGATGTTCGTGCGTGCTTCTGAGGTTGAGCCACCGGTGTACGCGACCGAGGAAGACGAGATGCAAGCGCGCCAGCGCTAGGTCCGCGCGGTAGGGCCGACGGAAGCGAAGGCCCTACTCCGGTTCTGCTTCAGTCCTAGGCTTGTGCTCGTCGCAGTGGGGGCAGTACGGCTTGCCTTTGACGTCTGTCAGACGCGAGCCGCAGTCAGGACAGGTTCCGAAGTCGCTCATGGCAACGCACCCTACGGTCCGTCGCTTGGCATGCCCTAGAAGACCCAGCCTTCGCGGCGTGCCAGCTCCTTGAAGTCAATGCACTCAACGTCCCACTCGTCTGCGACGTTGGGAATCCTGAGATTGTGGTCCAACGCGCCTTGTCCTCTGCGCCGCTCGAAGGTGACGACCACCAGTTCCTGCTCCACCGCTTGCGCGATGATGAATGGGTCGGCCGCATTCAGCGTCTCCTGCACCCACCCCGGATGCTGGTTGGTGATGGTGTCGACTACTGCAAGCTCTTCATCGGATGTGTCCTGAACAAAACCCGGCTGACCCTTTGCCCACGGCGCGCACTCGTCGTCGACCTTCAGTAGCTCCTCGTAGGCCTCCCGCGTCATGAAGCACCGCCCCTCGGCGATGAGCCCTTCGAGCGCTTCCCAGACGCTGGGGTAGACGTCACGCGGTTGGTCGCGGTTCAGGGTGACGATGATGTTCGCATCAACTGTGTACGAGTCGGTCACGACGCGACACCGCGTCGGTCGACCTCGGCCTCAAGCTTGTCGAGGGCCTGGACCTTGGACTCGAGAATCTGTGCAGCTTCGGTGACGGAGATGCGCTCATCGTGCATCGCGTCGAGAACCGTTCCGACGAAGCGAGGCCCGAGATTGCGGACTTTGAGCAGGTGTGGGGACGGCCCACCCCTCTGCTCTCTCGCCCTAGCGGCTTCACGCTGAGCTATGGCCGCCTCTCGCGCGTCACGCAGGTATGCCTCGAGCTGCTCTTGGCTGATGCGCCCGAGCGCGCGAAGACGTACAGCGGCAGCGGACTTACTCACATTGAACTCGCTCGCGAGAACGTCGGGCACTGCGGGGGCGCCACTAGCAAGCAGTTCAGCTACGGCCTGTCGCGGCATCAGGAGGTCAGCCGCAAACTCGTTGCACCTAGCCTCCACTCCACCCTCGCGCCACACGTCGCAGACCGCGCTTGTGCGGCTCAAGAGATGTGCGAGTTCATGGAAGAGAGTGAACTGTCGCGCGCCGAATCCATCGGCCCCGTTCAACACGATGACCGGAAGGACATCCTCATAGATAGAGAACCCGCGGCAGACGTCTGGAGCAACTCGACTCATCTGAAAGACGAGAACGCCTTGTGCCTCGACGGCAGCAACCCACGCGTTCAGTGCCTGACCTGCGTTCGCGAACCGTGCTTGTGCCGCAACCGATACTCCAAGTTGCTCCCGCATTCGACCGGCTGCGACGGCCGGCTCCTCAATCACCGTGGGAAGCGAAGGAAGAGTATGCGGCTCAGCCTCCTGGAGCTGCATGAGGTTATGGCGCCGTGCCCTAGCGCGGGCGACCTCACGCGCTAGAGCATTCCCCAGCGTCTGGTTGCTCCCGGAGAAACTCCGGAAGTCAGTGGGTCGTCGATGGTCCTCGTCACTCGGCGTTTGTCGCAGCAAAAAGAAGGCGGGCGTGCGCTGGTAGAGGGTCGCGGCCTTTCTCAGCTGGTTGAGAGTGGGCTTGCCCTCGCCAGCCTCCCAAGACCCGAGGCGTTCGGTCTTGACGCCGATGACGTGGGCGGCGTCTTCAAGTGCAAGTCCGTGCTCCTCGCGAGCCCAAGCGAGCAGGTCGCTATTGATGGGCGCTCTCACGGCTGCCATGCACCTCTCACCTCCCTTCGCCGAGACGCGCCATCAGCCTGCCTTCCGCCACCGACGGGTCAGTCTTGCATCCATCGAGAGCCGGGATTGCGCGTCAGGCAGCAGCATCATCGAGTGTCGCGGAGGTCAGGACGGCCTTGACTGTGGACGGATACCACCGAGCGCCTCCACGAGCAGTCGGTACCTCTTCGGAGTTCAGAGCCTCAGCGATGCCCGCGAGGGTCTGCCCATCAGCTCGAGCCGACACGATGCGGGCGGTGACTTCGGTAGACAGCGTGCGCGGACGACCGAGCCGCTTGCCCTGCGCCTTCAACTGCTGCAACGCAGCGCTTGTGCGCGCCCCGATGAGCTGACGCTCATACTCGGCGAACGCGGCCATGACGTTAGCCATCAGTTGACCGCTGGGAACCGTAGTGTCGATGGCGAGGTCAAGAACGACGAGTTCCCATCCTTCACGCCTCGCTCGGTCCATTAGGGTCGCGAAGTCCAGCAGCGAACGCGACAGGCGGTCGAGCTTCGAGACCACGAGCACCGACGCTTGGCCCCGGCGAAGCATGTCGAGCGCCGCAGCGATAGCAGGGCGTGACAGGTTCTTCGCCGAGTAACCCTCGTCAGAGAGGAACTCGACGTCAGTCCAACTGCGGCGAGCGGCCTCGGCGGCAATGACGCCCCGCTGGTCGCCAAGGCCGAGACCGGACACAGCCTGCTCTTCTGTGGAGACGCGGAGGTAGCCAATGACCTTGTTCGACCGGTTCTTCATGCCCTCACAATACACTAAACGGTCGTTTTATGTATATTGAGTACCCGACAAGAGCGACGCGAGCGTGTCCCAGAGACGGGGGCGACTCCCAGCGACGTGCCCTAGTTCAGCGGGAGCGACCGTCTCGTGCGCCACGCCTTTGTCGGAGTAGAGCGGTGCTGCGTCCACAGAAGGCTTCCGCTTCTTGCTCAGTCGGGCAGCGTCTCGGCACCCGGTCAGGTCATTGGTGGCACTCGACCGGAGCCAATCTGGCGCGCATGCAGCAGCCGCTTCGAAGTCGGGAACGGCCGTCTTGGGGTCCTTGAGGCACGACCATGTGACAGCGGCACGCGCCCAGTGAAGGATGGCGCGGTCGGGCTCAGCCTGAATCCAGTTGCCCAGTGCCAAGTCGACCGACCTCACCGCGATTCTCGGCTGTCCGTGCAGCACACCGCTCGCCGCGTACAGGAGCCAAGCCTCCGGAGTCCAAGCGCCACCCGCGTGTGCAACCCAGTACTTCGCGGTGTCGTAGGCCAACCGCCAGTCGCGCGCCGAGAGCGCAGTCTCCGCTGTGGCTCGGCATTCGTCGCTCCGAGCCACGGTCAGGCTCGCCATCCGTTGTCGAGACTGGTCCGGAGCGCGCGCCACGTTGTGTAGGTCCGCGCGGCGAGGTGCGCATCTTCGGCAGGTGGTGTCAGGCGCCCAACCACCCTGAACCCGACATCGCTCCAGTCCTCATCCTTCTTGCGGTGCCGAGCGACACGGAAGGACACGCTGGGCTTGTCGTCCATCGGTCGGGTCTCCGGAAGTGGTTTCAACTTGGCCAACTTGCGGCCGCTGGGAAGCGACGTCTTGCGCCAGTCCAGACGTCGGAGAATCGGCGCGGTACCTACCCGCTGCGCATCAAGCGTGGCAACCCGGAAGAGAGCGCGCTTGCCATCAGGCAGTGTGTAGTCGAAGACATCGCCTGGACTCAGGTCGGTCACGTGGGCCCAAGGGCGGCGCACCTTCGAAGGAGGCTTCTGCGGACCCGCAAGGGTCTTCCGAAGCTTGGTCAGAGCAGCCTTTCGACTGGACAACTCTTTGGCCCCGGCCTCGGCCCAGAGTTCCAATCCGATGTCTCCGTCGATGACTCGAAGAGCCTCGGACTTCACAGAGTCGTCAAGGCGGCCGAGCGCTGACTGAGCAGCAGCAAGAGCCAGCCACAGAACGTGAGCCTCATCGTCGCCCAAGTGCTGATACTCCGCGATGACCCGCCGTGTCGCCTCTGCGTCATCGATACCGTCTTCGAGCAACTCGCGGTAGTCGGACCGGATGTCGCAAGCTGTGTCGTCGGAGAAGATGGCCGGACCCCAAGCACCCATGCGGCGATTCCATCACGCTGGCTGCTCTACGTGCGCACTATCTGGATTCGCTCACCCGACGGCTGAACGTGTATCAAGCACCTGGCCGCAGTTTTCACATTGAGCGCGCCGGAAAGTCCACACAGAGATGGCGATAAGAGAGCACGAGTGAGGCACCGCCACCCGAACGTGTGACGGACATGCACTGTCGGAGCCCGACGTAGGCTGAGCCCACAACATCCATCCGGAGTTCCCCGTCAACAGCGGACAGGGCACGCCTTGCTCACACGTTGAAGCGGAACTCCACGACGTCGCCGTCCTGCATGACGTAGTCCTTGCCCTCCATGCGCACCCGACCCGCCTCGCGAGCCTTGAGGAGGGTGCCGGCGGCCATGAGGTCGTCGTACGAGACGATCTCGGCCTTGATGAAGCCGCGCTGGAAGTCTGTGTGGATGACGCCGGCCGCCTCCGGGGCGGTGGCGCCCTGGCGGATCGTCCAGGCCCGCGTCTCCTTGGGGCCGGCGGTCAGGTAGGTCTGCAGGCCGAGGGTGTCGAAGCCGACGCGCGCCAGCTGGTCGAGACCGGACTCGGTGATCCCCAGCTCGGCGAGCATCTCGTGCGCCTCCTCGTCGGAGTTGAGCTCCACGAGCTCGGCCTCGAACTTGGCGTCGAGGAAGATCGCTTCCGACGGTGCGACCAGGTCCTGCATCTTCTTCTTGAGCTCCTCGTCGGCGAGCTCGTCGGCGTCGCAGTTGAAGACGTAGATGAACGGCTTGGCAGTCAGCAGCGACAGCTCGCGCAACAGGGCGACGTCGACGCGGGTGGCGATCACCGGCGTACCACCCTCGAGCGCTGTCTGCGCCTCGCGCGCGGCCTCGAGGTTGGCGGCGAGCGCCTTGTTGCCGCGCGCCTCCTTCTCCAGCCGCGGGATCGCCTTCTCCAGCGTCTGCAGGTCGGCCAGGATCAGCTCGGTCTGGATCGTGGTGAGGTCGGACTCCGGATTCACCTCGCCGTCGACGTGCGTCACGTCGTCGTCGCGGAAGACGCGGGTCACCTGGCAGATCGCGGCCGACTCACGGATGTGGGACAGGAACTTGTTGCCCAGCCCCTCCCCCTCGGACGCACCCCGCACGATGCCGGCGATGTCGACGAACTCGACGGTCGCGGGCATCAGCCGGGCCGACTCCATCAGCTCCCCGAGTGGCTGCAGCCGTGGGTCGGGAACGCCGACCACGCCGACGTTCGGCTCGATCGTGGCGAACGGGTAGTTGGCCGCGAGGACGTCGTTCTTGGTCAGCGCGTTGAAGAGCGTGGACTTGCCGGCGTTGGGGAGTCCGACGATGCCGATGGTGAGAGCCACGGGCGGCGAGTCTACGGAGCGCCACCACGACGCGCCGTCAGTGGCCCGCCGGATGCGCCGGGTGGGTCGGATGCGGGTGCGCCGTGCGGGTGGGGTGGCTGGGATGCGCGGGGTGCGTGGGGTGCGCCGGGTGGGTCGGGTGCGTGGGGTGCACCGGGTGGGTCGGGTGGGTCGGGTGCGTGGGGTGCACCGGGTGGGTGGGATGCGTGGGGTGCGGCGACCCTGTCGGCGTGGCGTGGTCTGCCGGGGCGGAGGTGCCGGCCCTGGCGGTCCCGACCGTCGCAGCGCCGGGCCCGGATGTCGCCCGGGAGCCGGGCGTCGCGTCCGGCGTGTCGATCCGGGTAGCCGTGCTGTGACCGCTGGTCGACGGCGCGGGTGCCGACGGCTGCGACCAGGGCGCGTGCCCCGATGCCGCGAAGGCAAGGCCGGACGAGGTGACCAGGACGATGCCGCCGGTGGCGGCGAGCGCGCGCAGCCCACGACGACGAGAGCCCGACCCGCGCGCAACCTCGGCGGCACGATCCTGCGCGGCGCGATGGAAGAGCAGCAGGGCCTCGTCCTCACCCGCGAGCTCGCCAGGCGTCCCCGGAGCGCGAGCGGCATCGAGCAGGCGGGCGACCTCCGGCTTCTCGTCGGCCGGACGCCCCCTCCTGCGCAGCGGTCCCCTCGATCTGGTCATCTCACCTCCTCAGCGCTCGGCACGGGCAAAACGTCACAGGGGCGGTGGTGGAACGGCGCCTCCGCCTCCAGCAGCACGCCGAGAGCGGCGAGCCCGCGCTGGGTCGCGGTCCTCACCGCACCCGGTCGCCGGCCCAGGATCTGTCCTGCCGTGCGGGCGTCCAGCCCCATCACGGCCCGGAGCATGACGGCCTCGGCCTGCGCCTTCGGCAGCTTCCGGATCTGCCTCATCGCCTCCGACGTGCTCAAGGACTCCGCGACGGACTCCACGACGTCGTCCGCCGCCGCCGGCTCGAGGCCTGTCAGATCCCGATCGACCTGCGGACGCCGCGATCGACGTCGGAGGTGGTCCAGGGCGCGGTGCCGGCCGATGGTGGTCACCCAGCCGCGAAACCCGTCCGCGTCCCCGCTGAACCGGTGGAGATCCCGGCAGGCCTGCGCCCACGTCTCGGAGGCGACGTCCTCCGCCTCCATCGGCCCGACCAGGATCTCGAGGTACCTCACGAGCGTGGGCTGGGTGGACCGGTAGACGGTGCGGAACGCCTCGCCGTCTCCCTCGCACATGGCCCGCACGACGGCGTCCATGTCGGGGTGGGCGTCGGCCTCACGCATGGCGGACATGGTGACACCGCGGACGGTGTCCCCGCGCGGGATCGGCGAGACCGCCGGCGGCCCCTGGGCTCTGCCTCCCGGGGCCGCCGGCCCGAGACCTCAGTCGGCCTGCGCGGCCAGGCACTTGTCCAGACGTGCCGTGGCGTGCGCGACCCGCTGGACCTGAGCCTTCTTCGCCTTGTGGTTCTTGGTCGTCGGGTGTGCCGCGAACTTCGCGGTGAGCTCGGCCAGCTTGGCGGTGGCCTTGTCGACCTGGGTCTGCTGCTTGGAGCACGGCGCCGGCTTGTCGGCGTACGCCGCGGGTACCGCCGACGCGACGAACGATCCGAGCGCGACCGTGGAGACGATCGCGACC
Organism: Nocardioides sp.; assembly: GCA_049841015.1. Taxonomy (GTDB): domain Bacteria; phylum Actinomycetota; class Actinomycetes; order Propionibacteriales; family Nocardioidaceae; genus Nocardioides. The sequence continues at coordinate 555,410 of JASGIN010000004.1, forward strand.
GCTGTCTTCCGCATGCTGTTCATCTGGGTCCTTTCGTGGCTGGGGGTGCCCCGGCCCGCCGGCTCGGCGATCGAGCGTGTGCCGGCGGGCCGGAGACGTGCCTCACCACCTACAGCGCCACGGGCCGCGAAAGTGTCACTCGGCGCTGTCGGAGCCGGCGAGCAGCTCGACTCGCCGCGTCCAGGCGAAGCGCAGCACCGTGAGCGAGAACACCCAGGTGACGGCCACGATCACGGCCTCGAAGGCGCCGCCGCCGCCCTGGGTGAAGATGCCGTGCTCGAGGTCGTACAGGAGATCCATGCTGCCGAGGTACAGCCCCGCGGCACCGGTGGCGACCAGCCAGAGCAGCGCGATCGGCCGACGACGGACCAGCGTCACGAGCGCCGCGACGCAGGCGAGGCCGAGCCAGAGATCGGCCAACGGGAACGCGTTCTCGAAGTCGTAGTACGCCTGCGTGTGCTCGCTGGCGATCCAGTCGCGCTGGGTGAACCAGATCGTCCAGTACGCCACGTCGAGCGCGATCGCGACTACCAGCATCGCGACCACGGTGCGCCTCATGCGCAGATCCAAGCAGGTCGCGTGACTCACGCAGACAGACAGCCACCCCGGCCGGGGTGTCGACCGGGGTGGCTGCCTGGGGGTTGATGTGGGCTGGACCTCAGTGGTGGCCGGAGCCGTCGTCGCCACCGTGGTGGCCGCCGTCGTCACCGCCGTGGTGGCCGCCGCCGTCGTCGCCGTTGTTGTCGTCGCCCGGCTCGTCACCGTGACCACCGTTGTCGTCACCCGGCTCGTCGCCGTGACCACCGTTGTCATCGCCCGGCTCGTCCCGTGACCACCGTTGTCGTCACCCGGCTCGGTCACCGTGACCACCGTTGTCGTCACCCGGCTCGGTCACCGTGACCACCGTTGTCGTCACCCGGCTCGGTCACCGTGACCACCGTTGTCGTCACCCGGGTCGGTCCCGTGACCACCGTTGTCGTCACCCGGCTCGTCGCCGTGACCACCGTTGTCGTCACCCGGCTCCGTGCCCCGACCTCCGCGGTCGTCACCGGGCTCCGTCTCGCCGTGGTGGCGGTGATGGCGTCCGTGACGACCGTGGTCGTCGCCGGGTTCGGGCTCACCGTGGTGGCGGGCGCTGACCCGGACCTGTGCCGCGTCGTGCGCCGGTCCGTCGTCGGACGAGGCGAACGCAGCCCAGGCTCCGGACGCCGGGGTGGCGACCAGGACGCCGGCTGCGACGAGGATCGTGATGCGCTTCATCTGGCTGCTCCTAGAGGTTCGGTCTTCCGTGTCCCACCACGGTCGGCCGATCCCGGTCGGAGTCGCCATCGGACGGTGGTCCTAGGACCATCGACCGACGGCCTCGCCGTCAGCGGCGCAGGACCCCCACCCGCCCGTCGGCACCCGACGCCCAGCAGACACCGGCTCGCAGACACTGCACGGAGTCGAAGCCGCCCTGGTCGACGGCGAAGGCGTGCCAGACGCGGCCTCCGTCGAAGGTCACGTCGCTTCCGCTGGTACCGACCGCGATCGCCGTACCTCGCGTGCGCGGCACCCACGCAACCCCCGACCTGTAGCCACCGAGATCGCCACCGCCGACCCAGGTGTGCCCACCGTCTCGGGTGTACGCCGACGCGTTGGCGCCGTTGTCGGGCTGGGTGTAGTCGCCGCCCACAGCCAGGCCGCTCCACCGGTTGCGGAACGCCAGCCCGAAGGTGCCACCGGCGTCGGTGACGGGTGGGATCGGCGAGTCCACCGCGGTCCATGTCGTCCCGCGGTCGTGCGAGCGGTAGATCCGGCTGTCCGAGCCGCCCGAGGCGAGGAACGCGTCGCTGTGCCCGGCCGTGACCAGGCAGGTGCCCGACGCTGCGAAGCCGAACTCCGCCGAGCCGGCTTCCGGCATGCCGGCGTTCGACACGACGTGCCAGGACCGACCTCCGTCGTGGGTGCGGATGATCCGGAACTTGCCGTCCGGCGGGTCACTCATCGCGATGCCGACCCGGCCGCCGGGCCACATCGCCATGCAGTCGTAGAAGGCGTTCGGGTCGTCGTTCACGAACGTTGTCTGCCACGTGCGCCCACCGTCTGAGGTGCGCAGGATCTTGCTGTCCTCGCCTTCTCCGATGGCGAGCACGAGCGCGTGGCGGGCGTCCCTGGCCTCGACGTCCCGATACAAGGTGTCCGCGGTCGACCCTGGCGGCGAGACGTCCTGCCACGTGGCTCCCCCGTTCGTCGTACGCCAGACGCCGCCGGCGTCGCCACTGACCCACGCCGCGCGCCGGCTCACGGGAGCGAGGCCGCGCAGCTCTTGGTCGGCGCCGACGTTCGAGATGTGCCACCGGAGCGCGTGGTGCACCTGGGCCTCCGCAGGGGCGTACGCCGTGACGGCGCCGAACAGGACGAGGGACAGGGCCACGGGAAGCAGCCCGAGAATGCGTCGCATGTGCCTCACCTTGTCGTCCGCGGTTTCGGCTGTCCACCCCGGTCCCTAGGCTGCCGGGGTGCGGATCGCCACCTGGAACGTCAACTCCCTTCGCTCGCGCATCGACCGGGTGGAGGCCTTCCTGCAACGGCACGACGTCGACGTCCTCGCCGTTCAGGAGACCAAGGCGCGGGAGGAGCAGCTCCCGCTGATGGGCCTGCAGGCGGCGGGGTACGAGACCGCGGCCGCCGGGCTGAACCAGTGGAACGGCGTCGCGGTGATCAGTCGTGTGGGTTTCGACGACGTGACCGTCGGCTTCGACCACATGCCGGGCTGGGGGGAGCCGCTCGCGGCGGAGTCACGCGCGATCGGCGTCACCTGTGCCGGCGTCCGCATCTGGTCGCTGTACGTCCCCAACGGGCGCAAGCCCGACGACCCCCACTACGTCTACAAGCTCGACTGGCTGGCGCGGCTGCGCGAGGCGGCCGAGCCCTGGCTCGGCGAGCAGACGGCACTGGTCGGCGACTGGAACATCGCCCCGCGCGACGAGGACGTCTTCGACATCGCGGCGTTCGCCAAGGACACGCACGTCACGCCGCCCGAGCGGGCGGCGTTCCAGGCGTTCCTCGACGACGGGTACGCCGACCTGGCCCGGCCGTACACGTCCGAGCCGGACACCTACACGTACTGGGACTACTACCGCCAGCGGTTCGAGCGCAACCGCGGGATGCGCATCGACTTCCTGCTCGGCTCACCCAGCCTGGCCGCTCGGGTCACCGGGGCGTTCGTGGACCGCGACGAGCGGGCCGGCCAGGGTGCCTCCGACCACGCGCCGGTGATCGTCGACCTGGCCGACCAGCCCTGAGACGGACGGCCGCGCCTACGGCGCGACCGCAGCCAGCCGGCCCTGGCCGGCGATGTCGTCGAAAGCGCCACCGAGCAGGGCCACGCCCTTGCTCACCCGGATGTCGAGGACACCGGGGTAGTCGGAGCCGGACGTCGTCTCGACGCGGTCCGACACGGCACCCGTGGCGGCGTCCACCACCGCGAACATGTGATGAGGAAGGTCGGAGACCTCGGAGAAGTGCCCGCCCATGAGGAGGGTGCTCCCACGCACGGCGACCGCCGTCACGTCACCGTCGGTCTTGTCCGCCCAGGCGGTCTTCCCGTTCGACCACTTGTACGCGCGGACGCGACCGCCGGGACCGTCGATGCCGGCGAAGACCAGCGAGCGGTTGGCCGCGAGGTCGCGCACGGGGCAGTCACGCAGGCAGACCGCAGGCGGCGCCCACTTCAGGAGCTTGCCCCGGAGGTCGATCGCGCCCAGGTTGGCCTTGGCCTTGTTGTTCAGCTGGTGGAAGTGCCCGCCGACCAGCACCGCCTTGTGGCCGGGTGCGGCGGCGAGGGAGAAGACCGGGCCGTTGGCACCGCGCACCGACGACGGCCAGCCCTCGGCCCGGTGCCCGGAGCTGTTCACCGCGAAGAGGCGCGCCTGGTGACGCTTGCCGATGTAGCGGAAGTCGCCCCCGACGTAGAGCCGCTTGCCGAGGTGCAGCAGCGAGTAGACCGGCCCGTCGAGCCGCAGCCCCTTGGCGGGCATCAGCTTGCTGTCCTTGAGGCGGAGAGCGGCGATGTGATGGCGAGCCTTGCCGTTGACCTTGGTGAAGTCACCGCCGATGTAGAGGTTCTTGTGGAAGATCGCGATCGCCTGGACCTCACCGTTGACGTGCGGGTGGAAGGCCTTGATCAGCGCGCCGGTCTGGCTGTTGACCGCGGCGATCCGGGGTCGCGGCTGGCTGGTCGACGCGCTCGGGTTGACCATGGCGCGGAACGCGCCGCCGACGTAGATCCGCTTGCCGTGGGACACGATGACGTCGACGTCGCCGTCGGGGTGCCACAGGCCGCTCTGCAGGACCGAGACCTTGTCGGCCTTGGCCGAACCTCCGGCTGCCTGCGCGCCCGAGGAGGCGAGCGGAAGGGCGGCCATCCCCACCGCGACCAGGATTCCGGTTCCGGCGGACACGCCCCGGCGTACGTTGAACGAGACCATCTGTGCTCCCATGCTGCGGGCGGCGATCCGGTCACCCGCGCTGGACGTACAGACGGGATCAGGGCGATCGCACAACCCTGTTCGGTGGCCGCACCCCTCGGCCGCTGGCCGTCATGATAGGCGCTGATCGTTCGGGAAGACTCGTCCAAAAGGATGACGTTGAGAACGGTGCAGGCGCCCGCCAAGTCGGCCGACGGTCAATATGCCGTCAACAGCGGTCAATCAGCAAGACATCGAGAACGTCACGTGGTCGACCCAGGTGTCGGAGTGGCTGCCGTTCGCGTCGTGGTAGCTGAAGACCACGCCCGACATGGTCGAGTCGCCAACCGTCGGGTCCACCTGGATCCGGAGGAAGACGTTGTACCAGCCGGCCCCCGGGTCCAGGGTGGCTCCGGTGGCCGTGACCCGCTGGCTCCACTGCACGCTGCTGCTCGTGGTGAAGATCTTGGGCGGCGGCCAGCCGGGCAGGGTCCCGGTGCTGGGCGTCTGCGGCGCCGGCGCCAGCCACGCGCCCGCGACGACGACGCCGTCCGAGTGCGCGGTGCTCACGCTGTCGACGTCCACCTGGTCACTCGCCTTGACGAGCACCGGGTAGTACAGGAACTCCGCAGGGTCGTCACCCGGGTGCAGCTGGAGGCACTCGCGATTGTGCTTGCCGTCCGACTTGGGCGTGAACGACAGCGCGGATGACGATCCCGCGGGAGACGTGGCGCTCGTGGGTGACGTGGGAGTGGAGGACGAGCCCGTGGGCGTTCCGGTGGGTGCCGACGGGCTGTGGTGGTGACGGGGAGGCTCCGAGGAGCCGTCACCTCCTCCGCCCGAGCCGAAGCACCCCGAGAGCACGGTGCACGTCGCCACCGCGCAGCACGCGAGGACCCAACGACGGCTCATCGACGGCTCCGAGCGGGTCTCCTGGGACTCATGGGGTTCACGCTATCCAGAGTTGTCGGTGGTCTCTGGGATGGTCGCGAGCATGTTCACGATCTCGCTCGTGGGGGGCCTGGTGCTCCTCGGCCTCGGCCTGGCGCTCGGCGTGGTCGGCGGCGTGCTCTGGCAGCGGTCCCGACCGACGTACGCCGAGACGGTCGGGCGCGGCATGGTCGAGCAGGCCGAGGTCATGCAGGGCCTGGACCGGCTCAGCGACCAGCTGCACGATCTCGACCACGCCCGAGCCACCTGGCAGGGCCAGCTCCACCAGCAGGTGCTCGACATGCGCTCGGCCACGGACACCCTGCGTCGTGAGACCCAGAGCCTGTCGACGGCGTTGCGCCGCCCGCACGTCCGTGGTCGCTGGGGTGAGCTGCACCTGCGGCGCGCGGTGGAGCTCGCCGGACTCGTCGAGCGGTGCGACTTCTCCGAGCAGGTCCACCTGCGCGACGACGACTCGATCCGAAGACCCGACCTCGTCGTCCACCTCGCCGGTGGCAGGTCCGTCGTCGTCGACGCCAAGGTCCCGCTCGACGCCTTCCTCGACGCGACCACCGCCGACGACCCCGACGAGCGGGCAGCCCATCTCGCGCGACACGCCCGCCAGCTGCGCGGCCATGTCGACGTCCTGGGCTCCAAGCGCTACTGGCGCGCCCTGCCGGAGACGCCCGAGTTCGTGGTGATGTTCCTGCCGGCCGAGTCGTTCCTCACCGCCGCACTCGAGGCCGACGGCGACCTGATCGAGTACGCCGCCGACCGCGGCGTCGTCCCGGCCAGCCCGACCACCTTGATCGCGCTCCTGCGGACGGTCGCCCACGGGTGGCGCCACGAGCGGCTGGCCGAGCAGGCCGCCGAGATCCACCGGGTCGGGCGCGACCTGCACGAGCGCATCGGCACCATGGGCAGCCACCTCGCGAAGCTCGGGCGTTCGCTCGACACCGCGGTCACGTCGTACAACCAGACGGTGGGGTCCTGGGAGTCGCGCGTGCTCGTGGCGGCGCGGAGGTTCGAGGAGCTCGACGCGACCGACCAGCGCCTCGACGGCGTACCACCCGTCGAGACCGCCGCCCGCGGGCTCGCGCCGGTGCACGTCCTTCCCGAGCGGGCCCAGCGAGCCCCGAGCGACCGGCGCGCCGCAGGCGACGACGAGCCGCGCGAGCATACGCTGGGCCCGTGACGACGCGAGCCGCGCGTGAGCCCGTGCGTCCCGTCTGGGACGGCGTGAGTCGAGGCAGCGAAGTGGTCGCCCTCTCAGCGGCCCTGACGCTGTCCGCCGCCACCCTCGAGATCGCCGTCGGCGGTCACCTGCGGCTGTTCTTCGACCTCTGCTTCGTGGCCGTCTGCGTCGCGGCCGCCATGCTGGTGCGGCCGCGAGACTTCTTCACCGTGGGGGTGCTCCCCCCGTTGCTGATGCTCGGAACCATGGTGCTGGTCGCGCTCAACGGGCCGACCATCGTCACCGGCCGTCACGACGGCGTGGTGCAGGCGGTCGTGACCGGCCTGGCCCGGCACAGCCTGGCGCTGTTCCTCGGGTACGCCGCGTGCCTGCTCACGCTGGTGCTGCGGCGGCGCGCAGAGCGCCCGATGACAGGGCGCTGAGCTACTCCTCGAAGCGCGACGGGTCGCCCGCCCCACGGCGGACCACCTCGGGGTAGCCCTCCGACCAGTCCACGACGGTGGTCGGCTCGGCGAGGGTCTCCCCTGCCTCGACCACGACGTCGACGGCGTGGTCGAGCTCCTCCTTGATCTCCCAGCCCTGCGCGCGGGGCTCGGTCTCCCCCGGCAGGATCAGCGAGCTGGTCAGCATCGGCTCGCCGAGCTCGCTCAGGAGGGCCTGGCAGACGGCGTGCTGCGGGATGCGGACCCCGACGGTGCGCTTCTTGGGGTGGAGCAGGCGCCGGGGCACCTCCGCGGTGGCCGGGAGGATGAAGGTGTACGGCCCCGGCGTCGCAGCCCGGATCGCCCGGAACGCGCTGTTGGAGATCTGCACGAACTGCCCGAGCTGGGCGAACTCCGAGCACATCAGCGTGAAGTGGTGCTTGTCGTCGAGCTCGCGGATCGCGACGATCCGGTCGCGTCCGTCGCGGTTGCCCAGACGCACCCCTAGCGCGTAGCCCGAGTCGGTCGGGTAGGCGATCAGCGCGTCGTCACGCACCTCCTGGGCCACCTGCGCGATGAGCCGAGGCTGCGGGTTCTCCGGGTGCACGTCGACGTAGCGGGCCACGCGGTCATCCTAGGTTCGCAGGCGACGCACAGGCTCTACGCAGTCGGTCCGCAGGCGCGCGGCGTACCTGTGGGACATGAGCGCCGTCCTACCCCGCCTCCCCCGGACGTTCGTCCGTTTCGCCCTCGTCGGGCTGACGAACACCGCCATCGACGTGGTCCTCTTCTGGGCGCTACAGCCGTCGCTCGGGATCCTCGCCGCGAACTTCGTGTCGACGTCGTTCGGGATGGCCTTCAGCTTCCAGATGAACGGCCGGCACACCTTCGGGGCCGCGCGTGTCACCTCGCGACAGGTTCTGGCCTTCCTGGGAACGAACGGGCTCACGATGTGGGTGGTGCAGCCGCTGGTGATCGTCGCGGCCCACCGATGGCTCGGGGCGCCGGTGCCCGTGACGAAGCTGGTCGCGCTCGGCTCGACCGTGCTCGTGAGCTTCGTGCTCTACCGCTACGTCGTGTGGCGCGAGGTCGGCCTCAGGACTGTGCCCGGGCCCGCAGGTCTCGCCGCAGCTCCGGAGGCAGCGCGAAGATGAGCGACTCCTCCGCGGTGCGCACCGCCTCGGCGTCGGGATAGCCGCGGTCGGCGAGGTAGCCCAGCACGTCGCTGCACCAGGGCCTCGGGAACGGACGCGCCCGGAGGTCACGCTGACGGTCGACGCCGACCAAGCCAGGCGTCGTCGATCTCACCGGCGTCGTCGACGCGGTAGCGCCGCCTGGCACCGGCCTCGAGCGCGACCTCGGCCAACCGCACGGAGTTCGAGGAGTTCGCCGAACCCACGACGATGACGAGATCGGCGCGGGCGCGATTTCCTTGACCGCCAGCTGGCGGTTCTGGGTGGCGTAGCAGATGTCGTCGCTGGGAGGGTCGAGCAGCTCGGGGAAGCGCTCGCGGACGCGGCGACGGTCTCCATCGTCTCGTCGACCGACAGCGTGGTCTGGGAGAGCCAGGCGACCCTGTCGGGGTCGCGGACCTCGATGGCGTCGACTTCGTCGGGGCCCTCGACGAGCTGGATGTGGTCCGGGGCCTCACCGGAGGTGCCTTCGACCTCTTCGTGGCCGGCGTGACCGATCAGGATGATGTCGTAGTCGTCGTTCGCGAAGCGCTTAGCCTCGTGGTGGACCTTGGTGACTAGCGGGCAGGTGGCGTCGATGGTCTTGCAGTCCGCGCGCCTGCCGCCTCGCGCGTGGACCGTCGGGCGAGACGCCGTGGGCGGAGAAAACGACGGTCGCGCCTTCGGGGACCTCGTCGAGCTCCTCGACGAAGATCGGCACCGCGCGACTCCAGGTTCGGAGACGACGTGCTTGTTGTGCACGATCTGCTTGCGGACGTAGACCGGGGCGCCGTAGAGCTCGAGCGCCTTCTCGACGGTGATCACGGCCCGGTCGACGCCGGCGCAGTAGCCACGAGGTCGCCGCCAGCCGGACGCCCTTGATCGGCATACCGAGGTCGACGCTCATGGTCCCGAGGCTACCGGCGGCCAGGTCGAACGCCCGGAGTTGGCGGGTGCGTCTAGGGTCCAGGCATGGCCCTGGAGACCTCGCCGTCGGCACCCGCGCCGGTGCGGCAGATCGCCCTGGCCATCTCGCAGTGGGTGGACCGGCTCGGGGCGGTGTGGGTCGAGGGCCAGATGACGCAGGTCAGCCGCCGTCCGTGGCGTCGGCACTGTGTTCATGACCATACGCGACTCGGAGGCCGACATCTCGGTGCCGGTCACCTGCGCCCGCACCGTCTTCGACAGCCTGAACCCACCCCTGGTCGAGGGGGCGAGCGTGGTCATCCACGCCAAGCCCGACTACTACGCCAACCGCGGCTCGCTGTCAGCCTGGTGGCCCGCGAGATCCGGATGGTCGGCCTCGGCGAGCTGCTCGCCCGCCTCGAGCGCCGACGCCAGCTGCTGGCGGCGGAGGGCCTCTTCGCGCCCGAGCCGCAAGCAGCCGTTGCCGGTCCTGCCCGCGCGTGCGTCGGCCTGGTGACGGCGCACCGGTTCGGCAGCCGAGCGCGACGTCGTCGAGAACGCGCGATCGACGCTGGCCCGGGTCGGTTCGAGGACGGCGTACGCCGCGATGCAGGGCACGCGCGCCGCCGAGCGAGGTGATCGACGCGCTCGAGCGTCTCGACCGCGACCCGACGGATCGACGTGATCGTGGTGGCGCGAGGCGGAGGCTCGCGTCGAGGATCTTCTGCCGTTCAGCGACGAGGGACTCGTGCGCGCCGTGCTCGCGGCGCCGGACGCCGGTCGTCTCGGCGATCGGCCACGAGCCCGACACTCCGCTGCTCGACCTCGTGGCCGACGTACGCGCCTCGACGCCGACCGATGCCGCCAAGCGCGTCGTCCCCGACGTGGCCGAGGAGCTGGCCGTGGGTGCACGTGGGTGGCGGGACCGGGCTGCGGTCCCTGCTCGCCAGCTCGTGGATCGCGAGTCGCAGGCGCTCTCCGACGCTCCGCTCCCGTGCCGGCGCTCGGCCGATCCCCGTACGACCTCGCTGGGGGCCCGCTCGGTCGAGGTCGACGACCTGCGCGACCGCGCACGGCGCTGCTGGGCCATGCGCTCGACCGGGCGTCCGATGAGATCGCCCACCAGCTAGCCCGCGCCCGGGCGCTCTCGCCGCTGGCCACCCTCGAGCGCGGGTACGCCGTGCGTCCAAGCCGCGGACGGCCCCGTCGTGCGGTCGGTGGTCAGGACTCGACGCCGGGCGACCGCTGCGCTCAGGGCGCGGACGGCAGTGTATTGCCGCCACACTCCGACGGCCGTCGAGCCGGCCGGACCGACGGCCATGATGAGAGCCATCCACTGAGCGCAGCCAGAGGTGAGCGACGAACCGAGCTACGAAGAGGCCAGCGAGGAGCTGATCGAGCGTCGTACAGCGCCCTCGAGGCGGGCGGCGACGGCGTTCGCGGAGAGCCTGGCACTGTGGGAGCGCGGCGAGGAGTTGGCCTCGGATCTGCCAGGACTGGCTCGAAGGCGCCCGACGCGCCTCTACGACGTCGTCAACGAGCAGACCTGACCCGTCCAGCGTGCGCTCCACCACAGCCGCCATCTGCGAACTAGGCGAGGTCGAGGCTGTTGTCGCGAGAAATCGGCGGACGAATTCGCCGGTCCAACGCGGCCGGGTTGCGTGTCAGGTCGATCTTCGTGACCTCGACGTTTACTCCGTCGACACCAGGCTGCACCGGCGTGGTCACCCGCGCGGTCTCGCTGCACCAGGCCGCATCCACGGCGGCGCGCCCATGCTGTACCGCAACAGGCCGCGGGTTCAACCACCTGCGCCGCAAGGAGACGACGGCCTGCTCCCCAGCGTACTCGACACCAGCCTGCTCGCGGCTCAGTCGTAAGGCCTACGACTCGGACGGACTCGTGCCGAACACCGCCCGGGGTAGGGCCGACCGGATCTGCGGTCGAGCGCGGTGCCCGCCCGCCGGACTGGCCCCGACCAGGATCGAGGAGTCCCGCCGATCTGTCGGGTCCAGGTGTCCCAGCGATCGGCCACCGACCCGGAGATCGTGATCGTGGGCCCCTCGTGCGCGTCCTTGTCGACGTAGGTCCCGAGCAGCTGCGAGACCGGCTCCGGGGACTCGACGAAGCCGACGTACTGCGAGTCGGGGGTGAGCATCGACAGCTCGAGCTCGGACGGGGATCCGGGTGACACGGTCACGCGGGTGGCGCACCAGCCGTCCGGCAGTTGCGCCGGGTAGACCACGTCCGAGCCGGCGCTGCTGCGCGTCGCGCACCTGCGCGAGATAGTCCACCCGGTGGGGCTTCACGTCGAGGTCGGTCCGGTTGAACGCCCGGAACGCGACGTACGCGCCGATCACCAGCAGGGTCACCACCAGGGCACCGGCCATGCCCGACGCCGCAGCGCTGGTAGCGGCCCGGCTGCTCACTCACCGGACCGATCCTCACAGTCCCGGCCTAGAGTGCGCGGGTGCCGCCCCTCTCCGACGTCGTCGTCGTGCTCGCCCTGGGCGGCATGCTCGGTGTGGCCTTCGGCCATCCGCGGGGGCGGGTCGAGGCGGGCACGGCCCTCGTCTGCACGGTCCTCACCCTCGCGACGGGCCTGGTCACCGTGCACGAGGCCTGCGACGGCGGTGCGGGACCTGGCTCCGGTCGTCGCCTTCCTGGTCACGATCCTGGTCGTCTCCGAGGTGTGCTCGCGTGCGGGCCTGTTCGAGGCGGCCGCCCAACGGGTCGGCGCGTGGGGCCACCGCTCTGCCGCGGCGCTCTTCACGGGTGGCTTCCTGCTCGCCGCGGTCGTGACGGTCACGTTGAGCCTCGACGCCACCGTCGTCCTGCTCACACCCGTCGTCCTGGTCGCGGCAGCGCGACGCGACGTTCCGGCCGAGCCGGGCACGTACGCCTGTCTGCGGATGGCGAACTCCGCGTCGCTGCTGCTGCCCGTCTCCAACCTGACCAACCTGCTGGCCCTTCCCCATCTGGACCTGACCTTCTCCGGGTTCGCGCTGCGGATGGCTCCGGTCCTGCTCGTCGTCCTCGTGCGTCGAGTACGTCGGACTCCGGCTGCTGTTCCGCGACCAGCTGCAGGCGGTCCCGGCGGCCGAACCCCGCACCTCCTCTTCCGGTCCCGGCGTTCCCCGTCGTGGTCGTCGCGGTGATGCTCGTCGGGTTCGCGGCGATCTCGCCGTTCGGGGGTCAGCCCTGGTGGGTGTCGCTGGCCGCCGCGCTCGTGCTGGGAGTCTGGGCGCAGCGTCGCGACCTCGTCCGCGCCGACCGAGCTCGTCCACGCCGTCCACCCCGGGTTCGCCGTGTGGGTACTGGGCCTCGGCGTCGTCGTGGCGGCGCTCGGGCGCGGCTTCCTCGGCGACGCCGTGCGCCACCTGAGGCCGGACGGCACGGGTCTGGGCGCCCTCATGGTCGTGGCGGTGCTCGCCACAGTGCTGGCCGTGCTGCTCACCAACCTCTCGGCGACGTTGCTCCTGGTGCCGGTGGTGGCGCCGCTCGGCACCACCGCGGTGCTGGCGGCCCTGCTCGGGCTCAACATCGGCTCAGGACTGACGTGGACCGGCTCCCTGGCCAACCTGCTCTGGCGGCGCACGCTGGGCCGGCACGACGTACACCCGGGCAACGCGGCGTTCCACCGGGTCTCGCTGACCTTGACCCCGATCAGCCTGGTCGCCTCCGTGCTGGTTCTCTGGCTGGTCGGCTGAGGCCTCGGGACGGATAGGGTCCCGGGTATGACGCACAGCCCGGGGCGTGCTCCGATCACGCCCGACCGCAACCTGGCTCTCGAGCTGGTCCGGGTGACCGAGGCCGCCGCCCTCGGCGGCGGCACGGTGGGTGGGGCGCGGCGACAAGGAAGGTGCCGACGGCGTCGCCGTCGACGCCATGCGGAAGATGATCGCCACCGTCCAGATGCGCGGCGTCGTGGTGATCGGCGAGGGCGAGAAGGACAACGCCCCCATGCTCTACAACGGCGAGGAGGTCGGCGACGGCACCGGGCCGGACTGTCGACGTCGCCGTCGATCCCATCGACGGCACGACGTTGACGGCGAAGGGCATGAACAACGCCGTCTCGGTGCTGGCCGTGTCGCCGCGCGGCTCGATGTACGACCCGTCGGCGGTGTTCTACATGGAGAAGCTGGTCACCGGTCCCGAGGCGGCGGCTGTGGTCGACATCCGGGCACCGGTCGCGGAGAACATCCAGGCCGTGGCCAAGGCCAAGGGCTCGCGCCCCGAGGACGTCACCGTCGTCATGCTCGACCGGCCGCGGCACGAGGCGCTCGCCGACGAGGTCCGTGCCACGGGCGCCCGGATCAAGTTCATCGTCGACGGCGACGTCGCGGGCGCGATCATGGCCGCGCGGCCCAACACCGGCATCGACATGCTGCTCGGCATCGGCGGTACGCCCGAAGGGATCATCGCGGCGTGCGCCATGAAGTGCGTCGGCGGTGTGATCCAGGGGCGGCTGTGGCCCAAGGACGACGAGGAGCGTCAGCGCGCGATCGATGCCGGCCACGACCTCGACCCCGACCACGTGCTGACCACGGACGACCTGGTGCGCAGCGACGACTGCTTCTTCGTCGCCAGCGGCATCACCGACGGCGAGCTTCATGCACGGCGTCCACTTCCGCCCCCACGGCGCCACCTCGGAGTCGCTGGTGATGAGGTCGCGCAGCGGCACCGTGCGCCTGGTGACCAGCGAGCACAGCTTCGAGAAGCTCCAGGAGATCTGACCGCCGTTGTCGATACTTCGCAGCGATCGGCACCGATTCTCGGCCGAAAAGGGTGCGAAACGCTGCGAAATATCCGGAACGGCGGACCTCAGGCGGTGGTGACGGCGGAGACCACGGCGTCGATGGCGGCCGGGGCGACGACCATGCCGACGTGGGTGGAGCGCACCTCCACCGCCCGGGCCAGGGGGTCCAGGCAGGCGCGCCAGTCGACGATGCCGTCCGTGCGGGAGTAGATCGCGGTGAAGGACACCCCCGGCGGCAGCGGCAGCCGGCTCTCCTCGAAGCTCGCTCGGGCGCAGGATCCGGCTACGCAGTCGAGCGCCATCAGACCGGATACGCCGGCGCGGGTCAGGCGCACCAGTGCCCCGAGGCTCCGCGTCAGCGCGGCGTGGTGCGCACCGGGTGCGAGCATCGGGCTGCCCAGGGTGACTATCCCGGCGACCAGGTCGGGCCGGCGTACGGCGAGACCTCGCGCGAGCAGGCCACCCAGGCTGTGCCCGACCACCGTGACCCGACCGCGGCGGGCCACGACGGACTCGAGCCGCGTCTCCAGCAGCGTCGAGGCCCGCACCGTGCAGCCGACGTTGGCGTGGATGCCGGAGCGGTAGGTGCGGTGTCCGCCCGCGCGGAGCGCCCGCGCCAGCGCTCCCAGGCTCGCGTCGCCGGCCAGGAACCCGGGCACGAGCACGACCGGCCGTGAGTCGACCGGCTCCTCGAGCACCTCCGAAGGGGTGGGGTCAGCCGCCGACCTGTGACCGAGTCGCGACCAGGCGAGGTGACCGGCCTCGGCGACCAGGCGCGCCTCGCGCAGCACTGCTCCGCGCCCGGGGGCACTGAAGCCCTCCGGGAGCAGGAAGTCGGCGACGGCGAACGAGCCCACGAGACCCGACGGTAGGCCCTCGCGGACCCGGAGGTCTGTCATCGCGCCGAACCTCCCCGAAGGTCGGTATGCCTTGGGACATGCGGTTTCATGGTCTTCATGGCCGGTTCCGCACCCGCAACCCCGGAGACGCCGCCGCCGAGCAGCGGCCAGGCGGTCGCGGAGGCGCGCGTCCCGGTCACCCCGGAGCTCTTCGCCGACGTCTCGACCGGCGTCGAGCTGTGCTACCGCACCTTCGGCGACCCCTCGGGCGAGCCGATCCTGCTGCTGATGGGCCTCGCCAGCCCGCTGAACTGGTGGGACCCGGAGTTGTGCTCCATGCTGGCCCGCCGCGGGTACTACGTCGTCACGCTCGACAACCGCGACGTCGGCCGGTCCAGCAAGGTCCGCGGTCGCGTGACCCGCGGCATGCTCGTCCGGGCGTTCGCCGGGCTGCCGGTGCGCGCGCCGTACTCCCTGTCCGACATGGGCCGCGACGCCTTCGCGCTGCTCGACCACCTCGACGTCGACCGGGCCCATGTGGTCGGGGTGTCGATGGGCGGGATGATCGCGCAGACGATGGCGGTCGACGAGCCGCGGCGCGTCCGCTCCCTGACCAGCATCATGTCGACGACGGGCCGTCGGTCGGTGGGCTGGCAGCACCCGCGGCTGCTGCCGGCGCTGCTGATGCCGGTCCGGCCCGGCAAGGAGGGGTACGCCGACAGCACCGTCAGCATGACCCACCTGATCGGCTCGCCCGGCTACCCGAGGCCCGAGTCCCGGATCCGCGAGATCGCCGACGAGACCTACGACCGCGGCATCTCCGCGAGCGGCACCCTGCGGCAGATGATGGCGATCCTCACCCAGCCCAACCGATCCGACCGGCTCGCCGGGCTGCGGATCCCGACACTCGTCATCCACGGGCTCCGCGACCGGATGGTGCACGTCTCGGGTGGCCGCGCCACGGCCGCCGCCGTCCCGGGGTCCGAGCTGCTGCTCGTCGGGGGCATGGGGCACGACCTGCCACCCGAGCTGTTCGCGGCGTTCACCGACGCGATCGACCGCACCGCACGACGGGCCGGCTGACCGCAGACAGGCCTCGTGCCAGGCGTGGATCCGGCCGCGATCCCGTAGTGGAACGACGGTCCGGAACGGTGGATCGTGCAAACGGCAGGCACAGACGCCTGATTCCGTCAAGGCTTGCGGTCGCCCTCGAGAGCGACTAGACGTGACGTAGTTCACCTTTCGTGGAGGGAGCGCATCATGCACGTCCCCAAGCGATCTCGGGGGGTCCTACTTCCCCTCGGTCGCCGGCGTCTTGCCGGGTCCATGGTCGCCCTCGCGACCGCCGCCGGATTGCTCACGGCGTGCGGTGGCAGCGGGAAGACGACCCTGGTCTGGTACATCAACCCCGACAGCGGCGGGCAGGCGGCGATCGCCAAAGCCTGCAGCACCGCCGACTACAACATCACCACCCAGACGCTCCCCCAGGACGCCAACCAGCAGCGTGTGCAGCTCGCGCGGCGACTCGAGGCGCACGACTCGGGCATCGACCTGATGAGCATCGACCCGCCGTACACCGCGGAGTTCGCGAACGGCGGACTCCTGGCGCCCATCCCCGCGGCCGAGCAGGCGACGCTGAAGCAGCAGTCGTTCAAGGGCGCGACGGCCGCGGCCACGTGGAACGGCCAGCTGGTCGTCTACCCGTTCTGGTCGAACACCCAGGTGCTCTGGTACCGCAAGTCGTTCGCGCAGAAGGCCGGCCTCGACATGACCCAGCCGGTCACCTGGGACCAGATCATCAAGGCCGCCTCGGACAACGGCGGCACGGTCGCCGTCCAGGCCAACAAGTACGAGGGCTACGTCGTCTGGATCAACGCCCTCATCTCCGGTGCCGGCGGCAGCCTGGTCGCCGACGCCACCAAGGGCGTCGACGCGGACATCACGATCAACAGCCAGGCCGGCGTGGACGCCGCGAAGGTGATCGAGGACCTCGCGCACTCCAAGGCCGCACCCCCCGACCTCTCCATCGCCCAGGAGGGCCAGGCGGGAGCCGCATTCGGAGCTGCCAACGGCGCCTTCATGGTCAACTGGACCTACATCTGGCACAACTACGACTCCACCCAGCCGGAGGTCGCCAAGGACATCGGCTACGCGATGTACCCCGAGACCGTGCAGGGACAGACCTCCCGTCCTCCGTACGGCGGCATCGGCATCGGGGTCAGCTCCTACTCCAAGCACATCGCGGACGCGCAGAAGGCCGCCGCGTGCCTGGTGGAGCCCAAGCAGCAGGCCACGCAGGCCGCCCTCACCGGCAACATGCCGGCGAGCCCGGCCGGCTACCAGGATCCCCAGATCCAGAAGCTGTTCCCGCCCGATCTGATCAAGCTCTTCGAGGACAGCGTGAACGCCGCAGCCCCGCGCACGGTGACGCCGTACTGGAGTGACATCTCCGGCGCCATCCAGAGCACGTGGCACCCGCCGGCAAGCGTCAACTCGTCGACGCCCGGCAAGTCGGCCTCGTTCATCCACGACGTTCTGACCGGAAAGAAGCTCCTGTGACTGCCACGACGATTCCGCGGGAAACCACCAAGGCGGCGCCCGCGGCCGCCAGCGACCGATCCGTGGCCGAGAACCGGCTCGGACAGAAGCTCGTCGCACCGGCTCTGATCCTGATGATCCTGGTGACGGCGTACCCGATGATCCAGGCGCTGTACCTGTCGTTGTTCCGCTACCGGCTCACGACGCCGGACGACAAGGCCTTCGTGGGTCTGGGCAACTACGGCGTGATCCTGACCGACTCACTGTTCTGGAAGGACACCGTCAACACCGTGATCATCATGCTGGTCACGGTGGCCATCGAGCTGGTGATCGGCTTCGCCTTCGCGATGGTGATGCACCGGATCATCTTCGCCCGCGGTGCGATGCGCACGGCGATCCTGATCCCCTACGGCATCATCACCGTGGTCTCGGCGTTCGCCTGGCAGTTCACCTTCTCCATCAACAACGGCTGGGTGAACTCGTGGTTCCACTGGCTGCCCGGCATCTCCGACACCACCAACTGGTACGGCGACCACTGGCACGCGATGTTCGCGATCATGATCAGCGAGATCTGGAAGACCACGCCGTTCATGGCGCTGCTGCTGCTGGCGGGTCTGTCCCAGGTCTCCGAGGACATGCTCGAGGCCGCGAAGGTCGACGGGGCGACCGCGAGCCAGCGGCTGTTCAAGGTGATCCTGCCGAACATGCGGGCCGCGATCATGGTCGCGGTGCTGTTCCGGGCGCTCGACGCGTTCCGGATCTTCGACAACATCTTCATCATGACGAAGGGCGCTCAGAACACCGAGTCCTCGTCGTTCCTCACGTATCGACAATCCATCGAGCAGTTCCAGCTCGGCATGGGCTCAGCGCTCTCCGTGCTGCTGTTCCTCACGGTGCTGCTGCTGGCCTGGCTGATCGTGAAGTTCTTCCGGGTCGACCTGGCCCAGGCGAGGGGTGAGTGAGATGAAGCAGAAGACCGGTGTCGGCACCTGGGTCGGGTTCGTCGTGATCCTCGTCTGGTGCCTGCTGCCCGTGGCGTGGATCGTGTCGCTGTCCTTCAAGTCGCTCGCGGAGACGACGACCGGAAGCCCGCACTTCCTGCCGCAGGACTTCACGTGGGACAACTACAAGGTCCTGCTCGGGATGACCAGCGACAAGTCGACGTCGCACGACTTCCTGGCGTCACTTCGCAACTCGTTCGGCATCTCGATCATCGCCACGGTGCTCGCGGTGCTGATCGCGACGCTCGCGGCGTACGCCATCGCGCGCCTGGAGTTCAAGGGCAAGCGGCTCGTGCTCTCGCTCGCCCTGGCGATCGCGATGTTCCCCGTCGTGTCGCTGGTCGGGCCACTGTTCGACATGTGGCGGACGTTCCACCTGTTCAACACCTGGCCGGGGCTGATCATCCCCTACATGACCTTCACCCTGCCGCTGGCGATCTGGACGCTGTCGGCGTTCTTCCGGGAGATCCCGTGGGAGATGGAGCAGGCGGCCCAGGTCGACGGCGCCACGTCGTGGCAGGCCTTCCGCAAGGTGATCGTGCCGCTCGCGGCACCCGGCGTCTTCACCGCGGCGATCCTGACGTTCTTCTTCGCGTGGAACGAGTTCGTGCTCGCGCTCTCGCTGACATCGACGACGACCACCCGCACGGTGCCGGCGCAGATGTCGTTCTTCGTGGGGCCGGACCCGTTCAACCCGCCGTACGTCCAGCTCGCCACCGCGTCCGTGATCGTCACGATCCCCGTGATCATCATCGTCCTGTTGTTCCAGCGCAGAATCGTCGCCGGACTGACCTCCGGCGCAGTGAAGGGTTGATCCGATGGCTGCCATCGAGATGAAGAACATCGTCAAGAAGTACGGCGACGGCTTCCCGGCCGTGAACGACGTGTCGATCGACGTCCAGGACGGCGAGTTCATGATCCTGGTCGGCCCGTCCGGCTGCGGGAAGTCCACACTCCTGCGGATGATCGTCGGACTCGAGGACATCACCTCGGGCGACATGGTCATCGGCGGCAAGCGCGTCAACGACCTGGCGCCTCGCGACCGCAACCTCGCGATGGTGTTCCAGAACTACGCGCTCTACCCGCACCTGACCGTCTACGAGAACATCGCCTTCCCGCTGCGGCTGGCCGGCGCGTCCAACGACGAGGTCGACAAGAAGGTGCGCGACGCGTCGAAGACGCTGGAGCTCGACGAGCACCTCGAGCGCAAGCCGGGCAACCTGTCGGGCGGCCAGCGCCAGCGGGTGGCGATGGGGCGCGCGATCGTGCGCGACGCCGAGGCGTTCCTGTTCGACGAGCCGCTGTCCAACCTCGACGCCAAGCTGCGCGGCCAGATGCGCACCGAGATCGCGCGCCTGCAGCGCCGGCTCGGCATCACGACGGTCTACGTCACCCACGACCAGACCGAGGCCATGACGCTGGGTGACCGGGTCGCCGTGCTCAAGCGCGGCATCCTCCAGCAGCTGGCGACTCCGCGGGAGCTCTACACCAACCCCGGGAACCTCTTCGTCGCCGGCTTCATCGGCAGCCCGCCGATGAACTTCCTGCCGGCGACCGTCGAGGGTACGTCGGTCAAGCTGCCCTTCGGGTCGGTCGCGATCCCCGCGGACAAGGCGAAGCGCGCGGAGGGCAAGGGCCTGCTGATCGCCGGCATCCGGCCCGAGCACTTCGAGGACGCCGCGGTGATGGACTCCGGCAAGACCGCCGGCTCGACGTTCAAGGCGAAGGTGGACGTGGTGGAGTGGCTCGGCAACGAGGCCTACGCCTACATCCCCTTCGAGGCTCCGCAGGAGGTCCAGGCCCAGCTGCTGCAGCTGGAGAAGGACCTGGACGGCGAGGCCCTGCGCACCCAGCTGGTCATCTCCCTGGACGGCTCCAGCCGGGTCAAGGAGGGCGACGAGGCCGAGATCTGGGTCGACGGCTCGAAGATCCACCTCTTCGACCCGGGCACGGGCGAGAACCTCACCGTCGACTCGTCGTCGGCCGGCACGATCCCCGACGCCGCCTCGGCCGCCACCGCCGAGGTCGCCGAGGAGCAGGACGCCATCGCGACGCCCGGCGAGCAGGAGGCGGCTACCGACTCCTGAGCTGACGCCAGCCCCGGCCGGAGCCCGGGGCGGGGCGGCGTGAGACGCTCACGCCGCCCATGACGGCGAAGCCGCGGATACGGACGACGGGGCTGTGCTCGTCGAAGTCGGCGGGGGTCTTGTCCGACGGACCGGAGTACCCGCCCATGATCCCCGTGCCCTCCATGACCACGCGGGTCTGCGGGTTGACCTTGATGTCGGCCCCGCCCATCACGGCCCTGATCGTGATCACGACCTCGCGGGCGGCGAACTGCGCCTGCCGGAGGTCGAGGTCGCACCCGCCCATGAAGCAGGTGACCGTCAGGTGCGCGGGCACCGTCCAGACGCCCTTGCGGTCGAGGCCGCCCATGATCGCCAGGTGTCGCTCCTCCGTCGGGCCACCGGCGACCACCGACCGCGGGCTCGACGACTCAAGCGGCTGGACGGGGAGCGACGTCCGGTCCGGCACCGGGAGGTCGCGGGTGATCGGGACCAGGTCGCCGTACGTGCGGGCGGCGTAGGTCGCCTCGAGCCGCTCGTCGAGCTCCTCGAAGTCCAGGCGTCCCTCCCCGGCGGCCTCGCGCAGCACCTCCGCGACCTGGTGCCGGTCGGCGTCGGAGATGCGCAGCCGCGAGGGGTCGTGCGCGTCTCCCCTGCCGGCCATGGACGTCATGGGGGTCACCCTAGGCCGGTTTGACCGCGACCACGATGTCCCTCTGGATCGCGTGGTCGACGCGGTGCTCGAAGCCGCGGTACGCCGCGGTGTCGCGGACCTCCAGCCCGGCCTCGGCCAGGAGCGAGAGGGCGTCGTCGCGCGGGCAGGTCCGCACGTTGACCGCCAGACCGACCGCCCCGCCCGGGCGAAGACATTCGACCCAGCCCGGCAGGGCCCCGGCCAGCAGCTCTGCGGGTCGCCGCTGCAGCCCGCCGCCCGACCGGCTGCCGTGCTGCACGCCGTACGGCGCGTCGGCGACGACCGCGTCGAAGCTCGCGGCTCGGAACACCTCCGCGGCCTCCATGGTGTCGGCGTCGACGTCGGTGAGGGTGATCCTGTCCCCCGCCGACCAGGCCTCCTTGCTGAGGGCGAGCTCGACGTCGAGGCGGCGACCGAGGGTGCGGCCGTCGCGACGCAGCCGGGACGTCGACGCGGCGTGCTTGAGCCGCTTGTCCTTCAGCCACCGCGGCAGGAACGCGGCGTAGGTGTCGAAGTCCCCGCTGTCCGTGTCGATGCCCGAGGCATGCCAGCCGTACATCAGCACCTGGTTGAGCGTCGTCCCCCGACCGCACAGGGGATCCAGCACCCGCAGCCGGTCGGTCAGCATGCGCGGCGCGGCGCCGGACGCCCCGACCGTGACGTTGAGGAGCAGCTTGGTGAAGAGCTCGTTGGTCTTCCCGGGGTACTTCAGGATCGTCAGCAGGTCGTCGTCGAGGCAGTCGAGCCGCTGCAGCTCCACCGGGCGGAGCCAGGCGTCGTCGTCGCGTCGTTCGAACAGCGCCAGCGCGGTCGACACGTTCGCAACGTGCCTCAGCGACGCCTCGTCCAGGTCGCCCTCGAACGCGACGTAGTCCACGCCCGCGACCTGCTCGGCACGCGCCTCCCCGACGTGGCCGGCCAGCACCGTCTCGGCGAGCACCCCGAGCTCGGCCGCCGTCAGCTCGGCCGCTGCCTGCGCGTAGACCCGGTTCGCCGAGGGCGACACGAGCACGAGGTAGGAGCTCATGGTGTCCAAACCTAGGGCGGGTTTGTGATGATCGTGTCCGCGGCTCGACGTGGGCCGCGTCTCGCGATCCCAGCGAAGGAGCTTCCATGCCCGAGGTCGACCGCCGGAGGTTCCTCCAGATCGCGGGAGGGGGCGCCGCCCTCTCCGTCCTCACGCCCTCGATCGCGCGTGCCGCGTCCATCCCGGCCGCGCGTCGTACCGGGTCGATCAACGACGTCGAGCACGTCGTCGTGCTGATGCAGGAGAACCGGTCGTTCGACCACTACTTCGGGACGATGAGCGGCGTGCGCGGGTACGGCGACCCGCACCCTGCGGTTCTCCGCAGCGGCCGCACCGTCTTCCATCAGCCGAAGGGCAAGCCGACCGGGTCGTCGTACGTGCTGCCCTTCCGGCCGGACCTGGAGGACCTCGGGCTCGCCTTCGTCCAGGACATCGACCACAGCTGGACCTCCCAGCACGACGCCTTCGCCGCCGGTCACCACGACCAGTGGGTGCCGGCCAAGCGCAACGCGAGCAAGCCGGCCCCGGTGACGATGGCGCACCTGCGGCGCGAGGACATCCCGTTCCACTACGCGCTCGCCGACGCCTTCACCGTCTGCGACCAGTACCACTGCAGCATGCTGTCGTCGACCAACCCCAACCGCTACTACCTGTGGTCGGGCTGGGCGGGCAACGACGGCAAGGGCGGCGGACCGCAGATCGCGAACGGCTTCGGCCCCTACTCCTGGACCACCTACCCCGAGCGGCTCCAGGCCGCCGGCGTGGACTGGAAGATCTACCAGGACAAGGGCATCGGGCTGGGCCCGACGGGGCTCTTCGGTGACACCCGGGACGCCTACATCGGCAACTACGGCGACAACGCCCTGGCCTACTTCGGCGCCTACCAGAACGCGCAGTCGGGCGACCCGCTCCACGACCGCGGGCTCGAGGGGACCGACCTGAACGACAACCCCGACCAGTCGCTCTTCGCTCAGCTGGCCGACGACGTCGCCAACGACAAGCTCCCCCAGGTGTCGTGGATCGTCGCGCCCGAGGCCTTCACCGAGCACCCGAACTGGCCGGCCAACTTCGGCGCCTGGTACGTCTCGCAGGTGCTGGACGCGCTGACCAGCAGCCCGGCCGTGTGGGCCAAGACGGTGCTGTTCTTGACCTACGACGAGAACGACGGCTTCTTCGACCACCGCGTCCCGCCGTACCCGAGCGTCGGCGGTCTGCACGGCGAGTCCACGGTCTCGACGAAGAACGAGCTCTTCCCCGGCGAGCCCGGTGCTGCGAGAGGTCCCTTCGGTCTGGGCTTCCGGGTGCCGATGACCGTGATCTCGCCCTGGAGCACGGGCGGCTGGGTCTGCTCGGAGACCTTCGACCACACCTCGATCGTGCGGTTCCTGGAGACGCGGTTCGGCGTACACGAGCCGAACATCACCCCCTGGCGACGCGCAGTCTGCGGCGACCTCACCTCGGCGTTCGACTTCTCGACCAGCACCACGACGGCGCCGTCCCGGCCGAACACCGACATGTACAAGCCCCCGGACAGTGAGCGTCACGGCGACGCCGACGGGGTGAAGCCACCCAAGAAGCAGCGTCTGCCGAAGCAGGAGCCGGGCACGCGTCCCTCGCGCGCCCTGGGCTACCGGCTCCAGGTCGACCTGGTCGTGAAGAAGGACGAGCTGAGGTTCAGCCTCGACAACGTCGGCACGCTCGGAGCCCACCTCCAGGCGCGGTCCAACGACGTCGCGGGCGCGCCGTACAGCTACACGCTGGGGGCGGGTCACCGGCTGCGACCAGTGCTGAAGCACCGGGGCCGCTTCGACGTCAGCCTGCACGGGCCGAACGGCTTCTTCCGGCGCTTCGCCGGCGACACCCGCGAGCCGCTGCTCGAGGTGCACGGCCGCCGCAAGGACGGCCGGCTCGTGCTCCGCCTGCACAACCGGTCCCAGCACGCTCTCCACGCGACGGTGGCCGACGCCTACGATTCTTCGGCCGACCGCACGGTGCGGGTGAAGGCCGGTGCGGTGCGCGAGCTGCGCATCGGCCTGTCCGCCACCCAGGGCTGGTACGACGTGCTGGTGACGCTGCGCGACCACCCCCACGTCGTCCGCGCCCTCGCCGGCCGCTTCGAGGACGGCCGCCCCGGCATCACCGACCCCCAACTGAGCTGACCTGACACTCGTTGAATTGGCCCTCCGGGTCTGTTGAGTTGGCCCTCCGGGTGCCTTGAGTTGGCCCTACCGCCTCAAGGCCAGACCCGGAGGGCCAACTCAACAGACCCGGAGGGCCAATTCAACGAGGGCTAGGTCAGCGGAGGGCGTTGCGGGAGATGACGTCGCGGTACCAGTGGGCGGAGTCCTTCGGGGTACGCCGCTGGTCGTCGAAGTCGACGTGGATCAGGCCGAAGCGCTTGTCGTAGCCCCACGCCCACTCGAAGTTGTCCAGGAGGGTCCACACGTAGTACCCGCGTACGTCGGCCCCTCGCGCGCGCGCCGCGAGGACCGCCGCGAGGTGGTCGCGGAGGTACTCGATCCGGTCCTGGTCGTGGACCGCGCCGGCCTCCACCACGTCGTGGGCGCCGAGCCCGTTCTCGGTCACGTGCATCGGGAGTCCGACGTCGCGCTGCACGCGCAGCAGCAGGTCGGTCAGTCCCGACGGGACGATCGGCCAGCCCATCACCGTGTGCGGCCCGGGCACGTCGACGAAGAACGCCCGGTCGCTGCCGGGGAACGGCCGCGCTCCGTCGGCCGGTCCACCCCGCACCCGGCTCGGGTTGTAGAAGTTGATCCCGATCGAGTCCAGGCCGACCGCGATCTCGGCCTCGTCGCCGTCCTGCACGAACGACCAGTCGCTGAGCCCGACGGTGGTCTCACGCAGCGCCTCGGAGTACCCGCCCGAGAACATCGGGTCGAGGAACACCCGGTTCGCGATCAGGTCGGCGTGCTCCGCCGCTGCGACGTCCTCCTCGCGCTCCGACGCCGCCTCCACCTGCAGGAGGTTGAGGGCGACGGACACGTCCGCGTCGGCGGGGAGCACGCCGCGCAACGCGGTGGCCGCCCGTCCGTGCGCGAGGTTCAGGTGATGCGCCGCCCGATAGGCCAGCGCGTTCTCGGTGCGGCCCGGGGCGTGCTCGCCGCTGGCGTAGCCGAGGTACGCCGAGCACCACGGCTCGTTGAGCGTCGTCACCGCGGGGACCCGGTCCCCGAGCTCCTTGCCCATCAGCCCGGCGTACTCCGCGAATCGAGCCGGCACCTCCCGCGACAACCAGCCGCCGGCGTCCCCGAGGTCCAGGCTCTGTGGAAGGTCCCAGTGGTAGAGCGTCATCAGCGGCTTGATCCCGCGCTCGAGAAGCCCGTCCACGAGTCGCCGGTAGAAGTCGAGGCCCCTCTGGTCGACCGTGCGACCGTCCGGCATGACACGGGGCCACGCCACCGAGAAGCGGTACGACGCGACCCCGAGGTCGACCATCAGGTCGAGGTCCTCCGGCCAGCGGTGGTAGTGGTCGCAGGCCACGTCACCGGTGTCGCCGTTGTCGACGGCACCGGGCGTATGACTGAAGGTGTCCCAGATGCTGGGGCCACGTCCGTCCTCGTCGACCGCGCCCTCGATCTGGTACGCCGACGCGGCGACGCCCCAGACGAATCCCTCCGGAAAGCTGTTCTCACTCACCCTTTGATGGCCCCTTGCATGATGCCGCCGACGATCTGTCGGCCGAGAAGCGCGAAGACGACCAGCACGGGCACGGTGCCGTACAGCGTGCCGGCCATGATGATCGACTGCTGTGGCGCGTAGCCCGTCGCCAGGCTCTGGAACGAGACCTGGACGGTCGGGTTCTGGGTGCTGAGCACGATGATCGGCCAGAAGAAGTCGTTCCACGCCGTCAGGAACGTCAGCATCGCCAGCACCGCCATCGCCGGCCTGACCGCCGGCACCACCACTGAGAGCAGCACTCTCAGCGGGCCGGCGCCGTCCATGTACGCCGCCTCGATCAGCTCGTCGGGGACCGCCCCGGAGATGTACTGACGCATGAAGAAGACGCCGAACGCCGTGCACAGGCCGGGCAGCACGACGGCGCTCAGGTGTCCCGCCAGGCCGAGCCGCGCCATCAGCATGTAGAGCGGGATGACCCCCATCTGCAGCGGCACCATCATCGTGGCCACGCAGACGGCGAGCAGGATGTTGGAGCCGCGGAAGCGCAGCTTCGCGAAGGCGAAGCCGGCCAGGGTGCACAGCGCCACCGTTCCGACCGTGATGGAGCCCGCGACGATCAGGGAGTTCACCAGCCCCTTGTTGAGGGGGGCGAGCTGCAGGGCCTTGTGGATGTTGGAGACCAGGTCGGTCGTGGGCAGCAGTGGCGGCGTCGACGCGGCCATCTCGGCGTTCGTGTGCGACGCCATCACGATCGTGTAGTAGAGCGGGAACACCGAGACCAGCGTCACCAGTCCGACCAGGGTGTAGGTGACCCAGCTGCCCTTCAGCACGCCCTTCTCGTCGGCCGCGCTCATCGGGCGCTCACCTCCGGCACGCCGGTGGTCAGCGGGACCCGGCGCCGGTGTCCCTCGTGGCGCTCACGACGCCGTGCGAGGAACAGGTTGACGCACACGGCGACGACGATGATGAGGAACATCGTCCACGCGGTGGCCGACGCCAGGCCGAGGCGGTCGTTGGTCCAGCCCTGCTGGTACATCAGCAGCCCCAGCGTCTGGTACTGCCCCTGGGTCCCGCCGTCGGGCAGGCCGTTGTGGTACAGCAACGGCTCGCCGAACAGCTGGGCCGCACCGATCGTCGAGACCACGATCGTGAACAGGATCGTCGGCCGCAGCCCGGGGATCGTCACGTAGCGGAACTGCGCCCAGCGACTCGCGCCGTCCATCGCGGCCGCCTCGTAGAGGTCCGAGCTGATCGCCTGCATGCCCGCGAGGTAGATCAGGGCGTTGTACCCCGTCCAGCGCCACGTGACGATGGTGGAGACCGCGATCTGCGAGGGCCACTTGGATCCCTGCCAGTCGACGGTCGGCAGGTGGACGGCGTGCAGCGCCCAGTTGATCAGCCCCAGATGCGGGTCGAACAGCTCGCTGAAGATGACCGTGGCCGCCGCCAGGCTCGTGGCGTACGGCATCAGGATCGCCACCCGGAAGAACGTCCTCCCGCGCAGCCGGTAGTTGAGCAGGTGCGCGATCCCGAGCGCCATGCACAGCTGCGGGACCGTGGAGATGATCCCGATGCTGAGGGTGTTGCGGAAGGCGTTCCAGAAGAAGTGGTTGGTGAGGAGGTTGTGGTAGTTCTCCAAGCCGATCCAGCTCGACTGGTTGTACGTCGAGAGCCGGGTGTCGTGCAGGGAGACCCAGGCCGTCGCCAGCCAGGGGTAGACGCTGAAGGCCGCGAAGACGGCGAAGAAGGGCAGGACGTACAGGTAGGCGATGCGACGGCCGGGAAGGTTGCTGCGGCTTCGCGTGGCCGCACGGGTCCGGCGTACCGCGACCTCGGGGTGCTCCAGGACGGTCATGTCACCTTTCATACGCGCAGTCATACGGCAGACGCGCCGCCGATGGGGTCTCTCGTCGTACGACGTGACCCGGCCGCCGACCCAGCGCAGGTGGGGTCGGCGGCCGGGAGTCGATCAGCCCGTGACCTGCTTGATCGCGTCGAGCGCGGCGCTGAATGCGTCGTCCGGCGAGGTGCCCTTGGTCTCGACGTTGGTCAGCTGCGTCGTGAGGGCCTGCTGGATCTGCGTGTCGTAGAGACCGATCGGCGGGATCTTCATCTGCTGGGCGATGTCGCCGAAGATCTGACCGACCGGCGCGTTGCTGAAGTAGGCGCTCTTCGCGCTCGCCACGCCCGGGTCGGCCGCGGCGTCGGAGTTGGACGGGAAGTGTCCGCCCTGCTTCCACATCGTGACCTGCTGGTCCTGGGCCGACAGCCATTCGACCAGGGCGATCGCGGCGTCCTTGTGGGCGGCCTTCTCCGGAACGCCGAGCCACGAGCCGCCCCAGTTGGTGGCGCCACCGGGCAGCACCGGCGCGATGTCCCACTTGCCGGCGTAGGAGTCACCGGCCTGGCCCTGGATGTAGCCCATCATCCAGGTGGGGCAGGCCAGGGTGGCGAAGGCGCCGTTCGAGAACGCCTTGTTCCAGTCGGGCGTGAACTGCTGCAGGCCGGCGGTGATGCCCGCCTGTGCCGCCTGGCTGGCATAGCCCCAGGCGTTCTTCACGCCGTCGCTGTTCTCAACGTCCGGCTGTCCGTCGGCGTTGTCGTAGGCCTCGTTGCCCTGGTAGACGGCCGTGGAGAAGATGCTGGCCGCGCTGTCGACGAAGTGGGAGCCCGAGGCCTTCGAGGACGACGCCTCGTACTGCTTGCCGAAGGCGATGAAGTCGTCCCAGGTCTTCCACTTCTGTGCCAGCGTCGCAGGGTCGGAGGGCAGCCCGGCCTGCTTGAGCAGGTCGCTGCGGTAGCAGATCGCCTCGGGGCCGATGTCGGTGCCGAGACCCACGGTGTCCTGGCCGTCCGAGCTCGAGGCGAGCTGCCACTTCCAGGGGAAGAACTCCGCCTTGTCGGCGGCGGCGTTCGGAACGGTGTTCCAGTTGACGAACTGGTCGGCGTGGTTCTGCACGACGTCGGCGACGAAGCCGATCTCGATGCCCTGCACGTCGTCGAGGCCGCTACCCGACGCCAGCCGCGTCTTCAGGCGCGTCCAGTAGTCGGCCGACTGCTCGACGTCGTCCTCCTTGACCGTGATGTTGGGGCAGAGCTTGTGGTAGGCGTCCCAGAGACCGGCCTCCTTGAACCCGAAGGTCCCGAAGAGCCCGACCGTGACGGTGGTGTCGTCGGTGGTCCCGCAGGGTCCGGCGCTCGCCGAGCCGTCCGAACCCGACGAGTCGGAGCCACCGCAGCCGGCGAGCACGAACGTGCCCAGGGCGGCGACCGCCAGCAAGGCCGCCCCTCGGCGGCGCGTGGAGCTTCGGGACATGAGTCCTCCTGGTGAACCTCGTCCGGATCCGCCTGTCGGTTGGTCCACCGACCTGCGCTGTGAGCTTGCTGTTCCTGCGTGTTGTGAGAGCGCTCTCACGAGTGCTCGCGGCCAGGATGCTGTGACGGCTGTCACGGTGTCAAGGGTCGGATTACGGCCAGTGTCGTGCCTAATTCCGCTGGCGAACTCGCCTCAGGCGGTCTCTCGGACCACGAGCTCGACCGGCAGGACGGTGCGACGAGGCAGGCGCTCGCGACCCTGGATCCGGTCGAGCAGGAGCTGGGTCATCGTGGTGCCCAGCGCCGCGATCGGCTGGCGCACGGTCGACAGCGCGGGCTCCTGCTCGGCCGCCGCCGGAATGTCGTCGAAGCCCATCACCGCGACGTCGCCGCCGACCGTCCGACCGCTGTCGCGAAGCGCCCGGACCACGCCGAACGCCGCGAGGTCGGAGGCAGCGAAGATCGCGTCGACGTCGGGACGCCGGTCGAGCAGTGCCCGGGTCGCGGCGTACCCGCCCTGGACCGTGAAGTCCCCGACCGACACCAGGCTCTCGTCGGGCTCGACCCCGGCCTCCGCCACCGCGGCGCGGTACCCGGCCAGGCGGTCCTGCCCGGCGCACATGTCCAGGGGACCGGTCACCGTGGCGACGTGGCTGCGTCCGGTGGTCAGCAGATGGGTCGTCGCCAGTCGGCCACCGCCGACGTTGTCGGCGTCGACGTACCAGAGACTGCGCCTGCTGCTCAGGGGCCGGCCGCTGAGCACGGTCGGCACGCCCAGCGCCTCGAGCCGCTGAGGAAGCCGGTCCTGCCCGTGCAGGGACATCAGCAGCACGCCGTCGACGTGACCGCCCGCGGCGTAGGCCAGGAACCGCTCCTGGTCCTCGGCCCGGTTCACGACCGTGAACACCAGCTGCAGCCCGGCATCGGCGACGGCCTCCTGCGCGCTCCGCAGCATGCCGAGGAAGAACGGGTCCGCGAACATCCGCTCCTCGGTCTCCTCGACCAGGAACGCGACGGAGTCGCTGCGACCGGTGACCAGGCTGCGCGCGGCGAGGTTGGGGACGTAGGAGATCGCCTGCGCGGCCTCCAGGACCGACTCGCGCGCGCGTTCGCTGACCTTCGAGTCGCCGCGCAGCACCCGGCTGGCGGTCGCACGTGAGACGCCCGCTCGGGCCGCCACCTCCTCGAGCGTAGGCGCCGGGCGGACGCGCGAACCCTTGCGCGGAGCCGTCGTCACGGACGCAGTGTGGCACGGAGCCACGCGTTGTCCAGGGGCGACTATCGTGCTGCCGTGAGTGCTCCCGCTTCCCCATCAGGACCCGTCGGACCCGACTTCCGCTACTCCGACCTGCTGCCGATCGGCCCGGACGACACGCCGTACCGACTGGTCACCAACGAGGGCGTGTCGACGTTCGAGGCCGGTGGCCGGACCTTCCTCCAGGTGTCCGCCGACGCGATCCGACAGCTCACCGCCGAGGCCATGCACGACATCGCCCACTACCTGCGACCAGCCCATCTGGCCCAGCTCCGCCGGATCATCGACGACCCCGAGTCGAGCGGGAACGACCGGTTCGTCGCGCTCGACCTGCTCAAGAACGTCAACATCTCGGCCGGCGGCGTGCTGCCGATGTGCCAGGACACCGGGACCGCGATCGTGATGGGCAAGAAGTCCGAGGGGGTCGTCACCGGGATCGACGACGCCGAGGCGATCAGCGAAGGCGTGTACGACGCCTACACCAAGCTCAACCTCCGCTACTCGCAGCTCGCACCCTTGACCACCTGGGAGGAGAAGAACACCGGCACCAACCTGCCCGCTCAGATCGAGCTGTACTCCACGCCCGACCACGACGGTGTGCCGGAGTACAAGTTCCTGTTCATGGCCAAGGGCGGCGGATCGGCCAACAAGTCCTTCCTCTTCCAGGAGACGAAGGCGGTCCTGAACCCCACGCGGATGCTGGCGTTCCTCGACGAGAAGATCCGCTCGCTCGGCACGGCCGCGTGTCCGCCGTACCACCTCGCGGTGGTCATCGGCGGGACCTCGGCGGAGTTCGCGCTGAAGACGGCGAAGTACGCCTCAGCCCACTACCTCGACAATCTCCCGACGTCGGGATCCCTGTCGGCGCACGGGTTTCGGGACCTCGAGCTCGAGGAAGAGGTCTTCAAGCTCACTCAAGGTTTCGGCATCGGCGCACAGTTCGGAGGCAAGTACTTCTGCCACGACGTCCGCGTCGTCCGGCTTCCCCGGCACGGCGCGTCCTGCCCGGTCGCGATCGCCGTCTCGTGCTCGGCAGACCGTCAGGCGCTCGGCAAGATCACGCCTGACGGCGTGTTCCTCGAGCAGCTCGAGACCGACCCGGCGAAGTACCTCCCCGCGACCGTCGCGACCCAGCCCGAGGACGAGGCGGACGTGGTCCGGATCGACCTCAACCGGCCGATGCCGGAGATCCTCGCCGAACTGTCACGGCATCCGGTGAAGACCAGGCTCTCGCTGACGGGACCGCTCGTCGTGGCGCGCGACATCGCCCACGCCAAGATCCAGGAGCGGCTGGACGCCGGCGAGGAGATGCCGGCGTACCTCCGCGACCACGCCGTCTACTACGCCGGACCCGCGAAGACGCCGGAGGGGTATGCCTCGGGGTCGTTCGGCCCCACGACGGCCGGCCGGATGGACTCCTACGTCGAGCAGTTCCAGGCCGCCGGCGGCTCCCTGGTGATGCTCGCGAAGGGCAACCGCTCCAAGGTCGTCACCGAGGCCTGCGCCACCCACGGCGGGTTCTACCTCGGCTCGATCGGCGGCCCCGCCGCCCGGTTGGCCCAGGACTGCATCAAGTCGGTCGAGGTGCTGGAGTACCCCGAGCTCGGCATGGAGGCCGTGTGGAAGATCGACGTCGAGGACTTCCCGGCGTTCATCGTGGTCGACGACAAGGGCAACGACTTCTTTACCGACCCCAGCGGCGCGGTCACCGTGCCCCTGACCGGAATCCGGGTCCGCTCCGCCGAGTAGGCCCCCACAACGTCATACGTTGTGGTCGCCCGGGCAACCAGAACGTATGACGTTGCGCTGGTCAGGCGGAGCGACCGAGGGTGGGCAGCCCCGCGCAGCCAGTGCTTCCTCGATCTGCGCGAAGAACGAGTCCCGCGCCACCCGGCGGCCGAGCCGTGGCAGCCGCAGGACGACGAGGTCCTGGAGTACGACGTCGTTCTGACGCAGGGCGTCGGCCACGACATGAGTGGCCCACGAGTGGTGAATGCCGTCGATCTCGACAGCCACACCCCACTCCTCCCAGACCGCGTCGAGGTAGTACCTCCCGGCGCGACCCCGGCGTACGACCTGGCGGCTCGGCTCGGGCAACCCGCGCCGACGACATTCGCGAGCGAAGTCGAGCTCACCCAGCGACTGAGCTCCGCCTGCCAGATCGAGGATGACCTGGTGCAGCAGACGTCGTCGCCGGTCGCGCCTGATGCGCAGCGCCTCGAGGCCGAGCTGCGGCCGGGCAGGCCCTGCTGGACCGTCATCGTCAGCAGTAGCGCGGCCTGACGCTTGCTCCTGGCCCAGAGCGCTGCCCGTACGGCCGCGACGGGCGTGGACGTCCGCGGCAGTCCCACGGTGACCAGGTCGTCGGGAGCCCACCGACGTGTCTGGCGGATATCGAGGCCGCGCGCGCGACGGATCCTGGCACCGCGGGGCACCGACACCCGGATCCCGTCCGAACGGAAGCCGCTGAGTCCGGCGGCGAGCAGGGACGAGACGCCGTCCAGCTGGGCTCGCGGTCCTGCCTCGAACACCGCGGCCCACCACCGAGCCGACTCGGCCAGGAAGCCCGTCCTGGTCGCGATCGACTGGCTCCCGACGCGGCGCCAACGGCGTGCCCGGACGTTCGCTCGGACCTCCGCCCGCGTGACGCCGAGTCGGTAGGCCTGGATCCGGGACACGATCCCGCCCTGCTCACCGGCCAGATGGTGAAGGCGCTCCAGGGGACTCCCGAACGGCGACGTCATCGCCCGAGTCTGGGGCCTCTCGCGCCCTCAGGAGGACGCGTGACGCCCAGCTGTGGAGAACCCTTGCGGGACGTCATACGTTGTGGTCGCCCGGGCAACCAGAACGTATGACGTCCCAGATGGGCAGCGGGCGGTGGCTACTTGTGGTTGGGCATGCTGGCGACCAACCAGCGTCCGTGCTCCCGGAACAGCCGGGCGACGATCCCGTCACAGCCGCATTCGGGGACCTCGTTGAAGGTCACGGTCGCCGTGAGGTTCTCGACGCCGGTCACGGACGTGACCCTGATGTTGCGGGGGATCCCATCGCGCCGGTGAATCCGCAGGTTGCGGCGACACATCTCCAGGGGCGACCTCGACTGTCCGCCCCACTCAGTGCGCAGGAACGACGGCGTCACGGTCGCGCGGCAGGCCTGATCCACGGTCCGGGCGAGCGCGAACCGCTGGGTCGCCCGCTCCGCAGCAACAGCCTGCTGGTGCGGCAGCTGGCCGTCGCACTCACGGGCTCCGAGATATCCGGCGTCCTCATGCCTGGCGTCGATGCCCTCGAGCACCTCGTCCGCGCCCTGCTCACTGGTCATGGAGTCCTGGCTCGTCTCCATCTTGGTGGCCGACAGGATGAACTCCTCGGCCCCGATCCAGGCGTGGAGAACTCGCGCGGCGGCAGGAGTCGGGCGCAGGGCCTTCAGGTGACTCAGCAGCACCTGGTCGCGCGGCAGCTGGAGCCTGGCGAAGCGCCATTGCTGATCGGCGTCGGGGAACTTGATGGACGCGGCGCGCTGGGCGACGTACCACCTGCGGCAGTAGGCGTTCAGCCCGGAGATCATCGCCTTCTGGGCGACTGTGGGGTGCGCCGGCACAGCTGCCTGTTCGGTGGACGGAGGAGCGGCCAGCAACCGAGGCAGTCTCCGCTGGGCCTGCTTCGCCGGTGAGGTCGACGTCTGCGAGGTCGACGTCTGCGGGGCCGCAGGGGTGGTCCCGGCGGTGAAGGACACCGAGCACGCCGTGCAGGCGAGCCCGACCACGACGGCGAGCAGCGCCGCCCGAGTCCCCGAGTGCTTCGTCACCTGGCGAGGTTAAGTCCGCACCCTGGTCGCCGTCCGGGTTTTGGCTCAGCCGGGGACGCGCGCGCCTGAGGGACTCGCGAGCGAGCTGCGACGGCGCTGGTCCAGCGGTGAGGTACGGCGGTCGAGGCGTCCGTCGAGCAGGGCCAGGGCTCGCTCGGCCTGGCCGTCGCTGACCAGGCAGTAGAGCAGCGTCTCCTCGACGATCTCGCGCTGCGCGGCGGAGCCGCCGACGCGCGGCAGGCCGGGCAGGACCTCCGAGAGCAGCCGCGCGGCCTCTCCCCAGCGCTGCTCGCCCGCGGCCAGCAGCGCCTCGCAGACCGAGGCGACCGTCGTCCGCACCGAGAGGTCGGAGGTGCCCTGGCAGTGGGCACGCAGCGCCGCCAGCCGGGGCAGGTCGCCGGCTGCCGCCAGGGCGAGCGCGGCGTGCAGCGCCACGAAGGCGGTTTCGGGGTGGTCGACGAGCTCGGATCCCACCGCGTCGAGCACGCTCTCGACGGGCGGCGGCGCCGTCTCACCGGGGAACGCCGACGTGCCGGCGGCGGCGTCCCACCCCGAGGTCGTCACCACCCACCGCCAGAGCAGGGACGCCGAGTCGATCAGGGCGCGGACCCCGGTCACGGTCGGCGGGGCGAGCTGGGTGTAGTAGCGCTGCCGCACCGCCTCGGTGTCCCCCACGGCCAGCTCGTGCAGGGCGGCGTGCCAGGAGAAGTGGGCGCGGTGGCTCGCCGCACGCCCGCTCTCCGCCACCCAGTTGTCGAGCCACGCGCGTCCGGCCTCGTGCCGCCCGGTCTCGTACATCACGTGCGTCTGCGCGTGGACGGCGTGCCCGGACGTCGGCTCGCACTCCAGCGCGCTCTCGGCCAGGAGCCCCGCGTCGTCGAAGCGCGACTGGTCCTGACGGGTGAAGGCGAGCAGCGAGATGTACCACCAGTGGTCGCCGTACGCCGGAGCGAGCCCCTCGACCAGCTCCCACGCCTCCTGCTGGATGTCGGTGACCCCGGAGAACGCGATCGTCGGCACGGCCGCCGAGACCGCGAGCACGTCGCGAGGGTGTTGGGCGATGTGGTTCATCAGGGCCGTGGCGCCGGAGTTGCGGACGTCCTCGACCCGGCGACCCACGACGTCGACCAGACTGCGCTCGCGGTCGTCGGCCCGCAGTCGTGCCGCACGCCGCGCTGCGTCCAGGGAGGCGCGGACGTCGATCGAGGAGCCGCCCTCGTGCCCGAGCATGGCCAGGGCCGCGTGTGCGACGGCGAACTCGGGGTCGAGACCGACCGCCTCGAGCAGCTTCTCGTCGGCACCCGACTGCAGGCGCATCAGGCGCTCCAGCCCCGCGTTGTACGCCGCGGCAGCCTCGGCCGTGGTCGACAGCGGGAGCCCGAGCGGGTCGCGCGGCCGGGCGATCGGGTGGTGGCCCCCCACGACGCGGCCGTCGGCGAGCTGGCGTGGCTCGGGGGCGATCTCCTCGAGCACCGCCGCGGCGACAGCGGCCGCCTGGGTCCGGATCTCGGGCACGGCGGTCGACTCGAAGAGCTCGCCGCGGCGTACCGAGCCGAGGGTCCAGATCGGCGCGCTCGTCGAGCCCGCCGAGTCGAGCAGCCGTCCCGATCGCGTGCGCAGACCCATCCCCGCCGTGCTCAGCTGACCGAGGGCGACCCCGGCCCGGGGCGTGAGCAGGTCGTCCAGCAGCGGGTCGACACCGGGCGCGACCGTGGTACTGGTGCCGGTGCAGTTCACGACCCAGCCGACGTCGTGCGTGCTGCCGTCGGACAGGGTCACGCGCAGACCCCCGCCGGTGAGGGGCTCGGCACCGACCACCTCACCGGGCGCACGGGTGAGGGTGCCGGAGCCCTCGAGGGCGGCGATCACGTCGGCCGAGCCGGGCGGCATGCGATGCCGCACCCGGCCCCAGGCGCTGGCGTCCTCGCGCAGGAACTCGATCCGGTCGTCGTCGCCCAGCCGCTGCCACAGCGTCTGCACGACGGTGCGCAGCCCGTCGACGGCAGGACGCCAGTCGCCGGTCGCGTGCTGGACGCGGGCGATGTGCTCGGCGGCCTTGGTGCGGTACTCGGCCAGGCTCGAGCCCCAGTCGTCGACCTCGGGGATGGCCGCGAGCTGCAGCTCGTCGGCGTGCCGCTCGGGCAGCTCGCCGTGACGTGAGACCGCGACGATCCGGCGCTCCGGCCGCTGGGTGGGCCCCGTCAGCGACAGCACGACGTCGACCATGGTCAGGCCGGTGCCGACGACCAGGACGTCGGCCGGACCGGCCGCGTCCCGGCGTACGACGTCGACGGCGCCGGGCGCCCAGGGGTCGGCGACGAAGAACGCGGAGTTCCTGAGGCCCTCCGGGGCCCAGGCGTAGCCCGGTGGCCGCTCCCCCGTGGCCAGCACGAGCGCGTCTCCCACCACGACCTGCCCGTCGTCGGTGCTCACCACCACGCCCACGTCGTCGCACCGCACGGAGATCGCCCGCACTCGCAGGTGCCGAAGCGTGGCCAGGGCGTCGTGGGCGAAGGTGCGGCTCAGCGTCTCGTCGAGGTAGCGGCCCCAGTCGACGCGCGGGGCGAACACGCCGGGCTCGGTCATCAGCTCGGGGTGCTGACGCGCGCGCCAGGCCACGAAATGACCGGGGTCCTCCGGCAGGGCGCTCATGCCGCCGGCCGGGACGTTGAGCAGGTGCTGCGGGTCGGTCGTGCCGAACGCCGTCCCGCGGGCCCGGTGCAGCGCCGGGTCGATCAGGACCACGTCGAGCGCGGCCTCACGTCGGCGCGCCGCGCGGGCGAGGTGGAGGGCCGTCAGGCTGCCGGACGCGCCGGCACCGATCACGACCACCCGCGGTGTGCGCGGTGGGCTCGCCGTGCGGTCGTCTCGCATCTGGTCCTCCCGTTCGCCGTGCCGGCTCATTGTCGACTGTTTTACTCCACTTTAGGAGGCGGCACCAACTCCCCGCGCCGAGCGAGGTCGTCCGGTCTCTACGGTAGGGCCGTGGAGTACGTCGAGGTGGCGCGTAGCGAAACCGAGCGTGGCGAGCTCGTCCTGCGCGAGCGCCGGACCCCTCCCGACGAGGGCGGTGGGCCGACCGTACTCGAACTGCGGGCCAACGGCCTCTTCGTGATGGACACCGCGGAGCACGCCTCCGAGCGGGCGCTCGCCGAGGCGGCGCTGGCGACCGTCAGCGCGCCTCGCCGGGTGCTCGTCGGCGGCCTCGGCCTGGGCTTCACCCTCGACCGCGTGCTCGCCGACCGACGCGTCGAGCACGTCGACGTCGTCGAGATCGAGCCCGCCCTGGTCGAGTGGATGCGCGACGGGACCATCCCCCACGGCCGCCAGCTGCTCGCCGACGCGCGGGCCCGGGTCGTCGTGGCCGACGTCGTCCGGGCCGTCACCGAGGCCGGGCCCTCGACGTACGACGTCGTGCTCATGGACGTGGACAACGGGCCGGGGCAGCTGGTCCACGAGGCGAACGCCGCGATCTACGACCTGCCCTTCCTCCAGCGGCTGCGCGAGCGGATCGAGGCGGGCGGTGCGCTCGTCGTGTGGTCGGCTGCGCGGTCACCGGAGCTGGTCGGCACCCTCGCCGCGGTGTTCGACGACGTCGACGAGCAGGCCCACGCCGTACGCCTCCAGGACCGCGACGAGCACTACTGGCTCTACGTCGCCCGCGTAGCCTCGGAGACATGAGCGGAGAGTTCCGGACCGAGCACGACTCGATGGGCGAGGTCCAGGTCCCCGCCGACGCCCTCTGGCGCGCGCAGACGCAGCGCGCGGTCGAGAACTTCCCGATCAGCGGGCGCCCGCTGCCCCCGGCCCTCGTCCACGCCCTGGCCCGGATCAAGGGCGCCGCCGCTCGTGCCAACGCCGACCTCGGCGTGATCTCGCCCGAGCAGCGGGACGCCATCGTGGCCGCCGTCGGCGCGATCGTCCAGGGCGACCACGACGACCAGTTCCCGATCGACGTCTTCCAGACCGGCTCGGGCACCAGCACCAACATGAACGTCAACGAGGTCGTGTCCTCGCTCACCGCGCGGGCGGGCGTCGAGTGCCACCCCAACGACGTCGTCAACGCGAGCCAGTCATCGAACGACACGTTCCCCAGCGCGATGCACGTCGCCGCCGTCCTCGCCGCCCGCGACCTCCACCACGCGACCGCCGTCCTGCACGACGCGCTGATCCGCAAGTCGCGCGAGTACCGCGACGCCGTGAAGTCGGGCCGGACCCACCTCATGGACGCCACCCCCGTGACGCTGGGCCAAGAGCTCGGCGGGTACGCCGCGACCGTCTCCGGTGCCCGCAACCGGCTCGCGGTCGCCGTCCGGCCCGTGCGCGAGCTCGCCCTGGGCGGGACCGCCGTCGGCACTGGCATCAACACGTCCCACGACTTCGCGGCTCTCGCGATCCGCTACCTCAACGAGGACACCGACGGCGGCGAGTTCGAGGAGGCCCACGACCACTTCGAGGCGCAGGGCACCCAGGACTCGCTGGTCGCCTACAGCGGTGCCCTCAAGGCGTACGCCGTGGGACTGGTCAAGATCTGCAACGACCTGCGCTGGATGGGCAGCGGCCCGACGGCGGGCCTGGCCGAGATCCACCTGCAGGACCTCCAGCCGGGGTCGAGCATCATGCCCGGCAAGGTCAACCCGGTGATCCCCGAGGCGACCCTGCAGGTCTGCGCCCAGGTGATCGGCAACGACGCGACGATCACGTTCGCCGGGGCTTCGGGCAGCTTCGAGCTGAACGTGATGCTGCCGGTCATCGCCCACAACGTGCTCGAGTCGATCGGGCTGCTCGCGCAGGCGTCGCGACTGCTCGCCACGTGCGTGAAGGGCATCACCGCCGATCGCGACCGGATGCGCGCCTACGCCGAGTCGTCGCCGAGCATCGTGACCCCGCTCAACAAGTACGTCGGCTACGAGGCCGCGGCCACGATCGCCAAGCGCGCGCTCGCCGACGGCGCGACGATCCGGCAGACGGTGATCGACCTGGGGTACGTCGAGCGCGGCGAGATCACCGAGGAGCAGCTCGACGAGGCACTCGACGTCGACCGGATGACGCATCCGTGAGCCCGACCGGCGCCGGCGCACGGACCTACGTCGTCACCGGCGCCTCCGACGGGATCGGGCTGGAGTGCGCGAGTCAGTTCGCCGCCGCCGAGCCCGGCGCCCGGCTCGTGCTGGTCGGGCGCGACCCGCGACGCACCGCAGCCGCCGTGGAGCGCCTCCGCGCGGAGTCGCCGGGTGTCGAGATCGCGTCGCACCTGTGCGACTTCGCCGACCTGTCCGCCGTACGTCGGCTCGCCGAGGACCTGCTGGACGAGTGCGAGCGGATCGACGTGCTCGTCAACAACGCAGGGACCGTCTTCGCCCGGCGTACCACCACTGCCGACGGCTTCGAGGCGACGTTCGGCGTCAACCACCTCGCGGGCTTCCTGCTGACCCATCTGCTTCTCGACCGGCTCCGCGCCAGCGCTCCGGCGCGGGTCGTGTTCACGTCGTCCGACGGCCACTACCGCGGCACGCTCGACCTCGACGACCTGGGACACGAGCGGGACTACTCGATCATGCGGGCGTACGCGCGGTCCAAGCTGGCCAACGTGCTCACCGCCCGCGCACTGGCGCGCCGACTGAGCGGCGCCGGCGTGACGGTGAACGCGGTCCACCCGGGAGCCATCGCCACCAACATCTGGAGCGGAGCGCCGTGGTACGCGCGACCGGTGCTCGCGATCATGAAGCGGCGGATGGAGTCACCGCAGGTCGGCGGGGCGCGGCTCACCTACCTCGCCACCAGCCCGGAGGTCGAGGGCGCGAGCGGCGGCTACTACCAGCGCAACCGGCTCACGGAGCCGTCGGAGCTGGCACGTGACGACGCGCTCGGCGAGCGGCTGTACGACGTGAGCGCGCGGATGGTCGGGCTCAGTACCAGCCGTGGCTCTGCTTGAAGCCCCACGCGCCACAGGGTGAGCCGTAGCGCTCGGCGATGTAGCCCAGGCCCCACTCGATCTGGGTGGCGGCGTTGGTGCGCCAGTCGGCACCCGCGGTCGCCATCTTCGAGCCGGGCAGTGCCTGGGGGATGCCGTAGGCGCCGGACGAGGAGTTCTCGGCGGTCACCCGCCACCCGCTCTCGCCGGCCCACAGCGGGATCAGGCAGCTCATCTGGGAGGCGGAGAAGCCGAACTTCGGCAGCAGCGCCGCGGCGACGGACTGCGGGTCGCCGGAGGAGATGTTCTCCTCGCCACCGACCGCGGGTCCGGTCGAGAGACCGAGCGCGGCCGCCTTGGCCGGGTCGCGCTTCGCGCTCCCGGCACCGCCGGAGACGCCCTTCGAGAGCTGGGTGCGGTCGGCCGAGCGCGACACGACCGGCGTACGCCCGCGGACGTCGGCGGTGCCGACGGAGTGCCCGGTGGTCGAGCTCGCGGCGTCGTTCGCGGCCGTCGGGGTCAGCGAGTCGGCGAGATTGGCCGCGGCGCCCGGGCGCCTGGACCACGCCGGTGACCACGGCGACGCCGGTGGCGGCGGCGGCGAGTCCGGTCAGCGTGACGGTGTTGCGCAGCGCCTGCTGGGCGGGCCGACGCCTCGCGCCCAGGTGGCGCGGGCCGAGCCACGCGTCGGGCTGGCTCGGAGCCGGCGCAGCACGGTGCCGAGGGGCGTACTGCAGGGGCTGCTGAGACTGCTGAGGTGTAGGCACAGGCGCATTCGGGGGTAGACGACTCGGGGATCCCCACCTCGTCGTACGGGAGGCCCGAGCGGACCCGACGGGGGAAGGACTGCCTGCCACCTTGCATGACTTCGAAGTCACGTGCAAACCGATCGGGCGAGAAAGTAGTGGAAATATGGACTTCTTGTTACCCCGTCCGTCACACCACTCACATCGACCCCAGAAGCCCCACTCCCGGGGTGTCCATGGTCACGAAACGGTCACGCCCTCAAGAGCTCTCCAATCCGGGTAGTCCCTGACAACTCGGCCCCGACATGCCGGGAGCAGGGGCCGTCTTGTCAGGGACTATCCGTCTAGCTCACAAGGTGACGTCCTCGAGCATCTCGGTGACCAGGGCGGCGATCGGGGAGCGCTCGGATCGGGTCAGGGTGACGTGGGCGAAGAGGGGGTGCCCCTTCAGCTTCTCCACGACCGCGACGACGCCGTCGTGGCGCCCGACCCGGAGGTTGTCGCGTTGGGCCACGTCGTGGGTCAGGACGACCTTGGAGTTGGCGCCGATCCGGGACAGGACCGTCAGCAGGACGTTGCGCTCGAGCGACTGGGCCTCGTCGACGATGACGAAGGCGTCGTGCAACGACCGGCCGCGGATGTGGGTCAGCGGGAGGACTTCGAGCATCCCCCGGTCGAGCACCTCCTCGACCACGTCGCGCGAGGTGATCGAGCCGAGCGTGTCGAAGACCGCTTGAGCCCAGGGCGACATCTTCTCCGACTCCGACCCCGGCAGGTAGCCCAGCTCCTGCCCGCCGACGGCGAACAGCGGACGGAAGACGACGACCTTCTGGTGCTGCCGCCGCTCGAGCACCGCCTCGAGTCCCGCGCAGAGCGCCATCGCCGACTTGCCCGTGCCGGCGCGGCCGCCCAGCGAGACGATGCCGACCTCCGGGTCGAGCAGCATCTCCAGCGCGATCCGCTGCTCGGCGGACCGACCGTGGATGCCGAACGCCTCACGGTCGCCCCGGACGAGATGGACGTGCTTGTCCGCGCCCACGCGGCCCAGCGCCGTACCTCGATCCGAGAGGAGGACGAGTCCGGTGTGGCAGGGCAGCTCGCGGGCCGACTCGAGGTCGGTCCAGCCCTCGTCGTAGAGCTCGTCGAGTGCCGCGGCGGCGACCTCGATCTCGGCCATGCCGCTGTAGCCGGGGTCGGACTCGCTGACGCGCTCCCCGTGGTACTCCTCGGCGCGCAGGCCGACGGCGGAGGCCTTGATCCGCATCGGCAGGTCCTTGGAGACCAGCGTGACGTCACGATTCTCGTTGGCGAGGTTGCGTGCGACGGCCAGGATCCGGGTGTCGTTGTCGCCGAGCCGGAAGCCGGACGGCAGGGACTCGGCGTCGGTGTGGTTCAGCTCCACCCGGATCGAGCCGCCCTCGTCACCCACCGGGACGGCCTCGTCCAGCCGGCCGTGGGTCACCCGCAGCTCGTCGAGGGCGCGCAGGGCGGTGCGGGCGAAGAACCCCAGCTCGGGATGGTGCCGTTTGCCCTCCAGCTCGGTGATCACGACGACGGGCAGCACCACCTCGTGCTCGTCGAAGCGGCGCAGCGCGCCCGGATCGGCGAGCAGCACGCTGGTGTCGAGGACGAAGGTGCGGACTCCCGCTCTCGAGGAGCGCGGCCCCTCGCCGGTCGAGCGCGAGCTCCGACGGGTCCCCTGCTTGGCCTGTGGCACCAGACACCCCTCACCAGACCGGCGCAGGCACCCCTCGCCCGGTCCTGTTCCCTCTTACGTGGCGGACCGGGATGTCGCCCGAGGGCCGTGGTGCCGGCCCCCTCGGCGCGACCTCGCGGGCGCGCCGCGCGACCGACTGGGTCGCGCTGTCTGGTCGTGATCGCTCACGAACGAGCCTCCCGATTCGGGGGGCTGACTCCCACCCTCCGATGCCGCGAACGTACGCCGCTCGTCCGGCGATTCACGGGGGACACGCCCGAACGAAGGGTGAACAGTGTCAGCTCCGCGCAGCTCGCGTCGTCAGGCCCCGAACCGCCGCTGGCGCTGGGCGTACGCGCGGATCGCGCGCAGGAAGTCGACCTTGCGGAAGTCGGGCCAGTAGGCCTCGCAGAA
This sequence comes from Nocardioides sp., assembly GCA_049841015.1. GTDB lineage: Bacteria > Actinomycetota > Actinomycetes > Propionibacteriales > Nocardioidaceae > Nocardioides. The sequence goes on from JASGIN010000004.1 coordinate 598,195, forward strand.
GTAGAACTCGCTCTGCGCGCTCTGCCACAGCAAGAACCCGCCGAGCCGCTGCTCGCCCGACGTGCGGATCACGAGATCGGGATCGGGCTGACCCTTGGTGTAGAGGTGCTCGGCGATGTGGTCGACGTCGATGACCTCGGCCAGCTCTTCCAGGCTCGTCCCGCGCTCGGCGTGCTCCTGCAGGAGCGAGCGGACGGCGTCGGCGATCTCGCGCCGCCCGCCGTACGGCACCGCGACGTTCACCAGGAGTCCGTCGACGTCGCGCGTGGACTCCTCGGCCTCCTTGAGCTGGTTCGAGAGCGCGGCCGGGAGCAGGTCGAGCGCGCCCACCGGGTGGATCCGCCACCGCTGCTGGTCGGCGAGCTGCTGGACGGCGTCCCCGATCACGGTCAGCAGTCCCTCGAGCTGCTCGGGCGGGCGGTTGAGGTTGTCGGTCGAGAGCAGCCACAGCGTGACGACGCCGACCCCGACCTCCTCGCTCCACTCCAGGAGCGGCTCGATGTTGGCGGCCCCTGCGCGATAGCCGTGCGTGCTGTCGCCGCCGACGCCCTTGGCCCAGCGCCGGTTGCCGTCGAGCATCACGCCGATGTGCTGGGGCATCCGGTTCTTCGGGAGTGCCCGGACCATGCGCGCCTCGTAGGCGGGGTAGAAGAGTCGGCGCACCCGTTCCTTGAGCTCCGACACCACAGCCACCCGTCGATGGTAACCGCGACCGGACCGACCCGAAGCAAAGACCGCGCGACAGCCCGCCCGGTATCGTCTTGACATGAACGACTCACTGCGAGCCGGTTTCGACTCCCTGGCCCACCAGGTCGCCGACACCCTCGTGAAGCCACGGCTTCGCGGATGGCTGCATCTCGGCACGGTGCCGGTCACCGTCGTCGCAGGGATCGTCCTGATCGCGCTGTCGCCGACGGCATCGACCCGCCTGGGCTCTCTGGTGTACGTCGCGTCGTCGGTGCTGCTGTTCACCATCTCGGCCGTCTACCACCGCGGCCGGTGGTCACCGCGGGTCGCGGGAGTCCTGCGTCGCTTCGACCACGCCAACATCTTCCTGCTGATCGCGGGCACCTACACGCCGTTCACGATCCTGCTGCTGCGCGGCACCGACCGGGTCGTCATGCTCTCGGTGATCTGGACCGGGGCCCTGCTGGGCATGGCCTTCCGGGTCCTGTGGATCGACGCCCCGCGCTGGCTCTGCGTGCCGATCTACATCGGTCTGGGTTGCGCGGCGGTGTTCGCGCTTCCCCAGTTCGCAGCGGGCTGCCACCGGCTCGGCGTCGGCCTCGGCACCGCCGTCTTGGCCCTGATCGTCTTCGGTGGTCTGCTCTACATCGCCGGCGGCGTGGTCTACGGCCTCCGGCATCCCGATCCCTGGCCGCGCTACTTCGGCTTCCACGAGGTGTTCCACTCGCTGACCGTGCTCGCCTTCGTCAGCCACTTCGTCGGCATCTCCCTGGCGACGTACTCCCTGCGCTGACCAGGATCAGATCCCCCCACACGGCGTGTCCTCGCTCACGTCGGGGAACATCCGGGCCGTCGTCCTCGTCAGACCCTGCGATGGCTGACCGTGACACCCCTTCCCTGACCTACCCGACCGTGATCGCCGGTGCGGTCGCCGCCGCGACCGCGACCGCGCTCTCGAGCCAGCTCGGACTCCTCGGCACGATCCTCGGCGCGGCCCTCGCGAGCGCGATCTCCGCGATCGTCACCAACGCGCTCGGCGGGTGGATCGCCCACCTGCATGGGGCGACGCGCGACCGCGACCCGCTGCCGTTCCAGCGGCTCGTCGTCGGCGTGCTCGCCGTGACGCTCGTCGCCCTGGCGTTCCACACCGGCCTCGGCCTGGTCACCCGCGGCCTGCCGCAGCACGGCTTCGCGGGACGCCTCGCGGCGCAGCTCGGCCTGGCCTGACCCGGATCCTCTCGCTAGAGGGGCAGGGTGACGGTGAACGTCGAGCCCTCGCCGGGCTCGGATTCCACGCCGATCCGGCCGCCGAGCCGGTCGACGATCCGGGCGCAGATCGCCAGGCCGATGCCGGAGCCCGGGATCTCCTGGGTGCGGGCGTCCGGCGCACGACGCGCGAGGTCGAAGAGCGTGTCGAGACGCTCGGCCGGGATGCCGATCCCCTCGTCGGTGCAGCGGAACTCCACCCCGCCGCCCTGCCGCCGCACTCCCAGCCGCACGCGACCTCGGGGCAGGCTGAACTTCACCGCGTTGGCCACCAGGTTGCCGAACACGCGCGCCAGCGCGTTGGCGTCGACCTCGACCCACAGCGTCTCGGGCGCGTCGATCTCGAAGGTGACCTTGCGTAGGGTCGCCTCGGTCTCGGTGTGGGCGCACGCCTCGCGCACCAGCTCCACGAGGTCGGTCTCGACCCGCGAGCCGACGCCCTCCTCGGCGCGGGCCATGGCCAGGAGGTCGTCGACGAGGTTGGACAGCCGCTCCGCGCTTCGGCGGATCGCCGTCACCGGGTGCGAGCCCGCCTCGGCGAGCCGTCCGTCGGACTCCAGCAGCTCGGTGTTCAACGCGATCGCGGTGAGCGGTGTCTTGAGGTCATGGGTGATCGAGGCCACGAGGTCGCGCCGACTCTCGTCCAGGAGGACGAGCTGGGCGAGCGTCTCCTGATCACGACGCCGCTCACGGGCCTGGTCGGTCAGGGTGCCCAGTCGTCGGGCGAGCGAGAACACCGCGTCACGCTCGTCGGCGGTCCACGCCCCCTCGTCGGCGGCGCGCAGCACCATCATGGCGCCGCCCGAGTCCACTCCGTCGCCGATCGGAGCGAGCAGAGCCTGCTCCAGACCGGCCACCCCGGCCAGCCGCCCGAGCACGGGCTCGGTCTCCTGCGTCACCGCACGGCCGTCACGCAGGCTCGTCGCGAGCATCGGGTCCAGCAGGGTCGACACGTCCTCGCCCAGCTTGTCGGTCAGCCCCGCGGGGTAGGCCGCGGCCTCGGTGTGCACGCCGGGCTCGAGCGCAGCGCAGACCCACACCGCCGAGGCGCGCAGCATGTCGCCGACGCGTTCGGCGACGCCCTCCAGGAGGGCCGTGAGGTCGTCGGAGCGAGTCGCCTCGTGCAGGACGGCGTGGGCTGCGTGCGAGAGCCGCAGCCGCTCGGTCATCTGGCTGCGGTCGCGCAGCGCGCCCATCGCGAGCCGTGCCTGCTCGGCGTACAGCTCCACGAGCTCGCAGACCCCTGGTTCGGGATGCTCGACGTCGACTGCGCCCTCGGTGGTGAGCACGCCGACGAGGTCATCGCCGCCGCCGAGCAGTGGCGCGATGAGCAGGCCGAGGTGGTGTCCGATGTAGCGCTCGGTCTCGGGCACGCTGTCGGGAACCTCGGCGTACGACACCGTACGACGCTTGGTCACCCGGAGCCGGCCGAGCTGCTCGGCGCCCGCGAGCAGGCTCTCGAGGTCGGAGCGACGCCAGCGGAGCCCCTCGACGATGCCGTCGGAGGCCTCCCCCTCCACGACCATGACCTCGAGCCACTCGTCGTCGATGACGCGACTGACCATGCCGGCGCGTGCGCCGATGACCTCGCGCACCGAACCTGCGATTCGTCTCACGTCAGCGACGAGCTGATCGTCTGCGGTAGGCGCTGCCCGATCCCCGTTTGGGCGCGCGCGATCCGCGGCTGTGTCCCCCAAGCCGTTCACCGTTCTGGACTGCCGCTTCCCCCCGGTCGCGGTCGTGAAGAGAGTAGGTCAGCGTCCAGACCGTGGCGAGATTTTGCCAAGTGAACGCGTCGGACGGTCACAAACATTGCCACGGCAGACGTACGCCGCGGGCTCGCCGTCCACAGGATCGCGCTCCGCGAGCAGGCCGATCCCGGCTCGCGAGCCGTCCGCGACGGCCACCACCGCACCCGGCCAGCGCCGTGCCTGCCGCTCCAGCGCATCCCGGGTCTCGCCCGGCGGACCGACGACGGCGATCTCCGGTGCCTCGTCGACCAGCGCCTGCGCGGCCGCCAGCGACCAGCCCGCGAACCGTGGCGCCCGGCGTCCGAGCTCGGCCAGACCGGCCAGGGCCTCGTCGGCGTGCTCGCGCCAGCGGCCGTCCCCGGTCAGGGCGTACGCCGCGAGCAGGGCATGGATCGTCACGGACGCGCCGGAAGGGCTCGCGTTGTCGCTGGGGTCGCGCGGCCGGGTGACCAGTCGCTCGCCGTCCTCGGGCGTGTCGAAGAAGCCTCCGTCGGGAGCCCGGAAGCGGGCGAGCGCGTCGTCCAGGAGGGCGGTGCCCCGCTGCAGCCATCGCTCCTCGCCGGTGGCACCGCACAGGGCCAGGAAACCTCCCGCGACTGCGCCGTGGTCCTCGAGCACCCCCAGCGGGGTGCCCACCCGGCCGTCACGAGAGACCCTCCGGAGACGCCCGTCGACGACGTGCACGCCGGCCAGCAGCTCGCCGGCGGCGAGTGCCGCGTCGACAAACTCCTCGCGCCCGAGCAGACGTCCGGCGTCCACCAGGCCGGAGATTGCCAGGCCGTTCCATGCGGCGACGACCTTGTCGTCGCGGGCCGGCCTCACCCGGCGTTCGCGCGCCGCGAGCAGACGACGGCGTACGTCGTCGAAGCGGCCCCAGTCGTCCGGGTCATGCGGCAGCTGGAGGACCGAGGCCCCCGCCTCGAACGTGCCGGTCACGTCGAACACCTCGACCGCCCACGCCCCGTCTTCCTCGCCGAGTACGTCGACGAGCTGCCCGGGGGTCCAGACGTAGAACCGGCCCTCCTCACCCTCGCTGTCCGCGTCCAGCGCCGACGCGAGGCCGCCCTCGGGCGTGCGCAGCTCACGTAGGAGCCAGTCACCGATACCGGTCGCGACCCTGTCGCCCGAGGGATGGCCCCACCGGGCGTAGAGACCCACCAGCTGGGCGTTGTCGTAGAGCATCTTCTCGAAGTGCGGCACCACCCAGCCGGCGTCGACGCTGTAGCGCGCGAACCCGCCCGCCAGCTGGTCGTGGATGCCACCGCGCGCCATCGCCTCCAGGGTGCGGTCGACCATCCGCTCCGCGTTCTCACCGGTACGCCGGCGCAGCAGCTCGAGCACCATGCTCGGTGGGAACTTCGGCGCACTGCCGAAGCCACCGTGTCTCTCGTCGAAGTCGGCCGCCAGCGCCGCCTCTGCCTGATCGAGATCGCGGGCCGACGTCACTCCGCCCTGGAGGGAGACCTCGCGCGCGAGGTGCTCGCGGATCCGGACCGCCGCCTGGCGTACGTCGTCGCGGCGGTCGTGCCAGGCCTCGCTCAGCGCCGTCAGCACCTGCCGGAACGCCGGCTGCCCCGCGCGCGGCCGGTCCGGAAAGTAGGTGCCGGCGAAGAAGGGGCTGCCGTCGTGGTCGAGCACGACCGTCATCGGCCAGCCGCCCTGACCGGTCATCGCGACCGTCGCCTCCATGTAGACGGCGTCGACGTCCGGCCGCTCCTCACGGTCGACCTTCACGCAGACGAAACCGGCGTTGAGCTGAGCTGCTGTCTCGGGGTCCTCGAACGACTCGTGCGCCATCACGTGGCACCAGTGGCACGCGGCGTACCCCACGCTCAGGAGGATCGGGACGTCGCGCCGCCGCGCCTCCGCGAACGCCCCCTCGCCCCACTCCCACCAGTCGACGGGGTTGTCGGCGTGCTGGAGCAGATACGGCGACGTCGCAGACGCCAGTCGATTGGCCATCAGGGGGCCGCTCCAATCCAGTGATGCTTGTATCACTCAGAGCGAGTGGTACGAAACTATCGATACGAATTCGCCTTCTGGGTTCGTCGCGAAGAGCAGACTGTACTCGAAAGCACTGCACGCCCCAGCGTAGGAGGGGTGGTCACGATGACACGACGCAAGAAGACCACCTTGCTCGCGCAGGGGAAGGAACGTCGTCTCGACGGCACCGGCTGGCCTTGGCGCGTCCCGATGTACGCGCCACCTCCAGGTGGCACAAGCGACCAGGTCATCTTCAAGGCTCCAGCCGGTGAGGGGCGAGCCGGGAAGCGAGTGCTGCGCCGAGCGAACAACGAGGCCGAAGCGCGCAGGATCTTCGCCTAGGCCGAGCGGCTCTAGACACCGAGCAGGCGGTTCCAGCCAGCGCGACTGTCCGGGCGACCCGCACGGTTGCAGCGCTCAGGGCCGAGTACATCGCGGACACCAAGCAACGCGGCAAGGCTCCGCGCACGATCCAAGTACTGGGAGTCGGGCTGAACGCCACATCGTCCCTGCCATCGGCGGCGTGCCCGTGGCGAAATGGCGCCTCGAGCACAGCAGAAAGGTAATGGAGCGAGCCGAGACAATCCACTCAGCCCGCGGACGGGAAGACTTGCGCGGTGCCATGGCAGCAATGCGTAGAGCTCTGCCGGCGGCTCAGGCTCGGCTCGACCGGAGCATCAACCGCGGGATGGCCTCGAGATCGGCCGCTCCACCATGCTGCAAGGCGCAACCACCAGTTGCGTAGATCCTCGGCTGCGGCGGGAGACACGGCAGGTCATTGCGATGGCGGAAGCAGCAGATCTCTTTGCGGGCGAAGGGGACGCAACTCTCTGTGGACGCGCTTGCCCTTGTTCGGGACCAAGATCCGTGTTGCTGGATTCGGTGGCCTTCGACTCGGCGAGCAGAATGGCCTGCGGGCGATCGATGTCTTCTTTCGAGCGCGGGTACGTCCAAGTCAATGGCAGTTGGAGAACGCCACGGCATTCAGACGGCTTTCGCGGCCCAGTGAAGAACCACGTCATTCACGAAGTCCCTCTCCCGCGCTCCCTCATGCACGACGAACTCCTGCTCGGGGTGAAGGAACTTCTCGGGCTCCCCGACCAATGCCTCGTTGCAGCGGGTGATCAACGCCCAGGAGGAGGAGCGGCAACGGCGGGCCAAGCCTGGCGGCCCGCGACGTCGACAAGAGCCTCGCCTGGTGGAACTACCCCGCCCCGCCGCTTGAGGAGCAGTGGCTCTTCGTCGACACAGTCACCGGCCTGCCGGTGAAGCCGGAACTCCACAATCAGCGCTGGCACCGCATCCGCCACTGGGTCGACGAGAACGACTCCGACAACGCCTGGCCCCGCACGATCGTCTACCGCGATCTCCGCCACCATGCCGCGACCAGGTGGTTCCACGAGGAATTGGGTGAGTCCTGGGAGGTCGTCGCGCACTACCTGGGCGACAAGCTCACCACGGTGTTGAACCACTATGTCCGGGCCGGCGAAGACGCGCTACGCGAGTCAGTCGTGAAGCTAGCGAAGCTATAGCCTCCGGATTGCTAATCTACGACCAAGTTCTCTGCCCCCGAACCGGATCCGGGAATTGCGGTTCTTTACTAGAATGGCGGCGTGGACTCACGGACGACCTAATCGTACTGTATGTGCCGCCAGTTGCGGGGGCGATTTTAAGTCAGTCGACCACGACCTGAGGAAATCACGTGCGGCTACTGCGAAAATGGCGCACCAGGCGGCTCATTGCCTTGCTACGGATGCGAGTTCGAAGCGGTCACCTAGACGATCACAGCCACGCCAATCGAGCAACCGCGTCATGGCTGTGTATGCTTTCAAGATTCTTTACGGAGACACGGTGAGGCAGGTTGAGCGTCCGCATAGCAGTTGAGAGGTCTCGCGCCATGTCCTCGACAAACGCTGGATGGTCAAAAGCAGTCATCGTGATTGCACGCTCGTCCGACCGCTTGACGATCGGGAAGACCGGGCAAGATCCAACGCTTCGAATGAACTCAAATGCGCTCATGGCGGACAATGGATAAGGGTCATCGCCATCTGCGAACACTTGGAGCGTTACGTCGCTCCGCTGGTTGTGGGCTCCGTAGTCGCTGATCGCTTTGCTGCATGGGCACAAGCTCGTGACTTGAGTCGTCATCGCCATAGCACTCTGGAAGATTCCCTCGTTGATCGCAGCCTCGAATCGCAAGTCGCCCGCTTGCCAAGACGTTCGCTCGGACACAGGTGACTTCACCTCAATAGCGAGGGGGAAAGATGTTCGAACTTCGCAAACGTCGACTTCGAGCTTCGCCGCGAAATTCTTAAGGACGACTGGCAGGTCGCGAGGATCAAAACGCTGAAGGTGATCGTGAGTCAGCTCGATCATCCGACTCATGTGCGTCCCGCGCCGATCAGCAGGCAGCCGCACAATCACCTCAAACTCGGCAACGCCGCCTTGAGCAATCTGGCCATCGACGAATTCGATCGGGTAGCGGAGGCCTGAGATCCCGACCTCGTTCAACTCGATTCCGCGCGCATCGGTCTCATCTTGGATATCGGGCAGCATCGAATCCCTCACTCACCTCGGTAGATACACCCCGACGTACAGGTTTCCCGGACTTGGACGGCGGTCATGGTGGGCAACGCAACCTTGAGATGCGCCCAGATCCACCGCGCGAGCATCTCGCTCGTTGGGTTCTCAAGGCCATCAATCTCGTTTAGGTAATTGTGGTCGAGTTGTTCCTCAAGGGGCTTGAAAGCGACTTTGATATCGCCGAAGTCCTCCACCCAGCCCGTGTCATCCCCTACAGGCCCTGTGACGTGGACCTGCACGCGATATGAGTGCCCATGTAGTCGACCGCACTTGTGGCCGTCGCCGACATACGGAAGGCGATGAGCGGACTCGAAAGTGAACTCTCGATAAATCTCAGCGGTGGTCACGGAATCCCTAGGTACTTGTGTGTCTGCAGACTGAGTTGCCAGTTTGGATGGTCCAAGCAGAACTTGACTGCGGCGGCGGTGTTCTCTCTTAGATCTGGCCCATCCATCGGCTGAACCCGAAAACTGTCAAAGGTCAAGTGCTCAAAAGACGTGGGATCCACCCCTCCTTGCGGATAGACGAACTTAATCTCCTGGCCATTCGAAACAATCAGCTCAGCTCCTACCTTCGGACTGACACACAACCAGTCAATTCCAGCCGGTGGAACCTGCGTGCCGTCGGTTTCCACGGCCACGTAGAAACCTCTCGCCTTCAGTGCTGCAACCGCTTTGTCGTCCAACTGCAGGAGTGGCTCGCCTCCGGTGCACACCACCATGCGGTCCTGGGCCCAACCGGTGGGCCAGGCACCTTCCACGGCGTCCGCGAGATCCTCTTGCGTTTCGAAGCGGCCGCCCCCCTCGCCGTCGGTTCCGACGAAGTCGGTGTCACAAAACTGACATGTAGCGCGAACGCGGTCGGCCTCGCGCCCGGTCCAGAGGTTGCAGAGGCTGAAGCGGCAGAACACGGCCGGCCGCCCGGCGTGCGTTCCCTCGCCCTGTAGTGTGTAGAAGATCTCTTTGACCTTATAGGTCATGCTGGCACCCGGTACTCAATCGGGTCGACGGTTCCAGCCTCAGCGAAACCCTTCAGGCGAAGCAGGCACGAGTCGCAATGCCCGCAACTTCGGCCCTGGGCGTCCGGGTCATAGCAAGATGACGTGAGGGAGTAGTCAACGCCGAGCGCCAGGCCCATCTCAACGATCTCGGCCTTAGTCTTGTCGATCAGCGGCGTGTGGATCCTCAATCGGGCTCCCTCGACACCAGCCCGGGTCGCGAGGTTGGCCATCTTCTCGAACGCCTCGATGTATTCGGGACGGCAGTCCGGATAGCCCGAGTAATCGAGTGCATTGACCCCGATGAAGACATCAGAAGCACCGATCACCTCGGCGTACGCCAGTGAGAAGGATAGAAATACTGTGTTGCGAGCCGGCACGTAGGTCACCGGAATGTCCTCGGCGACTTCGGCGGCGCTGTCGTTCTTCGGCACATCGATGTCAGCAGTCAACGCAGAGCCTCCGAAGACACTCAAGTCGATGTCACACACGACGTGACCAGCAACCCCCTGCACCTGAGCCACCCTGCTGGCCGCCTCCAACTCGATGACGTGGCGCTGCCCGTACCTGAAGCTGAGCGCGTACGTCTCGAACCCTTGACTCTTCGCATGCGCGAGGACCGTCGTCGAGTCGAGTCCTCCGCTGAGGAGCACTACTGCCTTCATCGCCACCACCCAAACTTCCTAACTGACACAGCGTGTGGGGCACACGCTAGGCGAAACTGCTGGCTACAGTAACCTCGACACACCGACAGTTTTGAAGGGAGCCTGGCTCAAGTGCAGCAGGAGTTGGCGATCGTAGTCACCTGCACCGACCGCAAGTCGGTGCAACCGTCGCTCGACCTGCAGCTTCGGAGCCTGGGCGCAGGCGGTTTGGATGCACGCGCCTCGGCCTGGAGTCGTCGAATCGACGCCGCCAGGTCTCGGCTCCCACTTCGCTCCCTGTACCGGGGCGAGACCTGGGCCCAGGTAGCCGAACTCGAACGCGCGGCCGAGCGCGCAGGCTTCAGGCCGCATCTCCTTGTGGCATCAGCTGGCCTCGGCCTCGTCGACGCAGAGACAAAGGCACCCGCGTACGGAGCCACGTTCTCGTCCGGTCACGCCGACTCTGTGGGCGAAACGGTCTATGAGAACCAGCAATGGTGGTCGGCCCTCAACGCACCGAAGCACGCGATCGACAGTGCGTTGGCAGGCCCGACGGTGCTGATCCTCTCTAAGACGTACGCCGACGCGATGGCACCGGCCCTTGCTGCCATCACCGGCCGCCGCGATGTTCTCGTCTTCGGGGGCTCAAACGCGATTGCAGCGTCGGCGCGCATCCCGGCGGACCTAGGACTTAGGCGGGCGCTCGGCGGCACCGCGAACAGCCTGAACCTACGTACGGCGCGTGCCTGGTTCGACCTCCTTCCGCACCCAGACATTGCGCTCTACCGGCAGCACCCCAAGTGGGCCGCATGGGTATCGGACACACGCCAGTCCGATCATTACGACCGCACTCCCCTCTCGGATGCCGCACTCGAGTCCTATGTGCAGAGGGTGCGAACGGAGGACCCAACTATCAGTCGCTCGCGAGCGCTACGCCTGCTCCGCGATTCGGGACTCGCCTGCGAGCAGAAGCGCTTCGCGCAACTCTTCGAATCATCCCAGGAGCGCGCGTGACGATTCAGTGGCTCGAACGTAAGGCACTCAAGGTGCTGCAGAACGAGGCCGTACCGCTCTACCTATTCACTCTCGCGGCCGAAGAGATCGACTTGGTGGCCGATGTCTCGCGGATCGCTCGCGATGAGGCCGGCAAGCTGATCGGCTATCAGCGACCTGAGAAGCGAAAGCACGTGAAGCAGATTCAGGAGTACCTCGACAGTGCCGACGTTCTCTTCCCAAATGGCTTAATCATGGCACTCCCGTCAGAGGTCCGGTTCAAGTCCAGTCGTGGGCCGGGCGCGAGCGATGGACTGGCTCTGTCGGGGACGATCGAGATACCCCTCGGTAACGGCCCGGACGCGCCTCGACCCGCGTGGATCGTCGATGGTCAGCAGCGCAGTTTGGCTCTGTCTCGAACGAAGAACTGCCGGTTGCCCGTCCCGGTAGCCGGCTTCGTGACAGATGCACTCGAACTCCAGCGTGAGCAGTTCCTCCGCGTCAACACCGTGCAACCGCTGCCGGTGAACCTAGTCACCGAACTGCTCCCCGAGATCACGCGTGTCCCCTCTGCGCGGATGTCCACCCGCAAATTGCCCTCCGCGTTGGTCGACATGCTGAACCAGGACCCGGCGTCGCCGTTCGCGGGGTTGATAAAGCGCGCCTCCTCCGACGCCACGACCCGACGCACAGCCGTGGTGACTGACAACAGCCTGGTCGAGGCTATGAAGGAGTCCTTAGAGTCACCTTCCGGAGTGCTGTTCCCGTACCGGAACATCGCCACCGGCACAACGGACACGGAAGGTATCCGCGCCGTCCTCATCATTTATTGGAGTGCGGTGAGGAACACGTTTCCTTCAGCCTGGGGACTGCCGGCGACGGAGTCACGCCTGATGGGCGGCGTGGGTATCCGCGCGATGGGACGGCTGATGGAACGGGTCATGGCCCATGTCGAGACCGGGGCGGCTGACGCTGTCGCCCAGGCCGAAGCCGAGTTGGCAGTCGTAGCCGGCGAGTGCTGCTGGACCTCGGGGGTCTGGCCGGAGCTTGGGCTACCGTGGAACGAACTGCAGAACACGCCGCGGCACATCAGTGCGATGTCGAATTTCCTGGCTCGCTACTACGTATCGAACCGGGCGGCGAAGCGGTGAGGTTCTACTTCCCTGACAGCCAGGATCTCGTCAGCCCGACCTACGACTTTGGTCGGGACGAGTACTCACCTCTTCGGGTCCGCCAACGTGACGATCGCTACGCCCACGAGGTTCTCCGAACGCCGCCGTACCACGGCATGTTGGTGAGCAAGTCGATCGTGGACGGTTCAGTGAGAGGTGCGGGCAAGTACACGTCAGCGCAGCGAGCTCGCTTGTATCGGTACGGCGTACGAAGGTTCTTCCGACTCCCTGAAGGGATCGAGACGCTCGGCGACAATGGCGCCTTCAACTACGCCGATGAAGTCGTGCCCCCGGTGACTGTCCAGGAGACCCTGGACTTCTACCTCGGTTGCGGGTTCGACGCGGGTGTGAGCGTCGACCACATCATCTTTGGCTACGACGCGGGCGCAACCTTCGAGACCGTCGACTCGGCCTGGGCCAAGCGCCGCGCGATCACTTTGCGCCTAGCCGAAGAGTTCATCAGCAAGGTCAGGGACCAGGGCCTGAACCTGATACCGGTGGGAGCAGCTCAAGGTTGGAGTCCCGAGTCGTATGCAGACAGCGTGGCGCAACTTCAAGACATGGGTTATCGCCGCATTGCTTTGGGAGGCATGGTTCCACTCAAGACCAAAGACATCCTCGCCTCGCTCAATGCGATCGATGCCGTTCGTGCACCCGATACTGAACTACACCTCTTGGGTATCACACGGTTCGACTCGATGGAGCTGTTCGCCGATCTTGGGGTGACGAGTTTCGACAGCACGTCCGCCTTCCGTCAGGCGTTCATGGACGATCGGAAGAACTTTCACACCGTTGACGACGCCTACGTGGCCATCCGTGTCCCCCAGGTCGACGGCAACCCGACGCTTAGACGAGCCATCCTCTCGGGTCGCGTCTCACAGAAGGACGCCGTGGCACAGGAGCGTGCATGCTTGGCCGCCGTACGTGCCTGCGACGGATCTTCGGCGACTACCGATGCGGCGCTGCACGAGCTCGCGACTTACGAAGCCATCTGTCAGAGCAAGAAGAGCTACCTCGCTGAGTACGCGCGAACGCTCGCAGCCGCGCCATGGGCCAACTGCAGTTGCAGCATCTGCCAAGAGCTTGGAGTCGAGGTCGCTCTCTTCCGCGGAACTGAACGCAACAAACGGCGCGGGTTCCACAATCTGTCAGTCCTGGCACAGAAGATGAGCACATTGCACCCGCGGAAACCAGTAACCCTGTCAAGGAGGAGCCATGGCTGACCGTTACGACATCCGACTCCCCGCGATCAGGATTCGACAGGGCAACCAGTTCATCTACTGCTTCGGAGTAGACGGAAAACTCATCCACGACTTTGCAACCGTCTCCAGGGTGCATCGCGAAGACGTCGCACTGCAGGGCTACCAGCGACCGGAAGTGCTAAGCCACATCAGGGCAATTCGGCGCTACCTGGAATCCGATGGAGCGATGCTTCCCAACGCGGTCGTCCTCGCGTTCGACGAGGCAGTCACTTTCGAGGCCTCGCCTGGGACTGGTGGCCCTGACTACTCCACACTCGGCGAACTGGTGATCCCGATCGACGAATCCCTTCCAGACAACGAGAAGCCGGCATGGCTGGTCGACGGCCAGCAACGTAGCGCCGCCATCAGGGACGCTGACCTGGCAGAGTTTCCGGTCGCAGCCGTCGGGTTCATCGCTCATGGTCAGGCCGAGCAGCGTTCGCAGTTCATCTTGGTCAACAACACAAAGCCATTGCCCAAGGGCCTGATCCACGAACTGTTGCCCGAGACGTCTGGCCATTTACCGACCGCGTACGCGCGCAAACAGTTGCCAGCCCAGATCTTGAGCAACCTTAACCTCGGTGCATCCGGACCCGGACTACCATTCGCCGGACGAATTGCGACGCCAACGCGACCCGATGGATACATCAAGGACAACAGCGTACTCAAGATGATCGAGAACAGTCTGTACGACGGTGCGCTGTACCAGTATCGCGACTCGATCGACGGCACCGGTGATCTGGACCAGATCCTGCTGCACTTGAACTTCTTCTGGACCGTCGTCGAAGTGACGTTCCCCGATGCTTGGGCGCTCCCGCCTACGAAGTCGCGGCTGACCCATGGTGCCGGGATCCAGTCGCTCGGCTACGTGATGGACGCTCTGACTGACGGTGTGGCTGCCGCTGACCTGCCCGACCTTAACATTCCGGCCCGCCTCGCGACTTTGCGAGAGTCTTGCGCGTGGACCTCGGGAACATGGGACTTCGGCGCTGACCAGCAGCGCCGCTGGAACGGCATCCAGAACACCCCAAACGACGTTCGACTGCTGAGTGGACACCTCCTTCGCGCCGTGCTCCGACCTTAGGCGTTGAAAAGACCGCGAGTCTTGAGCCTCAGGCGGCATCTCGCCCGCCTGGGTCCGACTGCGTAGACGTCCCGCACCGCTGATGCTGCAAGTCTTGGCTGCACAGCCTCGTGTCTTGCTGCCAAACACAAACGCCATAGAGGAGCGGGGCCAAACAGGTCATAGAATCTAGGCGCGCAGTTCGTCGTAACTCTGGACCAGGAAGTTGCTCAAGCGTCGCTTGTCCTGGCTCGTGTTTTGCAGACTCGTTCCAACTGCAATTGAGACGGGACCATCGCCCACTCGTCCACGCACATAGCGGCACGAGGGGTTCGAGTCGGCGCGCTACCACAGCTTGCGCGCGCGATGATTCCCAGTTCACGCTCGGAATAACGCGCTCCATTACGCGACCCATCGCGTATATGCCGACACCATGAACCAATCGGCTCGACCAAGGACTCAATTCCCAAGCATGCGGCCAAGTACGTGCCACGCCGGCGAAATAGGTGTTCACCAACCTCGCGGCCCGTACGTCGTCGATCTCACCATCGGCCAACAGACATTCGGATCTCAGGACTCCGGACCGCATGCTCGTCTCGATAACGCTCAACAGCGACGCCTGACTAATCGTGCAACCAGCGCCATCGCTACCGAGCCCCCTGATGCGCCCGCCGAACACCGAATCGCCAGAGAATCGAAGCAAGTGGAGCACCCTCGCAGCTGCACGCTTACGACTAAGGGCCGGCGTGAGTTCCGCGGTCACCTGCGGGAGCAGCTCATTTAAAAGGTCGCGTGGGAGAGGCTTGCTCCGGTTCACCAGCACAAACTGGTCTCGCTGCATCTCCTCCGAGGCTGCAACAAATCCGACAACGATGACCGGCATTTCTAGCTTCGGCGGAAGCTTCGCTAGCGCTGCCATACGCTGCTGCCCATCGATCACTAGTCCGGGCCTCCCTTCGCGCCCGATCGGCATGGCGATTCTCAGGCGCCCGGGAATGCCCCAATCACTGTCAATAACGCCACTGACGGGCACGAAACTTGTCATGTCTTCCCTCAGCGAGACAACAAGCGCGTTAGGCAGGAGCGCGCCGGGAGACGCTAGATAGCGGTAGATATCGTTGATGTGACCCGCGATACGCTGACGCTGATACCCCCGCAGCACTCCCAAATCATCCCGACTCGCGCCATCTACGCCGAATATCTGTGACAGAATCCCTCCACCCACGGCAAATATGAATAGGTCGGTATCGGCGTGCTGTCGAATCCGAACAGCCCACGTCGTAACGTAACGGCGCTTTTGGCCAGACAACGCAGCTACCGCAGTTCGTTCATGGGAATGAAGACATTCACTGCCTCACGGCCGTACCGGCCACGTGACAGACTTGCGCCAGGAGTTTCGGTAGCAACCTGGGTCAATAGTTCGATCGCGTCCGAATAGTCGAGAGGTTCCTCAGACACCAGGCATGCTAAAAACGCCACGTCCCGGATGGATGAAGGACCGATTCGACGGCGTAACCGACTGTAAGCGTCAAGAACGGCTTCCGCGCGTGGAACGCGAGAGAACCCCTCAATAGCGTCGGTCCAAATAGGATTCGAGCGCCATTCGAGAGATGCAACCAACTCAGCATTGACTGGGTCATCGCCTGTCGTCCGCAGACGCTCGGATAGGCGTCTGGTGCTCGAATTTGGCACATACTGGAACGAGTTTCGGCTCCCATCCTTGTCCAAATAGCCAAGCTCAGCCAGCCACTCAAGCCTCGGCGTGACTCGGTGCTCAAGAACCCCAGGCGCAGCACTCATCGACTCACGTGCCTCAGCAGTCTTCCGGATCATCGCCTCAAACTCACGGGCTTCGCGGAGAGCACCCCGATCGGTCGTCTGGGCGCCCAAGGCTGAAACCGCTTCCCCAACGACCGTGCCGAACTCAAGCGCGATCTCACCTCTACGAAATCCGTCTGTCCTCCCAGAAACTAGATTCAAGAGGGGCTTCAGGATCAAGCCATCCACGGCGATGATCTGTCGCAGAAGGACTGGTCCATCGCTTCCCGGAATAAACGGGTTGCCTGCTGAACCCGAATTGCGAGCAGTGACGACCAACTGACCGGCACTGGTCCAGGTGTTCTTCGCAGCACTTACCAGACCAAGATTCATCGCGAGTTGGAGATACTCCCCTGCGTTCTCGACCGTGGGCGTACCCACGGTCGATCGCACCCTTGGGTCGGACATCCAAACATCCACAAGGTAAGCGTCGATTACATCCAAAGGCGCGCCAGACTCGTCCACCAATCCAAGATGTCCGCGAACAAGTCCCGGATAGCGCCCCCCGGACTTGCGTGGAGTCTTGGTGATGAACTTCTTCTCCACAAGGTAGTCAGACAGCGATTCACCATCGGTCGACGCAACGCCAACCTCAGATCGATCAGCCACCCGCGCCGAGATCCGTCGCAAGAGTCGCTCCTTCGGTTGGTGCGATAGGTCCGTGACCGACAACACAAGGTGAGTCGCCGCGAGCCGGGATTGAAAGAGCGTGATATACCGCAGAAAGTCGACACCCATGCATATGTCCTAGATTTCAATCCCGCCATGGACAGTCGCGCGAGGTCGGACCGAAACGATGATGGCCCGGCGCGGAGTCGAGTTCATATCAGCCGACGAAACCAAACAGACCCCTGGCGGGAGTTGGCGGAGGAGGGCAGAGTCGTCAAGCGTCTGTGCGCCAAACTGCATGCTATCCGCTACAGGCGCCTTTAGGTTCTCCCGAACGGCTCGAACGTCTTGCTCTGTCACAGACTGATGTGCCACAAAGGTCTCGACCTGGCTCAGGATCCTCTTGTCCAGCGCCGACGGTTGCTGCGTAGCGATGATCGCGGACAAGCCCATGTTGCGGCCCTCCTTGACCAGGCGCACAAAGAGTTCGCGCACAGGCGAACCGGCACCTGGGCTGAGGAACGTCTGCCCTTCGTCGAGCATGACCACGGTCCGTGGAAGCCCATACGCGACAGCCTCGACCAACTGCTCCCGCGTCGCAGCGTCAAGTCCCCCTTCAAGGGCGAGCCGCTTCTCTGCGAATGCCGTGCTACTTCTCGTCTCGATGACCATCCTGGTCAGAACAGATACGACGACGTCCCTGTAGCTCTGCGGCAGCCGGTTCAACAGAATCACGGCCGCTCGACCGGCCGTCAATATCGTTTGTATGCGGGTTCCCACCGAATCAAACAGCCCGGTGGCACTGAGGCCGCGCAGTCGCTGACGTAGCGCCCGGAGCGTCTCCGCGTGATAAACACCAGCGAGTTCATCGGCAGACAATGCGCTCGCCAGTTCATCCATTCCAAAGGTCGCCGTCGGCTCAACGCGCCCTCCAGCGAACTGGTAGCCCTGGGAGCGCACAAGGTCCAGCGCATCCGCCAGCGCTTGACCCATGGGCTCCTGAGCAACGTTCACACCAAGAAGCAACTCCCACTCTTCGATTCCTAGACTGGGAACCGCAAGGGCAAGCTCTGAAAACCACGCGGGATCGGTCACGCGTCGGCTCGCGACGCCGGGAATCCAAGCGTCAACTGCGAATTCGAGCCCGTCGAGTCCAGCCGCCTTCGCCATACCATAATGCCGCTGTGCCTCTGCGTTATCCGACGGAGCAACTGTCAAACGGGTTGTCCAGTAGATGTCTAACGGGTCAAACAGGAGTACCGCCCGTTCACTCACCTGCCGCCCAACCGGAGAGTCGGGGCCCGCGGTTAGCCCCTCCAAGACCACGCCGAGCGTGAACGACTTCCCACTTCCTCGCTTGCCCACGATAGCCGTGACTTGCTCTTTGCCCGTGCTCAGCCACACCCGCGGAGTCTTTCCGGTGACGGTCTCAGCCAAGGAACCGATGTACACGCCATCCCGCCTGCCGGCCCCGCACCCAGCCAAACGCCAGAGCGCGGCGCCTCAAGTGCAGGCTTCACGCGCCACTCACGGCCGACAGCCATCAGGCGTTCACAAGACTCTGCAAATAGACATCGTTGACAATGCGGACATTGTCGTCGATCGCACGATTCAAAAGATCGTCGATGCTTTGCTGGATGTCCCGGGGCGTCGCCCATCCGCCGTGCCGACACGCGTAGGCTGCAGCCGTGCGCAATGCAGGCTCGGTAAAGGGGAAAGTCGTCGCCCCGATCGTTTCCCCACCCGCCTGTGATGTATGGGCTGATATCAACGCAGTTCGCTTCACTGGATCAACCCACTCCTCGAGAAGCCGATTCATGAAGTCGACGCTTTCTTCTTCGTCAAGGTTGCTCAGCCGAATATAGTTGTTGTCGCCAAACCGGGTTCGAACCTGCTCGTCCATCAAGGGCAACGCCATGTCATCCACCTCTGCCCAGGATCCCGAAACTATTAGACCAATGTCGCGAACCTGCATGTTGGCGATCAATTTGAAGGCATTTGTCCAATGGTTGAGAGCATCTGTATTCGTGACGTAAGACAATTTCGTCGCCTCATCCACCATCAGGACGAGCACCTTCTCTTCAGCTTCCCGACAGAGCTTTCCAAGCATTTCAAGGACTTTCACGAGTGCGTTGGACTGATCCAGTCGTGGGGGCAAGCCTGCCATCCGTCCCTCCCCGCTCGTCAACTGTTCACCGCGAAGCCAATCCCAAGCGATTCGTCCAGCGTCTCCCATTCCCAGAATATTTTGGAAGGCGGTAGCAATGTCACCAGACTGGGTGGCTTCCTGAACCAGGTCACGCGCATCCGCCCCGTGCTTGGTTTGGAAGATCGTGAACCATTGACGGACACGATCGAGCCCAAGGGCGTCCAACAACGCTCCGTGCGCGACTTGGAAGGTGGATCTTGTTCCGATGTCGGGAAGTTCGATGAATACCACTTCCGCAGGGAAATCGGGCCCATTATTGATGACATATTGTAGATGAAGCATGGTGTGGGTCTTGCCCACACCATACGATCCCGAAAAGCACCATTTTAGGAGGGTTGCCAGTTCGGAAGGACCGGCGCAGGATTCCCATCAGTTGATCGTTCAGATCGGCATGAGCAAAGAAGACGCTTGCGTCGGCCTCGTAATCAATCATGAAATCACTGTGTTCGTCCTTGAGCCCAAACCAGGATTGCATCGTTTCCATACACTACCTTGCCCTTCTTGTAAGATCCGCGTGACAAACCTGCGTGCGACCAGGGAGTCTGTAGATTGTTGCTGCTTCTCGTCCGAGTTCACGGACAAATCTGTGTCCTTCGCCGAAGCTACTGACCATCAATCCCAGTTCGTGATTGAGCATTGACCGTTGAGTCATATTCGCTGAACCGAGCATGGCGAAACTCGTTGATGCCGTCTCCGCAGTGAAAAGCTTTGCATGCAAGTTCGGGACGAAAACGATATTGGCACAGCCGGATTCCTTGAGCTTGTCGATAGCCGCTGCGTGCCATGTTTCTTCGGGTGGCCGGGTCGCGACATAAACTACAGCCCCATCGTTTTGAACACGATCAACGAGGCCATCCAAGGTAAGGCTTACCGGGCTTGCAAGCTCGGAGATCCATGGGCTAACGATGAAGACGCGCTTCCAGTCGGTTGCCCCCGACAGGGTATGAAGAAACTTGTCGATCACCCTTCTCGGCACGACTTCAAGCCATGGCGTCGAACTCTTCGAGCCCGCGTTAGCCCTCTCGGTGGCTAACCTGGCATCCAACCGTTCAAGAATCTCAGCCATCTCTCGGATAGATTCTGTCTGTCCGACCGGAGGCCACTGCGAGCCGATGTATTGCTGGGCTTCGGCCATCTTGAGGGGAACAGTTCGATTGCCTTCGCGAACATAGAACTCCTGTCGGTCACCATCCCTAAAGAACACAGCTCCGCTATGGGGTGGGCAGTGGACAACGCAAATCTGCTTGCCGTCGACTTCAGGGAAAGTGAGGTCGACTCGGGGACTAACGTCGGCCCCGAGATGATTCGACAGCGCCTGATGCGCGGCACGCTCGAACCCATCTATCGACTGCGTCGACAGCGACGCAATGTCGGCTTCGATGCCGAGAACACCTCCGTCGTCGTCGACGCCGATGTAGAGAGTGCCACCGTCGGCGTTCATGAAGCCAGCGATCGTCTTGGCGACGACCTTGGAGAGGTCCCGATTGACTGTCTTGAGTTCGCGATCCCATCGAATGGAGGACTTGAACTCAACGTGCTTGTTCTCACCGCCAGCGAGCTGAGATTCGTGGACGGCAGATGCGGTCGGCTCTGCAGCCGCAGGGTCTGTCGACATGCCCGACAGCCTATGGTTGTTTGGCCGGCTCGCCGGGATTTGGCTCAATCTCGCACTGCCCCCACGGATTTGTGTCGACCAAGGCCTCCTCGACCAAGCGCCCGTTCTCCTTGATGAAGTAGAGAAGGTCTGAACGAACAGCGACGGTGGTGCCACTGGAGTTCTGACACTACCCGGCGGCGACTCCTCCACCGTTCGTCGTTGGTGACGCGGGGAGCGACGAAGGAGCGGACCGCGTCGCCCTAATGCCTGGCTGCTTCGCCAGAGACTCCTCACCTTCACACCGTTCGGCTATCGCCAGTAGGGCCGCCGGGCCGGGGACCTTTGGTGACGAACGAGTCATACCTAACGCCCGCTAGCTGTCCAGACAGCCTGGCGAATCGGCTCGAGATCCTTAGTCGAGGCGCCAAGAGTCGAGATCGCCCGAGCGTGCTTGGCTGCGAACCCTGCGCCGTTGTCGCCAGCCAGGAGAGCGGTGTCGGCTACCTCGAAGTGCACGCGACCGATGATCTCGCTCTCCGCGGCCGCGTCCTCGGCATTCTGAAACAGCTCGAAGGGATGCCGCCCGCTGTACCTGGCCTGTATCAGGTCTTTGGACACGCCCCGCTCGCGCAGCATGACCAATGCGTTCTCGCGCCGCCCAGCCCTCCACTCCGACTCGAGCGACTCAAGAGACGTCAGCTGGATCTCATCGACGACGGAACGAACTCGCGCGGGGCTTGGCACGGCTCCGAGCCTGACATCGGGACGGGGATGTCGAGAACGTCTCGGGATCAGACTGGCACGCCACACAAACGACGAACCTCCAGGACACCTCGTCGGAAGCGCCCGCGCAGCGCACAACACTTACGCGGCTGCGCCCCCGGATGCATCCACCTCGCGCAGGACGACAAGCGGTCGAGGCAGCCCTTCGGTTAGGCGCCGGTACTCGCGATCAACGATGCCCTGGGCCTCCCGCACGGCTGCTTCCACGTCGACTCCCTCCGGGACGTTCGGGGCAACCAGACCGTCTGCCTGTTCCCTGGATCGTCGGCTGCGGTACAGCAGGTAACAGCCACCTCCGACCAGAAGTGCCCCGCCGACAGCGAGCGTTATGGGTAGGACCAAGGTTGACGCCGCTGCAGCCGCCGTTGCCCTGGCGGCGCCGCCGCCCCGGCAACCACCGTTGCACCGCCAGCGGTGGCGCTCGCCGTCGGGACCAGCGTGGCGGTACCAACGATCGTTCCGGAGGCGCCCACCAACGTCGTAGTCGCGCCGGCCGCAGTGGACATGAGCGTGATCTCGCCAACTGCGAAGGCCGGAGCAAGCGCGGCGGGGATGAGGAGTTGGAATGCCACGTGACTTCCCTTTCAGCCAAGCGTGTCCGGGCGGCGCTACACAGCGCGGGCTGCTCGGAGCCGCCGGTCACCGGCGCGCCCCCAAGCCGACCTCGTCTCCAGGACGGCGACGGTTGTGGATCGGAAGGCCTGGTGAAGGTCCAGTTGGCTTCCTTCCAGGCCTTGACGACGGCGGGGTCCGTGCGAACGAAGTTGGCGCGGTCGGCGATGTCGGTCGCCTGGATGACCAACCTGCTGGTGTTGATGCGTGCCATGGTCTTCCTCCTTCGAAGGTTGATGTGCAGGTCAGTCTCAGTTTAGTGACTAATGTGAGTGCCGTCAAGAGTCTAAGCGAACTATGTGCGCTATGCTGACGCTATGAACACGTACTCAACGGATGTGCTCGGCGAGGTGATCCGCGAGCACCGCGAGGCGAAGGGCATGACGCAGGAGGCGCTTGGGACCGCGGCCGGTTACGGTCGGCGGATTGGCGTCTCGATCTCCAGGATCGAGAGCGGCCTGACTCGACCCGGTCGGGAGCGATTTGAGGGCCTGGCACGCGCCCTAGAGCTCACGCCGACTGACTTGGAGCGGGAGGCAGCCAGTCGCACAAGCCCTGCCCCTGGTGGGGCTGTCCTTGGCCCTGTGGCAGACGCCGCCGCGAGCTTCCGCTGTTGGTGCCGGACCGACGGCGGGACGCGAACGTTTGAAGGATCGAGTGAAGCGGATCCAAGCCGAGATCGCGCACCGGACCGCTCTGGTCACCGAACTTGGGGACTCGTTCAACGAAGCGCACGACCGCGCCCGTGACGACTTCTTCATGCGCTTCGTCGACGTTGCCGGCGAAGTGGAGGGTGCACCACAGCCGGATCCGTCAGGGCTCATGGATGGCGACGACACCGACGACGTGAAGAGCGAGGCGACTGCTCGGTTGCGGTTCACATCACATGGGATTGCTCATGTACTCGCAGGCGGCGCCGGTGGCGCAGCAGCGGGGGCGGCAGTCGGCGGCGCCGCGGCATACGGCACCTTCATGGCTGCCGTTTCCTTCGGCACGGCCTCAACGGGGGCCGCGATCTCCGGGCTGTCGGGAGCAGCCGCAACCAACGCCGCGCTTGCGCTTCTGGGCGGCGGCACGTTGGCTGCCGGAGGGGCAGGCGTCGCAGGCGGCACAATGCTGCTCACGAGCATCGTCGCGGCCCCTGCTCTCCTGCTGGCCGTCGGGGGGTTGGTCTGGATGGCAAAGCGGAAATCGCAAGCAGCAGGAGGAGCTCGCACGTCGATTGGATGAAGCGGACGCCGAGATCGCAGCGACGAAGCCCGGCTTTGATGCCCTCGTCCAGATTCTTCCGCGAGCAACATCAACTCTCGACTACATCGCCGTTCACGCGGGTCACGCCCTGGAGCGCTGGGCATCGCAACTCGCACCGCGGCCCACCCAGTGGAACTTCCTCAGCGAAGGTGAGAAGGCGCGCTACCAGGAGTTTGTGGAGATTGCTGCCCACGGCTCATTCGCCGTCGTGACGATCAATGTTCAGCACCTGATGACGTTGAGGGGAGACGAGCGCGAGCGCCTCATCGACTTCGCCAACGAGGTGCTCGGCCAGGCACAGAACGTCGTGGAGACCCTGGTCTAACCCCTCGTCCATAGACGGCGCCCCGGATGGCGAGGGCCGTCGCCGGCGCGGCCATCCGCCACTCGAACAGGACACGTGCGGCAGTCGCTGCCCACTGGTCCAATGCTGTGGTGCTCTTGAATGCGAACCAGTTGATGCGGGTCGACGAGGAGGGGACTGTCGACGGTTGCGCTCTGGTGCTCCACGGTGGGACTGACAAGAGGGCGAAGGCAGTCAGACCGAGTCGTCGATGGCCCTCACCGGGGACCAACGCCGAACGCATCGCGAACGGACTAGCGAAACGGACACGTCGTCATGGAGTCGCAGTCTGGACACTGCGGCACCGGCTCGCAGGATGGGATCGAGACGACAAACCCACCCCGGTACTCGAGGCTCGAGCGGCAGTCGAAGCTATCCACGAAGTGCACCCCCGGCAGCCGATTGTTCTGATCGGGCATTCGATGGGTGGTCGAACCGCAGTGTCAGTCGCTGACGGCCCGGCCGTGGTTGGCGTCATCGGATTGGCCCCGTGGCTACCGGAGTCCGCGTCGGCTGACCCTATGACGGGAAAGCATCTTCGGATTGCACACTCGCGAATGGATCACGAGTGCCCGTTGGCGTCGATGCGGGACTTCCTGACGCGCCCGGAACTTACGGCGGCATCAGTGGAGATCGAGGACATGGGGTGGGACCTGCACTACATGATCCGCGAGAAGTGATGGCACGATTACACCGCCACCCGGGCGCTCTCACTGCTGATCGCGGGCCACTAAGTGATACGAATTGTTGATACGAACAAGCCCGGAAACCGCGTCCAGCGATGTACCTGGACGGAACTGAACGGCCCGATTCACGCTCGTATCAGGCGTGAACCGGCCCCGTGAGCGGCAACGTTGCGCGCAGCGCCATCACGTGGCACCAGTGCCACGCGGCGTACCCACGCTCAGGAGGATCGGGACGTCGCGCCGCCGCGCCTCCGCGAACGCCCCCTCGCCCCACTCCCACCAGTCGACGGGGTTGTCGGCGTGCTGGAGCAGATACGGCGACGTCGCGTCACTGAGCCGGTTCACCGCTCTGCCGCTGTCATCACTCCCACGTCGTGGCGTGGGCGTCGAAGTCCTCGGTCTGGATCGGCACCACACAGAAGAGCATGCCGCCGGGATCGGCCAGCACCGCCCAGTCCTCGTAGCCCGCGACGACCTCCGCACCGAGCGCCTGCACCCGGGCGAGCTCGGCCGCGACGTCGTCGGTCTCGATGTCGAGGTGTACCCGCGGCGGTGTGCCCGCGCCGGTGCGCTGGAGTTCCAGCTTCACGCCGCCGGGCAGGGCGTCGAGAGCCTCGTAGGGGTCGTCGAGATCGTCGGGGTTGCCTCGGCGCTCGGAGCCGCGAGCCGCGGCCCAGAAGGCGGCCGCGGCGTCGTAGGACTCCGCGGGGTGGTCGATCAGGAACACGCCGATCCGGCTGCGGTGCATGCTCCGACGCTACCGTCTGCGGCACGCCGGGCACGGCCCGCGACAATGTCGCCATGGACGCGGAGGAGTGGAACGCGCGGTATCGCGCGAGCGAGCTGGTCTGGTCGGCGGGCCCCAACCAAGCTCGTCGAGGCCGAGCTCGCCGGCCTGCGGCCCGGCCGAGCCCTCGACCTCGCGGCCGGCGAGGGGCGCAACGCCATCTGGCTGGCTCGGCAGGGGTGGCGGGTCACCGCCGTCGACTTCTCGCAGGCGGGGCTGGACAAGGGACACACCATCGCCGCCGACCTCGACATCGAGTGGGTGTGCGCCGACGCGACGACCTGGCGACCCGAGGAGCCGGCGTACGACGTGTGCCTCGTGGCCTACCTCCAGCTCCCCGCCGAGGAACGTCGCGCGGCCGCGCGCAACGCCTTCGCCGCCCTGCGCGTCGGCGGCACCCTGCTCTGGGTCGCCCACGACCTGACCAACCTCACCGAAGGCGTCGGCGGCCCGCCCGACGCGGCCGTGCTGATGACGGCGCAGGAGAGTGCTCGCGGACCTCGACGGTGAGGCGTCGAGGTGCTGCACGCCGGACGCGTCGCCCGCCAGGTCGGCGAGCCCGCCGCGACCGCGTGGGACTGCCTGGTGCGGCTGGTGCGCCGGGCCTAGGAGGGGGTGCGGGACACCGCGTCTGCCAGCTTCTCCAGGCTCGGCATGAGGCGCACCACGCGCTCCAGGTGCTGTTCGGATTCTATCGTGTTTCCCTATTAACCTTAGCAATACGT
>JASGIN010000005.1:0-64936 GCA_049841015.1 Nocardioides sp.
AGGTTCAGCCCGGCGGAGCGGCCGTCCGGGCCGAAGGTCTTGGCCTCCAGCCGCGTCAGCAGCCGAAGCGTCTGGGCGTTCCCCTCGAACCCGCCGCACCCCTCCGCCGCGAGAGCCAGCGCGCGCTCGCCGTTGTGCCCGAACGGCGGGTGCCCGAGGTCGTGGGCGAGGGCGGCCGTCTCCACGAGGTCGGGCTCACAGCCGAGCGCTCGGGCCAGGTCGCGGGCGATCTGCGCGACCTCGAGGCTGTGCGTGAGCCGGTTGCGGACGAAGTCGTCGCTCTGCGGCCCCACGACCTGGGTCTTGGCCGCGAGTCGCCGACTCGACGCGGCGTGCACGAGCCGGGCCCGGTCGCGCTCGAACGGCGTCCGCTCGGGCGCCTCGACCCGCTTGGGCGGCTCGTCGACCCAGCGCTCGTGTGCGGCCTCGTCGTAGGCCGCCAGGTCACCGGACATCGAGCCGAGACTAGGGGACGTCGTCCGCCTGACGTGGGGCTACTCCCCTACGTCAGGCGGACGACCCGAATTGCGGGATCCGGTCAGTAGACGCTCACGTGGACGTGGTCCATGTGGTTGGCGGTGGGTGAGCCGCGGTCGGCGAAGAGCCGCCAGCCCTCCGAGGCGCGCACCGGCGTCCAGATGTGCTGGCGCCACAGGATGTCGTAGATGTGGAGCTGCGAGGCGTGGGCCTGGAGCCACGCGGCGATCTGGTTGCCCAGGGCGACGTCGCTGGTCATGATGTCGAGCGCCTTGCCGGTGACGTGCTCGCCGTGGGCGTCCCATCCGCCGTACGACGTGATCTGCGGGAAGGCGTGGCACACCGAGCGGTAGAGGAGGACGGCGCTCGGGGTCAGGCGGTACTCCACGGAGCTGTCCGGGCACGGAGCCATCGAGAGCCCGGCCGAGACCGTGACGCCGTCGGGCCGGCTGTCCGAGAGATATCCCGCGGTGACCCACCGCGACTGACCCGCGATGACCACCTCGACCCGGCCGTCGGCGGCGCGTCCGGTCACGAGTACCGGCTTGCCCTCCTGCAGGAGACCGATCTGCCGGGCCGCCTGCTCAGAGCTCGACCAGAGGTTGAGGTCGGCGCTGGCCCACTTCTTGACGTGGGCCTTGGCTACGGCATGGGCTGTGGCCTGCTGGGCGGCGATGCCCTGCTGGAAACGAGCCTCGGCCGTGCGGTCGAACCCCCGGGAGACCGGAGCGTTGTCGTAGCGGTTGGAGTCGAGGTGCAGCGGCGGCGGCTTGTCGGCCGCGATGTCCAGGGGAGTCTCGGCGTGGACGACACCCAGCGCGACGGCCGGCACCGTGGCGACGGTCGCGATCCCGACCGCGAACCTGGACGTGCGGTTCCCGGCGAGGGTCACGAACCGGCGGGCGTTGGTTTCCCGCTTGTGGCGAGCCACAGCGCTGATTCCTAGCTGTCGTTGTCGGACGGGCGCGTCGTGGTCACCGCCTGCATGGCCCCCCCGCAGGTCACGATTCGGACACGACGCCGAAGTAGGCAGTCAAGCACACGCCGCTCGTGAGGTGGAATCCCCGTCCCGCGGTGTGAGGGACGACTCAGCCGCCGGTGGTCTCGGTGGCGTCCTCGGTCAGGCGGAGCGACGTGCCGTCGGTGTCGTCGAGCCAGCCCTCGGGGAGTGCCACCTTCGCCCGCGGCGATCCCTGGCGCCCCCGCGGCGCACCCAGCTCCGAGACCGGGAACGGCTCGTCCGGGTCGAGCTCGTCGAGCAGGACGTCGAGGGCGGACAGAGAGTCGACCAGAGCCAGGGAGTGGCGCAGCGGGCCGCCGGCGCGGAAGCCCTTGAGGTACCACGAGACGTGCTTGCGGAACTCCTTGCACCCGCGCTCCTCCCCCATGTGCTCGCTGAGCAGCTCGGCGTGCCGGCGCATCATCGTGCGGACCTCGCCGAGCGTGGGCAGAGTGGCGCGACCCTCATCCAGCGGGGACGCCGAGAAGGCGGCGGCGAGGTCGCGGAAGAGCCACGGTCGACCGAGGCAGCCGCGCCCGACCACGACTCCGGCGGCTCCCGTCTCCTCGACCATCCGCAGCGCGTCGCCCGCCTCCCAGATGTCGCCGTTGCCCAGGACCGGGATGTCGACGCTCTCCGCGAGCCGGCCGATGGCGTCCCAGTCGGCCTGACCGCTGTAGGACTGCGCCACCGTGCGTCCGTGCAGCGAGATCGCGGCGACACCGGACTCCTGCGCGATCCGGCCGGCGTCGAGATAGGTCAGGTGGTCCTCGTCGAGGCCCTTGCGGGTCTTCATCGTCACCGGTACGCCGTACGGCTCCGCGGCACCGACGGCGCAGCGCAGGATCTCGCCGAGCAGACCACGCTTCCAGGGCAGCGCTCCCCCGCCGCCCTTGCGGGTGACCTTCGGGACCGGGCAGCCGAAGTTGAGGTCGACATGGTGCACGCCGTACTCGGCGCACAGGATCTCGGTCGCCTTGCCGACGTACGCCGGGTCGGTGCCGTAGAGCTGAACCGACCGAGTGGTCTCGAGCTCGTCGAAGACCAGCATCTTCAGCGTCGTCGAGTCACGCTCGACCAGACCTCGGCTGGTGATCATCTCGCAGACGTAGAGCCCGGCGCCCTGCTCGGCGCAGAGCCGGCGGTACGCCGCGTTGGTGATGCCCGCCATCGGCGCGAGCACCACCGGCACGGGCACCGTCAGCGAGCCCAGCTCCAGTGGACCCGGCGTCAGCGTCATGCCTCGATTGTCCGGCGCGGCGGCGCCGTCGGCCAAACTCAGTGGCCGCTGCCGACGTGGCCCTTCCACGTGATCGCGTCGAAGTCGCCGGTCGGGCGGAAGCTGATCGCCTGGAGCGTGCCGTGGTGGAGGATGAAGTAGACCAGGCAGACTCGGGCGGTCTTGCCGTGCTTGAACTTCGGCGGGAGCGGCTGGCTCGGGCACGGCGGGTAGCTCGCCTGGAAGCTCGACGGCTGCAGCAGCGTGTTGCTCTGGTCGAGCAGGTACAGCGGCACCACGGTCCCCGACAGGTCGGTGTTGCCGAGGTTGCGGATCGTGGCGTGCACGAAGTACGGCGTGGAGTGCTGGGTCTTCTTGTCCAGGCGCCAGTCGGAGAACGCGCTGATCGACATCTTCTGCAGCTTGGTCACGGTGATCGCGGCGACGCTCGTGCCCTTGCCCTGGGGCTGCCAGGTCACCCGCGCGGTCTGGCCGAGCGTCAGCGCGGTGCCCTGCGGGGTCAGGCTCACACCGGCGGCCGTGCTGGGCGTGCTCCCCCCGCTCCCGCCCGACGAGCCGGACGACCCGGACGAGGGGCCGGAGTCGGAGCCGGTCGAGCCTCCGTCACCGGCGCTGGGTGACGAGGATCCCCCGCCGCAGCCGGCGAGCAGCAGGGCCGTCGCAGCCGCTGCGGCGAGGACGCCCAGCGGGCGGGGCGCTCGGCGGCGCACGTTCGCGATCATCCGGTCATTGTGCCGGGTGAGTCCAGAATCGGTCCGACTCAGCACCCCAGCAGCCGCTCGGCGAAGTACCCGGCCGCCTGGTCCAGCGCGATCCGCTCCTGCCCCATGGAGTCCCGCTCGCGGACGGTGACGGCCTGGTCGTCGAGCGTCTCGAAGTCGACCGTGACGCAGTACGGCGTCCCGATCTCGTCCTGGCGCCGGTAGCGGCGGCCGATCGCGCCGGAGTCGTCGAAGTCGACGTTCCAGCCGCGCGCCCGCAGCTGGGTGGCGAGGTCGCGAGCCTTCGGCGACAGGTCGGGGTTGCGGCTCAGCGGCAGCACGGCGACCTTGACCGGCGCCAGCCGCGGGTCGAGGCGCAGGACCGTACGGGTGTCGACGCCGCCCTTGGTGTTGGGCGCCTCGTCCTCGGTGTAGGAGTCGAGCAGGAACGCCATCAGGCTGCGGGTCAGCCCGCCCGCGGGCTCGATGACGTAGGGCACGTAGCGCTCGTTGCTGGCCTGGTCGAAGTACGACAGGTCCTGGCCGGAGGCCTCCGTGTGCGCCTTGAGGTCGAAGTCCGTGCGGTTGGCGACGCCCTCGAGCTCCTCGAAGCCGCGCTCGGAGAAGCCGAAGTCGTACTCGATGTCGACGGTGCGCTTGGAGTAGTGGGAGAGCTTCTCCTGGGGGTGCTCGTAGTGCCGCAGATGGGCCGGGTCGATCCCGAGCTCGGTGTACCACCGCGTGCGCTCGTCGATCCAGTACTGGTGCCACTCCTCGTCCTCGCCCGGCTTGACGAAGAACTCCATCTCGAGCTGCTCGAACTCGCGGGTGCGGAAGATGAAGTTGCCCGGCGTGATCTCGTTGCGGAAGCTCTTCCCCATCTGGGCGATCCCGAAGGGCGGCTTCATCCGCGAGCTGGTCACGATGTTGGCGAAGTTGAGGAAGATCCCCTGGGCGGTCTCCGGGCGCAGGTAGTGCAGGCCCGACTCGTCCTCGATGACGCCGAGGTAGGTCTTCAGCATCATGTTGAAGTTCCGTGGCTCGGTCCACGTGTGCCGGTTGCCGCAGTGGGGGCAGGGCACCGACTCGTTGATGTCGACCGTGTCGGGATCGGCGACGTCGTGCCGTCCGGCGTACTCCTCCTGGAGATGGTCCTCGCGGAACCGCTTGTGGCACGACTGGCACTCGACCAGCGGGTCGGTGAACGTCGCCAGGTGACCGCTGGCCTCCCACGTGCGGGTGGGCAGGATGATGGAGGAGTCGACGCCGACGACGTCGTCGCGGGTGGTCACCATGAAGCGCCACCACTGCCGCTTGATGTTCTCCTTCAGCTCGACGCCGAGGGGCCCGTAGTCCCATGCGGAGCGGGTGCCGCCGTAGATCTCGCCGGAGGGGAACACGAAGCCCCGTCGTTTGCACAGCGAGATGATCTTGTCGAGGGTGCTGGGAGGTGGCTTGGCCACGAGCGGTGCTCCTGGGGTCGGGCCGGCTGGCTGTCGGTCAGATCGGAGTCTTCAGCCTAACGAGCGCGCCTGACTGACGTTCAGGGCGGTCCCGGGTCGCACCGGCTCGTAGGCGCTGGGCTCGTCGATGGCGCGGCTCAGGGTCGGTACGGCCGCCAGCTTCACGTCGTACGCCGACAGGGCGCGGCGGTAGGCGCCCGGGCCGTCCCACTCGGTGGTGAGCACCCAGAGCTCCGGGTCGTCGACGTTGCGCCCGATCCGGCCGGCGACGAAGCCCGTCTGGAGCGAGAGCGTCTCGCGCGCTCGCTCGAGGTCGTCGCGGAAGGCGCCCTGCTCGGCCTCCGGGACGCGGAAGCGGTTGACGACGATCACGGAACGACGCTAGCGGCCGTCTACACGTGTCCCGGTGGGAACCGGTTGGCCGGGGCTCGGTCCAGCTCGTCGGCCATGCGCTGGTCGGCGAGGGCGTCGTCGATCCTGCGTCGCTCGCGGCGCAGGTTGCGCCATCGCTGCAGGAACGCGCCCAGCTTCGAACGCCACGAGGCCATGGCTCAGGCTACTGTCCGGCAGGCGCAGCTGGCCACGACCGGCACGTCCGTCAGCGCCTGGGCGGCGTCGAGGTCGGCCTTGATCGCGGCAGCCTCGTCGGCTCGGCCGAGCCGGGTCAGGCACTCGTGGTAGCCGTGCAGGCTCCAGACGTTGCGCGGGTGTCGCAGGGCCCGCGGCAGGGAGTCGTCGAGTCCGAGGTCGGCGCGGTAGACCGCGGCCGCCTCCTCGACGTGGCCCTGCTCCAGCAGCAGCGCGCCGTAGGCGTGGCGGGTCGGCTGCATCCAGCCCCAGGGCTCGTCGTACGGCAGGTGGTCGTCGAGCTCGATGCTGCTGCGCAGGGCGGCGAAGGCCGCGTCGTACTCGCCGCGACGGTAGAGCAGCTCGCCGTCCAGCATCTGCGCGGCGACGGCCAGGATGTCGGCCACGGTGTTGTTGAACAGCGTGCGGCTCTCGGGGACGCGCGCCTTCGCGGCCACGAAGAGCTCCCGCTCGCGCTCCGCCTCGCCGACGTTGCCGGTGGCGCTGTGGGCGACGCCGCGCCCGTAGTGGACGAACGCCGTCGTCGCGGCGTACAGCTCGTAGTCGACCGGCAACGGCTCGGCGGCGAGCTCGGCCCACATGCCGAAGCGGATCATCACGTGCACGCGGATGGCGGCGAAGCCCTCGAGCAGGTCGGCCATCGGCGGCGACTCGACGCGCAGCAGCGACTCGGGGATCGCGGCGAGCAGGCGGTCGGCGGCGTCGAGGGCCGTGCCGCGATCGCCGAGCAGCATCGCGCCGTACACGAGGAAGTGCAGGTCGTGGCAGCGGTACAGCGTGTACGCGTTCATGACGCCCTCGCGGGCGACGTACCGCTCGTCTGCTTCGTAGGCGGCCTGGTTGGAGTCGATGACGGCGCGGTAGCGCCCCAGCAGCACGTCGATGTGCGTCGGCATGTGCCGCAGGTGCCCGGCGTCGGGGACCAGGTCGCGCAGCAGGTCGCTCGCCTCGGCCGCGGCCTCGGGGGTCGGCGACATCTCCATGAGGTGGATGTACATGTGCAGGATCCCGGGATGGCGCCGCGCGGCCGGGTCGGCCAGGGCCCGCTCGAGGACCTCGCGGCACTCCACCGTGTGCGCTCCTTCCGCGGGCAACCCGGTGTGCAGGTCCCACATCTGCCACGGCGTGACGTTCATCAGCGCCTCGGCGAACAGCGCGGCGACGTCGAGGTCGTCGGGGAACCGCTGGTACGTCGTACGCATGGCCGCCGCGTGTCCCTCGCACCAGCCCGGGTCGCCTTCGGTGGCGTCGACGACCGGATAGCGCGCGGCCAGGGTCTCGATCAGGGCCCGCTCGACCTCGGAGGCGGCCGGGGCGAGCCGCTCGGCGTTCTCGCGGGCCTGCCGGGCGATGGTCAGGGAGTCGGCCAGGCTGGTCGGGTCGAAGTCGTCCCAGGCGAGGTTGTAGTTGGGCCCGACGACATAGGCCATCCCCCAGTGGGCCATCGCGCACTCGGGGTCGGCCCCCACCGCACGCTCGAAGCAGCGCCTCGCCTCCTCGTGGTGGAACCCGTAGGTCCAGGCCAGGCCGCGGTCGAACCACGCCTGCGCCTCGGCCGAGCCGGTCGTGACCGGTCGGTGGTGGTCACCGAGGTCGTAGTAGTCCGTGCCCGAGTCGTCGCAGCAGTCGGCCATGCCCCGGAGCGTAGCGAGCGGGCCTCGTGGCGGAAAACGCGGACGAGATCGGCGACGCGCCCGGGCTTCGGCCCGATTCGTCCGCGTTTTCTCAGGAGACGGGCGTCAGCTGCCGGTGTAGTAGGAGTCGGCGGTGTCGAGGGCCTCGTCGAGCATGCCCAGGCCCTCGCGGAGGTCCTGCTCGGTGATGGTGCACGGGGGTACGACGTGCGTGCGGTTGAAGTGCGTCATCGGCCACAGCCCGCGCTGCTTGCAGGCGGCGGCGAACGCGTTCATCGGGGCCGCGGCGTCGCCGGCGGCGTTGTAGGGCACGAGCGGCTCGCGGGTGTCGCGGTCCTTGACCAGCTCGACCGCCCAGAACACCCCGAGTCCGCGCACCTCGCCGACAGACGGGTGCTTCGCCGCGATCTTCTCCAGCTCGGGGCCGATCACGTCGGTGCCGAGTGCGCGGGCGTGCTCGATGATCCCCTCCGCCTTGAAGATCTCGATCGACGCCACCGCGCTCGCACAGGCCAGTGGGTGCCCGGAGTAGGTGAGGCCGCCGGGGTAGGCGCGCTGCTGGAACGTCTCGGCGATCGGGTCGCTGATGACGACGCCACCGAGCGGGACGTACCCGGAGTTCACGCCCTTCGCGAAGGAGATCAGGTCGGGGCGGACGTCCCAGTGCTGGATGCCGAACCACTCGCCACACCGGCCGAACCCGGCCATCACCTCGTCGGCGATCAGCAGGATGCCGTGCTCGTCGCAGATGTCGCGGACGCCGGCCAGATAGCCCGGCGGCGGGACCAGGATGCCGTTGGTGCCGACGACCGGCTCGAGGATGATCCCGGCGATCGTGCCCGCGCCCTCGACCATGATCGTGTCGCGCAGGTGCTGGAGCGCGCGGGTCGTCTCCTCCTCGGGAGACGAGGAGTGGAACGCCGAGCGGTAGGGGTAGGGACCCCAGAAGTGCACGATGCCCGGGATGGTGTGCGGCTCGGTCCCCCAGCGCCGCGGGTCGCCGGTCAGCCCGATGACGCCGTGGGTGGCGCCGTGGTAGCTGCGGTACATCGCGAGGATCTTCGGGCGGCCGGTGTGCAGCCGGGCCAGGCGGATGGCGTTCTCGTTGGCCTCGGCGCCGGCGTTGGTGAAGAACACCTGGTTGAGGTCGTGGCCGGCGACCTCGGTGATCAGGCGCGCTGCCTCCGAGCGCGCGTCGTTGGCGAACGACGGCTGGATGGTCGTCATCTGCTGGGCGTAGTCGGCGATCGCCTTCGTCAGCTTGGGGTGCTGGTAGCCGATGTTGACGTTGACGAGCTGGCTGGAGAAGTCGAGGTACTCCTTGCCGGCGTAGTCGGTGAAGCGCGAGCCGGACGCGCTGGCGATCGGCAGCGGGTCGATCAGCGCCTGCGCCGACCACGAGTGGAAGACGTGGGCCCGGTCCAGCTTGCGGACCGACTCCTCGTCGGTGGGGATGCCGGCCAGCGGACCGTCGTACGTCGGGGTCATGGGTGTCCTCCGTGCTCAGCGGTGGGTGGGGAAGCCGAGGTCGATCTTGGACGTCGCCGGGTCGGGCCAGCGGGACGTGACGACCTTGCCACGGGTGTAGAAGGAGATGCCCTCGGGGCCGTACATGTGGGTGTCCCCGAAGAGCGAGGCTTTCCACCCGCCGAACGAGTAGTACGACACCGGCACCGGGATCGGGACGTTGACGCCCACCATGCCGACCTCGACGTCGAACTGGAACTGTCGCGCGGCACCGCCGTCACGGGTGAAGATCGCGGTGCCGTTGGCGAACTGGTTGCTGTTGATCAGCGCGATCGCCTCGTCGTAGGAGTCCTGGCGGACGACGCAGAGCACCGGACCGAAGATCTCGTCGGTGTAGACGGTCATGTCCGGGCTCACGCGGTCGAGCAGCGTCGTCCCGAGGAAGAAGCCGTCCTGCGGCACGTCCGCGTCCCGCCCGTCCACGACCGCCGTGGCGCCGGCCTCGACGCCCTGGCGGACGTAGTCGGCGACCTTGTCGCGGTGCTCGCGGGTGATCAGCGGACCCATCTCGGAGTCGGGGTCGGTCCCGTCGCCGATGCGCAGCTTGGGCAGCCGGGCCGCGATCGCGTCCACCAGCGGGTCGGCGACGTCGCCGACCGCCACGGCCACCGAGATCGCCATGCAGCGCTCGCCCGCCGCGCCGTACGCCGCCGAGACCGCGGCGTCGGCGGCCATGTCGACGTCGGCGTCGGGCAGGACGAGCATGTGGTTCTTCGCCCCGCCGAGAGCCTGGACCCGCTTGCCGTTGCGGGTGCCGGTCTCGTAGATGTAGCGGGCGATCGGGGTCGAGCCCACGAAGCTGACCGCGGCGATGCCGGGGTGGTCGAGGATCGCGTCGACGGCCTCCTTGTCGCCGTGCACCACCGAGAAGACGCCGTCGGGCAGGCCGGCCTTCTTCCAGAGCTCGGCGAGGAACAGTGAGGCGCTGGGGTCCTTCTCGGAGGGCTTGAGGATGAACGCGTTGCCGGTCGCGATCGCGTTGGCGCACATCCACAGCGGCACCATCGCCGGGAAGTTGAACGGCGTGATGCCGGCGACGACGCCGAGCGGCTGCCGGATGGAGTACACGTCGACGCCGGTGCCGGCCTGCTCGGAGTAGCCGCCCTTCATGTGCTCGGCCACGCCGCAGGCGTACTCGACGTTCTCCAGGCCGCGGGCGATCTCGCCCTTGGCGTCGCCGAGCACCTTGCCGTGCTCGGCGGTGATGATGGCGGCGAGGTCGTCGACCCCCGCGGCGAGCAGCTCGCGGAACTTGAACAGCACGCCGCTGCGGGTGGCCAGCGACGCGGAGCGCCAGGTGGCGGCCGCCTCGGTCGCGCTGGCGACGACCGCGTCGAGCTCGGCCTTGCTGGCGAGGTCGACCTCGCCGGTCTGCTCGCCGGTGGCCGGGTTGAAGACCGGACCGGTGCGACCGGAGCCGCCTGCCGTGGCCGAGCCGTTGGTCCAGTGCGTGATGCGCGTCGTCATGCCGCGAAAATATCGACCTGAACCTACCTGGAGCAATGCTTTCATTGCTATGTTACAAAACATGTGGCAGGAGCTGGTCGAGTCCGTCGACGACCGCTCGGCCAAGGGGATCGCGCTCGCCCTGTCGGCGGGCATCGACCGCGGGACGCTCCGACCCGGGGAGCGACTGCCCCCGATCCGCCGGGTGGCGCGCGACCTCCAGGTCGCTCCGGCCACGATCAGCGCGGCGTGGTCGCAGCTGGCCCGGGCCGGGCTGATCGAGACCGACGGGCGGCGGGGCACGCGGGTACGCGAGGCGTCGGTCGGCCCACGGCGCTACCGCCGCGCCCTCGACGCGCACGCGGCGTACCGACTGGACCTGTCGACGGGGCTGCCCGACCCGCGCCTGCTGCCGGACCTGCACGCCGCCATGCAGCGGATCCCCCGCGACGAGACCGCGCACTCCTACCTCGAGGAGCCGGTCGTGCCGGGGCTGCGGGCGCTGGTCGAGGAGTCGTGGCCGAACGCCGTCGAGGCCCTCACCGTGGTCGACGGGGCGATGGACGCGCACAGCCAGTTCGTCGCCGCCCACCTGCGCTTCGGTGACCGGGTCGCGGTGGAGCAGCCGTGCTTCCCGCCGTTGCTCGACCTGCTGGAGATGGCCGGCGCCGTTCCGATCGGCGTGGGCTACGACTGCGAGGGGCCGGTCGTGGCCCAGGTCGTCGCCGCGCTCGACGCCGGGGCCAAGGTGCTGTTCTTCCAGCCCTGGGGACAGAACCCGTCCGGACAGTCGCTCTCGCCCGCACGAGCGGCCGAGCTGGCCGCGGCGCTCGACGGACGAGACGTCGTGGTCGTCGAGGACGACTCCGCCGGGGGTACGCCGTCGGGCCCGCCGGTCTCGCTCGGTTCGTCGCTGCCCGACCGGACCGTGCTCGTCCGCAGCTTCTCCAAGACCCATGGTCCCGACCTGCGCCTCGCCGCGGTCGGGGGCCCGGCCGCGGTCGTCGGGCCGATCGTCGAGCGTCGCTACCTCGGCCAGGGCTGGAGCAGCCGGCTGGTGCAGTCGATCCTGCTGAACCTGCTGACCGACCCGGCCGCGCGGACGCTCGTGGCGCGCGCCCAAGCAACGTACGCCTCGCGGACCGCCGCGATGGCCGACGCGCTGGCGGCGCGCGGGATCGACGTACCGGGGCGAGACGGCATCAACGTCTGGGTGCCGGTGGCCGAGCAGGGCGCGGCCCTGCTCCACCTCGCCGCGGCCGGCGTACGCGCCGCCAGTGGCGACCCGTTCTGGATCTCACCGCCCGCCACGGACCACATCCGGCTCACGACGTCGTCCGTCAAGGAGATGACCGAGCCCCTCGCCGACCTGGTCGCCGAAGCCGCCCGCGCCGGCACCTGGTCCGGCCACCGCTAACCGCTGACCTGGCGATTGCGTGACGCAATCGCCAGGTCAGCGTCCTACGGTGAGGGCGAGGCCCCAGGCGACGGCGTGGCGGTGGCCGAGGGTGCCGGCGACGTTCGCGCGGCCGACCACGGTCCCGGGGGGCACGAGCCGGGAGACCGCGGTCAGTGCCTCGTCGTCACCGGCCGGACCGCCCACGACCACCAGGGTCGCGGGCAGGTCGAGCTGCGTGAGCCGGAGCGTCCGTCCGAGGACCTCCTCCTTGAGCGCCCACCGCGCGGCGCGCCAGGTCGCCGCGGGCAGCTCCCCGCCGAAGCCGAGCAGCCCCGCCGGACCGGGTACGCCGAGCCGGCCGATCGCCGACGCGGGCGCGACGACCTCGTCGAGATACCGCTCCCCCGCCTCGGTCACCCGCACCGACGGCCCCTCGACCCGTACGCAGGGACCGCGCTTGACCCACTCGGCCGCTCCCCGCGTCGTGTCCAGCGCCTCGGCGACGACGAGCGTCAGCAGCTCACCACAGCCCGCCCGGGTCTCCGACGCTTCCGCGACGACCAGGTCGGCGGTCCCGGCGCCCAGGTCTAGGACCGCGGCGTCGGGATCGGCACCGGGCGTGCTGGCGGCGCCCAGGGCCGCCATCGACGCCTCCGACTCGACCAGGTCGACCGGGAGACCCAGTCGCTCGGCGAGATCGGCCGACGGGTCGACGGCGGCGTCGGCGCCGGCGAGGTACGCCGCGGCGAGCCGGTGGTCCCCCGGCTGGCGGGGCCAGGCGGTCTCGGTCACGTCGACGACCGCCAGGTCGGCCACCGACACCGACTCGTCCGCGAGCCGCCACCCCGACTCGCTGCGCACCACGGCGGACAGCGGGCCCGCACCGGCCGGCCCCGCAGGCGTGGAATCGAGCAGCACCAGTCCCGAGGACCGGCCGGCCAGCTGCGACGCGGCCGTGGCGGCGTCGTCCCGCTCGCCTTCCTCGAGCCCGAGCGACGACGTCAGCCACAGCGGGTCCACGAGCCGGGCGAGCGCCCCGCCGGGCGCGGCGACCTCGAGCGCCACCAGGGACGCCGCCAGCACCTGGTCGATCGGCACCTGGTCGATGACGGGGACCAGCCGGTCGAGCCGGTTCCCGACGAGCACGGCCTCGTCGTCGGCCAGCACGACGGCGACCACCTCGGCGGCCGTGGCGTTCAGCGCCCGGGCGGTCGCGGCGTACCCGGTCTCCGCAGGTACGACGGCCACCACCGGGCCCGACGACGACTCCAGCTCGCCCAAGGGCACGGGCCGACCGACGGCAGACCCAGCGCGCACCAGCGTCCGACCCTCGACGGGTACGACGGAGAGCCGACCGGTCGCGGGCCCGGCGACGACGCCGCTGACCACGCCGGTGTGCACCGGCACCAGCCGCGCCACCGCTGCGCGCGACGGCAGCGAGCCGACGCGCTCGGCCATGCTGCGCACCAGCGCCGCCGCGGCCGTGATCGACGTCGCCGAGCCCTTCACCCCGCGCGTCGGCACCTGGGCGGCGAGGACCGGTACCAGAGCGCCTCCCTCGACCCACTCGGCGAACACGATCTCCGTCGTCGCGTTGCCGATGTCGATCCCGGCGACCAGCGTCACGGGAGGCTCACGCGGTCAGGCCGGTCCGCTCGTAGACCGCCGCGGCCTCCCGCACGAACGCCGCGCAGATGGGCGCCGAGCGTGCCTCGAGCTCGTCGGCCTTGGCTCGGAGCTCGTCGCCGGTCGCGCGGCGCGGGCGGAGCAGCTCGTAGAGCGCCAGCACCTCCGACTCCTCGAACGCCGTCAGCTCGGCCGCCCGCTCGAAGTTGGCCGCGAGTTGCGGGTTGCCGTGCGCCCGCGCCACGTCGGCCTGGTGGCGCAGGGTCTCGGGACTGATCCGGATGTCGTCGGGGCCCAGCTCTCCGGCGACGACGCCGTCGACGTTCAGCTCGTCGGCCTCGCGGCCCGACCAGGCGCGGCTCACGACTCGCCCTTCCACGCCAGCTCCTCGGGCCCTCCGCCGGTCGCCAGGGTCCGCTCGATCGCGACCAGGGCCACGACGCGTGTGTGGTAGCGCGCCTCGATGGCCTCGTCGGAGTACGGGTTGCGGGCCGGGTCGGGGGTGGCGCCCTTGGCGTGCCGTCCGGCGTTCACCCCCAGCAGCCGGTAGTCGGCGCGCCCGATCGTGGGCGCGACGCTGTACAGCTCCAGGTTGGCCAGCGGCGGTAGGTCGCGTCGGTGGATCAGCGCGGTGCCCTTGGCCTGCAGCCCGATCCCGATCCCCGAGCCCGACAGCCGGGCCGCCTTGAGCCCGATCGAGCCGAGGTCGATCGAGTCGTTCATCCGCACGAGGCGCGCGGTGCAGCCCTCCTCCTCGAGCCCGGCCAGCACCTCCTCCAGCGCCTCCGACACCGTCAGGCCGGACAGGGTCCTGCTGATCGCCCGCCCCACGGCCGGCGACAGGCCGATCACGACCTCGCCTGCGGCGGTCCCGGTCGCGGCCTCGCCCACGACGGAGAAGCGCGCGAACTCCGCGGGGTCGTCCTGGGCGCGCCGGTTGTCCTCCACCGAGCGCTGCTGGCGGATCGCGTCGATCTCGGCCTGGCGCTCGGGCGTCGGGTCGTAGCCGGTGCCCGGGCCGAGGTAGTCGTTGGGATCGGTCACCAGCGACAGCACGTTCATCGACTCGTCGAAGATCGCGGCCGTCTGCAAGTAGTCGCCGCTCACCCGGGCCGCCAGCATGTCCAGCAACCGTCGGGCCTCCTCGGGGTAGCCGCACTGCTCCAGTGCCGAGACCACGTCGAGCCCGGTCATCCCGGAGGTCTTGATGGTGTGCGCCGCGTTGAGGACGGCAAGCGTGTCGGTGTCTCCGAGGTCCTTGGACCCGGCGGCGTCGACCGCGAGCTCGACCTGCTCGTCGGTGAAGTCGGCCAGCCCGAACCACGCGTAGATGTCGCGGGCGACCTGCGCTGCTCGTCGACGGAGCCGCTCGAGCTCGATGGTGTCGGCCGTGCGCAGCCCGCCGTCCACCCCCCAGTCGCGCTGGATGGCGAGGAAGTCGTCGATGTCCTCGGCGTTGAGGTTGCTGGGCCCGAACATGTTGTCGAAGCGCTGGATGGACCCGAAGCCGGAGCAGATGAAGTCCGAGCCCGCCAGCAGCGTGGGCAGCGTGCGCGCCGTACGCCGCATCTCCGACTCGCTCATCAGGGCGTCGTTGCCCGAGCACGACTCGAGGTTGCGCAGCATCACCATGAGGTTCTCCGCGGCGAGCGAGCGCACACCGCGTGGCACGGATGCGGCCACCGAGGCGGAGTCGATGCCGCCGTTCTGCACGCCCTGGGCGCCCATGGCGCGGGCCAGCGCCACACAGCGCGCCTCGAGGTAGAACATCGAGTGGCCCTGTGCCCCACCCATCAGCGCCTCCGCCCCACCACCGGAGGTGACCCGCATCTTCACCCCGCGAGAGGCGTACGCCGACGCGAGGATCGCCTTGGACCACGGGGTGTCGTCGCCGTCGACGAAGACCTGGTGCGTGCCGTAGAGCGACACCGTCTCGGCGTACGACACGAAGCCGCGCATCCCGAGCTCCAGCTCCAGCGCCTCCTCGACCGAGCACTGGACGAGCACCCCGGGGGCGCCGACGACGGAGCCGAGCGTCACCGCCAGTGCGTTGGACGGCGCGTCGTTGAGCACCGGCACGGTCGTCTCCAGCTCGCGGAACCCGAACGCCGCCGCGGTCGCCGCGTCGGCAGCCAGCAGCAGGGGGTCGTCCAGGCGGTTGGTCACGTGCGCCTGGTTGCTCGGGGTACGGCGCGCCCGGACCTTGGTCATGGCGATCATCAGCTCGGCGGGCCGCAGCATCGCCAGCGGCGCCGCCAGCTTGGCGGGTGTCATCCCGGCCGCCAGACGCACGAGCTCGGCCCTGGGCACCGACGGGTCCACGAGCATCCGGGCATAGGCGAGGTCGTCGAGCGCCATCGCCTCGTCGGCGACCTCCAGGTCGAGGCCGTGCCGGGCGACGAACTCGTCGATGCTGTCGAAGTCCGCCTCGGCCTTGCCGTCCATCTCGACCACTCGGCCGTCGCGGACCACCAGAGACGGGACCGGGTCGGCCGGGGAGTCGTAGGCGACCATGCCGAGCGGCGCGTCCTCGGTCGCGAACCCGTCGAGGTTCACCCGCTGGGCGTCCATGA
Source organism: Nocardioides sp. (assembly GCA_049841015.1). Classification (GTDB taxonomy): domain Bacteria; phylum Actinomycetota; class Actinomycetes; order Propionibacteriales; family Nocardioidaceae; genus Nocardioides. Next base: position 15,675 of record JASGIN010000005.1, read on the forward strand.
ACCGGACCCGGCCGATCGGACGCGCGCCCGTCCCCTCGGACTCAGCCATCGAGCGCACCTCCCGCGTGCAGCCAGAGTGCAGCACCGGCCGAGGCGAATGCGTGGTCCTGCTCGCCGCTCGCACCGCTGACCCCGACGGCGCCCGTCACCAGCCCGTCGTACCACAGGGGAACGCCGCCGCCGAACGCGATGAACCGCCCGCCGGCCGCCGCGTAGTAGCCGGCGAGGTCACCACCCGGCGCGACCTGGTCGCGCAGGTCGAGCGTCGCGATCCGGTTGCCGGCCGCGGTGAACGCCTTGTCCACGGCGATCGTGGCGCCTGCGAACTCCGCGCCGTCCATCCGGCGGAACGACACCAGATGCCCTCCGGCGTCGACCACGGCGGCCGACACCAGGCAGCCGGCATCGCGCGCCGCGTCGCAGGCGGCGCGCGTCATCTGCTCGGCCAGCTCGAGGTCCAGCCTCATGCCTGCCCCGCGCCGGCCGCGGTCAGAGCCGCCGCCTGCTCGCGCAGCCGGCCGTGGATCCCGGCGTACGCCGTGACGCCGGGCAGGTAGCGCTTGGCCACCTTGGCCGTCATCGTGTAGACGGTGTCCACGACGTTGGCCACGGGCGACTCGACCACCTGCGTCACCAGCTGGTAGGCGTCGAGCGGGGAGAGCCCGAGCTCGGCGCCGACCCACCCGGTCATGTCGGCGTGGGCGATCCGGAAGGCGTCCTCGAGCGGCTTGGTCGAGCCGGTCGACACCAGGTGGGTGTCGGACTCGATCCGCGGCCAGTCGGTGTAGACGCCCTTCACGAGGTCGACGATCACGACGGAGTCCATCGCGGTCTCGACGGCGACGCCGCAGGTCTCGCCCTCCCCCTGCCGTGCGTGTCCGTCGCCGAGGCTGAACATCGCGCCCTCGACGTTGACCCCGAGGTAGCAGGTGACGCCCGCCCGCATCTCGGGCGTGTCCATGTTCCCGCCCCACGAACCCGGCGCGAGAGACGACCGCGCCTCCCCCAGCGGCGGGGCGACGCCGACGGTCCCGTGCATCGGGTCCAGCGGCAGGTCGAGAGTGAACGCCGAGTCGATCGCGGCGTAGCGCACGAGCCGCTCGTCGAGGTCGAGCTCGTACCACCACGTCCGTTCGTCGAGCGGCGGGTGGAGCATCGCGGTCGTCGGCGTCGCCGTCAGCGACCCGAAGAACGGCACGTTCGCCGAGATCCCGAAGGCCTGCCGCGGCTCGATCGAGACGAAGTGCACCGCGAGGGTGTCCCCGGGCTCGGCGCCCTCGATGAAGAACGGCCCCGTCTGCGGGTTGAGGTAGCGCGGGTCGCAGACCTGCGAGACGACGTCGGACGGCGAGCGTACGGCGCCGCCGAAGCAGTCGAACGTCCACGTCGACAGCGCGGAGCCGGGCGCCAGGGAGGCGACCGGCTCCACACCGCCGAAGGTGTAGGTCAGCCCTGCCGGATCTGCGTCCGGGTCGGGTTCGTAGGAGACCGAGTCCTGCGGTGGGGTCACTGAATCGTCAGGGTCCTCAGGCCCGCTCCTGGGCGTCGTCGAGAACGGTCCGCCCGATCCGCTCGTACTGGGCGGGGTCCTTCGACTTCAGCCAGAACATGAAGGCGATGCCGAACACGAACGTCGCGCCCACGATGTACGGGATCAGCTTGTAGAGCAGGGATCCCGACGCCGAGCCACCGGCGAAGCTGAGGTTGGTGAACAGCAGGTAGCAGGCATAGAGCATCCCGAGCGCTCCGATCGCCGGGACCACCCCGGTCAGGATCACGTTGCCCGGATGGACCTTCTTCACCTGGAAGTACCAGATCACCGCCACCGAGCAGAGCACCTGCACGAGCAGGATCGCCATCGTGCCGAGCACCGCGAGCACGCCGTACTCGTAGATGTACGCCGCGTTGACGACGTCGTTGCCGAGGGAGATCCAGAACAGCAGCGTGATCACGAAGGTGATGATCGACTGCGTGGCCGACGCGATGTGCGGCGAGCCGTGGTGCTTGTGCGTCGAGCCGAGGTTGTTCGACAGCGACGGCAGTTCGCGGCCGATCGCGTAGATGTAGCGCGACGCGGCGTTGTGGAACGCGAGCGCGCAGGCGAACGACCCGGACACGATCAGGAACTCGAAGATGTACGTCGAGGGGTGGCCGAGGTAGCGCTCGAAGTTCCCCTCGAGCAGGCCGACCGGGTTGTTGATCGAGGTCTCGATCGAGCCCTTGGCGCCCTGGCCGGACACGTCCATCCACGACACGAAGGTGTAGAAGATGCCGAGCCCGACGACCGCGATCATCGTGGCCTTGGGCACGATCCGCTTGGGGTCGCGCGACTCCTCGCCGTAGACCGCGGTGGTCTCGAAGCCGACCCACGACCAGAAGGCGAAGAACACGCCGACCGCGGCCGAGCCTGCGGCGATAGCCGTCCCGGACGAGTCGACGGCACCGAGGGAGGTCGAGGAGCCGGGCAGGTTCCCGCCCTCGACCATGTTCTTGAACGCGTTGACGGGGTTGATCGCACCGGCCATGAGGCCGTCGTCGCCGCCGCCGTGGAAGAGGACCGTGAAGGCCATGGCGGCCAGGAGCAGCACCTCGGCGACCAGGCAGACGCCCAGGAACGCCGCGGCGATGTTGATGTCGTAGTAGCCCAGCAGCGCGATCAGGACGATCCCGACCACGGCCAGGAAGAACCAGTTGGGCGCGATGCCGAACCACGAGTCGAGCGTGGTCTGGGTGAAGTAGGCGAACACGCCGATCAGCGAGCCCTCGAACACGACGTAGGCGAGGGTCGCCATCAGGCCGGCCGCCATGCCCCACGCCTGGCCGAGCCCGTGGGAGATGAAGCCGTAGAACGCGCCCGTCGTCGTGACGTGCTTCGACATCTGCGCGAACCCGACCGCGAAGAAGGTCAGCACGACCGTGGCGAACAGGAAGCCGCCGGGCGTCGCGAGACCGTTGCCGTAGCCGACCGAGATCGGCGTGTTGGCGCTCATCGCGGTGATCGGCGCGGCGTTGGCCGTCGCCATGAACAGGACCGCGGCCATGCCGATGGCGCCTGTCTTGAGCTTGTGTCCGGAGGCGACCGGCACCTCGACGAACTCGTTGTCCATCATGTCCTGGCTCGTCATACGTGCCCCGCCTTCACTGGGACGCGGTCGAGCCGGCGTCGGTGAGCCGCGCGACCGCCTGGTGGGTGTGACCTGGTTCACCCGAGCGGCATGAGACTGACATCGCGGCCTGCGACGACACAAGGCCCCGAGAGCGAAATTGTTTGTTTCAGGTTTGTTCGGAAACACACCATTGACACCATCACCCGAAAAGGTATGCACTCTTGGTTGAACCATTTGTCTCGACGGTCGATCAGCTGCCCAGGAAGGAGTGCGGTGACCGACTACGGCGCCTTCTCCTTCGAGGACAAGCAGGAGGTCCTCGACAAGGCCCGGGAGTTCTGGAACCCCGGCAAGACCCAGTTCTGGATCGACTCCGGCACCCCGCTGGTGATCGACCGGCGCGAGGGCTACCTGCTCTGGGACATGTCGGGACGGCGGCTCATCGACGTCCACCTCAACGGCGGCACCTACAACGTCGGCCACCGCAACCGCGAGGTCGTCGCCGCGGTCGCGCAGGCGATGCACCGCTTCGACATCGGCAACCACCACTTCCCCTCGCTGGCGCGGACCGCGCTCGCGGAGGCCCTGATCGCCTCGGCGCCGCCCGGCCTGACCAAGGTGATCTACGCCAGCGGCGGCGGCGAGGCGATCGACATCGCGATCAAGACCGCGCGGCACGCGACCGGCAAGCGGAAGATCGTCTCGATCGTCAAGGCGTACCACGGGCACACCGGCCTCGCGGTGACTGCCGGCGACGACCGGTTCGCCAAGCTCTTCCTGGCCGACCGCCCGGACGAGGTGGCCCAGGTCCCGTTCAACGACCTCGAGGCGATGGAGCAGGCCCTGCGGGCGCGCGACGTGGCGGCGGTGCTGATGGAGTCGATCCCCGCGACCTACGGCTTCCCGCTGCCCGACCCGGGTTACCTCGAGGCGGTCAAGCGCCTGTGCGAGCGGTACGACGCCCTGTACGTCGCCGACGAGGTGCAGACGGGGCTGATGCGCACCGGCGAGCTGTGGTGCATCACCAAGCACGACATCGCGCCGGACATCCTCGTGACCGGCAAGGGGCTCTCCGGCGGCATGTACCCGATCGCCGCGGTCCTGGTCAGCGAGCACTGCGCAGGCTGGCTCACCGAGGACGGCTTCGCCCACATGTCGACGTTCGGCGGGGCCGAGGTCGGCTGCATCGCGGCCATGAAGACCCTCGAGATCTGCAGCCGACCCGAGACCCGCTCGATGGTCCACTACCTCGCCGAGCTGCTCCGCGAGGGACTCGACCAGATCCGCGACGACAACCCCGGCTGGTTCACCGGCATCCGCCAGGACGGGCTCGTCATCGGGCTCGAGTTCGACCACCCGCGCGGGGCGATGATCGTCAGCCGCCACCTCTACGAGCACGGGGTGTGGGCGATCTTCTCCACCCTCGACCCGCGCGTGCTGCAGTTCAAGCCCGGGCTGCTGCTGACGCCCGACCTGGCCGAGGAGCTCCTGGACCGGGTGGCCGTCGCCGTGGCCAGCGCGCGGGGCGACGACGAGGCGAAGAGGGCGGCATGAGCGAGACCACCGCCCTGAGCTCGGCGACCCTCGGCACCCCGGGACCCACCTGGGCCGAGCTGGAGCCCGAGCCGGCCGACGTACCCCAGGCGCGGGCGATGCTCGAACGCGCGGAGTGGGCCTCGCGCGCGTTCCGGACGTTCGACAAGGCCGCGGTCGACCGGATCCTCGAGGCGGTGGTGGCGGCCGCCGTCCGGCACGCGCAGGAGTACGCCGAGCGGGCCGTCGCCGAGACCGGCTTCGGGGTCGTGGAGCACAAGCGGCTCAAGAACGAGGCCTGCTCGCGCGGCGTCCTGGACTACTACGCCGGCGCCGACTTCGTGACCCCCCGGATCGACACCGCGGCGAAGGTCGTGGAGGTCCCCCGCCCGGCTGGCGTCGTCCTCGCGCTCACACCGTCGACCAACCCGGTCGCCACGGTCTACTTCAAGGTGCTGTTGAGCCTGATGACGCGCAACGCGGTCGTCGTCAGCCCGCACCCGATGGCGAAGCGGGTCTGTGCCGACGCCGCCCGCGCGCTGGGTGCCGCCGCCGAGGAGGCCGGCGCCCCGGCCGGCGTCGTCCAGGTCGTGACCGAGCCGACGATCCCGCTGATCGACGCCCTGATGACCGACGAGCGCACCAGCGTGATCGTGGCGACCGGCGGCAACGCGGTGGTCCGCGCGGCGTACCGCTCCGGCAACCCGGCCCTCGGCGTCGGCCCCGGCAACGTCCCGGTGCTGGTGGACGCCACGGCCGACCTGCGAGCGGCCGCCCAGCGGATCGTGGACTCGAAGTCCTTCGACAACTCCTGCCTGTGCACCAACGAGTCCGTCGTGATCGTCGAGGACTCCGTCGCCGACGCGTTCGGCCGTGCCCTGCGCTCGGCGGGTGCGTACCTCCTGGACCCCGAGCAGGCCGACCGGCTGCGGGAGGTCGTGTTCCCCCACGACCGGTTCTCCCCCGCGGTCGTCGGCCGCTCGGCCACCTGGCTGGCCGAGCAGGCGGGCATCCAGGTGCCGCACAGCACCAAGGTGCTCGTCGGCGAGTTCGAGCAGGTCGTGCCCGAGGAGGTGCTGGCGCGCGAGAAGCTGACGCCGCTGCTCGGCCTGGTGCGCGTGCCGAGCGTGGCGGCCGGCATCAAGGCGGCGCGCGCCGTGCTGCGCATCTCCGGCGCCGGACACTCGGCCGCGGTCCACTCCGCCGACCCCGAGACGATCCTCGCGTTCGGCGCGGCCTGCAACGTGCTCCGGGTCTCGGTCAACGTCGGAAACAGCCTCGGCGCGGCCGGGATCCAGACCAACCTAGCGCCGACCATGACCATCGGGACGGGGTACGCCGGTCGCTCTTCGGTCGGCGAGAACCTGCGGCCCGACCACCTCGTGAACTGGGTCCGGCTCGCGCACAACGCCGACAGCCAGGTGCCGATGGGCGACTTCGCCGGACTGTCCCCCTGGCGGGGCTCCACGGGCCCGGTGCCGGCGTACCCGGTCCCGTCGAACGCCCGCGGGGACGCCGAGCCCTCCCGTCGCGAGGCTCGCCCCGTCGTCGAGAGCGACCAGAAGGACGGCGACCTGCGCGACGAGCTGCGCCGCATCATCATCGAGGAGCTCCACGACCTGATCGGGGGTGAGCGTCGTGGCTGACAAGGGCAGCGCGGCGAGCCAGGAGACCAGGCTTCGCGGGTTCATCCACCTGGACCGGCTCCAGCCGCAGACGATGTGCTACCTCGGCTCCTGGATCCGCGGGACGCTGCCGCGCGCCGGCGACGCCGCGCAGGTCGTCGAGGTGTCTCCCGGGCTGGACATCGAGCCGCTGACCGACGTCGCGCTCAAGCACGCCCGCGTGTCCTCCGGGATGCTCATCGTCGAGCGGCAGTTCGGCTACCTGGAGTTCCACGGCCCGAACGACGCGGTGCGGGCCGCGGCAGGCGCCGTGCTCGAGCACCTCGACACCGACGCGTCGTCGGCCATGCCCCCGCAGATCCTGGCCAGCACGATCATGAGTCGCATCGACAGCCAGCACGCGTTCCTGGTCAACCGGAACAAGCTGGGCTCGATGGCGCTGCCCGGCGAGTCGGTGTTCGTGCTGGAGATGCAGCCCGCGTCGTACGCCATCCTCGCCGTCAACGAGGCCGAGAAGGCGGTCGGGCCGGGGCTCAAGGTCGTCGACTACCGCATGGTCGGTGCGACCGGCCGGGTCTACCTCAGCGGCGAGGAGGCCGATATACGACAGGCGGCCGAGGCCGCCGAGGCGGCGCTGGGCGCGCTCGCGGGAGCCGCGCGATGAGCGACTCCGACGAGCTGCGGCGGATGGTCCGCGAGGTGCTGCGCGAGGTGCTGCCGCGCGACGGCGCCCCCGCGCCGGTGCCCCACGACGCCCCCGGTGCACCGGCCGCCCGCGACGACGTACGCCGGGTGCGGGTGCGCGACGACCGCGACCTGGCCGACCTCGTCACCCAGGTCGTCGACCTCGCCGAGGACCCTGCCCGGGTGGCCGACCTGCGCGCGGGTCGGATCCGCTTCGTGCTGGTGACCGACGACGCCTCGGCGGCACCGGCCGCGGCGACGCCGATCGAGGTGGAGCGGGGCGCCGTCACCGAGCGCGCTGATCCAGCGTGCGGCACGCGAGCAGCGACCGCTGCACATCGGACCGCGAGCAGTGGTCACCCCCCTCGCCCGCGACCGGGCCCGAGCTGCTCGGAGTCGCGATCGACACGGAAGGGAGCGCGATGATCCGCGCGACGGTGACCGGAACCGTGTGGGCGACGCGCCGCCTCGAGGAGATGCCGAACGGGGCGTTCCTCGAGGTGCGTGCGGCCGACTCGGCGACCAGCTTCGTCGCCTTCGACGTCCTCGGGAGCGGCGTCGGCGAGCGAGGTCCTCGTCGTGCAGGGCAGCGTGGCCTCGGCGTGGTTCGGCGAGATCCACCCGCCCGTGGACGCGCTGATCATCGGCTCGGTCGACCCGAGCACCGCCAGTGCCCGCAGTACCCAGCTCGCAGGCACCGAGTAAGGAGAGAACCGTGGCGAACAACGCCATCGGCATGATCGAGACCAAGGGCTACGTCGCCGCGCTCGCGGCGGCCGATGCCATGGTCAAGGCCGCCAACGTGACCATCGTGGCGTCGCGAGGAGGTCGGCGACGGGCTCGTCGCCGTGACCATCGTGGGCGACGTCGGCGCGGTCAAGGCCGCGACCGAGGCGGGATCGGAGGCGGCCGGCCAGGTCGGCGAGCTGGTCTCCGTGCACGTGATCCCGCGTCCGCACGTCGAGGTCGGCAGGCACTTCACGATCTCCTGGGGCCCGCGGTTCCGTCGGGACGGGGTCGACCTGCGGGTCTACCTCCCGATCGAGGACCTGCAGCCGCAGTTCGCGGCGTACATCGGGACGCCGACGCGCGCGCCGCGGCTACCCGCCGTACGCCGGTCAGCACGCGCTGATCGTGGAGGTCGCGCCCGGACTCGCGATCGAGCGGGTGACCGACCTCGCGCTGAAGGAGGTGCCGGACGTCGACCCGGGCATCCTGTTCGTCGAGCGGCAGTTCGGCGTGCTCGAGGTGCACGCGGCTGATGCCGCGCGACGTCCAGCGGGCCGGCGAGGCGATCCTGCAGCGGCATCGGGGCGCGGGCGAGCGACCAGCTGCGACCGCAGGTGCTCTACCGCGACGTGATCGAGGACCTCTCCGACCAGCACGCGATCATCGTCGAACCGCACCCGGCAGGCCTCGATGGTGCTGCCAGGGCAGACCCTGCTGGTGTGCGAGGTGACCCCGGCACTGTTCGCGGCCGTGGCCGCCAACGAGGCCGAGAAGGCCGCGCCCGACCTGACGCTGGTCGACGTCATCGATGATCGGCGCCGCCGGACGGCTCTACCTCGCGGGCGAGTCCGCGTCCATCTCGCGGGCGCTCACCGCGATCGACGAGGTGCTCGGTGGCATCGAGGGGCGATGATCCTCGCGTGAGCGAGACCTCTCCGACAGCGCTGCCGTCGCCGAGCGCGCCGCGCTCGACCGGATCGCCCAGCGGGCCCTCGCGTCGTACGACCTTCCCGACGGCGCCCGCGCCGAGCTCGTCAACCAGTCGGAGAACGCGACGTACGCCGTGCGCGCGGCCGACGGGGCGCCGGTGGCGGCGCTGCGCGTGCACCGGCTCGACTACCACCCGGACGGCGCGATCGCCTCGCGAGCTCGACCTGGATCGACGCCGTTCGTGAGGCTGCCGTGGTCACGACGCCCGCGGTGCTGGTCGCCCGGACTCGGCGAGCGGGAGCTGACCGTCGCCGACCCGGAGGGTGCGACCCAGGCCCGCGTCGGTGGTGATGTTCGAGTGGCTGCCGGGCGTCTCCCCCGACGAGGACGCGATGGTCGACGGGTTCGCCGAGCTCGGCGAGCTCACCGCGCGACTCCACCTCCACGCCCGGCTCGTGGTCACGGCCGACGGGCTTCACCCGCTTCTCCTGGGGGTACGACGAGGCATTCGGCGACGTGGCCCGTTGGGGCCGGTGGCAGGACGCGCCCGGCGTCGACGACGCGACCCGGCCGGTCCTCGATCGACTGGACCGGACGCTGCACGGCCGGCTGGCGGCGTACGGCAAGGGTCCGGAGCGCTGCGGGCTCATCCACGCCGACCTGCGGCTCGCGAACCTGCTGGCGCAGCCCGGCTCGCCGACCGCCGTGATCGACTTCGACGACTGCGGCTTCGGCTGGTTCGGCTACGACTTCGGGGCGGCCGTGAGCTTCGTCGAGGACCATCCCGACGTCCCCGCCGCCACCGAGCAGTGGGTCGAGGGCTACCGTCGCGTCGCACCGCTCTCCGCCGACGACGAGGCCGAGCTGAGGACCTTCGTGATGTTCCGGCGACTGCTGCTGCTGGCCTGGATCGGCTCGCACGCAGACGTCGACATCGCCCAGGAGCTCGCGCCGACGTACGCCTCGGGCACGTGCGACCTGGCCGAGGAGTACCTGTCCAGCCACACCTGAAGAGGTCGGATCCGCAGGAGGGATCGATGTTCACATCGCTCGAAGGTCGCTCGGTGATCGTCACCGGCGCCAGCAAGGGCATCGGCAAGGGGATCGCCCCGGCTTCGTGCGGGCCGGTGCCCGTGTGCTCGTCGTCGGCCGCGACGGTGCCGCACGCTGCGGCGACGGCCGAGGAGCTCGGCGGCGGGTCGTCGGCGTTCGCCGCGGACGTGTCCGGACGCCGACGCGTGTGCGGCCATGGCGGCCGCCGCGATCGAGCGCCACGGCGGCATCGACGTGCTCTGCGCCAACGCCGGGATCTTCCCCGACGTGAAGCTGGGCGAGATGTCGGCCGCCGACATCGACCAGGTGCTCGGCATCAACCTCAAGGGCAACATGCTCTCGGTGATCGCCTGCCTCCCAGCGCTGGAGGCCTCGGGTCACGGGCGGGTCGTGCTGACCTCGTCGATCACCGGGCCGATCACCGGCTTCCCCGGGTGGGCGCACTACGGCGCGAGCAAGGCCGGCCAGCTCGGCTTCATGCGCACGGCCGCGGTCGAGCTCGCGCCGCAAGGCGATCACGGTGAACGCCGTGCTGCCCGGCAACATCCTCACCGAGGGGCTCGTCGAGCTCGGCGAGGAGTACCAGCAGTCGATGGCGGCGTCGATCCCGGCGGGCAAGCTCGGCACGGTCGACGACATCGCCAACGTCTGCCTGTTCCTGGCGACCGACGAGGCGGCGTACGTCACGGGGCAGGCCATCGCGGTCGACGGCGGCCAGGTGCTGCCCGAGTCCTTGGACGCGATGACATCCTGAGGCCGACATGACGAGCATCTCTTCCTCCAAGGGCCCGCTGGCCGACTCCATCCAGCGCGAGCTGCAGGCGCAGATCGACGCCGGTCGCTGGCAGCCGGGACAGCGGCTCGGGTCCGAGCGCAGCCTGGCCATGGAGCTGGGGGTCAGCCGGTCGTCGTTGCGCCAGGCGCTGGCGATGATGGAGCAGGCGGGCGCCGTACGCCGCGTGATCGGCCGTGGCGGGGGCACCTTCGTCAGCCGCCAGAAGATCGACCGCGACCTCTCGCACATCCGGTCGGTGCCCGAGCTGCTCTCCGCGCAGGGGATCACCGCCGGCACCCAGATCCTGTCGACGGGGATGACCCCGGCTGCTGCAGCGACCGCGGAGGCGCTGGAGATCGAGCAGGGCCAGCTCGTCTACGCGATCGTCCGCATCCGGCTCGCCGACGGCGCGCCCATCTCGCTCGAGCACGCCTGGCTGCCGGTGGCGCAGTTCCCCGGGCTGCTGGACTTCCAGCTCGGCGGCTCTCTGTACGGACTGCTCGCCGAGCACTTCGGCATCGAGCCGCGCGAGACCACCGAGCGGATCGAGGTGGTCCGCGCGGCACCGACGACGCCTCGATCCTCGGCATCGGCCGCGACGACCCGCTGCTCTCGATCACCCGGGTCACCCGCGGCGCCGACGGCACGCCGTTCGAGCACTCGCACGACCTGTTCCGCGCCGACCGCACCCGGATCGTCGTCCACACCGCCGAGCCCGGCGAGACCGACCTTCGCCTCCGGCCACGAGATCGCCCGCCAGTCCTTCGAGCTCATCACCCGTTGACCGGCGCCGTCTGACCGTTGAACGGCGCCGTCTCCCGTTGACCGGCGCCGTCTGACCGTTGACCGGCGCCGTCTGACCGTTGAGCGGCGTCTTCTGACCAAACTGACGGCAGGCGGACAACGCGTTAGGGCCTCCTCATGGTCGTAAGGCGCCGTTCAACGGTCGGGCTCTGGTTAGACGGCGCCGTTCAACGGTCAGACGGCGCCGTTCAACCCTGACGTCTTGACAATGATTCTCATTCTCAGTGAGAATCGTTCTCATGCGGTTGTACGGCGGGCGCGGGGGCAGGCGGGTCTGGGCGCCGGGGTGGCGGTGCTGCTGGTGGCGCCGCTGCTGGCGGCCTGCCAGACCCCCGGCAACGGTGACGACACGGTCGTCACCTCGTTCTACCCGCTGCAGTTCATCGCCGACGAGGTGGCCGGGCGCTACAACCACGTCGTGGACCTCACGCCCCCGGGCGTCGAGCCGCACGAGTACGAGCTGACGGTGCGCCAGACCGCCGAGGTCGACAACGCCCGCGTCGGCTTCTACGAGAAGGGGATGGCGCCGTCGATCGACCAGGCCATGGCGCAGGACTCCCCCGACCACCCGCTCGACGTCACCACGGTCGTGCCGCTCCACGCGCCCGAGCCGGGGTACAACGAGGAGACGGCCGACAACCAGGATCCGCACTTCTCGCAAGCCCGGTGCTCATGGAGCGCGCGACCTCGGCGTTCGCCCAGACGATGGCGAAGGCGACCCCGCACACGCGTCGTACTACCGACAGCGCGCGCGCTGGCTCACCGGGCAGTCCTGCAGGCCCTGGACCGCGACTACCGCACCACGTTGGCGTCGTGCCGCATCCGCACGCTCGTCGTCAGTCACGACGCGTTCGAGTACCTCGGCCGTCGCTACCATCTCGACATCGTGCCGATCGCCGGGCTCGAGCCGGACGCCGAGCCGTCACTGCAGCGGATCCACCAGATCGCCGACCTCGTGCGGGAGCGCGGGATCACGACCGTCTTCTACGAGACGTTGGCCAGCCCCGCGCTCGCCGAGTCCCTGGCGTCCGACACCGGTGCCACGTCGGCGGTCCTCGACCCCATCGAGGGCCTCACCTCCGCCGACCCGCACGCGACGTACCTGACCCTCATGCGGCAGAACCTCGCCGCCATCGCGAAGGCGAGCGACTGCTCATGACCACTCCCCGCTCCGACAGCGCCGTCTACCAGGGCCCCGTGCTGAGACTGGACGACGTCGGCATCGCGCTCGGCGGCCGCCCCATCGTCCGCGACGTCAGCCTGGAGGTACTGCCGGGTCAGGTGGTGGCCGTGCTCGGCGCCAACGGCTCCGGCAAGTCGACGCTTCTCAAAGCCCTGGTCGGCCTGAACGCCGTGACGAGCGGGTCCGTCGCCCTGTTCGGTACGCCGCTCCCCCCGCTTCCACGACTGGGCTCGGGTCGGCTACGTCCCCCAGCGGTCGACCGTGGGCGGCGGCGTCCCGGCGACCGTGCGGGAGGTCGTCGCGGGCGGCCGGATCGCCCGGCGCCACCCGTTCCTGCCGGCCACGCGAAGCGACCGGGACACGATCGCAGCGGCGATCGAGGCCGTGGGCCTGGCGGACCGAGCCGGCCACTCGCTCTCGACGCTCTCCGGCGGTCAGCAGCAGCGTGTGCTGGTCGCCCGGACCCTGGCCGGCGAGCCCGAGCTGCTGCTGCTGGACGAGCCGAACGCCGGCGTCGACCACGACAGCCAGGAGGCGATCGCCGCGACCCTGGCCGCCCGGGCCCGTGCAGGAGCGAGTGTCGTCGTCGTCCTGCACGAGCTCGGGCCCTTCGCGCCCCTGATCGACCGTGCCGTCGCCCTGCGCGAAGGCCGGGTGACCTACGACGGCCCACCCGACCAGCTGGCCCTCGCCGACGGGCACGGCCACCACCATCCCGACGTCGTGCCGACAGCGTCGTGGCAGGCGCCACTGGAGGCTCGACCCGAAGGTGGTGCGCTCTGATGTGGGAGCTGCTCTGGGCGCCGTTCATGATCCGGGCGATCATCGCGGCCGCGGTCACCGGCCTCGCCGCGCCGGCCGTCGGCACGTATCTCGTGCAGCGTCGTCTGTCGCTCATGGGCGACGGCATCGGCCACATCTGCGTCACCGGTGTCGCGCTCGGACTGCTGACCGGCACGTCTCCGACGCTCACCGCGATCGTCGTCGCGATCGTCGGGGCACTGCTCATCGAGCTGATCCGCACCTCCGGCCGAGCGTCGGGCGACCTCGCCCTGGCCCTCCTCTTCTACGGCGGCATCGCCGGCGGCCTCGTGCTCGTACAGATGGCGGGCAACGGGGCCTTCGCGCTGCAGGGCTACCTGTTCGGCTCGATCACGACGATCGCCCCGGACGACGTCGTGGTGGCGGTCGTGCTCGCCGGGATCGTCGTGTTCATCGGCCTCGCCCTGATGCCGCAGCTCTTCGCCGTGTCGTACGACGAGGACTTCGCGCGCGCGAGCGGCGTTCCCGTCTGGGTCTACAACACCCTGATGTCCGTGCTCGCGGCCGTCACCGTGAGCGTGGCGATGCGCACGGTGGGCCTCCTGCTGGTCAGTGCGCTGATGATCATCCCGGTCGCCACGTCACAGCAGTTCGCGCGCAGCTTCCGGTTCACCATGCTCGGCGCGATGGGGCTCGGTCTCGTCGCCGCCCTCGTCGGCGTCGTCGTGTCGGCGTTCCTCGACGTGCCTCCTGGCGCGATGATCGTGCTCGTGTCACTCGCCGGGTTCGTCGCGACGGCACCCGTCGGCATGCTGATCCAGAGCCGGCGCCGCGCCCGCATCCCGTTCGAGGCGCGGGCTCTGCCGGTGCACGAGGCCGCGGGCGAGACCCACCGCCACGAGCACGGACGCGGCTGCGGGCACGTGGCCGTCGAGCACGGCGACCACGTCGACTACGTCCACGACGGACATCGGCACGCCGTCCACGTCACCGGGGAGGGACAGCACTATGACGAGCACTGAGAGCTCTGCAGTCCGGACCACCCCCCAACGCCAGGCGGTACTGGACGCGCTGACCGAAGTCGAGGACTTCCGGTCGGCTCAGGAGGTCCACGAGCTGCTGACCGACGAGGGCTCGAGCGTCGGGCTCGCCACGGTCTACCGCACCCTTGCGCTGTACGCCGACCACGGGCTCGTCGACGTACTCCGACGCGAGGACGGCGAGGCGATCTACCGCCGCTGCTCGGAGACCCACCACCACCACCTGGTCTGCCGCTCCTGTGGCGCGACCGTCGAGGTCGAGGGGCCCGCGGTGGAGAGCTGGACGTCGGCGATCGCAACCGAGCACGGCTTCTCCGACCTCGCGCACACCCTGGAAATCGTCGGCACCTGCGCCGACTGCCGGAAGCCCTGACCGGTCGGGTGGTTTCGAGACGGTCGCAGAGCGACCTCCTCAACCACCGACGGCGTCGATCGGTGGCTGAGGAAGGCGCGCACGCCTCTCTCGAAACCACCCGGACGCGCTAGCGGAGGGTGACGGCCGCGGCGGGTACGTCGGAGTCACGGGCCGAGGAGCGCGAACGACGAAGCACCAGCCCGGTGAGCGCGATGGCGACCACGGTGACGAGCAGCATCAGCGTCGCCAGCGCGTTGACCGCCGGCGTGATCCCGAACCGGACGGCGGAGTACAGCACGATCGGCCACGTGTTCGTCGTCCCGTTGGTGAACGCCGGCAGCACGTAGTCGTCGAAGGAGAACGTGAACGACAGCAGGGTCGCGGACACGATCGCCGGGAGCAGCCGCGGGAGGGTGATCTGCCGGAACGTCGACAGCCGGCCCGACCCGAGGTCGTAGCCCGCCTCCTCGAGGCTGTCCCCCATCCCGACGAACCTCGCCCGGATGATCAGCATCGCCAGCGAGGCGCCGAAGATCACTTGCCCGAAGAAGATCGTCCAGGCGCCGAGCGGCGGGAAGAACGTCACGTAGTGCCGCAGCTGGACGAAGAAGATCAGCGACGCCACCGCGATCACGATCTCCGGCACGACCAGCGTCAGGTAGACCAGCGAGTCGAACGGCACCCGCACGAACTTGTTCATCCGGGCCAGCGCCAGCGCCGCGCCGAGCCCGAGCACCGTCGACACGATCGACGCCCCCGCCGCGATCTTGGCGCTGGTCACGATCGCCGGGATGTACGTCGGGTCGTGCAGGCCCGCGCCGAACCAGCAGGTCGTGAAGCCGTTCCAGACCGTGAGGTTGCCCAGCTGGGTCGGGGGAATGTCGCACACGTTGGAGCCGTGGAACCCCTGGAGCGCCGACGGCGACGGCTTGTTGAAGGCGAACAGCGCCATCACCGCGATCGGCAGGTACAGGAACACGAACACGCAGATCGCCCACACCGTGAAGGCGCGCTTGGCCGTCACGACCCTCCCGCGACGACCGCGTCGGCTCCGACTAGGCACCGAACCTCTCCTCCTTCGTCGCGAAGAAGATGTAGAACGCGACGAAGCCGGACAGCGCGATCATCAGGCTGATCGACAGGGCCGACCCGAAGGGCTGGTTCTGCGCCGACGCGAACTGGTCCCCGATGACGTTGCCCACGAACTCGTAGTTACCGCCGCTGAGGATGTTGGGGATGATGTACTCCCCGCACATCGGGATGAAGACGAGCAGCGCGCCGGTGACGACCCCGGGCATCGTCAGCCGCAGCGTGATCTGCCGGAACGCGTTCAGCGGCTTGGCCCCGAGGTCGGTCGCGGCCTCCACGAGCGACCAGTCCATCCGCTCCAACGAGGCGAACACCGGGATGATGAACAGCGGCAGGTAGTTGTAGACCAGGCCAACGGCGACGGCGTACTTCGTGTACATGATGTCGATGCCGAGGTACTTCGCGAGGTAGCCGTGCGGGTCCAAGATGATCTTCAGCGCATACGTCCGGATCAGGAACGACGTCCAGAACGGCACGAGCACCAGCAGCAGCGCCAGCATCTTGTACGTCGAGAGGTAGCGCGCCATCCAGTAGGCGATGGGGTAGCCCACCAGCATCGTGAGCAGCGATCCGGCGGCGGCCATCACCAGCGTGCGCTCGAAGATGCGCACGTACAGCGAGTCGGTGACGATGTGGTACTGGCTGGTGTCGAAGCCGTAGGTGATCGCGTTGAACCCGGTCTGGGTCGCGAGGGAGAAGGCGACCAGGATCGCCAGCGGGCCGAGGAAGAACAGCGCGTAGTACAGCAGCGACGGCGTGGTCAGCCAGCCCGGGTAGCGCGGGTTGAAGGAGCGCCGCCGGCCTCGGCGCGGCGCCTTCTCGACCCGCACCAGCTCGTCGCTCGAGGCCATCAGCCGGCGCGGAACTGGGTGTAGATCTTGGTGCGCTCCTGCACCACCTGCGGGCTCACGTTGAGGATGTACTGGTAGTTGTCGGTGTAGCTGGTCGGCACGTTGAAGAGCGGGTCGTTCTTCAGGTCCGCCGGCAGCTGTGACTGCGCCTCCGCGATCGGGATGTTGTAGTTGTGGTACTCCATCTCGGTCACCGCGGTGGACGGCGTGAGCAGCCAGTTGATCCACGCGTGCGCGGCCACGGGGTCCGGCGCCTCCGCGGGGATGCACCAGTTGTCCGACCAGATCTCCGAGGCGCCGTGCGGGATGACGGCGGTGATGTCGCCTTCCTTCTTGCGACCCTGCACGATCCGCCGCACGTCGCCGTTCCAGCCCTGGCTGAGGATGATCTTCCCGGCGATGGCGTCGTCGATGTACGACGACGACGTGATGGTGGTGACGCCCTTGCGAATCGACATCAGGAAGGTCGTGACCTTGTCGAAGTCGGACTTGCTGTCGGTGTTCACGTCGATCCCGAGCGCCGACAGGGCGAGCGGCACGACCTCCTCCGCGCCGTCCAGCAGGTTGGTGCGTCCCTTGCTGTAGTACTTCGGGAGCAGCTCGTAGAAGTCGTGCATCGTCTGCGGCTTCTCGGTGACGATCTGGTTGTTGTAGAAGAACATCGTGATCCCGTAGTCCTTGATCACGTGGTACTCCCCCGTCGGGTCGTACGACGGCTTGAGGAACTTCGGGTCGAGGTTCGACAGGTTCGGGATCAGGCTCTGGTCGAGCTTGAGCAGCTTGCCCTCCTGGATCAGCTGCGCGACCGCGTTCTGACTGGGCGCGATGATGTCGTACGTCGTGCCGCCGGCGTTGAGCTTGGCCAGCAGCTCGTCGTTCGACGAGTAGTACGTCTCGTGGATCTTCAGCCCGGCCTTGGACTCGTCGGGCAGCGCCATGAACTTCTTGTACGTCGAGGGGTCGTCGTACTCCGACCAGTTGAAGATCTCGAGGTGGTTCTCCATCGGCTTGCCCGCCAGGCCGTTTCCCGTCGCCGTCCCGCTTCCGGGGTTGGTCTGGCCGGTGGAGGTGCTGCCGCACGCGGACAGCAGCATGAGGCCGCCGAGGCCGAGCGCCGAGCGGCGCGACATCGGATGGCCGGCGGCACGCTCGACCGCGCGGTGGAGAGTGTCGAGGTTGCGCTTGCTCTCGATGGGGGCGAGGAGGTTGAGCTGCTGGGGGTCGCGGTTGTCACTCATGGTCGTCACCTCTGGGGTAGTGCTGCGCGGGAGTCGTGGTCGGGATCCTGGGGGTCGGGCAGCGCGGGGACGGAGTCGGCCAGCAGTACGGGAGCCGAGGGATCCCAGGCGATCGTGACCGAGTCGCCGGGCTGGATCGACTCGGGCGACCCGTCGGCCCCGGAGCGCGGCTGTCGGACCATCAGCGTGATCCCGCCCTCGAGCGCGGCGACGACCTGAATCTCGTCGCCGAGGTACATCAGGCTCTCGACGACGGCCTTGGCGGTGTTCACGCTGCCGAAGCCGGACCGGTCCGTGATCCGCAGCCGGGCAGGTCTGATGCCGACGCGCGCCTTCTGGCCCTGTCGCACGTGGCCGCGCGCCTGGACGATCACCCCGGTCCCGAGGTCGAGGTCGAAGTCGCCGTGGCCGGCCGCCCGCACCGTGCCGTCCAGGAAGTTCATCTCGCCGATGAAGTCGGCGACGAACGCCGTCAACGGCCGGTCGTAGATCTCGGTCGGCGTGTCGAGCTGCTCGATGACCCCGTGCGACATCACCGCGATCCGGTCGGACATCGACAGCGCCTCGCCCTGGTCGTGGGTGACGTAGACGAACGTGATCCCCACCTGCTGCTGGATCCGGGTCAGCTCCAGCTGCATCTCCTTGCGCAGCTTCAGGTCCAGGGCGCCCAGCGGCTCGTCGAGCAGCAGGACGCGCGGCCGGTTGACCAGCGCACGCGCGAGCGCCACCCGCTGCTGCTGACCGCCCGAGAGCATCGACGGCCGGTGCTTGTCCCGGCCGGTGAGCTGCACCAGCTCCAGCGCCTCGCGCGCCCGGGCCTGGCGCTCGGACTTGCCGACCCGCTTCTGCTTCAGCCCGTAGGCGACGTTGTCGAGGATCGACATGTGCGGGAACAGCGCGTACTGCTGGAAGACCGTGTTGACGTCCCGGCGGTACGGCGGGACCCCGACGGCATCCCGACCCCCGATCAGGATGTCACCCTCGTCGGGCTGCTCGAACCCGGCGATCATCCGGAGCGAGGTCGTCTTGCCGCAGCCGGAGGGACCCAGCAGCGAGAGGAACTCGCCCTTGCGGACCCGGAGCGAGACGCCGTCGACGGCGGTGAGGTCACCGAAGCGCTTGGTGACCGACCTGAACTCGACGTCGTACGTCGCGTCAGGGTCCCCGGAGCTCACTCCACCTGCCTCCCGCCGGTGCCTCACTCACGGGCGCCCCGTCCGCCCCGCTGGTCGACACGACCGGGTCCAACCTGCAGACCCCCGAGAGACGGACGTGCGATGGGTGGTGCGAAACGTATCCCTCCGAAAAACGGCCCGTCAATGGCCGTGATCCGAAGGTTGCAAGCCTCGGAGGAGCGGAATTCGCAGGTGCCGCCGAGCGACTCTCAAGCCGACCCGAACCGTCGGTCGCGACGCGCGTAGATCTCGATCGCCTTCCACAGGGCCAGCCGGTCCACGTCCGGCCACAGGATGTCGGTGAAGACCAGCTCGGCGTACGCCGCCTGCCAGAGCATGAAGTTCGACAGCCGGTTCTCCCCGGACGTCCGCCACAGCATGTCGGCGTCGCCGAGCTCCGGGACGTAGAGGTGCCGCCCGAAGGCGCGCTCGTCGACCTTCTCCGGGTCCAGCCGCCCGGCCGCCACCTCGCGGGCGATCGCGCGGGCGGTGTCCGCGACCTCGGCGCGGCCGCCGTAGTTGACGCACATGTTCAACGTCAGCACGTCGTTGTCGCGGGTCAGCTCCTCGGCGACCTGCAGCTCCTTGATCACCGACTTCCACAGCCGCGGCGCGCGCCCCGACCACGTCACCTTGACACCCAGCTCGTGCATCTCGTCGCGACGCCGCCGGATGACGTCGCGGTTGAAGCCCATCAGGAACCGGACCTCCTCCGGCGACCGCGTCCAGTTCTCCGTCGAGAACGCGTACGCCGAGATCGCCTTCACCCCGATCTCGATCGCGCCCTCCACGACGTCGAAGAGCGCGGCCTCGCCCATCTCGTGCCCCTTGGTCCGGGGCAGCCCGCGGGCCTTGGCCCAGCGGCCGTTGCCGTCCATGGTGATCGCGACGTGGCGCGGCACCAGAGCCTTGGGCAGGTCCGGGGGTCGGGTCCCGGAGGGGTGTGGGTTCGGCGGGCGTACGTCGCGCCGGCGGCGTGAGCGGCTCACCGCTCGACGTACTCCAACGAGCGCAGGCCACGCTCGAGGTGCCAGTGCAGGAACGCCGCGACCAGCCCGGACGCCTCGCGGAGATGGCGCTGGTCCGCCGCCTCGACGACCGGCCAGTCACCGGCGAGAAGGGCGCCCATCACCTCCAGGGTCCCGGTGGACGGCGACGCCGCGCCCGGCACGCGGCAGTCGGCGCAGAGGGCGCCACCCGCGGACGGCGAGAACCACCGGTGCGGTCCGGGGTCTCCGCAGCGCGCGCAGTGGGTGAACGACGGGGCGTAGCCGGCCACCGCCAGGGAGCGCAGCAGGTAGGAGTCGAGCACCTGGGCCGGAGCATGCTCGCCGGCGGTCATCGCCCGCAGCCCGCCCACGAGCAGCAGGAACTGTTGGAGCGCAGGTTGCTTCTCCTCGGTCACCAGCCGGTCGGCGGTCTCCAGCATCACCGTGCCCGCCGTGTAGCGGTCGTAGTGGTCGCCGAGCCGGGCCGGGAAGGCGTCCAGCGTGTCCGCCTGGGTGACGACGTCGAGGTTGCGCCCCTCCGCGAGCTGCAGGTCGACGTGGGTGAACGGCTCGAGCCGCGAGCCCCACCGCGAGGTCGTCTTGCGCACGCCCTTGGCGACCGCGCGCACCCGCCCGTTCTGGCGGGTCAGGAGGGTGAGGATCCGGTCTGCCTCACCCAGCTTGTGGGTGCGCAGCACGATCGCCTCGTCGCGGTAGAGCGGCACCGCTCCATTCTGCCGTCCCCGCCGCGGAAATCGGGTCGCCCACTCCGGCCGCGGCTGTCAGCCTGGCCCCATGGCCGAGTTGCGACGTCTGGGACCCGACGACTGGGAGACCTTCCGCGAGATCCGGCTGCGCGCCCTCGCCGACTCCCCCGACGCCTTCGGCTCGACACTCGAGCGGGAGCAGGGCTTCACGGAGGACGACTGGCGACAGCGCCTGGCGGGGCCGGTGTACGTCGTGGTCGACCCGCACCCCGTGTCGGTCGGGGGGATCTTCGAGGGTGAGGGTCACCTCCACGTGTGGGGCATGTGGACCGACCCCGACCACCGCGGTCGAGGCCACGCGCGGAGCGTGCTCGACGCGGTGATCCCGTCCGGCGCCGAGGCGTGGCTGGACGTGAACCTGAACAACGGCGCGGCGCGGGCGGCGTACGAGCGCTACGGCTTCGTCGGGACCGGCCGGCGCGAGCCGCTCCGCCCCGGCTCCGACCAGTGGATGGAGCTCATGGTCCTGCGCCCCGCCCCCGGCTGAGGGCCCGAGGGGCTCAGCCGACGCGGTTCACCGCGCTGATGACCGCCTTGAGGGAGGCCGTGACGATGTTGGGGTCGAGCCCGACGCCCCACACGACCTCGGTCTCGCCGCTCGCCGCGGTCAGCGCGCACTCGACGTACGCCGCGGCGATGGCGTCGCCACCCGAGCTGAGGGCGTGCTCGGCGTAGTCCAGGACCCGCACGTCGAAGGAGCCGGCCGCCCGCTCGACGCCGTTGATGGCATCCACGAACGCCGCGATCGGGCCGTTCCCCTCGCCGGAGAGCTCGTGCAGCTCGCCGTCGACGTACACGTTGACGTCGAGCCGGTCCTTCTCGCCCGCGGCCGAGGAGGTGTGCACGGAGTTGAGCTTCAGCGGCGTCTCGCGGGTGAGGTACTCGGCCTGGAACGCCTCCCAGATCGCGGAGGGACTGATCTCGCCGCCCTCGCTGTCGGTCAGCTCCTGGATCACGCGGCTGAACTCGATCTGCGCCCGGCGCGGGAGGTCGAGCTTGTGCTCGGCCTTGAGCACGTAGGCGACCCCGCCCTTGCCCGACTGGCTGTTGACCCGGATCACGGCCTCGTACGAGCGGCCGACGTCCTTGGGGTCGATCGGGAGGTACGGCGCCTCCCAGGGCATCTCGCCGACCGGTCGCCCGGCCTCGCCGGCCTGTCGCTCGAGGTCCTCCAGGCCCTTCTTGATGGCGTCCTGATGGGACCCCGAGAACGCGGTGTAGACCAGGTCGCCGGCGTACGGATGCCGCGGGTGGACCGGCAGCTGCGTGCACCACTCGACGGTGCGGCGGATCTCGTCGATGTCGGAGAAGTCGATCTGGGGGTCGATCCCCTGACTGAAGAGGTTCATGCCCAGGGTCACCAGGCAGACGTTGCCGGTGCGCTCGCCGTGGCCGAACAGGCAGCCCTCGACGCGATCGGCCCCCGCCATCACCGCCAGCTCGGTCGCGGCGACGGCGGTGCCGCGGTCGTTGTGGGGGTGCAGGGAGATCGTGGTGAACTCGCGCCGCGTCAGCTGCCGGGAGAACCACTCGATCTGGTCGGCGTACACGTTCGGCGTCGCCATCTCGACCGTGGCCGGCAGGTTCAGGATGATCTCGCGGCCGTCGTCGGGCTGCCAGACGTCGCTGACCGCCTCGCAGACCTCGACGCTGAACGGCAGCTCGGTGCCGGTGAAGATCTCCGGGCTGTACTCGTAGCCGATGATCGTCTGGCCGAGGACGCCCTCGGAGTGCTTCATCACCAGCTCGGTGCCGCGGACCGCGATGTCCTTGATCTCGTCGGCGCTGGCGCGGAAGACGACGCGGCGGAACAGCGGCGCCAGCGCGTTGTAGAGATGGATGTTCGCGTGGTGCACGCCGACCAGCGAGTGGACGGTGCGCTCGATGAGGTCCTCACGTGCCTGAGTCAGCACCGAGATCGTGACGTCCTCGGGTACGCGGTCCTGCTCGATCAGCTGCCGGACGAACGCGAAGTCGGTCTCGCTCGCACTGGGGAACCCGACCTCGATCTCCTTGTAGCCCATCGAGACCAGGAGCTCGAACATCCGCAGCTTGCGGGCCGGGCTCATCGGGTCGATCAGCGCCTGGTTGCCGTCGCGCAGGTCGGTGGACAGCCAGCGCGGCGCCTCGGTGATCTGCCGGCCCGGCCAGGTGCGGTCCGGGAGGTCGATCGGCTCGAACGCGCGGTAGCGCTGGAAGGGCATGGGGCTGCGCTGCTGGGTGTTGCGGAAGCCTTCGAACTGAAGAGTCATGGTCGGTCCTGCTCGCAGAAGGGGCGGGGCGGCCGGCGCACGCGATCACTCCGCAGCGAGGAGGTCCGGCTCTGTCAGACCCCGCTGCGGCAGCGAAGGAGGAGCGTGCTGCGCTTCATGACCCGGCCAGACTACCAACGTCGTGTGGCCACGTCAGCGCGGGACCGCGACCCGGACATCCGAGGGATTCCCCGAAAGCCCCCATCGGGGGCCTCCTGCGGGTGCACAATTCCGGCCGTGAGCAAGGCGGGGGGCGCGGTTCGGGCGCGGCGGGACAGGTTCGACGAGTACCGGCTCAAGCTGGTCGACGGGTACGCCGAGCGGCTCGTGACCGGGATGAGCACCGCGCAGGCGGGGAGCACCCGCAGCCTGCGCGGGAGCAGGCTCGTCGGCTCCCTCGTCGTCCTCCCCGTGCACCTCGTGACCGCGGCGAGCCTGGTCGGCGGTCTGTACCTGCTGCTCTGGCCGCACACCTGGCCCGAGCGCCTGGCCGGCGCGCTGCTGCTGCTGGTCTGCTACGGCACGCGTCCCGAGATCCCCAAGCGACCGCCGTACGTCGCGCGGCTGAAGCCGGAGACGGCACCTGCGACGTTCGCACTGCTCGAGCAGGTCGGCGATCAGGTCGGAGCGCCGGTGCCGGACGAGGTCCTGATCAGCCGGAAGTTCAACGCCTCCGTCAGTCGCGCGGGACTCCGTGGCCGGGCCCTCGAGCTCGGCGCACCCCTCTGGGTGGCGGCCGGGCCGCAGGCGCGGATCGCGCTGCTCGCCCACGAGCTCGGTCACATCGCGCACCGTGACCTGACCAGCAGCCTGTGGGTCGGCTCTGCGCGGCACACGCTGCGCAAGTGGGACCACGTCTTCCGGACTCCCTCCATGTCCACCGTCGGGACCACCCGCAACGGGGCCTGGGGCGCCGGCTTCGCCGTACTGCTGTCGACGCTGCTGTTCCCGCTGTTCCGCGGCGTGACCGGCGCCTACAGCTCCCTGGTCGAATGGGCCAACGCACCGGCGCACCGGCGTCAGGAGATGCTGGCGGACCTCGACTCCGCGCGCGTGGCAGGCACCGACGGGGCGCTCGAGCTCTTCGACACCCTGCTGGCCTCGATGAGCGTCGAGACGTCGATCTCGTCGGCGGCCGTCGACGCCCGCCGACCCGACCTGTGGGGGGTCGTGACCGAGCGTCTCGCGGCACGCGGCCCCGAGGAGCGCTCCCGCGCTCGGGCCGCCGCCGCCAGCGAGCGCACCCGCATCGACGCGAGCCACCCGGCGACCACGCTGCGGATCCGGCTGGTCGAGGGTCGGCCCTGGGAGACTGCAGCCCTCGCGCCCGACGAGGACCAGTGGGCCGCGATCGACGCGGAGCTGGCCCGACCGCTCGCCGCCGCCGCGAAGGCGATCGGCGAGCGCCTGCGCTACCGCCGCTGACCCCCCGAGTTTCGGGTCGTCCGCCTCACGGAGGGCTATAGCACCACCTCAGGCGGACGACCCGAATGTCGCCGTGTGCTCCACTGGGGCTTGTGCCGACCCCTGTCCCGCCTGCGATCGAGCGCCTCGACCCCGCCGACCTCGATCTCGCCACCGCGGCCGAGCTCGCGGCCGTCGACAACGCCGGGCTGGACGGCGTACCCCTGCGGCACCACACCGCCGAGACGTTCCTGCTGGACTGTCGCGACCGCGACGGCGAGGGGCCGGACGTCGGGATCTGGGTCGCCCGTGAGGACGACCGCATCGTCGGCTTCTCGGCGCTGACGCTCAACCTCTACGAGAACCTCGACGGCGCCAAGGTCCTGGGCGCAGTCCTCCCGGAGGCGCGCGGACGCGGGATCGGACGCGCCCTGATGGCCGCGGCCGAGGCGGCGACCGACCGACCGCGGCTCCGGGCTCCGACGTGGGTCGGCACGGCCGGGATGGCGGCCCTGCCCCGGTTGGGGTACACGGCCGGGAAGGGTCACGAGGTACGTCGCGTGTCCGTGCGTGCACCGCAGCCCGAGGCGCTCGTGGCGGAGGCCGAGGCGGCCTCTCGCGACTACGACCTCGAGCGCTTCCGCGGACCGGCTCCCGACGAGCTGCTCGCGGACCTCGTGCCTTTGCGGGAGGGCATCAACGACGCACCGGAGCCGGGCGAGTTCGAGTCGTACTCGCCGGACCGGATCCGGAGCTACGAGCGGAGTCTCGCGGAGCGCCGGCAGACGCCGTACACGGTGATCGCCCGGCACCGGGCGACCGGCGAGCCCGCGGCGATCACGATGCTGTGCGTCCACGAGCTCCGACCCGCCATCGCCGCTCAGGAGGACACGTCGGTGCTGGCGCCCCATCGCGGACGTCGGCTGGGACTGCGGCTCAAGCTGGCGATGCTGGAGTGGCTGCGCACCGAGCGGCCGGACGTGGAGTCCTCCGACACGTGGAACGCCCTCGGCAACGCCCCCATGATCGCGATCAACGAGGCCCTCGGCTGCCGGCTGGTCGCCGAGACCGTCCGCTTCACCAAGGTCCGTGCGGGATAGTACGGATCGTTCAGCCGCTCGAAAGACCGCCACGAGCGGCCTCTTGATCCGTACTATCGCTCTAGCTCAGGGCCGGGAGCTCGTCGCCGAGGTGGGAACCGGTGGGTGAGGCGACGGGCTCGGGTGCGGTGCGACGGCGGATGCTGATCGACAGGACCGCGGCGACCGCGCACAGCCCCGCGGCGAGGTAGAACGCCGGGTCGTAGCTGCCGGCGCGGTCGCGGATGACACCGGCTCCGAACGCCATCGCCGAGGCGCCGAGCTGGTGCGAGGCGAAGACCCAGCCGAAGACGATCGAGCCGTTCTCCGCGCCGAACCACTCACGGCACAGCATCACCGTCGGGGGCACCGTCGCCACCCAGTCGAGCCCGTAGAAGATCACGAACACCCACGTGCCGGGAGTCGTGTGCGGCGAGAGCAGCGACGGCAGCACCAGCAGCCCCACGCCGCGCAGCGAGTAGTAGGCGAGCAGCAGCCCTCGGGGGTCGACCCGGTCGGTGAACCAGCCCGACGCGATCGTGCCGCCGACGTCGAACAGGCCGACGAGCGCGAGCAGGCTCGCCGCCGTGGTGGGCGGCATGCCGTGGTCCATCGCCGCGGGGATGAAGTGGGTCGCGATCAGGCCGTTGGTCGTGGCACCGCAGATGGCGAAGCCGCCCGCCAGCAGCCAGAACGTCGGCGACCGCGTCGCGTCGAGCAGCACCCGGACCGCGCGGCCGGCCGACGACCCGGCCGGCTGGTGCGGTGGCGGGCCCGGGTCGGCCTCGGTCGCGCCGTACGCCTGAAGGCCGAGGTCGGCCGGGTGGTTGCGCATCAGGAAGACGACCAGCGGCACGACGGCCAGGGCGGCCGCGGCGGTGGTGAGGGCCGCCATCCGCCAGCCGTGGTGGGTCGTGATCCAGGCGACGACGGGCAGGAACACCAGCTGGCCGGTGGCGTTGCCCGCGGTCAGGATCCCGCTGACGAGCCCGCGCCGGGCGACGAACCAGCGGTTCACCACCGTCGCGACGAACGCCATCGACATCGACCCCGCGCCCGCACCGACCAGGACGCCCCAGCACAGCACGAGCTGCCAGGCGGCGGTCATGAAGACCGTGAGGCCGCTGCCCAGCGCGATCATGAGCAGCGCGAGGCCGACCACGAGCCGGATGCCGAACCGGTCCATCAACGCGGCGGCAAACGGCGAGATCAGGCCGAACAGCACCATGTTCACCGACACCGCGAGGCCGATCGTGGCGTGCGACCAGCCGAACTCCATGTGCAGCGGGTCCATCAGCACACCCGGCACGCTGCGGAACGCCGCGGAGCCCACCAGGGTCACGAAGGTGACCGGAGCGACCACCCACGCCCAGTGGAACGTCGCGTCGGCGCGCGTCGACTCCGGGTGGCTCATGGCCCCATTCTCGCGGGTCTCGACCTCACGCGACCAGTGGCAGGATTGCCACAATGTGCAAGAATTCTGCCATGCGTCCCGCGCTCCCTCTGCACCCCCACCGCGTCGTCGTCCTGCTCCTCGAGCCCGCGATCGGGTACGACGCGGTGATCCCGGTCCAGCTGCTCGGCGAGGCCACCGACGACGACGACCGACCGCTGTACGACGTGACCATGGCCAGCCTGGACGGCGGCCCGGTCCGCACCTCGTCCGGCTACCAGCTCGTGCCCCAGGACGACGTGAGCGCGCTGCGCCGCGCCGACACCGTGATCGTGCCGGGCACGCAGCTGCCCGGCCCGCGCCACGACGGCACGCTCCCCGCCGAGGTGGCGCAGGCTCTGGCGTCGGTCCCCCGAGGCGCGCGACTCGTCTCGATCTGCACCGGCGCCTTCGTGCTGGCCGCCGCCGGCCTGCTCGACGGGCGGCCGGCCACGACGCACTGGAAGCACGCCGACGACCTGGCCGCCCTCTATCCGCGGGTGCTGCTGGACCCGGACGTGCTCTTCACCGACGACGGCGACGTCCTGACCAGCGCCGGGCTCAGTGCCGGCGTCGACCTCTCCCTGCACCTGATCCGCCGCGACCACGGCTCGGAGGTCGCCAACCGGGTCGCCCGCTACTGCGTCGTCCCTCCCTGGCGCGAGGGCGGCCAGGCCCAGTTCATCGATCGGCACGTCCCGGCCCGTGCCGACGACTCCACGGCCCCGGCGCGTGCCTGGGCGCTGGAGCACCTGGCCGCCGACGTCCCCGCCCTGGCCCGACGCGCCGGGATGAGCCAGCGCACGTTCGCACGCCGGTTCCGCGAGGAGACCGGGCAGTCACCGGGCGCGTGGCTGATCCAGCAGCGGGTCCGGCACGCGCAGCACCTCCTCGAGGAGACCGACCTCGGCGTCGACGAGGTGGCCGACCGCGCGGGCATGGGCACGGCCGCCTCGCTGCGCACCCACCTGCGGGCACACGCCGGCGTCTCGCCCGCGGCGTACCGCAGGACCTTCCGCGCCCCTGCCTGAGGACTGCTCAGGCGGGCCCTCGGCGCATGGGCCACAGCTCGGGTCCGTCGGGGAGCCGGAGCGGATCTCGCAGCACGAAGCCGAACCGCTCGTACAGCGCGATGTTCTCCCGCTTGCTGCTCTCGAGGTACGCCGGCTCCCGGACCTGCGCGAGGCGGTGTCCGAGGAGCGCGCTGCCGATCCCCTCGCCACGGCGTACGGCGCCGACCCCCGCGAGGTACCAGAACCGCTCGGACGGCCGGGCGCCGTGCATGAGGTTCTCCATCGCGACTCCGCGCGAGAGGTTGCCCCTCAGGGCCAGGGCGTACCTCGGAAGTGCGGCCACCTGCCGCCAGGTCGCCACGTGGTAGCCGGGCGCGTGCCAGATCGCGACCCCCACGGCCTCGCCGTCGCGCACGGCGAGGTCGAGGTGCTGTGCTCCGGCGGCTCCGGACCGCACGTGGGCCCGGAAGAGCGGCTCGAGAGGCCGGCCGTCGGGCACCAGCCAGCGGGTCACGGGATCGTCGGCGAAAGCGGTCGCGAGCACCCGCACGACCGCGCGGTGGTCTGCGGTGGTCGCCGGACGCACCTCGAGCACGCCGCGATGCTAGGCCACGGGCCCGGGACCGACCGGACACCGAGCCTGGGTAGGCTCGCGACGTCCCGGTCCCGACCCGCTGGGGGTTCGCACGATGTCGCACGGCGTGCGGATCGGCCTGTCCCTCGCCTCGGCCACGCTCGCGCTCGTGCTCGGGGCCTGCTCCGGCTCGGGCAGCTCCACCCCCGAGGCCGGACCGACGCCTGCCGACGCCTCCTCCCCCACGCCCACCCAGACGGTTCCGGCACGACCGGAGAAGCCACCGAAGGTCGGCAGCTGCTATCGCCTGGGGTACGCCGAGGCACTGGCCCCGACCCTCGACAAGAGGCCGGCGACCTGCGGCGGCGTCCACACGGCGGTGACGTTCTACGTCGGCTCTCTCCGCGCCCACGTCGCGACCGACAGCGCTCGGGCGCGTCGCCTGGAGTCCACGGTCTGCCCCAGACGGTTCGCGACGTTCGTCGGCGGGACCCTGGACCAGCGCCGGGTGAGCATGCTGCGCACCGTGTGGTTCGGGCCCTCGACGGAGCAGGCCGGCGTCGGCGCGCACTGGTTCGTGTGCACCGCGATCGCGCTGCGCGGCGACCAGAACCTCGCCCTGCTGCGCGGCCCCCTCCACGGCGTCCTCGCCGCGAGCACCGGCCGCGACCACTACGGCATCTGCGGGACGGCCGAGCCCGGCACCGCCGGCTTCGAGCAGCGCATCTGTGCCTCCCCGCACTCGTGGCGGGCCCTGCGCACGATCGCGTTCCCCCCGGGCCGCTATCCCGGCGCCGCTCACGTGCAGTCGGCCGGCAAGGAGACCTGCCAGAACGCCGCGAACGACGTGGCCAGCGACCCGCTGCACTACACGTGGTCCTACCAGTGGCCCAGCCGAGAGCAGTGGAAGGCCGGTCAGACCTACGGCGTGTGCTGGGCGCCCGGCCACTGACCCGGGACCGAGCCCGGAAGGTCAGAAGCCGAGCTTGCGGAGCTGCCGGGGGTCGCGCTGCCAGTCCTTGGCGACCTTCACGTGCAGGTCGAGGAACACGGGGGTCCCCAGCAGCGCCTCGATCTGCTGCCGCGCTGCCGTGCCGACCTGGCGGAGGCGAGCACCCCGGTGCCCGATCACGATCCCCTTCTGCGACGAGCGCTCGACGTACAGGCTCGCGGTGATGTCCAGCAGCGGCTTGTCGGCGGGCCGCCCCTCCCGCAGGCCCATCTCCTCGACGACGACAGCGATCGAGTGCGGGAGCTCGTCGCGGACGCCCTCGAGCGCCGCCTCGCGGACCAGGTCGGCGACCAGCACCTCCTCGGGCGCATCGGTGAGGTCGCCGTCCGGGTACAGCGGCGGCCCCTCCGGCATCAGCCCCACGAGCAGGTCGGCCAGCAGGGCGACCTGGTCGCCCGAGACCGCGGACACCGGCACGATCTCCGACCACTCGGTCTGCGTCTCCTCCCCCAGCGCCGCGATGTCCTGGAGGTGGGCGCCGATCCGGGCCGGCGTGGCCAGGTCGGTCTTGGTGGCCACGGCCACCTTCGGAGTGCGCCGGACCTTGGCCAGCTCGGTGACCAGGAACCGGTCGCCGGGCCCGATCCTCTCGTCGGCCGGGAAGCACACCGCGACGACGTCGACCTCGGCCCACGTGGTGCGGACCAGGTCGTTGAGCCGCTCGCCCAGCAGGGTGCGCGGCCGGTGCAGCCCGGGGGTGTCCACGAGGATCAGCTGGGCGTCGGGACGGTGCACGATGCCGCGGACGACGGTGCGCGTGGTCTGCGGCTTGTCGGAGGTGATCACCACCTTGGTGCCGACCAGCGCGTTGGTCAGCGTCGACTTGCCGGCGTTCGGGCGGCCGACGAACGACGCGAACCCGCTGCGGTACCCCTCGGGGGGTGTGTAGAACTCAGACACCGCGTGCCTCGTCGTACGCCGCCCAGATCTGCTCGTCGGTGAGGCCCTGGGCCTTCCCTTCCCGCCAGATGGGCCCCGGGTCCACGGTCCGCGGCTGCCGTGCGGTCACCGCCCGCCAGTACCCCATCACGTCGTACGCCGGGTTCGGGAGGCCGCGCTCGCGCATCAGGTGCTTGCGGATCGCGCGCATCTGCGCCGACTCGCCCGCCATCCAGAAGTAGCCCTCCCCCGAGGGCCAGTCGAGGCCCGCCACGACCTCGGCGAGATGGGAGCCGCCGTCGACCGGCGGAGCCAGCCAGGTGACGTCGGCGCGGTCCGGCAGGTAGCCCGGCAGGTCGTCGGCCACCTCCGCCCACACTCGGGTCGGCAGGTCGACGGTGGCACAGATGCGGGCCATGGCCGGCATCGCGGTCAGGTCGCCCACCAGCAGCAGCCAGCCTGCGTCGGCCGGAAGGCTGAACGACCCCTGCGGCGCGGTCACGACCAGCCGGTCGCCGACGCAGTCGCCGACCACCCACTCGGTCACCAGCCCGACGTCGTGGAGCACCACGTCGAGGACGAGCTCGCCGTCCCGGCAGGAGCGGACCGTGTAGTACCGCGACTGGTACTGCCCCGGCACGACCACGCCGACCCACTCGTCGGGGATCCCCGTGGACTCGAAGCCCGGCACCGCCAGCGTCAGTCGCACCAGGTGCGGCGAGACCTGCTCGCGCCCGGTCACCACGGCGTCGTAGCGCTGGGCCCTGGTCGTCATCGCGTCTCAGGCTAGTGCGAGGACGCGGGCTAGCATCGCCGGGTGCCCGCGATCCACGCTCCCGACGTCGACAGGTCGCCCGCACCCGACCCGCCGACCGTCGAGATCGAGCGCGTTCCCGGGCTCGGCTGGCGTTGGAGCCACGTGCGCTGGGCCGCCCTGGGGGCCTATGCCGCGTACGCGGCGTGGTTCGTCACGACGCAGGGCGTGCCGACCGACCGGCTCGGGATCTACGCCGGCATCCTGGCGCTGCTGACGATCGTCGTGCTCGGCCGCGGGTGGCGGGCCTGGTGGCAGATGATGCTCGACTGGCTGCCGTTCGAGGCGGTGCTGATCGCCTACGACTACAGCCGCGGCTACGCCTCGCCGTACACCGCGGCGCAGGCCAAGACCATGGACTACCCGATCGCCGGCGTCCACAACTCGCTCGGGATCCCCCTTCACGTGCAGTTCCCGATCCGGGCCGATGCCTGGCTGGGCGACCATCTGGGACTCGGCACGATGCCGACCATCTGGGTGCAGGAGCACTTCCACCACGGCACCGCGGTCCCGTGGTACGGCGTGCTGGTCTCGCTGACCTACTGCAGCCACTTCCTGGTGATGCCGATCGTCGCGATCGTCCTGTGGCTCCGGAACCGCGACCGCTTCCGGGTCTGGATGAACATGGTGATCGCCCTGGCCGTGGCCGGGGTGGCGACCTACTTCCTGTACCCGATGGCGCCGCCGTGGCTGGCCGACGACTGCGGGGTCTTCCCGAGCGGGTTCGTCGGCCGCTACACCGCGGAAGGGTTCGACTCGATCGGCCTGCACATGGTCGGCGGGCTGGTCAGCCAGGGCCAGTACCTCGTCAACCCGGTGGCCGCCATGCCGTCGCTGCACACGGCGTACGCCACGCTGGCTGCCGGGTTCTTCTGGTTCGGCGCGCGCTGGTGGGTCAAGGCGCTGCTCGCGTGCTACCCGCTGGCGATGGGCTTCGCCCTGCTGTACGGCGGCGAGCACTACCTCGTCGACGAGCTCGCCGGAGTGGCCTACGCGCTGGTCGTCCTGGGCGCGTGGAGGTATCTGCGAGCCGCCCGGCTCATCCGTGCGGCTCGAGCCGAGCGGCCACGACTGAGTCAGGCCGTCGGGTAGCTCGCGGTCGCGGGGAACGTCGGGCGGATCGGGAACGCCGCCTCACCGTCCTCGTCGGTCTTGGTCGCCAGGACGTGGTGCAGCTGGATCTCGTTGCGGTCGAACGCGAGCCGCGACCCGGCCATGTACAGACCCCAGACGCGCGCCGTTCCCTCGCCGACCTCGGCGACGCACGCGTCCCAGTTCTCCTCGAGGTTGTGGCACCACCCGGCCAGGGTCTTGGCGTAGTGCACGCGGAAGTTCTCCTCGTGCTGGACCTCGAGACCGACGTTCTGCACCTCGGTGATGATCCGGCCGGACCCGGTGAGCTCGCCGTCGGGGAAGACGTAGCGGTCGATGAACGCGCCGGTCTCCTGGTGGCGGTTGTGCGCCCGGGTGATGCAGTGGTTGAGCAGACGGCCCTGCGGCCGCAGCTTGTCGCGCAGGAACCCGAAGTAAGAGCGGTAGTTCTTCACGCCGATGTGCTCGGTCAGGCCGATCGAGCTGACGGCGTCGAAGTCACCGTCGGCGACTGCGCGGTAGTCGCTGTGACGCACCTCCGCGAGGTGGTCGAGGCCCTGCTCCTTGATCTTCTCCTGGGCCCACGTCGCCTGCTCGCGCGACAGCGTCACGCCGAGCGCCTTGACGCCGTAGTGCTCGGCGGCGTGGCGGACCATGCCGCCCCAGCCGCAGCCGACGTCGAGCAGCCGCATCCCCGGCTTCAGGTCGAGCTTCTGGGCGATCAGGTCGTACTTGTAGTACTGCGCCTGCTCCAGGGTCGCGTCGTCGGTCGGGTAGACCGCGCACGTGTAGGTCATCGACGGGCCGAGGACGTACTCGTAGAACGTGTTGGACACGTCGTAGTGGTGGTGGATCGCCTCGGAGTCGCGCTTGCGCGAGTGACGCACACCCTCGACGACGCGGCGCCAGCGCGGCAGCGTCTCCTGCGGCGGGGGCGGCGGCGGCTTGAGGTGGGAGATCCCCAGCCCGGTGACCAGCTTCAGGGCCTCGGCGGGCGACGGGGTACGGAGCCGGAGCCCGACCTGCAGCACCTTCAGTGCCTCGTAGGGGTCGCCGGGGTGGATGCCGGTCACGTCGATGTCGCCCGAGACGTAGGCCCGGCCCAGGCCGAGGTCGCCCGGCGCCGTCATGAGGTAGGCCAGCCCGCGCTCGTTCTTCAGGTGCATGCCGTACGGCGCGTCCTCGGGACCGCTCGCACTGCCGTCGTACGCCGTGAAGCGCAGCGGCAGTGGGCCGTCCAGCACCTGCTGGAAGGCATCGGCGATCGTCAGCTTGGCCATCTCATCTTCTCCTCACGGCCTTGTCGTAGAGGCTGGTCAGTCGGTCCTCGGGGTCGTACTCGTGCTTGACCCGAGCGAGATTGTCCCCGTCGTAGAGCCCGTCGAAGGTCTCGCGGTCGTAGAACGCCTCGGAGTAGAGCGACTTGTGCCCGTCGAGCTCGTGCACCTTCGCCTCGATGGCGCGGTTGCGCGGGGCGTCGGGAGCCTCGGGCCCGACGCCGACGTTGCCCCAGAAGCCGACGTTGACGTAGGCCTCGTGCGGCTGGAGCGGGTACGACGGCCACTTGCGGCTGGCGAACAGCGGGCACAGCCAGACCGGTCGCATCCCCACCTCGGCGTCGAACCAGTCGAGGAACTCCCCGAGCCGCTCCACCGGGATCTCGACGTCCTGGACGACGCGCTCGCCCTCGGGGTTGCCCTTGCGCCGGTCGAGCCACGCGCCCACGTGGAGGCGCTGGTCGAGCTTCACCATCCGGTAGTAGACGTCGCTGCGCTTGTAGCGGCGCGGCCAGACCCGGCGCACCAGCGGGTGCTGGGTGCCGAAGGCGCGCGAGCACCAGAACCAGTCGGTGTCCCACCGCCACAGGTAGTCGTACATCGTGAGCACGTCGCGGCCCGAGCCCTCTGCGGCCAGCTCGGGGATCGAGCGGTAGTAGATCTGGCGCCCGGTGTAGTCGCTGGGCTTGGTCTCGGCGCGGTCGGTCCACTCGGCGAGGGTCAGGTAGTACTCCCCCGGCTCGAACGCCGTCCCGTCGAGGCCGTCGACGCGCACGCCGTCGTACTCCCGCGTCTCCATGATCTGGCTGATCGTCTTGGACAGCACGCCCGCGTCGTCGAACCGCACGTGCCGGAGGCTGACGTAGGAAGGCACCCGCTCCAGCTTGATCCGCAGCCGGGTGGCGTAGCCCAGGGAGCCGTAGCTGTTGGGGAAGGTCTCGAAGAGGTCGACGTGCTCGCCCGGCCGGCCGTCGGCGTCGGGCCGGGCCGTGACGACCTCGCCCGCCCCGGTGAAGACGTCCATCTCCAGGACCGACTCGTGGGGCAGACCGTTGCGGAAGCTGGTCGACTCGATGCCCAGCCCGGTGACCGCGCCACCGAGCGTGATCGTGCGCAGCTGCGGCACGACGTACGGGATGAAGCCGAGCGGCAGGGTCTCGTCGACGAGGTCCTCGTAGGTGCACATCCCCTGCACGTCGGCCGTCTGCGCCTCGGTGTCGATCGAGATCACGCCGGCCAGGCCGGAGACGTCGAGTCCGGGCGCATCGCTGGCCGCACGCGGGCGGAACAGGTTGGAGGTCTTCTTCGCGAGCCGCACGGACTGGCCCGCGGGGATCGCGTCGTACGACGCCCGGAGGCGCGCGACCGCGGCCTCGTGGGCCGCCAGACCGATTTGCACGGACGGCAACTTACCCCGCACCGTCCCCGAACGGAGAACGGGTCCGGTTCACCCCGTTGCCGTCGTGCCGCCGACGCTTCCCGACACGCGCAGCAGCTCGTCGTCGGAGAGCCGGAGCGAGGCGGCGGCGACGTTCTGCTCGAGGTGCTCGACGTCGCCGGTGCCGGGGATGGCCAGCACGTGCGGCCCCAGGGCGAGCGTCCACGCGATCCGCACCTGGGCCGGCGACGTCGCGGGTCGCGGCGATCTCCCCCACGACGTCGTGGCTCTCCTCGGCGGTTCCCTCCCGCGCCTGGGCGGCGATGCTGAAGAACGGCACGAACGCCGTGCCCGCCTCGCGGCACGCCGCCAGCACGTCGTCGGTGTCGGACCGCTCGTAGCCCAGGGCGTGCCGGTTCTGGACGCACACCACGTCGGTCACCTGCCGCGCCTCGGCGAGCGCCTCCGGGCCGACGTTCGAGAGGCCGACGTGCTCCAGCAACCCCTCGTCCTCGAGCGCCGCCAGAGCGCCGACGGCCGCCGGCACGTCGTCGCGGCCGTTGCTGCGGTAGTTGACGACGTGCAGGCGGTCCAGCCCGAGGCTGGCCAGGTTGTACTCCACGTGGCGCCGCAGCTGGTCGGGCCCCACCCAGTCGCCCCACTCGCCGGTGTCGAGGTCGCGGCCGGGACCGACCTTGGTGGCGATGGTGAGGCCGTCGGGGTACGGCGCGAGCGCGGCCCGGATGACGTCGTTGGCGCGGCAGGAGTCGGAGAAGTAGAAGCCCGCGGTGTCGAGGTGGTCCACGCCCAGCTCGACGGCGCGACGGACGACCTCGGCGGAGGCGTCGGGGTCGCGGTCGCGCCCGCGGCCCATGCCGCCGGTGCCCGTCAGCCGCATCGCACCGAAGCCGAGCCGGTTGACGGTGCGATCGCCGAGCTTCCAGGTGCCGGCGGCAGCCGCGGGCAGGTGGGTCATGGCCGAGCCTTTCCGAGAGGGATGTGCGGGAGTCGCGTCAGTCGGCGAGGCGACCCTGGGGATCGCCGAGGTGGACCACGACGTCCGGGCCGGCGAACTCGGTCACGGCGCGGAGGTCGGGCTCGCCGTCACCACCGAGCCGGACGGCCGCCTCGAGCCCGCGAGACCCCGAGGACAGGGCCATCGCCACGCACACCTCGAGGGCGGTGAGCTGCAGGCTGGTCAGGGTGACCGCCGCGGCGGCGTACGTCCGCCCGTCCAGGTCGCGCACCGCCGCCCCCTCGCCCGCCCCGGTCCGGGCCATGGTCGCCCGGGCCAGGGTCACCAGCTTGCGGTCCTCGGCGGAGAGCTCCGTCATGCTCCGGAGGCTACCCACCGGCCCACACCTGCCTGGGCCACCCGGCAGAAAACGCGGACGAATCGAGCCTGGTCCCGGGCGCGTCGCCGACTTCGTCCGCGTTTTCTCGACCACGGGGCCGGCTGGGACGCCTCGCCTCAGGTCGTGGCGATCTCGTAGCCTTCGGCCATGGCGACGTTCACCCTCACCTGCGTCGGCGACGACCGGCCGGGGTTGGTCTCGGCCCTGTCCGCGCCCATCAGCGCGCACGGCGCGAGCTGGGAGCGCAGCCAGATGGCTCGGCTGGCGGGCAAGTTCGCCGGCGTCCTGCTGCTCGAGGTGGACGACGACCGCGCCGACGCGCTCGTGGCGGACCTGACGGCCCTGAAGGACGTCGGCCTGCTCGTCGTCCTCGAGCGCACCGACATGCCCGGGGAGAGCCCGTCCCAACGGCTCACGCTCGAGCTCCTCGGCGCTGACCACCCCGGCATCGTCGCCGAGATCTCCGCCGCCCTGGCGGCTCAGGGGATCGGCATCGAGGAGCTGAGCACCGATCTGCGTGCGGCACCGATGGCCGGTGGGCTGCTCTTCGAGGCGAACGCCGTGCTGGTGGCGCCCCCCGAGCTGAGCACCGACGAGCTCCGGACCAGGCTCGAGGCCCTGGCCCACGAGCTGATGGTCGACATCACGCTGTCGACCGACTGAGCCGCGAGCTCACCCCGCGGAGTCGTCCGCGAGCTCGTCGGCCAGCCGGCTGACGAGCACGCTCTCGATCTTGTTCCGGCGCCCGGTCGCCGCCTCGGCCACGAAGCGCAGGCCGTGGGTCTCGACATGCGACCCGGGGATCGGGACCCGGCCCAGGTGCTTGGCCATCAGGCCGAGGACGCTGTCGACGTCGTCGTCCTCGATGTCGACGCCGACGACCTCGTCCAGGTCGTCGATCGGGTAGCGCGACGAGACCCGGACCGAGCCGTCGGCGAGCATCGTCGTCTCGACCTGCTCCGCGTCGTACTCGTCGGTGATCTCGCCGACGATCTCCTCGAGCAGGTCCTCGATGGTGACCAGCCCGGCGGTCCCGCCGTACTCGTCGACGACGACGGCGATGTGCTGGTGGGAGGCCTGCATCTCCGACAGCAGTGCGTCGACGGGCTTGGACTCCGGGACGTAGAGGGCGGGGCGCATCACCTCGTCGACGTGCTGGGTCAGCTCGACGTCGGGGTGCTCGAAGTCGCGGCGTACGACGTCCTTGAGGTAGGCGAAGCCGACGATGTCGTCGAGGTTGTCGTCGATCACGGGCACCCGCGAGAACCCCGAGCGCAGGAACAACGACATCGTCTGGCGGAGGTTCTTGTGGCGCTCGATGTACACGACGTCGCCACGCGGCACCATCACCTCGCGCGCGATGGTGTCGCCGAACTCGAAGACCGAGTGGATCATCGCCCGCTCACCCGACTCGATCACCGACGACGCCTCGGCGTAGTCGACCAGCTCGCGCAGCTCGGTCTCCGTCGAGAACGGCCCGCTGCGGAAGCCGCGCCCGGGTGTGATCGCGTTGCCGACCAGGATCAGCAGCTGCGGGATCGGCCCGAGCACCTGCGTGGCCACGGTCAGGACCACCGCCGCCACCGGCGCCACCCGATCGGCGTGCTGCCGACCGAGGGTGCGCGGCGCGACTCCCACGACCACGAACAGCACGAGCAGCATCACGCCGACGGTGGTCAGGACCGTGGGCCAGCGCGAGCCGTCGTACCACGTCAGGACGACGAGGGTCAGGAGGACGGCGGCACCGGTCTCGCAGAGCAGCCGGAGGAGGATGGCGGTGTTGAGGTAGCGCGCGCGGTCGTCGAGCAGGGCGACCAGCCGCTTGGCCCCCGCCCGACCCTCGCCCACGAGCTCCTCGGCACGCGCCCGGGAGTACGACGTGAGGGAGGCGTCGGCAGCGGAGAAGACGCCGGCGAGCACGACGAGCGCGCCTGCGGTGACGAGTCCGGCCGGTCCCCCGGTCGGGTCGCTCACGGGACCGTCACTCCCCCGGCTGTGCCGGCGGCGGCTCGCCGTCCGACCGCCACGCGGCGAGGAGCTCGTCCTGGAGGCCGAACATCACGCGGTGCTCCTCGGGCTCCGCGTGGTCGTACCCGAGCAGGTGGAGGATGCCGTGCACGGTCAGCAGCTCGATCTCCGCGTCGGTGCCGTGACCGGCCGTCTCTCCCTGCCGCTCGGCGACCGCCGGGCAGAGGACCAGGTCGCCGAGGACGCCCTCCTCCGGATCCTCGTTGACCAGGCCGGGGCGCAGCTCGTCCATGGGGAAGGCGAGGACGTCGGTCGGGCCCTCCTTCTCCATCCACTGCTCGTTGAGGACGGCGATCGTGTCCTCGTCGACGGCCTTGATGCACAGCTCCGCCAGGGGATGGACCCGCATCCGGTCCATGACGAAGCGGCTGAGCCCGGCCAGGCCGGTGACGTCCAGCTCGCGGCCGGACTCGTTGAGGACCTCGACGCTCATCAGTCGGACGAGCGGCCGGTGACCCGGGGCTGCCGCGCGTCGTAGTCGTCGTACGCCGCGACGATCTGGCCGACCAGCTTGTGGCGCACGACGTCGTGGGCCGTGAGCCGCTGGAACGAGACGTCCTCGACCTCGTTGAGGATGCCCTCGACGACGCGGAGACCGGAGCGGACCCCGCTGGGCAGGTCGACCTGCGTGACGTCGCCGGTGACCACGATCTTGGACCCGAACCCGAGCCGGGTGAGGAACATCTTCATCTGCTCCGGCGAGGTGTTCTGCGCCTCGTCGAGGATGATGAAGGAGTCGTTGAGCGACCGGCCGCGCATGAACGCCAGCGGCGCCACCTCGATCGTGCCGGCCGCCAGCAGCTTGGGGATCGAGTCGGGGTCGACCATGTCGTGGAGCGCGTCGTACAGCGGTCGCAGATAGGGGTCGATCTTCTCGCTGAGGGTGCCGGGCAGGAACCCGAGCCGCTCGCCAGCCTCGACCGCGGGTCGGGTCAAGATGATCCGGTTGACCTGCTTGGCTTGGAGGGCCTGCACGGCCTTGGCCATCGCGAGGTAGGTCTTGCCGGTGCCCGCGGGGCCGATCCCGAAGGTGATCGTGTGCTTGTCGATGGAGTCGACGTAGTGCTTCTGGTTGAGCGTCTTGGGCCGGATCGACCGCCCGCGGTTGCTCAGGATGTTCAGCGAGAGGACGTCGGCCGGCCGCTCGGTCGTCTCGGCGCGCAGCATCGACAGCACCCGCTCGACGGTCTCGCCGGTCACGCCCTGCCCGGAGCGGATCAGGGTGACCAGCTCGTCGAGGAGCCGCTCGGCCAGAGCCACCTCACCCGGCTCGCCCTCGAGCGTGATCCGGTTGCCGCGGACATGGACGCGCAGGTCGAAGGACCGCTCGATCAGAGCGAGGTGGTCGTCCCCCGGCCCGAGCAGGCGGACCATGTCGATGCTGCCGGGCACCACGACGGTGTGTCGGGCACCCGGCGCTGGTTGGTCCGGTCGGTCGTTCTGTCGAGTCTGTGTCATGTCCCGGCCATGCTACGGGCGAGCACCCCCACCGACCCAGCGCTTTGCGGCGGCTGCCGGATAGTGCGGATCACACGACCGCTTCCGGGCGGCGTTCCACCGGCCTCCTGATCCGCACTATCGCCCCGGCCGCTACCCGGGAGGCCAGGTGAGGGGGCGGCCGGCGAGCACGTGGACATGGGCGTGGAAGACCGTCTGGCCGGCGTCCGCACCGGTGTTGAAGACCAGGCGGTAGCTGTCGTGACCGGCGTCGGTGGCGACCTGACGCGCCACCGCGGCCAGCTCGCCCACGGTCGCGGGATCCGTGTCGGCCAGCTCTCCGACGTCCCGCGCGTGGGCACGGGGGACGACGAGGACGTGCAGGGGTGCCTGCGGGTTGACGTCGCGGAACGCCAGCGCGGTCTCGGACTCGGCGACGACCTCCGCCGGGATCTCCCCGGCCACGATCTGACAGAACAGGCAGTCGGACATGCCGTCATGGTGGCACGCGGCTCGCGCCCGCCCCGTCGACGTCGTGGGTAAACCTCACGGTCGCGGCGGACGTGGGACTAGCGTGATCGGACATGCGGAGGTCCGACTGATGGCTCCGGTGCGGGGTCAGACGTCCGGCTGGAGCGCCGACGAGGCGCTCGAGCTGCTGTACGCCGCCCACTGGAGGCAGCTGGTCCGGCTCGGCGTGCTTCTGGTCCACGACGTCGGCGCCGCCGAGGAGATCGTCCAGGACTGCTTCATCGCGGTCCACGCCCGCTGGAACCGCCTCCACGACCCGGACCGGGCCCTGGCCTATCTACGACAGAGCGTCGTCAACCGCTCCCGCTCCCACCTGCGCCACCTCTCGGTGGTACGCCGCCACGCCGAGCGCGAGGGCCCGCTCGAGCCGGACTGGGGCGCCGACCACGCGGCGCACGAGCACGCGCGCAGGGAGACCGTCCTGGACGCGCTCCGCCGCCTGCCCCGGCGTCAGCGGGAGGTTCTGGCCCTCCGGTACTACCTGGACCTCTCCGAGGCCGAGATCGCCGACGCCCTCCAGATCAGCCGCGGCGCCGTGAAGAGCCACGCCTCGCGCGGCGCGGCCGCTCTGCGGGCCCAGCTCGGCCCGGTGCTGGAGGAGTCGCGATGACCCACGACGACCAGCTGCGCCGGCTGCTGTCGGACGCCGTCTCCGACATCGAGCCCGCCGACCGGATCGACCATCTCCGCGCCTCGGTGCGCCCGAGCCCCAAGGTCGTGCCGATGGCGCGCCACCGCTCGTGGTACGCCGTGACCGGGATCGTGGCGACCGCTGCCGTCATCGGCGTGATCGCCTACCTGACGTCGGTTGCGGGCAACAAGTCGAACGAGCTCGGCCCGGCCGGTCAGGGCACGGCGCTGCCGACCGCGACGGCGATCGACCCCTCCTCCGGCCGGTCGATCGACTCCGCCAAGCCGTCGATGACCGACCTGCCCCTCTACTACGTCGGGCACAGCCCCCGCGGCGCCGTCCTCTACCGGCAGGACACCCCGGTCTCGGCCGCCCTCCCACCACTGCAGACCGCCGTCAACCGGCTGACCGCCATGCCGTTCGACTCCGACTACCGGCTCGGCTGGTCCCCCGGCTGGCTGACCTCCGCCGCCGTCCGCGACGGCGTGATCCAGGTCAACCTGGGAGGGGTCCCGACGTCGCGGCCCGACCACATGACGGCCCGCACGGCGTACCTCGTCGTGCAGTCGGCGGTCTACACGTTCCAAGGCGCGTCGGGTTCGCACGCGCCGGTGATGTTCATGCGCGGCGGC
The DNA here is from genome assembly GCA_049841015.1 of Nocardioides sp. Lineage (GTDB taxonomy): Bacteria > Actinomycetota > Actinomycetes > Propionibacteriales > Nocardioidaceae > Nocardioides. The sequence goes on from JASGIN010000005.1 coordinate 57,184, forward strand.
CTGCCGGTCCCGACCGTCCTCGGAGTGGCGACGGGCCATCCGCTGGTCCCCGGGCGGGCGGGTGACGTCCTGTCCCGGGTGGACATCACCGCTCCCGCCGTCGACCAGATGCGACCGGGCGGCGGCCGACTGGTCGTCGCCGGCACGGACGCCGAGCCGCTCAGCCGCGTGCTCGTGCGTCTCGTCGGCAGCGGGTCCGTCGGGACCGTCCGGTCGAAGGCGGCCCTGTCGGGCGGCGTGGCGGACGAGAACGGCCGCTACCACTGGCGGCTCGTCCTCGACACGACGTCCCTGTCGCGCGGCACGTACACCGTCTCCGCACGGAACGACGGCCGGCACGGCGACGTGGACACCCGGACCGTGGTGGTCAGGTAGCGGCGAGCGCTCAGGCCCAGCGCGACGTCCGGGCCAGGAGCGCCGCCACCGCGGCGACTCCCGCGGTCGACGTGCGCAGGACCTCCGAACCCAGCCGACAGGCGACGCCGCCAGAGTCCTGGAACGTCGCGAGCTCGTCGTCGGTCAGGCCCCCCTCGGGACCCACGACCACGAACAACCGTCCCGGCTTCGGGCAGGGCCACGGCCGACAGCGGCGAGCCCGCGGTCTCGTGCAGCACGACGCCCACGTCGGCTCGCGCGAGAAGGTCGGTGACCTCGCCCGTCGTGGCCAGGTCTGACACCTCCGGGAACCACGCGCGCCGCGCCTGCTTGGCCGCCTGGAGGGAGGTGGCGCGCCAGCGCGCCACGGACTTCACCGCGCGATCTCCCCGCCAGACCGCGACGGAGCGCGCGGCGGCCCACGGCACGATCCGCGCGACCCCGATCTCGGTGAGGACCTCCACCGCCAGCTCGCCGCGGTCGCCCTTGGGCAGCGCCTGCACCACGGTGAACGCCGGCACCGGCTCGTCGACCTGCTCGACCCGGTCGGCGACCACCGACAGCCGACGCTTGCCGGTCTCTGCGACCGTCCCGGTGACGACGGTGCCCGCACCGTCGGTCAGGACGAGCGCCTCGCCCGCGCGCAGGCGCCGTACGGACACGGCGTGATGTGCCTCGTCGCCCTCGACCTCGACCGGGTCTCCGGCACGCACGCCGTCCAGGGAGGCGACCCAGTGGACCGGCAGCGACATCTACGGCGACCGCTCAGTGCCCGTTGAAGGCGTCGCGGATGCGCCCGAACACCGAGCCCGACGCACGAGGGGCACCCAGCCGCCCGTCCGGCTTCTCCTCGCCGCGGATCGCCGCGAGCTCGCGGAGCAGCTCCTCCTGGCGCGGGTCGACCCGCATGGGCGTCTCGACCACGACCGTGACCACGAGGTCGCCGCGTCCGCCGCGCAACCCGGGCACGCCGCGGCCGCGGAAGCTCAGCTCCGTCCCCGACTGGGTGCCGGCCTTGATGTCGAGTTCGAAGGAGGTCTCCAGACCCGTGCCCGCGCCCGACTCCAGGTCGGCCTCGAGCGTGGGCACCGTGAGCGAGGTCCCGAGCGCGGCTGCGGTCATCGGAACGGTGACGGCGCAGTGCAGGGTCGTGCCCTCGCGCGTGAACACGTCGTGCGGCTCGACGTGCACCTCGACGTAGAGGTCTCCCGCCGGACCTCCTCCGGGTCCGACCTCGCCCTCCCCCGCCAGCTGGACACGGGTGCCGTGGTCGACGCCGGGCGGGATCTTCACCGTGATCGAGCGGCGGGCGCGGACCCGGCCGTCGCCCGAGCACTCGCGGCACGGGTCGGGGATCAAGGTGCCGTAGCCGTGGCACGCCGAGCAGGGACGCAGCGTGCGGATCTCGCCCAGGAACGAGCGCTGGACATGAGCCACCTCGCCGGTTCCCCGGCAGGTCTCGCACGGCACCGGATGGGTGCCGGCGGCCGTTCCCTCGCCGTGGCACGTCGTGCAGACCACGGCGGTGTCGACCTTGAGCTCCCGGCTGACGCCGAACGCCGCCTCGGCCAGCGAGACCTCCATCCGGACCAGGGCGTCCTGGCCGCGGTGCATCCGCGGCCGCGGCCCCCGGCCCTGGGGACCGCCCTGCCCGCCGAAGAAGGCGTCCATGATGTCGGTGAACGAGAAGCCGGCGCCGAACCCGCCGCTGCCTCCGAAGACGTCACCGCCACGGTCGTACGCCGCGCGCTTCTGCGGGTCGCTCAGCACCTCGTAGGCGCGCGAGACCTCCTTGAAGCGATCCTGGGTCTTCGGGTCCGGGTTGACGTCGGGGTGCAGCTGGCGCGCGAGCCGGCGGTAGGCCTTCTTGATGGCCTCCGCATCGGCGTCGCGCGGCACGCCGAGGATCTCGTAGAGGTCTGTCTCTGCTGGCATCTGGGGGTCAGGGTCCTTGTCGGTTCGGACGCCGGTCAGGCGTCGTCGAGGATCCGGGAGACGTAGCGGGCGACCGCGCGGACCGCCGCCATCGTCCCCGGGTAGTCCATGCGGGTGGGGCCCACCACGCCGAGGCTGCCGGCGGCCTGGTCCCCGGGGCCGTAGCCGGTGGACACGACACTGGTGCTGGCGAACTCCTGGTACGGCCCCTCGTGCCCGATCCGGACCGTGACCATCCCCGCCGTCTGGGTCTCGCCGAGCAGCTTCAGCAGCACGACGTGCTCCTCGAGTGCCTCGAGCAGCGGTCGCACCGACACCTCGAAGCTGTCGCCGAAGCGCGCCAGGTTGGCCGCTCCGCCCACCGCGACCCGCTCGGACGAGCGGTGGTCCGACAGCGCGTCGAGCAGCACGTCGACCACGGCGGCGTGGACTCCGGCGACGTCGGGTGGCGGGACGGCCGCGGCCAGCTCCGTCGCGGCCTCGGCGATGGTGTGGCCGGTGACGGCGGCGGCGATGCGGCCACGCAGGGCGGCGACGTCGTCCTCACCGGCCGGCACGTCGAGGTCCACGAGCCGCTGCTCCACCCGGCCGGAGCTCAGGATCAGGACCAGCAGCAGCCGGGTCGGGGCGAGCGGGACCAGCTCCACGTGGCGCACCGTCGAGCGCGACAGAGACGGGTACTGCACGATCGCGACCTGGTGGGTGAGCTGCGCCAGCAGCCGCACCGAGCGCTGGACGACGTCGTCCAGGTCGACCGCGCCGTCCAGGATCGTGGTGATGGCGCGCCGCTCCGCCGAGGACATCGGCTTGATCGTGGTCAGCCGGTCCACGAACATGCGGTACCCCTTGTCGGTGGGGATCCGCCCGGCGCTGGTGTGCGGCTGGGTGATCAGCCCCTCCTCCTCGAGCGCCGCCATGTCGTTGCGCACCGTCGCCGGCGAGACGCCCAGGCCGTGCCGCTCGACCAGGGCCTTGGACCCCACCGGCTCCTGGGTCGAGACGTAGTCCTCGACGATCGCCCGGAGCACGGCGAGGCGGCGTTCGTCCTGCATCGCCACCTCCCCGGTCGAGCCTGCTCCGGCTGGCACTCACCAGCCCTGAGTGCCAAGCCTACTAGGCGGAGGCGGCGGGAGCCGTAAGGTCGGTGCGTGACCGAGTTCGTGGAGGTGGCCGACCGTGTCTGGGTCGCGCGCCAGGAGTGGTACGACCTGAACGTCTGCCTGGTCCGGGGCTCGACCGGCCTGGTCGTCGTGGACACCCAGGCGTCCGCACGCGCCGCCCGCGCCATCGTGGAGGACGTCCGCGCGCTCGGGATCGGCGACGTCACCGCGGTCGTCAACACCCACGAGCACTTCGACCACACCTTCGGCAACGGCGCGTTCCTCGAGGCGTACGGCGCGCTGCCGATCCACGCCCACGAGGTGGCGGCCGAGCGGACCGTGTGGGCCGGCGAGCGGATCAAGGAGCTGTTCGACGCCGAGCTGGACGACCCGCACCGCGAGGACGTGCTCGAGACGGTGATCGTCCCGGCGGACCACACCTTCTCCTCGGTGCGCGTGCTGGACCTCGGCGACCGCCAGGTGGAGCTGATGCACCCCGGCTTCGGCCACACCGAGGGCGACATCGTGATCCGGGTGCCCGACGCCGACGTCATGCTCGCCGGGGACCTGATCGAGGAGAGCGGCCCGCCGGGGTTCGGCCAGGACTGCCACCCGCTCGACTGGCCGGGCACCCTCGACGTCGTCCTCAACGTGGTCGGTCGCGAGACGGTCGTCGTGCCGGGGCACGGGGCGCTGGTGGACCGCGACTTCGTCGAGCAGCAGCGCCAGGACGTCGCCATCACCGCCCAGACCATCCGCGACCTGGCCGCCGCCGGCGTGCCGGCGGAGCGAGCCCTGGCCGAGGGCGAGTGGCCCTTCCCCCGAGAGGCCCTGGCCGTGGCGGTCGAGCGCGGCTACGCCGCCCTGCCCGTCGGCACCCGCACGCTCCCCCTGGTCTGAGTGTCCGGCCACCCCTCGGGGTGGTGCGGGGGCGTCCGGAGCGGCCTAGACAGGGCGCATGAGCGAGACCCCCGCCGACGAGCGTCCCGACGACGACGGCCCGATGAGCGTCCCCGACCAGGACCTCCCGGACGACGTCCGGCCGGAGGAGGAGAACCCGCTCGCGGAGCCCGCAGGCGACGACGTCCCGGAGGACGTCGTCGGCGACGTGGAGGCGCGCAGCTCGGAGAGCAGCACCGGCGACTCCGACGGCCACTCGAAGCAGGAGGACGGGGACGACTGACCTCCCGGCGCGCCTCGGCGGAGCCGTCGTCGCAGCCACCTAGCGTGAGCCGGTGACCACGGACCGCTACGGATCGGACGTCCTCGCCTCCGACTGGAGGAAGCCCGCGCGCGGCCACGCGACCCCGGCCGAGGCGACGCTCGGGCTCGTCGTCGAAGAGGTCATGACGGACTTCTGCGGAGAGGTCGTGGCGGTCGACCGCGACCTGGACACCCTGACCCTGGAGGACCGCCGCGGACGTCGACGGTCCTTCCCGCTGGGCCCCGGCTTCCTGCTCGAGGGATGTCCCGTGATGCTCACGGCCCCGGTGACCCGCGCGGCCCCCGCGGCCGCCCGGCGTACCGCGTCGGGCTCGGTCGCCGTCCCGGCTGCCCGGGCCCGCGTGGCCCGCGAGAGCCGGATCTTCGTCGAGGGACGCCACGACGCAGAGCTGGTGGAGAAGGTGTGGGGTGACGACCTCCGGCTCGAGGGCGTGGTGGTGGAGTACCTCGGCGGCGTCGACGATCTGGCAGGCGTGCTGCGCGACTTCGGGCCCGGACCGGACCGCCGGGTCGGAGTGCTGGTCGACCACCTCGTCCCGGGCTCCAAGGAGAGCCGGATCGCCGACGAGGTACGCCGGTCGCCCCAGGGCGCCCACGTGCTCGTCGTCGGCCACCCGTTCGTCGACGTGTGGGCGGGCGTCAAGCCCGAGCGGCTGGGCCTGCGCGCGTGGCCCGACGTACCCCGCGACGTGGAGTGGAAGCACGGCGTGTGCGCCGCCCTGGGCTGGCCGCACGCCGAGCAGGCCGACATCGCGCGCGCCTGGCGGCAGATCCTGTCCCGGGTCTCGTCGTACGCCGACTGCGAGCCGGCCCTGCTCGGCCGGGTGGAGGAGCTGATCGACTTCGTCACCGCCTGTGACCAGGCCGGATGACCCGTTCGGTCAGACTTCTGCCGAACCGCGAACAGGAGGCATTTCGCCGACCTAGTCTGCGCGCATGCCGGGTCGAGAGGTCGCACACGCCGACGTGACGGTCGTCGTGCCCGCCTTCAACGAGGAGGCACGGGTCGCCACCGTGGTCTCCGAGCTCCGCACGGCCTTCGGCCGCGTCGTCGTCGTCGACGACGGCAGCGCCGACCGCACCTCCGAGCTCGCGCGGGCGGCCGGCGCACACGTGGTGCGTCACCCCGCGAACCTCGGGCAGGGCGCCGCCCTCCAAACCGGGTTCGCCTACGCCCTGACCGACCCGGACATGAGTTACGTCGTCACCTTCGACTCCGACGGCCAGCACCGCGTCGAGGACGCCCTGGCACTCCTGGCCACCGCCCGCGAGTCGGGCGTCGACGTCGTCCTGGGCTCGCGGTTCCTGACCCCGGACACCGCCGTTCCCGCCGTACGCCGGGCGGTGCTGCGCGCGGGCATCGCGTTCACCCGCGTCACGACCCGCCTCGACGTGACCGACACCCACAACGGCCTGCGGGTGCTCAACCGGCACGCCGTCCGCCAGATCGACCTGACGCTCTCCGACATGGCCCACGCCAGCCAGCTCCTGGGCCTGATCGCGAAGCACGGCCTCACTTGGACCGAGGCCCCGGTCGTGATCGACTACGCGGATGAGACGCGGCGGCGGGGACAGTCCAACGTCAACGCTCTCAACATCGTCTTCGACCTCGCTCTCGAGCGGCTCCGCTCGGCCGGCTGACACCTCCGCCACGCGACCCGGCCGGGTCCGACGGCTGCTGGCGCGGCTGCGCGGGCCGTTCCCCTGGCTCGTGCTCGTCGGCACGCTCGTGTGCCTGCTGTTCAACACCGCGCACACGCTGACCAACACCGACACCTACTTCCACCTGCGCTTCGGGCACGAGTTCCTGCACGGCTGGTCGCTTCGCCACCCCGGCAGCGTGAGCACCTTCGCGACCCAGGACTGGGTCCCGACCCAGTGGCTGTCCGAGGTCGTGATGGCCAAGACGGAGGACTGGTTCGGGCTGGCCGGGGTCGCCTGGCTCTCCGGGCTGCTGCAGGTGCTCCTCTTCCTCGGCGTGTACGCCGCCGCCCGCGACCGGGCGGAGCCGCTGGTGGCGATGCCGGTCGCGGCGCTGGCGACGTACGCCATGCAGAGCGGGCTGTCGATGCGGCCGCAGGTCGTGAGCTACCTGCTCGCCGCCGTCGTGGTCGCGGCCTGGCTCCGCACCCTGGACGACCACCGCACGCGGTGGTGGCTGGTGCCGCTGGTCTGGCTGTGGGCGATGCTGCACGGGATGTGGCCGGTCGCGCTGATGGTGGGCGCGGTCGCGACGCTGGGCCTGCTCCTGGACGCCACACCCCGGCGGGTGGTGGTGCGCTCCGGGGCGGTCACCCTCGCCTGCGCGGTGGCCGCTGCCCTGACCCCGGTCGGACCGGCGCTCTACGGCGGCGTGGTCCAGGTCGGCTCTCGCACGAAGTACTTCGCGGAGTGGCAGCCGCCGGACTGGATCTCGTGGGGCTCCGCGGGCTTCGCCGTCCTGCTGGCCGCGACGCTTCTCGGCCTGTGGCACCGGGGCCGGAACTCCTGGGCCGAGACCCTCCTGGTCGCCCTGGCCGGCCTGTTCGCGGCGTACTCCGTCCGGACCGTGCCGCTGGGCGCCGCCATGCTGGCTCCGCTAGCAGCCGCTCCCCTGCAGACCCTCGTCGGCCGGCGTCGCCCCGTCGGGCGGCGGGAGGTGTCGGCGGTGCTCACGCTGTCAGCCCTGGCACTGGTCGTGCTCGGCGCCCTCGTCCCGCACACGTCGTCGCGGCCCCTGGCCGAGCCGGCCTGGACCGGCCCCGCACTGGACGCCCTGCCGCCGGGCACCAAGGTGCTCGACGACTGGGGCCTCGGGGGCTACCTGATGTGGCGCTACCCGCGGCTCGACCTCGTGATGCACGGCTACGGCGACACCTTCACCACCGCCGAGCTCGACCGGAACACGCGCTTCGTGACGCTTGGCACGGGGTGGCAGGACGATCTCAGGGCCAGCGGCGCCCGGGTCGCGCTGGTCCGGCCGTGGTCGGTCCTGGGCCAGGGGCTGATCGGCGAGGAGCGCTGGACCGTCGTGCACCGCTCGGACTCGCTGGAGATGCTGCGCGCACCGCGGGACTGGACCTCTCCCGCGCCGCCGGTCGCGCCGGGCTTCTGACCGGCTATCCGGCCGAGGCCTCCAC
>JASGIN010000006.1:0-60073 GCA_049841015.1 Nocardioides sp.
CATCGGAAGGTTAATAGGGAAACACGATAGAATCCTGAACAACACCCTCATCATCCCGGAGACGAACAGCAGGCCGATCGCCTGCAGCTCGGTGCCGACCAGGAACCCGCCGGTCGCGACGAACAGGCTGGCCACGTCGCTGCTCGAGAACGCGTCGGAACCCGTTCGGGTGAGCGAGCCCGTCGAGCCGCTGGCCAGCCCGGCGGCGATCGGCACGACCATGGCCACCGCCGAGACGAGCACGGCGGCCCCGATCGTGGCGCGGGGGTTGTAGCGGATGATCCGGAACGCACCGTCGAACAGGTCGCTGAGCACCAGCGGGCGCAGCGGGATGGCGCCCGGCTTGTGGGCGACCTGCTGGCCGACCGGCGCGGCGTATCCCGCCTGCGAGTCGGGACGTCCTCGCTCATGACCCGACGCCGCCCAGGAGGACCACGTGGGTGCCGTGGTGTCCGGCTGTCCCCAGGAGGGCGGAGGAGGACTTTGCGGGGGAGGCTGCCAGCCGGGCGGAGGTGGCTGGTCGAATGACACGGCCGCCTCCTGTCGTGGACACGACGCAGCCTCCTGCGCGCCGTGCCGCCATCCTGTCAAACAAGCCGGTCGCCGACCGCGAAACGCAGGGTGTCGCTGGTTGAAGGCGGCCGGCGGGCCGCTGGTTGAGGAGGGACGAAGTCCCGTCTCGAAACCCGGTGACAGCCCACCGCCCCGGGCACCGTCACCGGATCTCGTCTCGCTCGATCTTCGCTCGCCCACGCCGTTCCCTCGTGCCTCGGGACCGGCCGCTCGCTCAGATTTTGCGGGTGCGGGGGTCTTCTGTCAGGATTGTCCGGTTGCTCCGGCGGGTTGCCGGGGTGCGCCGTCCTTGACTTCTGAATCGCGTCTCCGTTGGTTCGCTGTCGCTGTACGTCGCGCCGCACCTGGAGACCCGATGGCTCGGCCACTGCACCATGACGTGACCGAGCGCCCCCAACACCATGCAGGTCCGACTTCCAGGCGGATCTGTGTGCCGGGGCCCGCGACACGCCCGACCTCGGGGGTCGGACGCGGGCGGTGCCGGAGCGACACGGGACGACCGGCACAGAACGAACCACGCAGGACGACACGAAGGACGAGAGAGACCTATGGCGGGACAGAAGATCCGCATCAGGCTCAAGGCCTATGACCACGAGGTGATCGACACCTCGGCGCGGAAGATCGTGGACACCGTCACCCGCACGGGTGCCAAGGTCGCCGGCCCGGTGCCGCTGCCGACCGAGAAGAACGTCTACTGCGTCATCCGCTCGCCCCACAAGTACAAGGACTCGCGCGAGCACTTCGAGATGCGCACGCACAAGCGGCTGATCGACATCCTCGACCCCACGCCGAAGACCGTCGACTCCCTGATGCGCCTCGACCTGCCCGCCGGTGTCGACATCGAGATCAAGCTCTGAGGCCGACGATGACTGTTGAGCGCAACGTGAAGGGGCTGCTGGGCACCAAGCTCGGCATGACCCAGCTGTGGGACGAGAACAACCGCGTCGTCCCCGTGACCGTCGTGGCGGCCGGCACCAACGTCGTCACCCAGGTCCGCAAGCCCGAGAGCGACGGCTACAACGCCATCCAGGTCGCCTTCGGCGAGATCGACTCCCGCAAGGTCACCAAGCCCGAGGCCGGGCAGTTCGCCAAGGCCGGGGTCACCCCGCGTCGCTACGTCGCGGAGATCCGGACCGCGGACGCCGGGTCCTACACCGTGGGCCAGGAGCTCCCCGCCGAGACCTTCGCGGCCGGCGACGTCATCGACGTCACGGGCACGACCAAGGGCAAGGGCTTCGCCGGCACCATGAAGCGACACGGCTTCTCCGGCGTCGGCGCCTCCCACGGTGCCCACCGCAACCACCGCAAGCCCGGCTCGATCGGCGCCTGCGCCACCCCGGGCCGCGTCTTCAAGGGCGTGCGGATGTCGGGTCACATGGGTGGCGACACCGTGACCACCCAGAACGTCGTCGTCCACGCGGTCGACTCCGAGAAGGGCCTGATCCTGCTCAAGGGCGCCGTTCCCGGCGCCAAGGGTGGCCTGGTCGTCCTCCGCTCCGCCGCCAAGCTCGCGCAGAAGGAGGCCTGACCATGGCGACCACCACGAAGAAGGCTGCCGCGAAGTCCGGCTCGAAGTCCGCCGCCTCGGCGTCGGTCGTCGACGTCGACCTCCCGGCCGAGATCTTCGACGTCGAGGTCAACATCCCGCTGATCCACCAGGTCGTGGTGGCCCAGCAGGCGGCCGCTCGTCAGGGCACCCACGCGACCAAGCGACGCGGCGAGGTCCGCGGCGGTGGCCGCAAGCCCTACAAGCAGAAGGGCACCGGCCGCGCCCGTCAGGGCTCGACCCGTGCGCCGCAGTTCGCCGGCGGTGGCGTCGTCCACGGCCCGCAGCCCCGCAACTACGCCCAGCGCACCCCGAAGAAGATGGTCGCCGCCGCCCTGCGCGGGGCCCTGTCGGACCGCGCGCGCGACGGTCGCATCCACGTCGTCGAGTCGCTGGTCTCCGGTGACGTGCCGTCGACCAGGTCGGCGCTGACCGCCCTGCGCGGCGTCGTCGCCGACCGCGCCGGCTTCCTGGTCGTGCTCGAGCGCTCCGACTCGCTGACCTGGCTCTCGCTGCGCAACGCGGTCGAGGTGCACATCGTGGCGGTCGACCAGCTCAACACCTACGACGTGCTCGCGGCCGAGGACGTCGTGTTCACCCGCGGCGCCTACGACGCGTTCGTCGGCGGCACGGCCTCCTCCAGCGACCGTCCCGCGGCCCTCGTGGCCGCGCCGGCGGAGAAGAAGGCCGAGAAGAAGGCCGAGAAGAAGGCCGACCCGGAGCCCGAGGTCGAGGCGAAGGCCGAGAAGCCCGCCAAGAAGACCGCCGCGGCCGAGAAGAAGGTCGAGGCGGCCGACGAGGCCAAGCCGGAGCTGCCCCAGGGCGCCAAGGCTCCGCTGAAGAGCGGCGGGGCTCCCAAGGGCTACGACGTCAAGGGCAACGCCGACTCGGGTCTGTACCACGAGCCCGACGGCCAGTGGTACGACGCGACCGAGGCGGAGTTCTACTTCAAGTCGGCCGAGGACGCCGAGGCTGCGGGCTTCACCCGCGCCGGCGGTGAGAAGAAGGAGGACGGCGAGTGAGCACCCTGCACAAGGACCACCGCGACATCCTGCTCGCGCCGGTGGTGTCGGAGAAGAGCTACGGCCTCCTCGACGCCAACAAGTACACCTTCCTGGTGCACCCGGACGCCAACAAGACCGAGATCAAGATCGCGGTCGAGAAGGTCTTCGGCGTCAAGGTCACCTCGGTGAACACCATCAACCGCCAGGGCAAGACCCGTCGTACCCGCTCGGGGATCGGCAAGCGCAAGAACACCAAGCGCGCGATCGTCAGCCTGGCCGAGGGTCACCGCATCGACATCTTCGGAGGTCCGGTCTCCTGACCGGGCTTGAGAGGTAACGAGACATGGCTATCCGCAAGTACAAGCCGACCACCCCGGGCCGCCGCGGCTCCTCGGTGGCCGACTTCGTCGAGATCACCAGGACCACCCCGGAGAAGTCGCTCACCCGACCCCTGCCCAAGAAGGGCGGCCGCAACAACCAGGGCCGGATCACCACCCGACACCAGGGCGGTGGGCACAAGCGCGCCTACCGGCTGATCGACTTCCGTCGCTACGACAAGGACGGCGTTCCGGCCAAGGTCGCCCACATCGAGTACGACCCCAACCGCACGGCCCGGATCGCACTGCTGCACTTCGTCGACGGCGAGAAGCGCTACATCGTGGCGCCCGAAGGACCTGCGCCAGGGCACCCTGGTCGAGTCCGGCCCGAACGCCGACATCAAGGTGGGCAACAACCTCCCGCTGCGCAACATCCCCGTCGGCACCACGATCCACTGCATCGAGCTGCGTCCCGGCGGCGGCGCCAAGATCGCCCGCTCGGCCGGCAACTCCGCGCAGCTGGTCGCCAAGGAGGGCTCGCGCGCCACGCTGCGCATGCCCTCGGGCGAGATGCGCTTCGTCGACGTCCGCTGCCGCGCCACGATCGGCGAGGTCGGCAACGCCGAGCAGTCCAACATCAACTGGGGCAAGGCCGGCCGCATGCGGTGGAAGGGCAAGCGCCCGACCGTCCGCGGTGTGGTCATGAACCCCGTCGACCACCCGCACGGTGGCGGTGAGGGCAAGACCTCGGGTGGTCGCCACCCGGTCAGCCCGTGGGGCAAGCCCGAGGGTCGCACCCGCCGCAAGGGCAAGGCCAGCGACAAGCAGATCATCCGTCGTCGTCGTACCGGCAAGAAGCGCTGAGGAGTCTGACCCATGCCGCGCAGCCTGAAGAAGGGCCCCTTCGTGGACGGCCACCTGATGAAGAAGGTGGACGCCGAGAACGACAAGGGCTCCCACAACGTGATCAAGACCTGGTCGCGTCGCTCGATGATCGTCCCGGCCATGATCGGCCACACGATCGCCGTGCACGACGGCCGCAAGCACGTCCCCGTCTTCGTGACCGACGCGATGGTCGGCCACAAGCTCGGGGAGTTCGCACCGACCCGCACCTACCGCGGGCACGTCAAGGACGACCGGAAGGGGAGGCGTCGCTGATGCCGACCACTGAACGCCGCCGCACCAGCGCGCGCCGCGAGTCGCTGCTGGGCGACCAGCCGGGCTCCTACGCCAGCGCCCGCTTCCAGCGGATCACGCCGATGAAGGCCCGCCGGGTCACCCAGATGATCCACGGCCTGCCCGTCGACGACGCCCTGGCACTGCTGCAGTTCGCGCCCCAGAGCGCGGCCAAGACCGTCTACAAGGTCCTGGAGAGCGCGATCGCGAACGCCGAGAGCACCGAGGACCTCGACCGCGCCGACCTGGTCGTGAGCAACTGCCAGGTCGACGAGGGTCCGACCATGAAGCGCTGGCGCCCGCGCGCCCAGGGCCGCGCCACGCGGATCCTCAAGCGCACCAGCCACATCACCCTCGTGGTCACGCCCGTCGTGAAGGCCGAGACCAAGGCCGACACGTCCAAGGGCGCGGCCAAGAACCGGAAGAAGGGGAAGGCCTGATGGGCCAGAAGATCCACCCGAACGGCTTCCGCCTGGGCATCTCCACCGACCACAAGTCGCGGTGGTACGCCGACAAGCTCTACAAGTCCTACGTCGGCGAGGACGTCGCGATCCGGCGTCTGCTGTCCAAGGGCATGGAGCGCGCCGGCATCGCCAAGGTCGAGATCGAGCGCACGCGTGACCGCGTCCGCGTCGACATCCACACCGCGCGTCCGGGCATCGTCATCGGCCGCCGCGGCGCCGAGGCCGACCGCATCCGCGGCGACCTGGAGAAGCTGACCGGCAAGCAGGTCCAGCTGAACATCCTCGAGGTCAAGAACCCCGAGGTCGACGCGCAGCTGGTCGCCCAGGGCGTCGCCGAGCAGCTCAGCGGCCGCGTGCAGTTCCGCCGGGCCATGCGCAAGGCGATGCAGACCACGATGCGCTCGGGTGCCAAGGGCATCCGGATCCAGTGCTCGGGCCGCCTCAACGGCGCCGAGATGTCGCGCACCGAGTTCTACCGCGAGGGTCGCGTCCCGCTGCACACGCTGCGTGCCGACATCGACTACGGCTTCTACGAGGCCAAGACCACCTTCGGCCGGATCGGCGTGAAGGTCTGGATCTACAAGGGCGAGGTCGCGGGCACCCGCGCCGAGCGCCAGGCCCAGGCCGCGGCTCGCGCCGGCGTCCCCGGTCGCAGCGGTCGCCCCTCGCGTGGCGGCGAGCGTCCCAGCCGGGGCACCCGTCCGACCCGCGCCGACCGTGGCGCGGACAGCGCCCCCGCAGCCGAGGCGGCACCGGCGGCCGAGTCCGCTCCCGCCGAGGCCGCGACGACGACCGGTTCGGAGGCCTGAGCCATGTTGATGCCTCGTCGTCTCAAGCACCGCAAGCAGCACCACCCGACCCGGCGTGGTGCGGCCAAGGGCGGCACGCGCCTGGCGTTCGGTGACTTCGGCATCCAGTCTCTGGAGGGCTCCTACGTCACCAACCGGCAGATCGAGTCCGCTCGTATCGCCATGACCCGCCACATCAAGCGTGGCGGCAAGGTCTGGATCAACATCTACCCCGACCGCCCGCTGACCAAGAAGCCCGCCGAGACCCGCATGGGCTCCGGCAAGGGCTCCCCGGAGTGGTGGATCGCCAACGTCAAGCCCGGACGCGTGCTCTTCGAGCTGTCCGGCGTCGACGAGACGGTCGCCCGCGAGGCCATGCGCCGCGCGCAGCACAAGCTCCCGATGAAGACCCGCTTCATCTCCCGAGAGGCCGGTGAGTTCTGATGGCCAGCAGTCTGCCGGCCCACGAGCTGGACGAGATGAACAGCACCGACCTCGAGGCTCGCCTGCGCGAGGCCAAGGAGGAGCTGTTCAACCTGCGCTTCCAGGCGGCCACCGGCCAGCTGGAGAGCCACGGCCGGCTCCGCACGGTCAAGAAGGACATCGCCCGGATCTACACCGTGGTGCGCGAGCGCGAGCTCGGCATCCGCTCCGACCCGGACGCGAACGACGCCCACCAGGAGGGGGCCGAGGCATGAGCGAGCAAGCATCCGCTCCGACCCGCAACACCCGCAAGGTTCGTGAGGGCGTGGTCGTCAGCGACAAGATGGACAAGACCGTCGTGGTCGAGGTCGAGGACCGCGTCAAGCACGCGCTCTACGGCAAGGTCATGCGTCGTACGTCGCGACTTAAGGCGCACGACGAGACCAACGACTGCGGGATCGGCGACCGCGTCCAGCTGATGGAGACCCGACCGCTGTCGGCGACCAAGCGCTGGCGCGTCGTGCAGGTGCTGGAGCGTGCGAAGTGATCCAGCAGGAGTCCCGGCTCAAGGTCGCCGACAACACCGGTGCCAAGGAGGTCCTGTGCATCAGGGTCCTCGGCGGCTCCGGTCGTCGGTACGCCGGCATCGGTGACGTCATCGTCTGCACGGTCAAGGACGCGATCCCTGGCGGCAACGTCAAGAAGGGCGACGTCGTCAAGGCCGTGGTCGTACGCACCGCCAAGGAGCGCCGGCGTCCGGACGGCTCGTACATCAAGTTCGACGAGAACGCCGCGGTGATCCTGCGGCAGGACGGTGAGCCGCGTGGCACGCGCATCTTCGGCCCGGTGGGCCGCGAGCTGCGCGACAAGCGGTTCATGAAGATCATCTCGCTGGCGCCGGAGGTGCTCTGAGATGGGGAAGCACGCGATGAAGATCAAGAAGGGCGACACCGTGAAGGTGATCGCCGGCAAGGACAAGGGCGCCGAGGGCAAGGTGATCCAGGTGCTCCGCGAGGAGAGCCGGGTCATCGTCGAGGGCGTCAACCGCGTCAAGAAGCACACCAAGGTCATCCAGCAGGGCGGCCGGGCGGGCACGACCGGCGGCATCATCACCACCGAGGCGCCGATCCACGTGTCCAACGTGATGCTGGTCGACGGCAACGGCGTGACCCGCGTGGGCTTCCGCCGCGAAGAGGTGCAGAAGCGCCGTCCGGACGGTTCGACGTACACCGGCACGCGCAGCGTGCGGATCTCGCGCAAGACCGGGAAGGAGATCTGAGATGACCGACACGACCACCGAGTCGACCGAGGCCACCCAGGCCCCGGCCGAGCCGAAGGTGACGCCGCGGCTCAAGACCCGCTACCGCGAGGAGATCCTCCCCGCGCTGCGCAGCGAGTTCGAGATCGGCAACGTCATGCAGGTCCCGGGCCTGACCAAGATCGTGGTCAACATGGGCGTGGGCGAGGCCGCTCGCGACTCCAAGCTGATCGAGGGCGCGATCCGCGACCTGACCGCCATCACCGGCCAGAAGCCGATGGTGACCCAGGCCCGCAAGTCGATCGCCCAGTTCAAGCTCCGTGAGGGCATGCCGATCGGCGCGCACGTCACGCTGCGCGGCGACCGGATGTGGGAGTTCCTCGACCGGCTGCTGTCGCTGGCCCTGCCGCGGATCCGTGACTTCCGCGGTCTGAACCCCCGCCAGTTCGACGGGCGTGGCAACTACACCTTCGGGCTCACCGAGCAGGTGATGTTCCACGAGATCAACCAGGACCGTGTCGACCGTCCGCGAGGCATGGACATCACGATCGTGACCACCGCGACCAACGACGAGCAGGGCCGTGCGCTGCTCAAGCAGCTCGGATTCCCGTTCCAGGAGGTCAACTGACATGGCCAAGACCGCACTGAAGGTGAAGGCGGCGCGCAAGCCCAAGTTCGCCGTCCGCGCCTACACCCGCTGCCAGCGCTGCGGACGCCCCAAGGCCGTCTACCGCAAGTTCGGCCTGTGCCGGATCTGCCTGCGGGAGATGGCCCACCGCGGCGAGCTGCCCGGCATCACCAAGTCCAGCTGGTAACAGCGAGCACACAGACGCTGCAGGTCCCGGGCCTCCGCCGCGAGGCCGGGAAACCACAACGAGAGAGAACGACACCACCATGACGATGACCGACCCGATCGCAGACATGCTGACCCGTCTGCGCAACGCCAACCAGGCGTACCACGACGCGGTGACGATGCCGTACAGCAAGCTCAAGGCCGGGGTCGCCGAGATCCTGAGGGCCGAGGGCTACATCACGTCGTTCGACGTGGCCGACGACCCCGAGGGCGGTGTCGCCAAGACGCTGACCATCACCCTCAAGTACGGCCGCAACCGCGAGCGCTCGATCGCCGGCGTCCGCCGCATCAGCAAGCCCGGCCTCCGCGTCTACGCCAAGCACACCGGGCTGCCCAAGGTCCTCGGTGGTCTCGGCGTCGCGATCATCTCGACCAGCCAGGGTCTGCTGACCGACCGCCAGGCCAACCAGAAGGGCGTGGGTGGGGAAGTCCTCGCCTACGTCTGGTAGCCCGAGACCGCGAAGGAGAGACTGACATGTCGCGCATCGGACGGATGCCCGTCGCCGTGCCCTCGGGTGTGGAGGTGTCCCTCGACGGAGCCCACATCACGGTCAAGGGCCCCAAGGGCACCCTGCAGCACACCGTGGTCACGCCGATCACCGTCGAGCGGGCCGAGGACGGCTCGCTGGAGGTCAAGCGCCCCGACGACGAGCGGGACAGCCGCTCGCGCCACGGCCTGACCCGCACCCTGATCAACAACATGGTCGTCGGGGTCACCGAGGGGTACGAGAAGAAGCTCGAGATCCAGGGCGTGGGCTACCGCGTCCTGTCCAAGGGCCCCACGCAGCTGGAGTTCCAGCTCGGCTACAGCCACCCGATCACCTTCGACGCCCCCGAGGGCATCACGTTCACCGTGGAGAACCCCACGCACCTCGGTGTCGTGGGCATCGACAAGCAGCTCGTCGGCGAGGTGGCCGCGAACATCCGCAAGCTCCGCAAGCCCGAGCCCTACAAGGGCAAGGGCGTCCGGTACGCCGGCGAGCACGTCCGCCGCAAGGTCGGAAAGGCTGGTAAGTGACATGGCGATCTCCCTGTCGAAGCGCAAGCACACCGCTGCGCGGGTCAAGGCCCGGCTGCAGCGCCAGGTGCGGGGCCGCAAGAAGATCTCCGGCACCGCCGACCGTCCTCGGCTGGTCGTGACCCGGTCGGCCAAGCACATCCGGGCGCAGGTCGTGGACGACCTCGCCGGCCACACCCTGGTCTCGGCCTCCACCATGGAGGCCGACCTCCGCACGTTCGACGGCGACAAGACCGCCAAGGCCAAGAAGGTCGGCGAGATCGTGGCCGAGCGGGCCAAGGGCGCGGGCATCGAGTCCGTCGTCTTCGACCGTGCGGGCAACCAGTACCACGGCCGTGTCGCGGCCCTCGCCGATGCCGCCCGTGAGGGCGGCCTGACCTTCTGACCGCCTGCTGCCAGCAGCAGCACAGCACGACCGATCCAAGGAAGAGGAACATCTCATGAGCGGAGCCCAGCGCGGACAGCGCGGTGGCGAGCGCGGGGGCCGGGGTCGCGACGACCGTCGCGGCGGCGGTGCCGAGAAGAGCCAGTACGTCGAGCGCGTCGTCGCGATCAACCGGGTCGCCAAGGTCGTCCAGGGTGGTCGGCGGTTCAGCTTCACCGCCCTGGTCGTCGTCGGCGACGGCGACGGCATGGTCGGTGTCGGCTACGGCAAGGCCAAGGAGGTGCCGGCCGCGATCGCCAAGGGCGTCGAGGAGGCCAAGAAGCACTTCTTCCGGGTTCCCCGGATCCAGGGCACCATCCCGCACCCCGTCCAGGGTGAGAAGGCAGCCGGCGTGGTCATGCTGCGCCCGGCCGCGCCCGGTACCGGCGTCATCGCCGGTGGCCCGGTGCGTGCGGTCCTGGAGTGCGCCGGCATCCACGACATCCTGAGCAAGTCGCTCGGGTCGTCCAACCAGATCAACATCGTCCACGCCACGGTCGAGGCGCTGCGCATGCTCGAGCAGCCCGAGGACGTCGCGTCGCGCCGGGGCCTCCCGGTCGAGCAGGTCGCTCCGGCGGCCCTGCTGAAGGCCGCCGCGGAGAAGACCGAGGCGCCGGCGGAGGTGTCGCACTGATGGCGCAGCTGAAGGTGAAGCAGCAGAAGAGCTCCATCGGCTGCAAGGCCAACCAGCGCGAGACCCTGCGCACGCTCGGTCTCAAGCGGATCGGCGACGTGGTCGTGAAGGAGGACCGCCCGGAGATCCGGGGCATGGTCCGGACCGTCCGTCACCTGGTGACGGTCGAGGAAGTCGAGTGAAGTCATGACGTTGAAGCTGCACCACCTGCGTCCCGCACCCGGCGCGAAGACCGCCAAGACGCGCGTCGGCCGCGGTGAGGGCTCCAAGGGCAAGACCGCCGGTCGCGGCACCAAGGGCACCAAGGCCCGCTACCAGGTGCCGGCGTACTTCGAGGGAGGCCAGCTGCCGCTGCACATGCGGCTGCCGAAGCTCAAGGGCTTCAAGAACCCGTTCCGCGTCGAGTTCCAGATCGTGAACCTCGACCGGCTCGGCGAGCTGTTCCCCGAGGGCGGCACCGTCTCCGTCGAAGACCTCGTGGCCAAGGGCGCGGTCCGCAAGGGCCAGCCGGTCAAGGTGCTCGGCCAGGGCGAGATCTCGGTGGCCTGCCAGATCTCGGTCAACGCCTTCTCGGCCTCGGCCAAGCAGAAGATCGAGGCCGCCGGCGGCACCGCCACGGTCGTGTGACCTTCGTTTCGCGCATCTGGAGCTGACGTCGCCGAGGCGGGCTGCTGTGGGGCCCCTGTTAGGCTTCCGGCGGTCTGCGCGGGTGGCGTGGGCCACGACGAAAGAGGATTGAGAAGGCCGTGCTCAGCGCCTATGTGAACGCGTTCCGCACGCCGGACCTGCGCAAGAAGCTGCTGTTCGTCCTGCTGATCATCGTGATCTTCCGGATCGGCTCGCAGATCCCGGCGCCGGGCGTCAACGTGCACAACGTGCACGAGTGCCTCGGGACCGCCAACGGCGGCGCCTACAACCTGATCAACCTCTTCTCCGGCGGCGCCCTGCTGCAGCTGACGATCTTCGCGCTGGGGATCATGCCCTACATCACCGCGAGCATCATCTTGCAGCTGCTGGTCGTGGTGATCCCGCGGCTGGAGGCCCTCAAGAAGGAGGGCCAGGCGGGGCAGACCAAGATCACCCAGTACACCCGGTACCTCACGCTGGGCCTGGCCCTGCTCCAGGCGACCGGCATCGTGGCGCTGGCCCGGTCGGGCAATCTCCTGAACGGCTGCGACAACACGCGGTTTCCGCTGCTCTACGACAACAGCACCAAGACCTTCCTGGTCATGGTGCTGACCATGACCGCGGGCACCGCGGTGATCATGTGGCTCGGCGAGCTGATCACCGACCGCGGCGTCGGCAACGGCATGTCGATCCTGATCTTCACCCAGGTCGTCGCGCGGTTCCCCACCTCGCTGTGGTCGGTGGGCAAGTCCAAGGGCTGGTGGGTCTTCGCCGTCGTCATCGCGATCGGCCTGGTCATCATCGCGGCCGTCATCTTCATCGAGCAGGCACAGCGCCGCATCCCGGTGCAGTACGCGCGGCGGATGGTGGGTCGCAAGATGTTCGGCGGCTCCTCGACGTACATCCCGCTGAAGGTCAACCAGGCCGGCGTCATCCCGGTGATCTTCGCGTCCTCCCTGCTCTACCTGCCTGCCATGGCGGCGCAGTTCAACAACAGCGCCAGCGGCTGGTCGGTGTGGGTCTCCCGCTACTTCGTCAAGGGCGACCACCCGCTGTACATGATCACGTTCTTCGCGTTGATCGTGTTCTTCACCTACTTCTACGTGTCGATCACCTTCAACCCCGAAGAGGTGGCGGACAACATGAAGAAGTACGGCGGCTTCATCCCCGGGATCCGGGCGGGCAAGCCGACCGAGGACTACCTGTCCTACGTCCTGTCCCGCATCACGCTGCCAGGCGCTCTGTACCTCGGTTTCGTCGCCCTGATCCCGCTCATCGCGTTCGTCCTCATTGGGGCGGACCAGAACTTCCCGTTCGGCGGAACGTCGATCCTGATCATGGTCGGCGTCGCCCTCGACACGGTGAAGCAGATCGAGAGCCAGCTCCAGCAGCGCAACTACGAAGGGTTCCTGCGCTAGTGGAGGGCACACGATGAGGCTGATCCTGATGGGTCCGCCTGGGGCGGGCAAGGGTACCCAGGCCAGGGTCGTCGCCGAGCACTTCGGCATCCCGGCGATCTCGACCGGCGACATCTTCCGGCACAACGTCTCCGAGGGCACCGCGCTGGGCAAGAAGGCGCAGGAGTACATGGACGCCGGCGAGTACGTCCCCGACGAGGTCACCAACCTGATGGTCCGAGACCGGATCGACCAGCCGGACGCCGCGCCGGGCTTCCTGCTCGACGGCTACCCGCGCACCCTGTCCCAGGTCGAGGAGCTCGACGGGATGATCGGGCACACCGGCCACCGGCTCGACGCCGCGGTGGTGCTGACCGTCGACCCCAACGAGATCGTGGAGCGCCTGCTCAACCGCGCCCAGACCGACGGCCGGACCGACGACACCGAGGACGTCATCCGGCGCCGTCAGGAGGTCTACGGCGAGCAGACCGAGCCGTTGATCGAGGTCTACCGGGCCCGGGGCATCGTCCACGAGATCGACGGCATGGGCGTCGTCGACGAGGTCACCAAGCGGATCTTCGACGCGCTCGACGTCGTGGCCCAGAGCTGACGGCCGGGTCGATGGGTCTGCTCGACCGCAACCTGGAGATCAAGACGCCCGAGCAGATCGCGCTGATGCGCCGCGCCGGGCTCCTGGTGGGGGAGACCCTCGAGCTGCTCCGGAGTGCGGCGAAGGCGGGCGTGACCACCGGCGAGCTCGACGCCCTGGCCGAGGAGAACATCCGCAGTCACGGAGGCGTCCCGTCGTTCCTGGGCTACGGCTTCCCGCCGTTCCCCGCGACCATCTGCGCCTCGGTCAACGACGAGGTCGTCCACGGCATCCCCGGTGAGCGACGGCTCGTCGACGGTGACGTGGTCTCGATCGACTGCGGAGCCATCGTCGAGGGCTGGCACGGCGACGCCGCCGTCACGGTGGCGATCGGCGAGGTGCCCGAGGCGGTGACCGAGCTGATGCGCGTCACCGAGGACGCGCTGTGGGCCGGGATCGCGGCCGCCAGGCTGAGCGGCCGGGTCAGTGACATCTCCCGGGCCGTCGAGACGACCGTCCGCGCCCGGGGCGAGTACGGCATCCTCGAGGACTACGTCGGGCACGGCATCGGCTCGCAGATGCACATGCCGCCCAACGTGCCGAACGTCGTACGCCGGGGTGAGCGCGGTCCCCGGCTCGTCACCGGGATGGCCCTCGCGGTCGAGCCCATGGTCACGCTCGGCTCGGCCGAGACCGACGTGCTCGACGACGACTGGACCGTGGTCACCGCCGACCGCTCGGTCGCGGCCCACTTCGAGCACACCTTCACCCTGACCCCGGACGGCGCGTGGGTGCTGACCGCCCTGGACGGCGGCCAGGAGCGGCTGGCCGCCCTCGGCGTTCCCTACGGCGGTCACTGACTCGACGGTGGTGTCCGATCGGGCCCGTTTCGGTGGGTTTCTGACCGGCCGCTAGGTTCTCGACATGCACGTCACCCCCCTGGTCTGGTGGATCACGATCCTCGTGACGGCCGTGATCCTGGTCGTGGACGTCTTCGTCATCGGCCGCAGGCCCCACGAGCCCAGCCGCCGGGAGACGGTCGTCGCGCTGTCAGTGTTCGTCGGGCTGGCGCTGCTGTTCGGGGCCGGGGTGTGGCTCAGCGCGGGGGGTCGCTACGGCGGTGAGTTCCTGGCCGGCTGGCTCACGGAGTACTCCCTGTCGATCGACAACCTGTTCATCTTCATCGTGATCATGAACAAGCTGAACGTGCCCCGCCAGCTCCAGCAGAGCGCGCTCCTGATCGGGATCGTGCTCGCGCTCGTGCTGCGCGGGGTCTTCATCGCCGTCGGAGCCGCGGCGATCCAGGAGTTCAGCTGGGTGTTCTACCTCTTCGGGGTGTTCCTGGTCGTGACCGCGGTGAACCTCGCGCGTGAGGGCGGCGAGGACGAAGGCGGGTACGACGAGCCGCGGCTCGTGCGCTGGGCGCGCCGGCACCTGCGGCTGAGCGAGGAGTGGAACGGCGCCCGGCTGACCGTCCACAGCGGCGGTGCCCGCCTGCTCACGCCGATGTTCATCGTGATCCTCACCCTGGGCATGACCGACCTGCTGTTCGCCCTGGACTCGATCCCGGCCATCTACGGGCTGACCCGCGAGCCGTACCTCGTGCTCACCGCCAACGTCTTCGCCCTGATGGGGCTGCGTCAGCTGTACTTCCTGATCGGCGACCTCCTGCAGCGCCTGGTGTTCTTGTCCTACGGCCTCGCGTTCCTGCTGTTGTTCATCGGCGTGAAGCTGATCCTGCACGCGATGCACGAGAACACGCTGCCCTTCGTCAACGGTGGCGAGCACATCTCCTGGGCCCCCGACATCCCGATCTGGGTCTCCCTGGTGGTGATCGTCGGCACCCTCGCGGTCACCACGGTGCTCAGCCTCGCCGCCGACTCGCGCCGTACCCCCGCCTGACCCCCTGTTCCGGCCGATTCCGGGAAAACGCGGACGAAATCTGCGACACGCCCGGGTCTCGGTCCGCCTCGTCCGCGTTTTCCCCGAAATCGCGCGATCGCCTCAGGCGCAGGCGGTGGCCCAGGGTGACGGCGGGCGGCCGGCGCGGGTGAGGCGGACGCGGAGGCAGACTTTCGCCGCCGACCGCACGGTCGTGGTGGTGCCGTTGGTGAGGTGGGGCTGCTCGCCCCGCCCCGCGACACGCCAGACGTAAGTGTCGCCGCCCTGCGGGCTGTCGGAGGCGTGCCATCGGAAGAACACGCTCCCGCCCGAGCGGTGGGCGGTCACGGTCGGTCGCGGTACGACGCCCGGCTCGGCGCTGCCCGGGGCCGAGGACGGGGCGACGTTCGGGGCGAACGACCGGCTGCCCGCGGTGGCAGCCCTCCAGACGACGAATCCTCCGATGGCGACGAGGACCACGGCCGCCACGACCCACCACAGCGCCGGTGACCGGGCGACCCCCGGCTGCGCCACCTCGGGAGCAGCGGCCGGACGTGCCGCGTCCGGGACCGACGGCATCGCCCCACCCGCGACGGGTACGCCGGTAGCTTCGTCGGCTGGTTCCTCGAGACCCGCGACCTCGGTCGGCTCGAGCCCCTCGGCCGCCTCGATCCGCTGCAAGGCGCGTCCGAGCTCGCCCGCGGAGCTCGGCCGCTGGTCGGGCGACTTGGCCAGGCAGCGCACGAGCAGTTCCTCAAGCGCCTGCGGTACGTCGCTTCGGCCGGTGCTCGCGGGAGGCGCTGAGTGCAGGATTCGGGCGCTCCGGGCGCCGGGGGAGTCGTCGGCGCCGGCGAAGGGCGACCGCCCGGCCAGCAGTCCCCAGATGGTGGCGCCGAGCGAGTAGACGTCACCGGCGACCGAGCCCTCCGAGCGTCCGTCGAGCAGTTCGGGGGCGGCCCAAGGGTCGTCCAGGTGAGTGGTGAGAAGGCTCGGGAGCCCGAACCCGGTCAGCGCCGGCGTACCCCCAGGCCTGGTCAGCACCTGCGCCGGAGACAGGTGGCGGTGCACAACGCCCGCGCGGTGGGCGGTCGCCAGCGCCCCGGCCAGCGCGATGCCGGTCCGCAGCGCCTCGGCCGGCGACCGCACCACGGTCCCCGCCACCACGGGGTCGTCCGGGCAGTGCTCCGAGACCTGGTAGATCCGCCGTCCGTCGTCCGGCTCCGTCGTCCCGGCCGCGAGGACCGGCACCAGGTGTGGGTGCGGAGGCAGGGCCACGGCTGCCTCGGCCTCGGCGAGGAGGCCTGACCGCTCGGCCGTGCTCAGGGACACGTCGGCGGCGAGCAGCTCGACCGTGACCTCGGTTGCGGAGTCCTGCTGCCGGTAGAGCAGGACCTCCAGGTGGTCCTCCGACCGGAGCTGTCGGAGCGGCTCGAAGCCGGCTAGCGCCGGTCCCGGAGTCACCACGGCAGATCCTGGGTCACCCGGGTCATTCTGGGTCATCGGAAGCAGGGCTCGGATTAGGGGTTGTGAGCGTGTGCGGCCTAGACTGGCGTGTCGGCCCAACTTGGGTCTGCTTCGTGGTGCCTCACGGCTGCCCGGACCGCCCGCCTCCCGCGCTCGTGCGAGACGCGTGTGCGCGCCCGGGATGAGGACCGCGCGGCGGGTCCGAGAGGTCCACCCGAGTCCACGGTACGCCGCGGGTCGGGGCGGTTCCCGGGTCGACGGTAGACGAGACGAACTGCGACCAGAAGTGAGGACATGCCGAAAAAAGAAGGTGTGATCGAGATCGAGGGCACCGTCGTCGAGGCTCTCCCGAACGCCATGTTCCGGGTCGAGCTGAGCAACGGCCACAAGGTCCTCGCGCACATCAGCGGCAAGATGCGCCAGCACTACATCCGGATCCTCCCCGAGGACCGCGTGGTGGTCGAGCTCTCGCCGTACGACCTCACCCGCGGTCGCATCGTCTACCGCTACAAGTAGCCAGTTCCAGCCGACCCAGAAAGGGCTGACAGATGAAGGTCAACCCGAGCGTGAAGAAGATCTGTGACAAGTGCAAGGTGATCCGTCGCCACGGCCGCGTCATGGTGATCTGCGAGAACCCCCGCCACAAGCAGCGGCAAGGCTGATCGCAGCGCACAACTGAACAACCACCACGTGCTGGCTAGTCATCGAACCCAGGTGACGAACCCACCTCCGGAGCAGTGGCCGGAGCACGGACCTCGTCCGTGACGCCGCACGACCGAAACCGCTGAGAACCCACCGAAGGGAACCGCCAGTTCATGGCACGCCTCCTTGGAGTCGACCTCCCGCGCGAGAAGCGCATCGAGGTCGCGCTTACCTACATCTACGGCATCGGCCGTACCCGTGCCCAGCAGGTCCTCACCGAGACCGGGGTCAGTCCCGACCTCCGGGTCCACGAGCTGGGCGACGAGGAGCTGGTCAAGCTCCGCGACGCGATCGAGGGCAACGACGAGATCAAGATCGAGGGTGACCTCCGCCGCGAGGTCCAGGCGGACATCCGCCGCAAGATCGAGATCGGCAGCTACCAGGGTCGTCGCCACCGCCAGGGCCTTCCGGTCCGCGGTCAGCGCACCAAGACCAACGCCCGCACTCGCAAGGGTCCCAAGCGGACCGTCGCCGGCAAGAAGAAGGCCAAGTAACCGATGCCACCACGCAGTCGTCAGGCGGGCGCCAAGAAGGTGCGCCGCAAGGAGAAGAAGAACGTCGCTCAGGGCGAGGCCCACATCAAGAGCACGTTCAACAACACCATCGTGACCATTACCGACCCCGCAGGCTCGGTGATCTCGTGGGCCTCGGCCGGCACCGTCGGCTTCAAGGGCTCCCGCAAGTCCACCCCGTTCGCCGCGCAGATGGCCGCCGAGGCCGCCGGGCGCCGGGCGATGGACCACGGCATGAAGAAGATCGACGTGTTCGTCAAGGGCCCGGGCTCGGGCCGCGAGACGGCGATCCGGTCCCTGGGTGCGATCGGCCTCGAGGTCGGCACCATCCAGGACGTGACCCCGACCCCGCACAACGGCTGCCGTCCGCCGAAGCGCCGTCGCGTCTGACCGCCCGCGCACGAGATCCAAGGAGTTCTGACAGATGGCCCGCTACACCGGCCCCATGACCAAGAAGTCGCGCCGCCTCGGCGTCGACCTCGTCGGCGGCGACTCGGCGTACGAGCGTCGCCCCTACCCTCCCGGCCAGCACGGCCGCGGGCGGATCAAGGAGAGCGAGTTCCTCCTCCAGCTTCGTGAGAAGCAGAAGGCGCGCTTCACCTACGGCGTCCTGGAGAAGCAGTTCCACAACTACTACACCGAGGCCTCGCGTCGGCAGGGCAAGACGGGTGACAACCTGCTGCAGCTGCTCGAGTGCCGTCTCGACAACGTCGTCTACCGCGCCGGCTTCGCCCGGACCCGTCGTCACGCCCGCCAGCTGGTCGGTCACGGCCACTTCCGGGTCAACGGCAAGAAGGTCGACATCCCGTCGTTCCAGGTCACGCAGTACGACATCATCGACGTGCGCGAGAAGAGCCTGGAGATGACGCCGTTCATTGTGGCTCGCGAGACCCACGGCGAGCGCGTCGTCCCGGCGTGGCTCGAGGCGATCCCGACGCGGATGCGGATCCTGGTCCACCAGCTTCCGGTCCGCGCCCAGATCGACATCCCGGTCCAGGAGCAGCTGATCGTCGAGTACTACTCGAAGAAGTGATCGCTGGGCTCCGCCCCACAACTGCACACCGCCGCCACCAGTAGATCTGAGCCCGTCATATAGCGGGTGGGCTCGGAAAGGAAAGAACCAGTGCTCATCGCACAGCGTCCAACGTTGTCGGAAGAGACCGTCGACGAGTTCCGTTCGCGCTTCGTCATCGAGCCCCTGGAGCCGGGCTTCGGCTACACCCTGGGCAACTCCCTGCGCCGCACCCTGCTCTCGTCGATCCCCGGTGCCTCGGTCACGAGCATCAAGGTCGACACCGTCCTGCACGAGTTCTCGACGATCGAGGGCGTCAAGGAGGACGTCACCGAGATCATCTTGAACCTCAAGGGTCTGGTCGTGTCCTCGGAGCACGACGAGCCGGTCACCATGTACCTGCGCAAGTCCGGCGCGGGCGAGGTGACCGCCGGTGACATCCAGCCGCCGGCCGGTGTCGAGGTGCACAACCCCGACCTCAAGATCGCCACCCTGTCCGACAAGGGCAAGCTCGAGATGGAGCTGGTCGTCGAGCGCGGCCGCGGCTACGTCTCGGCGGTCCAGAACAAGGGTGCCGACAACGAGATCGGCCGGATGCCGGTCGACTCGATCTACTCGCCGGTCCTCAAGGTGACCTACAAGGTCGAGGCCACCCGTGTCGAGCAGCGCACCGACTTCGACAAGCTCGTGATCGACGTCGAGACCAAGCCGTCGATGAAGCCGCGCGACGCGATCGCCTCGGCCGGCAAGACCCTGGTCGAGCTCTTCGGTCTGGCCCGCGAGCTGAACGTCGAGGCCGAGGGCATCGACATCGGCCCGTCGCCCGTCGACGAGCAGTTGGCCGCCGACCTCGCCCTCCCGGTCGAGGACCTGCAGCTGACCGTCCGGTCCTACAACTGCCTCAAGCGCGAGGGCATCCACACCGTGGGTGAGCTCATCAGCCGCTCCGAGCAGGACCTGCTGGACATCCGCAACTTCGGTGCGAAGTCCATCGACGAGGTCAAGGCCAAGCTCCACGAGATGGGTCTCTCGCTCAAGGACAGCGCGCCCGGCTTCGACCCGCAGGCCGCTCTCGCGGCGTACGGCGACGACGACGACGACGCGTTCATCGAGGACGAGTCGTACTGACCTGACCCTCCCCAGCACCATCTACTCCGGTACCTCACACGGCCGGGGAGAATCGAGAGAGAGCCATGCCCAAGCCCAAGAAGGGCCCCCGCCTCGGCGGCAGCCCGTCGCACCAGCGGCTGATCGTCGCCAACCTGGCGACCCAGCTGTTCGAGCACGGCCGGATCACCACGACCGAGGCCAAGGCGCGCGTGCTGCGCCCGGTCGCGGAGAAGCTGATCACCAAGGCCAAGCGCGGGGACCTGCACAACCGCCGCGAGGTGCTCAAGACGGTGCGCGACAAGTCGGTCGTGCACGAGCTGTTCACCGAGATCGCGCCGCGGTTCGCCGAGCGTCCGGGTGGCTACACCCGGATCACCAAGATCGGTCCCCGCAAGGGCGACAACGCCCCGATGGCCGTGATCGAGCTGGTGACCGAGGCCTACGAGCCGAAGGCCGCCGCCAAGAAGACCGCCAAGAAGTCGGCGGCCAAGAAGGCCCCGGCGAAGAAGGCCCCCGAAGCCGAGGAGACTCCCGCCGAGGAGACTCCGGCCGAGGAGACCCCAGCCGAGGCCGCTGTCGACGAGGCTCCCGCGGACGAGGTTGCCGAGGAGGCTCCCGCCGACGAGCCCGACGAGGCCTGAATCATCGAGTCGTCCGCCTGACGTGGGGCTATAGCCCCACCTCAGGCGGACGACCCCATTGGGGCCTGTCGAGGAGCCAGCAGACGACGGCGGCGAGTACGCCGGGACCGACGATCTCCAGCTCCGCGAGCAGCCAGCTGTACCACTCTCCCTGGAAGTGCACGTGGGTGTGCCACCAGGTCGAGTGCAGTCCCAGCTCCCGGATCACCGCCGCGCCCATCGGGGCGAGGACGAGTCCGGCCGGCCACACCCGCCCGTGCCGCCGCGCCACGCCCCAGGCGAGGGCGACCAGGGTGGGCAGCACGAGGATGTTGAGCCACACGTAGACGACCCCGGAGCGGTTCGACCCGCCGGTCGGGGAGTTCCAGACGACGCTGTCGAAGACCTCGTAGAGCCCCCACATGTATCCCGCGGCCGCCAGGGCCACGAGCGCCGCCCCGACGCGCCGGACGGCCGTGAGCCCCCACACGAGCAGGAACGCGGCGTACGGCGCGAACAGCAGCAGCGCCGTGGCCAGGTTGAGTAGGCCGAAGTGGTCGGCCACGAGCTCCCATCGGTACACCCGGGTCTCCAGATGGGGGAGGCCCCAGCGGAAGTACGCCAGCCACCCAACGACCGCGCCGACCGCCACCAGGGCGCACAGCGCGAGCGGCTGTCGGCGGTCGCGGGTGGGCGACGAGAGGGTCTCGGCCACGGACGTCGTCATGGCGCACAGTGTGCACCCTGACCGCCGGTAGGAGAGGGTGGACACATGACCGGTGTGTTGGTGGTCGGTGAGTCCCTCGTCGACGTCGTACGTCGACCCGACGGGACGAGCGTCGAGCACGCCGGCGGGAGTGCCGCGAACGCCGCCGTGGCGCTGGCCCGGCTGGGCCGCCCCGTGCAGCTCCTCACGGCGTACGGCGACGACGAGCGCGGCACGCTCCTGTCCCGCCACCTCAACCAAGCAGCCGTGGGGCTCGCGGGCGACCCGCACACGCTCGAGCGGACGGCGACCGCGCAGGCGGAGCTGGACGCCGACGGCAGCGCCTCGTACACCTTCGACCTCGAGTGGCGGCTCCCCGAGATCCCGGGGCTCGACCCGGTCGTGATCCACACCTGCTCGATCGGCGCCGTCCTGGAGCCCGGGGCCGACGGGGTACGCCGGCTGCTGGCGTCGGCGCGGGAGACGGCCACCGTCAGCTACGACGTCAACGCGCGACCGGCGGTGACGGGTGCGGGGCCGGACGTGGTCGCCGCCGTCGAGCAGGTCGTCGTGCTCGCCGACCTGGTCAAGGCCTCCGACGAGGACCTGGCGCTGCTCTACCCCGACCGCTCTGTCGACGACGCCGTCGGGCATCTGCTCGGTCTCGGACCGTCCGCGGTCGTGGTGACGCGAGGGGGAGACGGCGCCTCGTGGTTCGGCTCCGAGGTCCGCATCGACGCTCCCGCCGCCGAGGCCGAGGTCGCGGACACGATCGGGGCCGGAGACACGTTCGCGGCGGCGATGATCGACGCACTGTTCGACCTGGACGCCCTGGGCGGTCGCGTGCCCGCCCTGGAGGACGTCGAGATCGAGTCGGTCCTGCGCCACGCCGCTCGGGCGGCAGCCGTCACGGTGTCCCGCCCCGGCGCCGACCCGCCGTACCGACACGAGCTGCTCTGAGATCCACCCGACCCGTCAGGAGAACAGCGATGCCGTCCACCCACTTCACCGTCCACACCACCCTCGCGCCCGCGGACGTGATGACGATGTTCACCGACTTCGGGCCCGACCGCGCGAAGCGCTGGCCGAACGTCGACGAGAAGACCTTCGCCGTCCACGAGCAGGGCCCGGACTGGGCCGAGGTCACCGAGGGCAACTCCATGGGCTGGGAGCGCGAGCGCTACTCGTGGGACGCCGCGGCCGGCACGGTCTCGATCGAGACCCTGGACTCCAACCTCTGGGCGAAGGGCAGCGGTTGGCGCTACCGGCTGACTCCGGCGGACGGCGGCACCGACGTCCTGGTCGAGCTGACGCGGGTGGGCAAGGGGGTCCGCGGCAAGCTCGTCGGCTCGCTGATCCCGGTCGCCGGACCTCGGGTGCTGGCCAAGCAGTTCGCGACCGTGCTGCGACGCGCTGAGTCGCAGTAGCCCTCCGCTAGGTTGTCGCCGGTGGGGGACCAGGCGACCAACGGGATCACCGCGATCGCCCTGGGTGTCGTGGCCGCGATCCTGCTCCTCGGGCCGACCGCGGCCGTGCAGTACCGCCGTGACGGTCGGCTCGGTGCCGGCGACCTGCTGACGCTGATCGGGGCGGCGATCTACGGCCTGGCGCTGTGGACCTACACGCTGCTGCCGTTCCCGGTCGACGACACCTTCGCCTGCCGGCACCGGCAGCTGAGCCTCTTCGGCTCCTTCCGTCCGGTGGTGGACCGGGGGCTCGTCGCGCCGGTCACGCTCCTGCGCGAGGTCGCCTTCCAGCAGCTCGCACTGAACGTGCTCCTGTTCGTGCCGCTCGGGTTCTTCGTGCGCCTGGTCGTCCACCGAGGGCTCGTGGTGACCACGGTGCTCGGGCTGGCGTTGTCGCTGGCCATCGAGACGACCCAGCTGACCGGAGTGTGGGGGCTCTACCATTGCGCCTACCGCGTCTTCGACGTGGACGACCTGCTCGTGAACACGGCGGGGGCGTTCCTGGGTGGCGTGCTCGCCTGGCTCTTCCTGCACCGGCACCGCCGGGTCCCCGAGACACTGCCGACCGAGATCACGCTCGGACGCCGGTGGGTGGGCTTCGCCAGCGACGCGATCTTCGTCGCGGCCACGGGGACGGCGGCGGCCATCGCCTGGCGGGCGTGGAGCCACTACGTGCGCGACGAGCCCTACCGGCAGGTCGACCGCCACGTGCAGACGGCCGTCCAGCTCGCCGTCCCGCTGGCGATCGAGGCGGTGCTGGTCCTGGCCGCCGGGCGGACCGTGGGCGAGTGGGCCATCTCGGTACGCGCCGTCGCCCGGCGTACGCCGACTCCGGTGGCGCGGGTGGTCAAGCTCGGGCTCGGCGTGGGCGCCTTCACCGTCCTGCTGATGGTCCGGGAGGTCTGGACCGGGCCGCTCCTGCTCGCTCTCGTGCTGGCGACGCTGGCGGCGAGCTGGCGCTCACGCGACCATCGCGGGCTGACCCACGCCGCCTCGGGCATGGAGCTCGAGATCGGCCACTGACGCCTGCGGGGCTTCAGTGATGCTGCATCCGACGGACCTCGCGGTCGACGTCGGCCTCGGTGATCTCGTGCGCGACGAACACGTCCCAGGCGTTCATGATCAGGCCGATGCCCCAGAACGCGATCAGGAAGACCGGCCAGAAGAAGCCGTGGCCGGTGAACATCCAGAGGATCACGGTGGTCGCGTTGACCAGCACGTAGACCAGCAGGTGCGCGACGAAGCCGCGGCGCTTCTCCAGGTGCTTCTTGGCAGTCTCGCGGAGATCGGGACCGGTGATGGGCTCACTCATGGTGATCGCCCCTCCTCTCGGTCGGTGGCGGTCCTTCTGCTCCCATGCTGGTCGTGGCGGCTGCCGGGAGCCAGCGGCGGAGGCCCTCAGGCGTCGTGACCGAGGTCCACCGCACCGTCGGCCAGCATGCGGTCCAGCTTGGCGTAGCCGTCGTTCACGCCGACCTCCATGCCGCTGGCCAGCCAGCCGTCTCGTGCCTCGAAGCTGTCGCACAGCGAGGTCGCGTGCAGCCGGGTGCGGCCGTCGCCGAGGTCCTCGAAGGTCAGGGTCTCGAGGGCCACGCCGTCGGGCATGGCCTCCCACGTGAACGTCTGGACGATCCTGTCGGGGCGCACAGTGTGGAAGCTGCCACGGAAGAAGTACTGGTTGTCCTCGCAGTCGCCGCCCACGAACCGCCACTTGCCGTTGTCGGTGGCGTCCCACTCCAGGATCGTCGTCTGCGACCCGTCGGGGCCGACCCAGCGGGCGAACAGCTCGGGGTCGGTGTGGGCGCGGAACAGCTGCTCCGGCGTCCCGGCGAAGTCGCGCCGGATGTGGATCATCGGCACGGTCTGGTCGGCCTCGATCGCAGCCTGGTCGTAGCGGATGTCAGCGGGTGCGGTGCTCATGACGCTGTTACCTCCTGGGGGAGCTCGGTGTCGGACTGCTCGCCGTTCAGCTCGGCGAGGACGTCGTCGAGGCGCTGGTAGCGCGCCTCTGCGCGTCGGCGGTAGCGCTCGATCCACTTCGTCATCAGGTCGAACACCTCCGCCTCGAGATGGACCGGCCGGCGCTGCGCGTCGCGACTCCTGGTCACCAGACCCGCCTCCTCGAGCACCTTGAGGTGCTTGGAGACCGCCTGCATGCTCACGTCGTACGGCGCGGCGAGGTCGCCGACGGTCGCGTCGCCGTCGGTCAGCCGGGCCACCATGTCGCGCCGCGTCGGGTCGGCCAGGGCGGCGAAGACCCGGGAGAGCTCGTCGGCCATCTCGTCCCTCTCGTCAACCATTCGGTTGAGTAGAACGGTAGGCGCGCGCTCACTCATTTGTCAACCGTTTGGTTGACGAGGCCGAGGTGGGATCAGTGGGTGGCGGCGGCCTGGGCGATCGCGTCCTGGAGCGCTGCCTCGAGCGTGGGCTTGAACGACGGCTGGCCGTTGCCGTAGACCGCGATAACGTGGCGCAGGATCGGGAACGAGCTCCCGCCCTGGGTCTGGGTGTAGACCGGCTCGACGTAGAGCACCTGGCCGTCCAGGGGGATGGTGAGGAGGTTCCCCAGGACCACCTTCGAGCTGCCGCCACGCTGCAGCGTCAGCGCACGGGCGACCGCGGTGTCGGACTCGATGTCGTTCTGGATCTGGGACGGCGACTCGACCTGCGTCTGCGTCGGGAACTGCAGGAGGGTGAACTTGCCGTAGTCGGGCCCCGGCGTCGCGTTCACGCTGAGGAACGCCGCCAGCTGGCGGTAGTTCAAGGTGACCATCGGCGTCGACAGCGAGTAGACCTGGCTGCCCTGGCCGGTCGGCGCCAGCGACATGTACGCCGACGGCATCGTCGGGTTGGCGCCGCCGTGGGAGGAGTTGAAGCCCGCGAACGTCGGGTCGTTGGGCACCTTCCAGAACGAGCTGCCGTTGTAGAAGTCGCCCGGGTCGGTGACGTGGTAGTGCGCGAGCAGGAGCCGCTGGACGTTGAAGAGGTCCTGCGGGTAGCGCAGGTGCGACATCAGGTCGGCCGGGATGTCCGACTGCTTCTTCACCAGCCCCGGGAACGCGTGCTCCCAGGTCTGCAGCAGCGGGTCGGGCTGGTTGGTCTGGTTCCACTCGTAGAGCGTCACCTGGCCGGTGTAGGCGTTGACGACTGCCTTCACGGAGTTCTGCATGTAGTTGACGGCGGTGTTCGGCTGCACGACCGTCGAGCCCGTCTTGGTCAGTGAGTTGGTCGTCGCGTTGCGCAGGTTGACCTGCTGGGAGTCGGGGTAGTTCGACGTCGTGGTGTACCCGTCGACGACCCAGTCGACCTGGCCGCCGACCACCGCGGGGTAGACGTCGCCGTCCAGCGTCAGCCACGGGGCGACCTTCGCGACGCGGGCGCGCGGGTTGCGCACCGTGAGCAGCTGCGAGCCGCTGTTGACGTCGCCGGAGAAGAAGATGTTGGGGTCGTGCAGCTTCACGGCGTACAGGAACCGGGTGAAGCGCGAGCCGATCGGCACGCCGCCGTCACCGTCGTACGTCGTGTGCGCGTTCGTGCTGCCGCCGCTGGTGCTGGGGTAGTCGAACTCGATGCTCTTCGAGCTGCCCTGCGGCTCGCCGACGATGGAGTACGACGGCGAGTTCTGCCCGAAGTAGATGCGCGGCTGGGAGACCGGGATCTGGTTCTTCGGCGGGATGTCGCCGTTGATGAAGTCGGGCGTTCCGCCGTCCATCCGGTCGGTCGGCGCGGCGACGACGCCGTAGCCGTGGGTGTAGACGAGGTGGCGGTTGACCCAGGTGCCGCGCGAGATGCCGGACAGGTTGAGCTCGCGGACGGCGATCGCGACGTCCTGGTCGCGGTCCTGGATCGGGTAGTGGTCGATGTCCAGCGTCGACTTGAACTTGTAGTACGCCTCCTGCTCCTGCTTGACGTTGAACGTCGGCGTGAGCTGGTTGGGGTCGAGCAGCCGGATCTGCGCGGACGCCTGGGCGGAGGCGGCACTCGCGGTCCCACCGGACGTGCCCGAGTCGAAGCTCTGGGTGGTGACCTGGTGGTCG
Organism: Nocardioides sp.; assembly: GCA_049841015.1. GTDB lineage: Bacteria > Actinomycetota > Actinomycetes > Propionibacteriales > Nocardioidaceae > Nocardioides. The sequence goes on from JASGIN010000006.1 coordinate 26,602, forward strand.
AGCCCGAACGCCTTCATCGTGGCCGCTTGGTTGCGGGCGATCGTGGGCAGGTCGAGGGTCGCGGCGCTCGGCGACTCGCGGAACCGGTAGACCAGGCTCGGCACGAGGCCGCCCAGGACGTACGACGCGGCGTACATCACGACGACGGCGAGCGCGGCGTAGCGGAGGCGGTCGAGCCGGACGTTGGCGAACAGCACCACCGCGCACAGGAGCGCGACGACGACGAGGACGGTCCGCGCCGGTAGGGCCGCGTGGGCGTCGGTGTACGAGAGTCCGGTCACCGGGCCGCGGTTGGACGTCGTCAGGGTGTAGCGGTTGAGCCAGAACGTCGCCGCCTTGACCAGCAGGAACAGCCCGAGCAGCACCGACACCTGCCGCTTGAACGCCGGCGTCACGCGGCGTCCGAGCCCGCGCGGACGGATCCGCCAGGCGCCGTAGAGGTAGCCGGCCACGACGGTGACGACCAGGCAGGTCAGCACGATCGAGCCGAGGTAGTTGACGACCATCTTGTGGAACGGCAGCACCGCGACGTAGTAGGAGAGGTCGCGGTGGAACTGCGGGTCGGTCTGGTGCCACGGCTGGGCGTTGCGCCACAGCACGTAGGTCTGCCAGCGCCCGGTCGCGCGACCGCCCATCTTCACGCCGAGGTAGAGCGCGATCACCACGATCGCCCAGCGGCGGAAGTACGGCTCGAACCGGCGGAAGCGGCTGCGCCACACCCGGGCCGGGTCGGGTCGTCGGAACGTCGGTCGCTCCCGGACCACGAGCACGAGGGAGGCCCCGACCCCGGCGGCCATCAGGCCGCCGAAGACGACGAAGAGCAGGATCTGGGCGCGCAGGATCGTGCCGTAGACGTCGTGTACGTGGACCGAGTCGAACCACAGCTCGTTGGTGCGGATCGAGACGAACGCCGAGAAGGCGTAGAGGACCGCGATCACGACGATCGCGACCGCGATCAGCCGGATGGCGAGGCGCTTCCACCGCGACGTCGTGAGCGCGCGAAGACGCGCCGGGGAAGCCGAAGGCACGGGACCGAACCTTACCAACGGGGCGGTGAGGAACCCGTCATCGCGCAGGCGTTGCGAGGCGGGCGCGTGGTGCGGCTCACACCCGCGTGGAGGCCGGAGCGGGCGCGAGAGCCGAAGCCGGAGCCGGAGTCGGTGTGGGCTCCAACCAGGCGTGCACCAGGGGAACGACGGAAGCGCCCTCACCGCTGGCGCTGGCCACGCGCTTCATGGAGCCGGACCGGATGTCGCCGACGGCGAAGACCCCGGGCACCGTGGTCTCGAGGTTCTCCGGCGGCAGTCCGTCGCGCCACGCGCCGGACGGGACGTCGCGTCCGGTGAGGACGAAGCCGTTGGGGTCGCGGGCGACCGCGGCCGGCAGCCAGTCGCAGTGGGCCACGGCGCCGAGGAGGAGGAACAGCCCACCGGCCTCGCGACGTTCGCGGGTGCCGGTGCTGGAATCCTCGACCTCGATCCACTCCAGCCGGTCGGCGCCCCCGCCGTCCACGACGCAGCGGCAGCCCTCCACGGTGATCCGCGGGTTGAACTCGATCTCGCCGATGAGGTACGACGACATGGTCGCGGTCAGGTCGGGACGACGGACCAGGATCGTGACGCTGCGGGCGAAGCGCGAGAGGTGGATCGCGGCCTGCCCGGCGGAGTTGCCCCCGCCGACGACGTAGACGTCGAGGCCCTCCATCTCGCGAGCGGCGGTCATCGCGGCGCCGTAGTTGACGCCCCGGCCGACCATGGAGTCGACGGACTCGACGCCCAGCTTGCGGTAGCTCACCCCCGAGGCGATCACCACCGCCCGGGCGCGCACGTCGCCGCCGTCGGTGCACACGACGTGCGGCTCGCCGATGCCACCGAGCTCGAGTCGGAGCGCCGGCCAGCCGGTGAAGAACCGGGTGCCGAAGCGGATCGCCTGCGTCCGGGCCCGCTGCGCCAGCCGCATGCCGGAGATGCCGCGCGGGAAGCCGAGGTAGTTGCGGATCATCGAGCTGGTGCCGGCCTGGCCGCCGATGGCCTCCGACTCCAGGGTGACCGTGCTGAGGCCCTCGGACGCGGCGTACACCGAGGCGGCGAGTCCCGCCGGGCCGGCGCCGACGATGACCAGGTCGGCGACGGAGTCGACGTCGATGGAGTCCGGACGGCCGTAGATGCTGATCGCCAGGTCGTGCACCGACGACACCGAGAACGGCACGTCGTTGAAGCGCTCCACGACCGGGAACTGCGGCGGCCCGTCGCCCTCGAGGCGGGACAGGATCTCCCGGCCGACGTCGCTGTCCGGGTCGTGGACCAGGTGCGGCATGCCGACCCGGTCGAGGAAGTCGCGGATCGCGAGCGTGAGACCACCGCTCGTCGGCGAGACGACGCGGAGCGCCTCGACCACGGGGGCGGCGACGGTCTGGTTCCAGTCGGAGAGCAGCTCGCAGATCGCGGTGTGGAACTCCTCGTCGCGCTGGCCGCGCGGCATCAGCAGGTAGGCGTCGTACTTGCCCTTGGCGAGGCCGGGGCGCAGCCGCTCGGCGTCCTCCCGGAAGCGGTCCCAGTGGGCGGCGACGACCCGCCGGCAGGTGGGGACGTACTTGCGGAGTCGGTGGAAGGTGTCGTGCACGTCGGCGTCGGGCAGCACCGAGTCGGTCACGACCAGGGCGAGCTGCTGCTCACCGAGGCCCTTCACGACGTGCCCGGCCTCCATCGCGCTGTGCGCGGTGCGGAGGTCGTAGTCGCGTGCATACCGACCGAACTCGTCGAGGAGGTACTCGGCGTGCTCTTCGGAGACCAGCAGGATCACGGGGCGGGAGTCCATCGCCGCCAGCCTAGAGGGGATCCCGCGAGCGTGCCCGCCCTAGAGTTCGGGGCGTGCGGCTGCGGATCGACCTCGCCTACGACGGCGGTGACTTCCACGGCTGGGCGACCCAGCCCGGGCTGCGCACCGTGCAGGGCGAGCTCGAGAGCGCGCTGGGCACGGTGCTCCGCCTGGCCGAGGTCACGACGGTGTGCGCCGGACGCACCGACACCGGCGTCCACGCCCGCGGTCAGGTGGTGCACCTGGACCTGCCCGGCGACGAGGTCCTGGCCGTTGCCGCCGGGCGGACCGAGGGTGACCCCGCCGAGGCGGTCGCGCGTCGGCTCAACGGCGTGCTCCCGCCCGACGTCCGGGTACGCCGCGTCGCCGTCGCGCCCGCTGGCTTCGACGCGCGCTTCTCGCCGCTGTGGCGCCGCTACGCCTACCGCGTCGTCGACGGCGTCCCCGACCCGCTGACGCGCGGGCACGTGCTCGCCTGGACGCGGCCGCTCGACGTCTCGGCCATGAACGACGCGAGCACGCGCCTGCTGGGACTTCAGGACTTCGCGTCGTTCTGCAAGCGGCGCGAGGGCGCCACGACCGTCCGCACGCTGCTGGACCTGTCGTGGGTCCGCGACGGCGAGGTCCTGACCGGGACCGTCCGCGCCGACGCCTTCTGCCACCACATGGTGCGATCGCTGGTCGGCTGTCTGCTCGCCGTCGGCGACGGGCGGCACTCGGTCGACTGGCCGGCCGAGGTGCTCGCGGCAGCCGACCGCCATCCGGGCGTGACCGTCGTACCCGCCGAGGGGCTGACCCTGGAGGAGGTCGGCTACCCGCCGGACGACGAGCTGGCCGCGCGGGCCGAGCAGTCCCGGGCGAGGCGGGAGCCGGCGTGAGCGACCACTACTTCTCCGCCGACCCCTCGGTGCCGTTCGCGCGTGAGCCCTTCACCTGCGAGGTGTGGGGTCAGCGGCTCGACCTGGTCAGCGGCTCGGGGGTCTACAGCCGGGGCCGGCTCGACCTGGGCACGTCGGTGCTGTTCCGGGAGACCGAGCCGCCCGGGCCGGGGCGCGTGCTCGACGTCGGCACGGGCTACGGCGTGATCGGTCTCGCGGTCGCCGCGGCGTGGCGGGCGGCCGGCGTCGCACCGGATGCCGGCTCCGTGACCGGGGTCGAGGTCAACCAGCGCGCCGTCCTGCTCGCCCGTGAGAACGCCGAGCGGCTGCGCCTCCAGGACCGCTACACCGCCTGTGTGCCCGACGACGTCCCGGGCGACGCGACGTACGACGAGATCTGGTCCAACCCGCCGATCCGGATCGGCAAGCAGGCCTTGCACGAGCTGCTGCTGCACTGGTTCGGGCGGCTCGCACCGGGCGGGCGGGCCGTGCTGGTCGTCGGCAAGAACCTCGGGGGCGACTCGCTCCAGGCCTGGCTCATCGACCAGGGGTACCCGACCACGCGGCTGGCCAGCGCCAAGGGCTTCCGGGTTCTGGAGTCGCGCGTCACCTGACGTTTGCCTGCCGTCCACGTGGATGCCTCACGATGCGCTGCGTGACGACGGTGGATCCGGCGCCCACCGTGCCCCAGCGGGTGGTCCTGCGTAACGTGCTGACGCTGCTCGCCTGCGCCGCTGCTCTGGTCTGGTCGTGGCGCATCGCAGAGTCGGTGCCGCAAGCGAACGACAACCCGACTTGGATGTTCCTGGCGCCCCTGGGCTTGTTGGTCGCGCTGCTCCCGCACATCGTGCTGCACGAGCTGGCGCACCTCGCGGTCGCAGTGGTGCTGCGTCTACGCGTGCTCGGGATCAAGATCCTGTGGATCGGGATCGGTCGGGTGCGGACTGTTCCCGGCACGGCCGGCCACGTGCTCGTCGACGTGGCGCACGCTCGGAAGAAGGCACCGGTGCGCATGGCTGCCACGCTCGTGGCCGGTCCCCTCGTCAACCTCTTCGGTGCCGTCGGCACCGCGTTCGTCGCCGGGAGCTCCTCGGTCAACACCAACGTGCGCTACCTCGCCGTTGGTGCCACTGTTCTGGGCGTCATGGCAGGCGTCACGAATCTGCTGCCGGGGCTCACCACGGGCAAGGCGAACGACGGACCGCAGGCGTGGACGTGGCTGCGACGCACGGAGGCCCAGAGGGCCCGGATCCAGCTCGCCATCGACCTGGCGACGTTGCGCATCTCCTCCGCGAGGACGAACCCGATCTCGGACGCAGACCGACGCCGGCACATCGTCGAGGCCGTCGAGGATCCCCGGCCGGAGCTGGCTCGCGCCGGCATGGTGGAGCTGCTCCGTTGGCGTCCGCGCGACGACCAGGGCTGGCAGGACGTCGAGCTGGTCGAGGCGTTCGCGGCTCGGAGGGACCTCCCCACCGACGTCCGCGCGCGAGTGAGCGGCAACTTCTCGGCGTCGCTCGCCTCGGCGTACCTCCGGTCGCGTTCCCCGCGGCTCGCTCCAGACCCGACCACTGACCAGGCCCGGCACATCGACCGGCTCGCAGACCTGGCGATGGCCGCGGATCCACGATCGGTGTCGGCCAAGACCGCCCGCGGGCTCGCCCACGTCGTCATGGGCAGGCCCGCCCAGGCACGCGACCTCCTGCTGGACGTCGACCCGTCCGCGTCGCCGCAGGAGCAGGCCCGTGCCCACGTCGTGCGCGGTCTCTCCGAGGCCGAGCTCGGGGACGTCGAGCAGGCCGTGCGCCTGGCTGGGTACGCCCGACGGATCGCGCCGGACGAGCCCCTGGTCGCCCTCCTGGACCGCGCCGTCGCGGCTCGCACGCACAGCTAGGCGACTCCTTCCCACCGCCCCCAGGACGTCATACGAATCGGTCGCTATGACCACCAATTCGTATGACGTCCTGCGGGTCGCACCACCGGCGTGACAACCGGCGGGGCCACCGGGGCGTCAGACGGGTGTCGATCGGGTCACGACTGCGTGGGGCGCTTGCCTCGGGTGGACCCGGCCGTTTGACTGCCGGGGCCGGATCGCGGGGTGCGGCACGAGTGAGTCGGGAGAGGGGAGCGCGCGTGCACCAGGTCGTCGAGCAGCCGGCGCAACGCACCGGAGGCCTGTCCGTCCGCTGCCAGGGTCTCGTCCATCTGTACAAGACCTTCGAGGGCCACGACGTCGTGGCGCTGCAGGGCGTCGACCTCAGCGTCGCCGAGGGGGAGCGGGTCGGGTTCCTGGGCCCCAGCGGCTCGGGCAAGTCGACGTTGCTGACCCTCTTCGGCGGGATCCAACGGCCGAGCGCCGGCAAGATCTTCCTGGGCGACGAGGAGATCTCGCGGATGAGCGAGCGCCAGCTGACGAAGGTCCGCGCCTCGCGCGTGAGCACGATGCTGCAGGGGGCCACGCGCAACCTGCTCCACTACGCCACGGCCCGGCAGAACCTCCGCTTCAGCAGGTCCGCCAGCGCCGATCCCGACCGCACCCTGGGGGACGCCGAACTTCTGCGACGCGTGGGCCTCGAGGCCAAGGGCGACCAGGTGGTGCAGTCGATGTCCGGCGGCGAGCGACAGCGCCTCGCCCTCGCGTGCAGCGTCACCAGCGCGCCGCAGCTGCTGCTGGCCGACGAGCCGACCAGCCAGCTCAGCCACGAGGACCGCGACCACATGCTCGAGCTGATCCACGGGCTCGGCAACGACTTCGGGACCACCATCCTGGTCGTCACCCACCAACCCGAGGTGGCCCGGACCTTCCCGCGCACCGTCACGATGCGCGGTGGCCGGGTCGGCATGGAGGGCCGTGCCGGTGCCGAGTACGTCGTCGTGGGTGCCGAGGGCGTCGTCCACCTGCCCGCCCACATCGCCCGCGACTGGCCCCAGGGCACGCTGGTCCGGATCGAGCCGGAGCACGACGACCGCCTGCTCCTGAGCCGCGGCGACCACGACTCCGACGACTCCGACGGTCCCGACGCCGCCGTTGCCGGGGAGGGAGCTCGATGAGCGCCAGCGGACGTCACGCCCTGCACGGGCCGTCGGGCGAGCCGACATCCACCCCTGCCGCCGGCGACCTCGAGCTCGAGGAGATCTCGCTCAACGTCGGGGGCCGGTGGGCGCTCGAGCGGACGACGCTCTCGGTGCGACCGGGCGAGATCACCTCCCTCTCGGGCCCCTCCGGGTCGGGCAAGACCACGCTGCTCTCGATCGCGGGCGGCATCGTCAAGCCGACGACCGGCTTCGCGTCGTACGCCGGTCAGCACATGTGGCAGGGCGACGGCGACCCGCGGCACGAGGTGGCGTTCGTGCTGCAGGTCTACGGCCTCGTGCCGATCCTGTCGGCGCGCGAGAACGTCGCCGTCGCGCTGCGCGCACGCGGACTGGCGCCACGCGAGGCCGACCAGCGCGCGGACGAGGAGCTGGCCCGGTTCTTCATCGGCGACCTCGGCGACCGTCAGGTCGAGGAGCTGTCCGGCGGGCAGATGCAGCGCGTGGCCTGTGCGCGCGCGTTCGCCGTCCGGCCGCAGATCCTGCTCGCCGACGAGCCGACCAGCGAGCTCGACGAGGGCAACCGCGAGCACGTCATGGACCAGCTCCGCCTCGAGGCGGGGCGCGGCGCGATCGTGATCGTGGCCACCCACGACCCGGCCGTGGTGCACGCCTCCGACCGGACCCTGGTCCTCGACGAGGGCAGGCTGGTGCCGGCCGAGGACTCCGCCTACGTGAGCGGGCGGTAGCCGGCGTGCTCTTCCGCGCGATCCGGGCTCGGCTGCTGCCGTCGACGGCGACGCTGTTGCTCGCCTTCGTCGTGGCGGCCGGCGCGGTCGCCGTGGTCGGCGCGTCCCGAGTCGGACACACGCCCGGCGCCGTCGCCGCGATGCTGCCGCTGTACGGCGTCGTCGCGCTCGCCGAGCAGTCGGCCCGGTCGGTCGTCGACCGCAGCAAGGACGTCGCCCTGGCTCGACTGCGCGGCATGCACGGCCTGCGGCTGGTGGCGTTCGCCGCCGGTCCACTGCTCGCGGTGACTCTCGTCGGCATCGCCCTCGGCTCGGGGGTGGGCGTGCTGCTCGCCGGCCGGATCGCGCACGGCTGGTCGATCCCGTACAGCCTGCAGACTCGCGAGGTGCTCGTCGCCGTCGGCGTCCTGCTCGGCGCCTGGGTCACGGTCGCGTCGGTCTCCGCGGCGGTGATCCACCGGCCTCTGGTCGAGGCCCTGTCGGTCCACCCGCGACGGCATGCCACGTCGTGGGTCGTGACGTTCCTGGAGCTGCTGGTCGTGGCCGCGGCCGTGCTCGCCGTCTACGAGGCCCACCACAGCGAGCGCAACTGGGTCCCGACGATCGCGCCGGCCCTGGTCGCCCTGGCCGCCGGCCAGCTGGTCATGTGGCTGCTGTCACTGACGCCCCGGTTGGGTCAGCGGCTCGGGGCGTCCCTGACCAGCCGGCGGCTGCGGCGCGATCCCGACCCCGGGTCCGTCGTGCGCGTGGTCGTGGCGGCCGCGGTGCTGATGGCGGTCACGCTCACCGGCGGCCGCGCCGCGGCCCAGTGGCGCGACGACTCCGGCCGTCTGCAGTCCGGTGGGCCGCTGGTGGTGCCATTCGCCGACGGGAGCCTGCGGGCGTACGCCGCCGCGCACGACGCCGACCCCCAGGGCCACTGGCTGATGGCGGCCGTGTGGGTCGGCGACCTCGACGCCGACCGGCGTCGCGTGTTCGTGGACACCCACCGCTGGGACGCGGTGGTCGGCGACTTCGTGGGCGGGACCAGCGTCGGCGGAGCCACCGGTCAGATGGCCGCCCTCGGCCACGAGCCGGGACCCCAGCTGATGCGCTCCAAGACGCTGCAGGTCGACGTCACCCAGGTCGCGCAGGGCGCCCACGGGCTCGTCACGCTGCGCTACCTCAGCGACGCCGGGTTTCTGAAGGTCGCACGCGTCCATGTCGACCACAGCGGTACGGCGTCCGGAGACCTGCCTGCGTGCGCCGTGGGTTGCGCACCCGTGCGCATGACCCTCAGCGGCGGCGCGTTCGCGATCGCGTCGGTCTCGGCCGGCGACGCGAAGCTCGCGGGCACCACGGCGTACTCCGGAGGGAAGCCGCAGACGGTCCTGGTCACCGAGCAGGGGCTCGCCCAGATCCCCGTCCTGACCACTCCGGGGCTCCGGGTCACCTCGACCGTCCAGGCGCTCGACGGCACCACCCGCTCGGTCCACGTGATCGGGACCGTGCGCGGCGTGCCGTTCCTGGGCCGCGCGGGAGCCCTGCTCGACCTCGGGCAGGTGCTGCGCGGCACGGTCGGCACCGTCGCCGGTGCGCACGCCGTGGTCGTGGCCCGGGCCGACACCCCGGCCTCCGTCCTCGGAGTGCTGCGCCAGGACGGCGGAGGCGACGCCGCGACGTACGAGACCGTGGCGAGCCGGCTCGGGCACACGCCGGAGGCGCGGGCCGACCGACTCGCCCTCGTCGTGGCGATCGGGGTCGCCCTGATCGCCCTCACCCACCTCGTGGCCTGGCTCGTGGCGCAGACCGAGCGCCGCCGGAGCGAGGTGGCCGGGCTGCGGGCGGCCGGCGTCCGGCCGGGTGACGTGCGCCAGGCGTACCTCTTCGAGGCTGCCACCCTCGCCCTCATCGTCGTCGTGACTGCCGCCGTCGCCGCCGTCGCCACCACGGTCCCGCTGCTCAAGCCGATGACGCTCGTCGGTGGCTGGGCCGACGCGCCCGCCGTTCGGCTCGGTCTCCGGCCGGTGATCCTCGGCCCGGTCGTGCTCGGCGTCGCTGCCGTCACGGCCGCGCTGTGCGCGTTCACGTTCACGCGGTTCGGTCGCGCCGCGCGACCGGCCGCCCTGCGATCGGCGGACCGATGAAGTGGATGCGCGGGCTGGTCGGGACCGCCCTCCGGGGCCTGATGGCCCGGTGGGTGCTCAGCGTCGGCTCCCTCCTGCTCACCGTGATCGCCATCGGCTCCGCCGTGGTCGGCCCGAGCTACCAGCAGAACGCCGCCAACTCGTTCGTCGTCGCGCAGCTGCGCGCCCAGCCGCCGATCGCGACCGGCCTGACCTACGACTACCACCCCCAGGCCGCCGAGGACGTCGACGCCGCGGTCGCCACCGCCGAGCAGGAGACCACCCAGGAGTCCGGGCCCGGCTACGAGCAGGGGCACGAGCTGGTCTGGCAGCCCCTCGGCCAGGTCGCGCTGCCCGGTGTCGACGGGGCGTCCACGCCTCGCCTGGTGTCCGTGCCGGGCGCGTGCGACCACCTCCGGCTCACGGGTCGCTGCCCCACGAACCCCGGCGAGATCGCGATCCTGCGCCATGACGCCGACACCTACGGGCTCAAGGTCGGCGACACGTTCAACCCCTACGGCGACCGCACGCCGTTCACGGTGAGCGGCATCTACGTGCCCAGCGGCAAGGCGGCGGACGACACGTTCTGGGGTGGCAGCCAGACGCTCCAGTCGGCGCCGGGCGTCTCCACGATGCGCAGCTCGATCCCGGCCCGCCCCGCGCCGTGGATCACCCCGCAGGCGACCATCGAGCTGCGCAGGGAGAAGTGGTACGTCCAGGTCAACCAGGCGCTGGCGACCCCACCGACGATGAGCGCCGAGGACCTGCGGGTGGTCACGGCGCGGACCGTGGCGATCCTGCGTGCCTCCGACCACGGCGGCCTGCTGACCGGGCTCACCGTCGAGATCGGCAACACCCTCCAGACCACCTCCGCCCAGCTCCTCGACCGTCGCGGCGTCACCCGGTCGACGGTGGAGCCGGCGGTGCTGTCGCTGATCCTGGTGGCGCTGGTGCTGCTGTCGCGGCTCCTGGCCGCGTCGATGACGCTGCGACGCGGCGAGCTGGCCCTGGCCTCGCTGCGGGGCTACGGCCGACGGCAGCTGTGGTTCCTCGGCATGCTCGAGCCGCTCCTGATCCTGGCGATCGCGACCCCGGTCGGCGTCGTCCTGGGGTACGTCGCGAGCCGGGTGCTCGCGCACCGCTGGCTGGTCCCAGGCCTGCCCGTGCCGTTCATCCTGGCCAGCGCCCTCGCGGCCCTCGCCGTCGTGCTGGTGACCGCGGTCGTCGCCGCGGTCGTGGTCCGCGACGCCGTCAGCGAGCCGCTCAGCTCCCAGATCGCCGGCGTACGTCGTCCGACCAAGGCCGGCAGGGCCGTGGTCGTCCTGCGGCTCGCACTGGTCGCCATCGCCGCCGCCGCGCTGGTCACGGCCGGCAGCCGCAACCACCCGCAGAACCCCGACGCGGTCGACCTGGCCCTGCCGATCCTGCTCGCGGTCGCCTCCGGGCTCCTGGTCGCACTGCTCGTGCTCGCCGTGTCAAGCGTGTGGGTGCGGTGGTCGGCCCGCCGACGGGCGCTCTCGTCGTACGTCGCCGCGCGCACGGTGCGTCGCCGACGCGAGGGGACGATGGTGATCCTTCCGGTGACCGCCGCCCTGACCGTCGCGGTCTTCTCGGTCGGCGTCTCGTGGGCCGCCGGGACCTGGCGTGCGAGCACGGCCGCCACCGAGGTCGGCGCGCCGCTGTCGTACTCCACCAAGCTGTCGCTGTCGCGCGCGGTCGGACTGACCCACACCGTCGACCCCCAGGGACGCTGGCTGATGGCCGCGGGGGAGGACATCCCGAACGCCGACGAGATCTTCACGATCCCCGAGCCCCGCATCGTCGTCGACTCGAGCCGGCTGGCGCGGGTCGCGTCCTGGCCGAGCCAGTGGACGCCGGGCCGCAGCGCCGCCGACGTTGCCCGGGAGATCGGCCCGAGCCGAGCCCCGATCGTGATGCGTGGACAGAGCCTGTCGGTCAGCGTCGAGAACGACGTCAAGGGCAGCTTCACCAACCTCGGCGCGACCGTGAACGTCGTGGACGACGACGGCGGGCTCCGGCAGATCCAGATCGGCCCGTTCCCGCACGGGCAGTCGACGAAGGTGCGGAAGATCCCGTTCTGCGCCGCCGGCTGCACCGTCGAGTCGATCAGCCTCGGCGGGCCCGACGCGCTGGTCGAGCGGATGAACGGCTCCGCCACGATCTCGGCGTTCGACGTGGACGGCAAGCCGGTGGCCGGCATGCTCGACGAGGGCTGGCAGCCGCAGCCCTCGCAGATCGCCAGCAACCGGAAGGCGGTCCGCTGGGTGAAGGTGAGCGGCGGGAAGCTCACCGTCCATGTCAGCGCTCCGTCGCAGGAGTCGTACGCCGGCATCACGCCCACCGACATCCCGGCCGTCGTGCCGGTGATCTTCGGCCGGCTCCACGAGAAGCAGGCGGCGTTGCCGACGGGTGCCGCCGGCTACCTGCGCGTGCAGCCCGCCGGCGCCCCGGCCGAGTCCCTGCCCTTCCGCGGCCCGTCCACGGTGATGATGGACTTCAACGCGTTCGTCCGCTACGCCTCCCAGGTCAACAGCGACACCTCCGTCTACGTCTGGGCCCGCGCCGACACCCCGCAGCGGGTCCTGAACCAGCTCGCCGCCCGCGGCCTGACCGACCCGACCACCGAGGTGCAGACGCGGAAGGTGCTCGACGCGGACGCCTTCGCCCTGGCGCTGCGGCTCTACACCGTCGTCACGGCGCTGGTGATCCTGCTCGCCCTGGCCGGGCTGGGGGCCAACCTCGCGGTGCAGCTGCCGGCCCGTCGGCGCGACGCCGCCTCGCTGAGGGTCGTGGGCGTGAAGCGGCGCTCGGTGATGGTGGGCGTCGTCGCGGAGTTCTTCGTGGTGCTCGGTGCCGCCGCGCTCGCCGGCGTGGCAGCCGGAGGCGTCGCGCAGTACGTCGTCGTCCGCACGGTCACGCTCGGCTTCGTCGACTCCTCGCTGGTGCCGCGCGTGGTGCCGTCGTTCGACGTGGGCTCCGCGATCCGGCTCAGTGCGATCGTGCTCGCGATCCTGGTGGTGGCCGCGTCCTGCTTCGCCTTCCTCACCGTGCGCTCCGCGCGCACGTCGTCCCTGCGTGAGAACGCCCGCTGACGCCACGCCCACCCTGCGTGGCGAGCGAAACGAGGATGCGCGTCGTACCCGGCTCCCGCACAATGGCTGCCCGTGGGTCACGTGGACGTCGCCGGAGTGCACCTCGAGCTGCCTGACGGCCGGGTGCTGCTGAACGACGTGTCGTTCCGCGTGGGGGACGGCGCCAAGGTGGCGCTGGTGGGCGCCAACGGCGCCGGCAAGACGACGCTGCTCCGCATCATCACCGGCGACCTCGTGCCGCAGGCGGGCGTGATCACGCGCACCGGCGGGCTCGGGGTGATGCGGCAGATGGTCGGCATCGGGCTGGGTGAGGACCCCACGGTCGCCGACCTGCTGCTCTCGGTCTCGCCTCCGCGCGTGCAGGCCGCCGCGCACGACGTCGCCGCGTGCGAGCTCGCGCTGATGGACACCGACGATGAGAAGACGCAGATGCGCTACGCCGAGGCGCTGGCGGAGTACGCCGACGCCGGTGGCTACGACCTCGAGGTCGTCTGGGACGTGTGCACCGTCCGCGGCCTCGGCGTCCCGTACGACCGCGCGAAGTACCGCGCGCTCCGGACGCTGTCGGGGGGCGAGCAGAAGCGGCTGGTGCTGGAATACCTCCTCGCCGGACCCGACGAGGTGCTGCTGCTCGACGAGCCGGACAACTTCCTCGACGTGCCCGGCAAGATCTGGCTCGAGCAGCGCATCCGCGAGTCGGAGAAGACGATCCTGTTCATCAGCCACGACCGCGAGCTGCTGAACAACACCGCCACGCGCATCGTCACCGTCGAGCTCGGAGCCGCGGGCAACCTGGTCTGGACCCACCCGGGCGGCTTCGCGTCGTACCACGAGGCGCGGCGGGACCGGTTCGCCCGGCTCGAGGAGATGCGGCGGCGCTGGGACGAGGAGCACGCCAAGATCAAGGCGCTGGTGCTCCGGCTCCGGATCAAGGCCGAGTACAACGACGGCATGGCCTCGCAGTACCGCGCGGCGCAGACACGTCTGCGCAAGTTCGAGGAGGCGGGGCCGCCGATCGAGCAACCGCGCGAGCAGCAGGTCTCGATGCGACTGCAGGGCGGTCGCACGGGCAAGAGGGCCGTGGTCTGCGAGGGGCTGGAGCTGTCCACCGACGACGGCGCCGGCCTGATGCACCCCTTCGACCTGGAGGTCTGGTACGGCGAGCGGGTCGCGGTCCTGGGCAGCAACGGCTCCGGCAAGTCGCACTTCCTGCGGCTGCTGGCCGCCGGCGGCTCCGACCCCGACGTCGAGCACCGCCCGGTGGACGACACCCCGATCGCCCCGGTGCACCACACGGGCAGAGCCAAGCTCGGCGCCCGGGTGCGGCCGGGATGGTTCGTGCAGACCCACGAGCACCCGGAGCTGGTCGGCCGCACCCTGGTCGAGATCCTGCACCGTGGCGACGGCCGACCCGACGGGCGTACCGGCATGGGCCGCGAGGCGGCCGCGCGCGTGCTCGACCGCTACGAGCTCGCGCACGCCGCCGAGCAGCGCTTCGAGTCGCTGTCAGGCGGCCAGCAGGCGAGGTTCCAGATCCTCCTGCTGGAGCTCTCCGGCGCCACCCTGCTGCTGCTCGACGAGCCGACCGACAACCTCGACGTCCAGTCCGCCGAGGCGCTCGAGGACGGCCTGGACGCCTTCGAGGGCACCGTCGTCGCCGTCACCCACGACCGGTGGTTCGCCCGCGGCTTCGACCGGTTCCTGGTCTACGGCGCCGACGGCGAGGTGTACGAGTCCGACGGCCCGGTCTGGGACGAGACCCGGGTGCGCCGCGCTCGGTAGGTTGACCGGCGCCTTCTGACCGTTGAACGGCGCCGTCTGACCGTTGACCGGCGCCTTCCGGCCATTCGAGGTGTCAGAACCCGCGGCTCAACGGTCAGACGGCGCCGTTCAACGGTCAGACGGCGCCGTTCAACGGTCAGAAGGCGCCGGTCAACGAGGATCGCCAGCCGGGGAGGACTGGACGTGGGTCCAGTCCTCCCCGACTGGCTCAGGACCCGGGGGCGTCACCGGCGCTTGGACGCTCACCCCGGGTCCCGAGACTAGGAATTCTGTGTGGGTGCGTCGGACTCCAACGTCACCTGGACTGTGTGGGTGGAGCCGCCTCGGGTGTAGGTGACCGAGACCCGGTCGCCAGGGCGGTACGAACGGACGGTCGCCACCAGCGCGTCGGAGGACGTGATCAGCTGGTTGTCGATCTTGGTGATCACGTCGCCGGACTTCAGCCCGGCGTTGGCCGCGGCGGATCCGTTGGTGACCTGGCTGATCTTCGCGCCGTCGGTGATCGCCGCGCCCTGACCGCCGGCTGAGGCGTCCTCGACGCCGATGCCGAGCCTGGCGTGGGTCGGGGTCTCGCCCTTGATCATCTGGCGGACGATCGGCAGCACCTCGTCGATCGGGATCGCGAACCCGAGGCCGATCGAGCCCGGCTCGCCCTGACCCGTGCCGTCGGTCGCGGTCTGGATCGCGGCGTCGATGCCGACGACCTCGCCGGAGAGGTTGACCAGCGGGCCGCCGGAGTTGCCCGGGTTGATCGCCGCGTCGGTCTGGATCGCGGGGTAGACCGTGGAGTTGCCCTGGCTGACCTGGCCGACGTTCACCGGCCGGTTCAGCGCGCTGACGATACCGCTGGTGACCGTGGCGTCGAGGCCGAACGGCGAGCCGATCGCCACGACGCCCTGGCCGACCTCGAGGCTCGAGGAGTGGCCCAGGGTCGCGGGCGTGAGGTTCTTGACGCCCTCCGCCTGCACGACGGCGGTGTCGGTCAGCGGGTCGGTGCCGAGGACGCGGGCGTCGGCGTGCGAGCCGTCGTTGAAGGCGATGGTGATCTGGCCCGACTTGCCGGCCAGCGCGACCACGTGGTTGTTGGTAAGGACCTTGCCGTCCTGGCTGAGGATGATCCCCGAGCCGGAGCCCGAGCCGCTGGGGCCGGAGACGTCGATCATGACCACCGACGGCAGCACGCTCTGGGCGACCTTCTCGATCGAGCCGGTCGCGGCAGTCTGGGCGACCTTGCCGCCTGCCTGGGTCAGGACCGGCGACGACTGCACGGACTCGTCATGCGTCGAGGTCCACAGGGCGGCGCCCCCGAACCCGGCTCCACCGCCGACGAGCAGGCTGGCCGCCACGACCGTGGCGGCCAGCCGCTTGCCTCGCAGGCCCTTCCGGGGACCACGCTCCGACTCGAGGGTCGGGACGCTGAGGTCCTGGCCGAGGGTGGGACGACCGTCCTCCGGCTGGGCTGCATTCCCGTACGGCGACCAGCTGGCGGGTGGCGCAGGCGGCTCCTGACCCCACTCGCCTCGATGCTGCTCATCTCGACTCTGCGACTCGTTGCCGTACGGGTCGTGTGACATGCCGCCGAGGCTGCCCGACGAGTCTGGGAGAAGGCTGAGATGCCCCTGGGTGCTCCTCAAGAAGCCGGAGCCGGCCTCCGCACGTAGGCTGCGCCGGATGAGGCGGCCCTGGCGCGAGTTCGACTGGAACGTGCGCACCTGCGGTTGGCACGGGCACGTCACCTGGGCTCCCGACGAGCAGGACCTCGCGCACGGCCTGCACGCCGAGACCGCCGAGGGCGAGGCGTGGCGCTGCCTGCGCTGCGGGCTGTACGTCCTGGGGCCACCGCAGGGCAGTGGCCCGGCCTCGGCGGCCCCGCTCGTGCTCCGGGGCCGCGCGCTGCGCGATGCGTTCGTGCTCCGGCTGCTGGCGGTCGAGCGCGGGATCCGCGGCGTGCTCCTGGTGGCTCTGGCCTACGGCGTCTACAAGTTCGAGGGAGCGCAGGACTCGCTCCAGCGGCTGTTCGACGACTACCTGCCCCGCCTCACGCCGGTCGCCGAGCACGCCGGAGTCGACCTGCAGTCGACCGGCCCGGTCCGCCTGATCCGCAAGGCGCTCGAGACCGACCCGCACACTCTGACCCTGGTCAGCCTCGGCGTGCTCGCGTACGGCGCCCTGGAGCTCCTGGAGGCGGTCGGGCTGTGGCTGATGAAGCGCTGGGGGGAGTACGTCGCGGTCGTCGGGACGGCGGTGTTCATCCCGCTGGAGGTCTACGAGCTGCTCGAGCGGGTGACCTGGCTGCGCGTCGTCGCGTTCGCGCTCAACGTGTTCGCCGTGGTCTACATCCTGTGGACCAAGCGGCTGTTCGGACTCCGCGGCGGGCGTGAGGCCTTCGACGCCGAACGACGCTCGGAGGCGCTGCTCGAGGTGGAGGGAGCGGCTACGCCCAGCGCTCGGACGCAGGGGTGAAGTCGACGGTGCGCTGGCCGGTGTAGATCTGCTTGGGCCGCGCGATCTTCTGCTCCTTGTCCTGGACCAGCTCCACCCACTGGGCGAGCCAGCCCGGCGTACGCCCGATCGCGAACAGCACCGTGAACATCTCGGGCGGGAACTGCAGCGCCTCGTAGATGAGCCCGGAGTAGAAGTCGACGTTGGGGTAGAGCTTGCGCGAGACGAAGTACTCGTCCTCGAGCGCGATCTTCTCCAGCTCCATCGCGATCTCGAGCAGCGGGTTGACGCCGGTGACCTCGAAGACGTCGTCGCACGCCTTCTTGATGATCTTCGCCCGCGGGTCGTAGTTCTTGTAGACGCGGTGCCCGAAGCCCATCAGGCGCTCGTCGCCGTTCTTCACGCCCTCGATGAAGTCGGGGATGTTCTGCTTGTCCTTGATCCGGCGCAGCATCCGCAGCACCTGCTCGTTGGCGCCACCGTGCAGCGGGCCGTAGAGCGCGCCCACGCCGCCGGCCACCGCGGAGTAGGGGTCGACCTGCGACGAGCCGATGGACCGGACGGCGTTGGTCGAGCAGTTCTGCTCGTGGTCGGCGTGCAGGATGAACAGCACGTCGAGCGCCTTGACCAGCCGCTCGTCGGCCGCGAAGCGGTCCTCGCTCATCTTGAACAGCATCGACAAGAAGTTGGCGGTGTAGCCGAGCTCGTTGTCGGGGTAGACGAACGGCTTGCCCTGTGCGTGGCGGAACGCCCAGGCGCCGAGCGTCGGCATCTTCGCGATCATCCGCACGATCTGCAGCTGGCGGATCTCGTCGTCGTCGATGTGGCGGGCGTCGGGGTAGAACGTCGACAGCGCGCCGACCGAGGCCATCAGGATGCCCATCGGGTGGGCGTCGTACCGGAAGCCCTCCATGAACGCCTTGATGTTCTCGTGGACGAACGTGTGGTACGTGATGTCGTGGACCCAGTTCTCGTACTGGTTCTTCGTCGGCAGCTCGCCGTGCACCAGGAGGTAGGCCACCTCCAGGAACGTCGACTTCTCGGCCAGCTGCTCGATGGGGTAGCCGCGGTACTCCAAGATCCCCTTGTCGCCGTCGATGAAGGTCACGCTGCTCTTGCAGGAGGCCGTGTTGACGAAGCCGGGGTCGTAGACGGCCAGCGGTGCGCCGTCCTCGTCCGTGATCTTGCCGAGGTCCGCGCCCTTGACCGTGCCGTTCTCGATCGGTACGTCGTACTCCTGGCCGGTGCGGTTGTCGCGGACGGTGAGGGAGTCATTCACTCTGCCAACCTACTTCGGGGTCCCACGGAGAGCGAATCCGGTTCTCACGGTCCAACCGGCTCCGCGTGCTGCCTGAGCAGCGACAGCACGGCGTCGTGGGTGGCGGTGTCGGCAGCCGCGAGCAGGCCGCCCGGACCCGGCTCGTCGCCGGTGAGATCGGTGACGACGCAGCCCGCCGCGAGGCAGAGCCCGAGGCCTGCGGCGTAGTGGACGTTGCCGAGCGGGTCCGTCCCCGTGACGTACGCCGCGTGGCGCCCCGCCGCGACCCACGCCAGCGCGAGCGTGGTCGAGGGTGACGCGGGGCTGGTAGGTGCCGAAGAAGGCCTGGTCGGCGATCACCCGCGAGAACGCGCGCCGCCGCGAGGCGCTCACCTCGAGGTCGAAGGACACCATCAGGGACTCGGCGGTGGGGTGCACCGACTCGTCGGCGCCGGCGCGGCGTACCCAGGTGCGCTCGCCGTCGCTCCAGTACGTCTCGTCGCCCACGCACTCGGCCGCAGCGCACGCCGAGACGACTCCGTCGACCTCCAGGGCGACGTTCCTCGACGACAACGGCAACCCGGCGGCGAAGTTCCGCGTCCCGCACAGGGGGTCGATCAGCCAGCGCCGAGGCGACTCCGGCCCCGAAGCCCCGTGCTCCTCGCCGAGCTGGGCATCGCCGGGGCGGTGCTCGTTCAGGACCGCCCGGATCGCCGACTCGGCCTCCAGGTCGGCGTCGGTGGCGAAGTCGGTCCCGACCTTGAGATGCCGCTCGACGGCCGTGCGATAGTGCCGACGCACGACCCGCGCCCCGGCCTCGGCCGCGGCCAGCGCCACCTGCCCGTCACTGAGCTCCATGCCAGGACGGTACTGAGCGTGATTTCGGCCGCTGACCTGGGCACCCGGTAGATTGTCCGGTCGCGACCCCTGCCGCTCTGGGCACCAAAGACTGAGGTGTCCAGGGCAGACCCGGATGAAGCGAAGCCGGGCAGATTACTTCCCTCGAGGAAGCGTTCGTCAGAGATCGTGGCAGTGCCCCGGCGGCAACCGTCCGTCGGACCCAACGAACGAGTGAGGCACCTTCACGTGCGCACCTACAGTCCCAAGCCCGGCGACGTCCAGCGCGAGTGGCACGTCATCGACGCCAGCGACGTCATCCTCGGCAAGCTCGCCGCCCAGACTGCCAACCTCCTGCGCGGCAAGCACAAGCCGACCTTCGCCCCGCACATGGACATGGGCGACTTCGTCATCGTCGTCAACGCCGAGAAGATCGCGCTGACCGGCGACAAGCGGACCAGCAAGCTCCTCTACCGCCACTCCGGCTACCCCGGTGGTCTCACCGCCGTCTCCGTGGGCCAGCAGCTGGACAAGGACGCCCGCAAGGTCATCGAGAAGGCCGTGTGGGGAATGCTCCCGAAGAACAAGCTCGGCCGCCAGATGCTGAAGAAGCTCAAGGTGTACGCCGGCCCCACCCACCCGCACCAGGCCCAGCAGGCCAAGCCGTTCGAGATCACGCAGGTCTCCCAGTGACTACCGAAGGAACGTCTGTGACCGACACCGCCCCCGAGACCACCGAGGCCGAGGCCACCGAGACCGAGGCCTTCACGGCCGACGAGCAGGGCGTGGCCTACACCTCCGAGAGCTCGCCGACCGCCGACCCGGCCCGCCCGGCCACCATCGCGCCCGCCGCGGCGACCGGTCGCCGCAAGGAGGCCGTGGCCCGCGTCCGCATCGTGCCCGGCACGGGTGTGTGGACCATCAACGGTCGTGCGCTGGACTCCTACTTCCCGAACAAGCTGCACCAGCAGGTCGTCAACGAGCCGTTCGCCGCGCTCCAGCTCGACGGCCGCTTCGACGTCATCGCCCGCATCCACGGCGGCGGCATCACCGGCCAGGCCGGCGCCCTCCGCCTCGGTGTGGCCCGCGCCCTGAACGCCGTGGACGTCGACGCCAACCGCCCGACCCTGAAGCGGGCCGGGCTGCTGACCCGCGACGCGCGCGTGATCGAGCGCAAGAAGGCCGGTCTGAAGAAGGCCCGCAAGGCACCGCAGTTCAGCAAGCGCTGATCCTCGCTGCCGGATGACGCGGCGACTCCCATGAGCGCGGGGATCTTCGGAACCGACGGCGTCCGCGGGCTCGCGAACGGTGACATCACCGCCGAGCTCGCGGTCGACCTCGGCGCGGCCGCGGCCCGGGTGCTCGTCGACCACGGCGGGTTCACCGGGCAGCGCCCGGTGGCCGTGGTCGGACGCGACACCCGGATCTCGGGGCAGTTCCTCGAGCACGCCGTCGTCGCCGGGCTCGCCTCGGCCGGCGTCGACGTGATCCGGCTGCGGGTGCTGCCCACGCCCGGCGTCGCCTACCTCACCGACGCCCTCGGCGCCGACGTGGGCGTCGTCATCAGCGCTTCGCACAACCCGATGCCCGACAACGGCATCAAGTTCCTGGCCCGCGGTGGGGTCAAGCTCGACGATGCGCTCGAGCGCGAGATCGAGACCCTCGTCGGTCAGCCGTGGGACCGCCCGGTGGGTGCCGACGTCGGCCGGGTCACGCCGTACGCCCGGTCCGAGGAGGAGTACTCCGACCACCTGCTGCGGACGATCGACAGCTCGCTGAGCGGGCTGAAGATCGTGCTGGACTGCGCGAACGGCGCCGCCTCGGTCGTCGGCCCGCACACGCTGCGCGCCGCGGGCGCCGACGTCGTCGCGATGAACGACGACCCCGACGGGCTCAACATCAACCAGCGCTGCGGGTCGACGCACCTCGAGGGACTGCGCGAGGCCGTGCTGGCCCGCGGCGCCGACGTCGGCTTCGCCTGGGACGGCGACGCCGACCGCTGCCTGGCGATCGACCACGCCGGCAACACCGTGGACGGCGACCGGCTGATGGCGGTCCTCGCGCTGGACCTGCAGCAGCGTGGTCACCTCGTCGACGACACCGTGGTCGCGACGGTGATGAGCAACCTCGGCTTCGTCCAGGGCATGCAGAAGGCCGGCATCGCCGTCCACCAGACCGCCGTCGGCGACCGCTACGTGCTGGAGGCGATGCGCGAGGGCGGCTACACGCTCGGCGGCGAGCAGTCCGGGCACATCATCATGAGCGAGCACGCCACCACCGGCGACGGCATCCTGACCTCGCTGCAGGTGGCGCGTCGGATGGTGCAGACGGGCTCGTCGCTGCGTGACCTGGCGTCGGTCGTCACGGCCCTGCCGCAGGTGCTCCTCAACGTCCCCGAGGTCGACCAGAGCCGCGCCGACGACCCGGAGCTCGCCGCCGCCGTGGCGGTCGAGCAGGACCGGCTCGGCGATACCGGGCGAATCCTGCTCCGCCCCTCGGGCACAGAGCCGCTGGTCCGGGTCATGGTCGAGGCGGCGACGCCCGAGGAGGCCACGGCCGTCGCCGAGCGCCTCGCCGACGTCGTACGCCGGCGCCTCGGCTGAGCCGAGCAGGGCCGCGTCACTCCTCGTCGAAGACCCGCTTGGTCTCCAGGATGCGGCGGGGGTCGGCGCGGTTCAGCACGACCAGGTAGACCAGCCCCACGACCATCCAGAGCGCCGCGACCGGCCCGGCGTACGACAGGGGCTTGGGCAGCGAGCTGATGAAGCTGAACGCCGGGATGCCCGCGCCGGCGAAGAACGCCGGGATGAAGGCGAGCGCGCCCAGGACCGGGAGGATCCCGTGGCGCACGACGTGGAACTCGTCGCGCCGGAACCGCCAGAAGTACAGCAGGCACGCGACGTTCAGCAGGATGTACATCGGAGCGAAGATGTCGACCAGGATCGTCGCGGTCAGCGCGAAGCCGGTGTAGGGGTCGTAGTGGTAGCCGAGGAACAGTGCGACCACGAGCGAGAAGGCGAGCTGGACGCCCATCGCCAGCAGTGGTGAGCCGAAGGGGTTCAAGCGGCCGAGCTGCGCGGGCAGGAGCCGGATCCGGCCCATCGCGAACATCGTGCGCGTGGAGGAGTTGTTGGCGGCGTTCTGGTTGGCGATGATCGAGTTGATCAGCGCCACGAACACCAGGAAGAACCCCAGCCAGCCCCACGCATGCCGGCCGAGCACGTTCTGCCACGGGTTGTTGTCGCCGGCGCCCACGAAGCCCGTCATCTTCGCCGGCCCGAACGAGACGGCGCTGGCGTAGGTGTTGAGGATGTAGAAGCCGCCGATCAGCAGGCAGGCGACGATGATCGCGCGCGGCACGGTACGCCGCGGCTCGTGCGCCTCCTCCGCGATCGGCGCGGCCTGCTCGAAGCCGATGAAGGCCAAGATGGTGAAGACCGAGCCCGCGATGACCCCCGAGAAGCCCTTGAAGTCGGGGTTGTTGGCGTAGTGGGTGCCGAAGACCTGGAGCGTGTTGTGGCTGCCGGCCTTGACGATCAGGGTCAGCGAGATCGCGACGAAGACCAGGATCTCGAACGCCCCGAGCAGCATGCCGGCGCGGGTCGAGCCGGTGATGCCGCGGTAGCCGAGGGCGAAGACGAGCAGGCAGACCAGGACCGTCCAGATCACCCAGGTGTCGGTCGACCAGCCCCACTCGGCGTGAAGCGTGTCGGCGACGACGAAGCCCATCTGCAGTGCCAGGAACGGACCGCCGACGATCACGCCGAGCAGGAAGCCCCAGGCGACCAGGAAGCCGACCTGCGGATGGATGCCGTGGCTGACGAACGTGTAGAACGAGCCGGCCGACGGCAGGTGGCGCGACAGCTGGCCGATGGAGTTCGCGGCGATCAGGCTCGCGACCAGCGCCAGGATCACCGACAGCGGGGCGGCGCCGCCGCTGAAGGCGATGCCCGCCGGGATCGAGAGCGCCGTCGCGATGGCGGGCGCCATGAACGTGATCGACTGGAAGAGGACGCCGCTGAAGCTGACCGCCCCGCGACGTAGTCCCTGGTCTCCGCCGGTGTCAGCCGCGGGTGCGTCGCTGGCCATCGTCACCCTCCTCGTCCCGGGCGCGCCGAGAACCCCTCAATCTAGGACCGTCCGGCGAGACCTGTCGAACAACGCGTCGTCGGTTCGTGGTGATGGTGTGATGCGCAGGGCGTCACGACGCACGGAAGGAGTGGTACGGATGGGCACGATCGTCCTTCAGATGGGGATCTCCCTCGACGGGTACGTGTCCGGCGGTCCAGGGGAGGACATCGGCGGCGGTGGTCCGCAGCACCCCGACGTGGCCGCGCGGATCATGTCGTGGATCGACGTCGCGGGCGTGCACGCGATGGGGCGGCGGACCTACGAGGGGATGTCGTCGTTCTGGCCGACCTCGACCGATGCCTTCGCCGAGCCGATGAACCGGATTCCGAAGGTCGTGTTCTCCCGGTCCCTGACGCGCGCGGACTGGCCGACCACGACGATCGCGCGCGGCGACCTCGCCGACGAGGTCGCCCGGCTGCGGGAGCAGCCAGGCGGCGACGTGATCGTGTACGGCGGCTACACGCTGGCGCAGGCGATGACCCGGGCGGACCTCGTGGACGAGTACCGACTGGTGACGCGCCCCGTCGCGCTCGGCAGCGGTCAGCCGATGTTCAAGGACCTGGCTGCCGTTCGGCCGCTCGAGCTCGCCGAGGTCACGCCGTACCCCGACGGCATCGTGATCTCGATCTACCGACGCCGAAGCTGACCTTCACGTCAGTCGACTCCGACGGCACGACGCAGCGCGCTGTGCGAGGCGACGAGGGCGCGACGCTCCTGGGTGAGCAGCGGGTCGTCGTGCCGGCAGCCGGCCGCGACCCAGGCGTCGGAGTGGTCCATCGCCTCGACCCGGAAGCGGGCGGCCTCGGCGACGGTGTCCGGCGACACGGCGTACACGAAGGCGTACAGGTCCACGAGGGCCTGGACGAGGAGGTCGACGGAGACCTCGGGGTCGTGCTGGTGCTCGCGGTGCACGCGCCACCACTCGACCTCGAGCTCGGAGGCGCGGACCGGGTCGAGGTCGAGGCCCAGGTGGTCGGCCACCATGGCGTAGAAGCGCCGCATGGATTCCCGGGCGCCGTCCGGGTCGTTGTCCGGGTACGGCGCCCAGAGCTGGTTGGCGCGGAGCACGTGGTAGGCGCCGGTCAGGGTCCTGAGCGGGTCGGTGCCGAAGCCGGTGCGGACCATCCCGACGGCGGCGCGCAGGAAGGTGCCCCACTCGTGGCGGTAGTAGGCGGCCCAGGCGTCGGTCTCCTGGTTGCCCAGCCGCACCGGGTCGAACGACCGCGGCCCCCAGTCGGGCCGCCACACGCCCATGGTCAGAGCTTCCGGAGCCGGACGTACTGCACCGAGTGGTCGCGGGCCTTGCGCAGCACCAGCGTCGCGCGCGAGCGGGTCGGCTTGATGTTCTGCTCGAGGTTGGGGCCGTTGATCGAGTCCCAGATGCCGAGCGCGGTGGTGCGCGCCTGGTCCGACGACAGGGCGGCGTACCGCCGAAAGTACGACGCCGGGTCGGCGAACGCCGTCTCCCGCAGCCGCAGGAACCGGTCGACGTACCACGAGCGGATGTTGTCGGTCGCCGCGTCGACGTAGATGCCGAAGTCGAAGAAGTCGCTCAGGGCCAGGCCGGCCCGGCCGTCCTCGGTCACCCGGGCGGGCTGGAGGACGTTGAGTCCCTCGAGGATCACGATGTCAGGGTGGCGCACGACGACGCGCTCGTCGGGGACCACGTCGTAGACGAGGTGCGAGTACGTCGGCGCCTCGACCACGTCCTTGCCGGACTTGATGTCGACCACGAACCGGAGCAGGGCGCGGCGGTCGTAGGACTCGGGGAACCCCTTGCGGTCGAGCAGGCCGCGGCGCTCGAGCTCGGCGTTCGGGTGCAGGAAGCCGTCGGTGGTGACCAGCGCGACGTTCGGGTGCTCGTCCCAGTGCGCCAGCATCTGCTGCAGCACGCGCGCGGTGGTGGACTTGCCGACCGCCACGGAGCCGGCCAGCCCGATCACGAACGGCGTGCGTGGGGGCTGCGGCTGGTGCAGGAACTCCTCCTGCTTGCGGTAGAGGCGACGCGCGGCCTTGACGCGCAGGCTCAGGAGTCGGGAGAGCGGGAGGTAGACCTGCTCCACCTCGGCGAGATCCAGCTCGTCGCCGAGTCCCCGGAGACGGGTGATCTCGTCTGCGCTGAGCGGCTGCTCGACCCGCTCGCCGAGCGCGGCCCAGGCGTCGCGGTCGAGCTCGACGTACGGCGACGGCTCACCGACCGAGGCACCGTTGGGCATGGCGCGGATTGTTGCACCCATAGACTCGGGCCCATGTGCGGCATCGTCGGATACGTCGGGGACAAGCGTGCCCAGGACGTCGTGATCGAGGGGCTCCGCCGCCTGGAGTACCGCGGCTACGACTCCGCGGGGATCGCCCTGGTCACCCAGGGCGAGGACGGTGACCGGATCGCCTGGGCGAAGAAGGCCGGCAAGCTGGCCAACCTGGAGAAGGTCCTCGCCGAGTCGCCGCTGCCCGATGCGACCACCGGCATCGGCCACACGCGTTGGGCGACCCATGGCGCGCCGAACGACGTCAACGCCCATCCGCACCTCGGCAACGCCGGCCGCGTGGCCCTGGTGCACAACGGCATCATCGAGAACTTCGCCGAGCTGCGCTCGGAGGTCGAGGCGGCCGGTGATGAGCTCCACTCGGAGACCGACACCGAGATCGTGGCGCACCTCGTCGAGTCGGCGCTTGCCGACGGCGGGACCCTGAGCGACGCGATGCGCCGCGTGTGCACCCGGCTCGAGGGGGCGTTCACGCTGGTGGCGGTCGACTCCGAGGACCCGGCTCGGGTCGTCGCGGCGCGCCGCAACTCGCCGTTGGTGGTGGGGATCGGCGAGGGTGAGAACTTCATCGGCTCCGACGTCGCGGCGTTCATCGAGCACACTCGCGAGGCGCTCGAGCTCGGCCAGGACCAGGTCGTCACGATCACCCGCGACGGAGTCGAGGTGACCGGCTTCGACGGGGCGCCTGCGGAGGGCAAGCGCTACCACGTCGACTGGGACCTCTCCGCCGCGGAGAAGGACGGCTACGACTGGTTCATGCGCAAGGAGATCTTCGAGCAGCCGCGGGCGATCGCCGACGCGCTGCTGGGTCGCCATGACGCCGCGGGGCGCCTGCAGCTGGACGAGGTGCGGATCTCCGACGACGAGCTGCGCGAGGTCGACAAGATCATCGTGATCGCCTGCGGGACGGCGTTCTACGCGGGGCTGGTGGCGAAGTACGCGATCGAGCACTGGACCCGGATCCCGTGCGAGGTGGAGCTGGCCCACGAGTTCCGCTACCGCGACCCGATCCTGACCCGGTCGACGCTGGTCGTGGCGATCAGCCAGTCCGGCGAGACCGCCGACACCCTGATGGCGATCCGGCACGCGCGCCAGCAGCGCGCCAAGGTGCTGGCCATCTGCAACACCAACGGGTCGACGATCCCGCGGGAGTCCGACGCGGTCATCTACACCCACGCCGGACCCGAGATCGGCGTCGCGTCGACCAAGGGCTTCATCACGCAGATGATCGCGGCGTACCTGCTGGGGCTCTACCTCGCGCAGGTCCGCGGCACGTCGTACGCCGACGAGATCGCGCGGGTCGTGGCGGAGCTGGGGGACATGCCGGGGCACGTGCAGCGGATGCTGGACGGCTCGGACGAGCTCTACGCGCTGGCGGCCGAGCTCGACAGCACGCGCGCGGTGCTGTTCCTCGGGCGGCACGTCGGGTTCCCGATCGCGCTCGAGGGTGCGCTGAAGCTCAAGGAGCTGGCCTACCTGCACGCCGAGGGCTTCGCCGCCGGCGAGCTCAAGCACGGGCCGATCGCGCTGATCGAGGAGGGGCTGCCGGTCTTCTGCGTCGTACCGCCCCGGGGCCGCGACCAGCTGCACGACAAGATGGTCAGCGCCATCCAGGAGATCCGCGCGCGGGGTGCGCGCACCATCGTGCTGGCCGAGGACGGCGACGTCGGGATCGAGGAGTTCGCGGACACCGTGATCCGGCTCCCGCAGGTCTCGACCCTCCTGCAGCCGGTGCCGGCCGTCATCCCCCTGCAGTTGTTCGCGTGCGAGCTGGCCTCGCGGCTCGGCCACGACGTCGACCAGCCGCGCAACCTGGCCAAGTCGGTCACGGTCGAGTAGGGCCGGCTCCCGTGGCGGTCGTCGGTGTCGGCATCGACGTGGTCGACGTATCGCGCTTCGAGGAGTCGCTTCGGCGTACGCCGGGGCTGGTCGCGCGCGTCTTCACCTCCGGGGAGGCGAGCCGGCCACCGGCGTCCCTCGCGGCCCGCTTCGCCGCCAAGGAGGCGCTCGCCAAAGCCCTCGGCGCCCCGGGGAACCTCGAGTGGCACGACGCCGAGGTCGTCTCGGAGTCGAGTGGCCGACCGCGGCTCGAGCTGCGCGGCACCGTCGCCGTCCGCGCCGCGGAGCTCGGTGTCACCTCGGTCCACCTCTCCCTCTCCCACGACGCCGGCATCGCCTCCGCCGTCGTCGTCCTGGAGTCCTGAGCCGCCTGGATTCGGGTTGTGTGCCTGAGCCCGCGCCATAGCGCGGGCTCAGGCACACAACCGTGAATCCCGGGGGCTAGGCGGCGTGAGGAACGCCGAGAGCGACGAGATCGCGGGCGACATCGTCCATCTCATGGCGCAGCTCAAACGATGTGCAGCGGACGACTCGCCGGTGGCGGGAGGTCAGAGAGCGCGCCCGCTTGATGTCAGCCGCCCACTCCGAGGCGTCGAGGTGGAACGCGCCGTCGATCTCGAGCACCAGGGACGTCCCGTCCGCGAGGTGCCACTCGCAATCGGTCCATCGGACCTTGCCGGAGCGGTCTGTGCGCTGGCGCTGGCGATCGGGCAGCCGCAGACCGTAGCGGCGACACAGGCGACGGACGTCGATCTCGGCAACCGAGTGGGCGCCGCCGGCGATGTCTCCCACCGTCCGCCTGAACGAGCGGGCGCGGCGTAACGGTCGCAAAGTGTCGATCCAGGTCAGCAGGCGTTCAGGAGTCGTCAGCCTCTGCTGGACCGAGGCGGCCAACACGCCGTGCGCGGCGCGGACCGGCGCGTCGTACCCGGCCCAGAGCAGGATCGCCGGCTCCAGCTGCACGGACGGGATCCCGGCGCGTGGAGACCTCAGCAGCTCGAACGGTCGGCGACTACGGAAGAACCGCACGCCCGCGACGGGCTCGAAGGCGAGCTCGTCGTCCACGAGGACCGTGATCTCCTCTCGGTGCCACCGCAGCAGCCCGTGCGTCGTCGCCGCCGACAGGCCGCCGAGCACGCTGCGCGGACCGGCGTGGAGCACCGCCATCCAGGAGCGCTGCTCCCAAGTGAGCGCGCCCGTCGTCGTCCCGACGACCCGTGGCGTGTGGATCACCCACCGACGGGCGGCGACCTGGTGCGGACGCCCTCCCATTCGATGCCGAGGTGGAGCAGCTGGCGCCTGGCCACCATGCCGCGCTGCCTCAGCAACAGGTCTTGAAGGTGGTCCACTCGCACGAGGATGGTGCGTGCGAACCCTGAGCGGCGTCGTTCGTCCACAGCCACGCGCCGCTTGTTCGGGTCGTGTGCCTGAGCCCGCGCCATAGCGCGGGCTCAGGCACACGACCCAGCCGGGCCTCAGGCACACGACCCGTCCCTTAGGGTCGGGGGATGAGGTCGGCGCACACGGTCGAGCAGGTGCGGGAGGCCGAGCGGGCGCTGATGGCACGGGTTCCTGAAGGGGCGCTGATGCAGCGGGCGGCGGCCGGGCTCGCGGCGGCGGTGACCGACCTGATGGGCGGCGCGTACGGACGTCGGGTCCTGCTCCTCGTCGGCCCGGGAGACAACGGCGGCGACGCGTTGTACGCCGGCGCGATGCTGGCGCGGCGCGGCGCGCGCGTGGAGGCCGTCGCGGTGGCCGACACGATCCACGAGGCCGGGCTGGCGGCTCTGCGCCGGGTGGGGGGACGCCGCGTCGAGCTCGCGGATGCCAGGCATCCCGACGTGGTCATCGACGGCATCGTCGGCATCGGCGGCCGTCCGGGGCTGCGGGACCGCGCGGCCGAGGCGGTCCGGGCGCTCGCGGGCGTGCCCACGGTCGCGGTCGACGTCCCGAGCGGAGTCGACGTCGACACGGGACGCCTCGAGGGTGACCACGTGCGCGCCCACCTCACGGTCACGTTCGGCACGCACAAGGTCGCCCACCTCGTCGAGCCCGCCGCGTCGGCGTGCGGCGTCGTCCAGCTGGTCGAGCTCGGGCTCGACCTGCCCGCCGCCTCGGTCGTCGCGCTCCAGCAGGACGACGTCGCGGCGCTGCTGCCCCGACCCGAGGCAGACGCGCAGAAGTACACCCGCGGGGTCGTCGGAGTGAGGGCGGGCTCGGCTCGCTACCCGGGCGCCGGCGTGCTGTCGACCGCCGGTGCCGCGTGCGGCCTCGCCGGCATGGTGAGGTACGCCGGCGGGGCACCCGACGCGGTCCTCGCGGCGCACCCGGAGGTCGTCGTCGGCGCGGGCCGGGTCCAGGCCTGGGTCGTCGGGTCGGGCGGCGACGCCGAGGCCGCGGCCTGGCTCACGGACGCCCAGGCGGACGACGTGCCGCTCGTGGTGGACGCCGACGCCCTCCAGCACCTCGACGGGCCTCTCGACCGGCCCGCGCTCCTCACCCCGCACGCCGGCGAGCTGGCCGCGATGCTCGGCGTCGAGCGCGCCGAGGTCGAGGCCGACCAGCTGGCGCACGCCCGCCGCGCGGCCTCGGAGTACGCCGCGACCGTCCTGCTCAAGGGCCACCACACCCTGGTCGCCGAGCCCGACGGCCGGGTCCGCGTCACGACCAGCGGTACGCCGTGGCTCGCGGTGGCGGGCGCCGGCGACGTGCTGGGCGGTCTCTGCGGTGCCCTGCTGGCGGCCGGTCTGTCCCCGTTCGACGCCGGCGCGGCCGGGGCCTGGCTGCACGGCGCCGCGGCGACGTACGCCTCGGGCGGCGGTCCGGTGTCCGCCCCTCGCGTCGCGGCCGCGGTTCCCGACGTGGTCGCCGCGCTGCTGGGCTGAGCCCCGATGCGAGGATGGCGCGCATGACCGCCGTCAGCCGACCCGAGATCGTGGTCGACCTGGGCGCGATCGGTCGCAACGTCGCCCGCCTGCGCGACCTCGTCGCCGCCGACGGGTCGGAGGTGATGGTGGTCGTCAAGGCCGACGCCTACGGCCACGGCATGGTCGAGGCGGCCGGGGCGGCCCGGGCCGCGGGCGCTCCCTGGCTCGGGGTCGCCACCATCGAGGAGGCGCTGCGGCTGCGCGCGGCCGGCGACACCGGCCGCCTGCTGTGCTGGCTCACCGTCCCGGGCGACGACTGGGCAGAAGCCGTCCGCCAGGACGTCGACGTGACGGCGTACTCGGTGGCCGAGCTCGCGGAGATCAGGGCCGCGGTGACGGACACTCCCGCGCGACTCCAGCTCAAGGTCGACACCGGCCTGTCCCGCGGCGGTGCCACCGCCGAGGACTGGCCGGGGCTGGTCGCCGCCGCCCGCGCCGGGGAGGGCGACGGCAGCTGGACGGTGACCGGGATCTGGTCGCACTTCGCCTGCGCCGACGAGCCCGACCACCCGGCGAACGCCGCGCAGGAGCAGGCATTCCGCGCCGCGCTCGAGGTCGCCTCCGAGACCGGCCTGCGCCCCGAGGTGCGTCACCTCGCCAACTCCGCCGGCGCCATCCTGCGGCCGTCGAGCCGCTTCGACCTCGTGCGCTGCGGCATCGCGTCGTACGGCCTGCACCCGGCGCCCGGCCTGGGGCCGCAGTTGGGGCTCGAGCCGGCCATGACCGTGGCCGCGCCGCTGGCCCTCGTCAAGCGGCTCGCCGCAGGTGCGTCGGTGTCGTACGGCCACGTCTGGACCGCCCCGACCGAGACTCGCGTCGGCCTTGTCCCGCTCGGGTACGGCGACGGAGTGCCGCGGCACGCGGGCAACCGCGCCGAGGTCTGGGCCGGCGGCGCCCGTCGGCCGGTCCGGGGGCGCATCTGCATGGACCAGCTCGTGATCGAGCTCGGCGACCCCGCCGCCTCGACGCCGGAGGCGGGCGACGAGGTCGTCCTGTTCGGCCCGGGTACGTCGGGCGAGCCCACCG
Organism: Nocardioides sp.; assembly: GCA_049841015.1. GTDB lineage: Bacteria > Actinomycetota > Actinomycetes > Propionibacteriales > Nocardioidaceae > Nocardioides. Next base: position 57,806 of record JASGIN010000006.1, read on the forward strand.
CGGCGGAGTGGGCCGGCTGGTGCGACACGATCCACTACGAGATCGTCACCCGGATGGGCGGCCGGCTGCACCGCCGCTTCGTCGGGGGCGCGCGATGAGCAGCACCTCGCGTCGCGTGCTGTCGGTGGCCGGCCTCGCGGCGGGTGCCGTGGGCGTGGTGGCCGCGGGCACGGCGTACCGCCTGGTCAAGCAGCGCCAGGTGATCGGCCGGCGCGGCGCGGGCGACCACACGCCGTTCGGGTCCCTGCACGTGCCGCCGATCACGGTCGTGACCGAGGACGGCGTCGACCTGCGTGTCGAGGTCGACGAGTACGCCGGTCCCGCCGACGAGCGGCCGGACCTCACGGTGGTCTTCGTCCACGGCTACGCGCTGTCCATGGACTCGTGGCACTTCCAGCGCGCGGCCTACCGCGGCCGGGTGCGGACCGTCTTCTACGACCAGCGCTCCCACGGAGGCTCGGGTCGCTCGACGCCGGGGCGGGCCACGATCGAGCAGCTCGGACAGGACCTGCTCGCGGTGCTCGACACGGTCGTGCCCGACGGGGCGGTGGTGCTGGTCGGGCACTCGATGGGCGGGATGACGATCATCGCGCTCGCCGAGGAGCACCCCGAGCTGTTCGGCGACCGCATCGTCGGGGTCGGCCTGATCTCGACCACGGCAGGCGGGCTCGAACCCTCGCGCATGCTCGTGCCGGGCCTGCCCGCGAACGTCGGCGGCCAGGTCGCGCAGCGGCTCGTCACCGCGCTCGGGCGCAGCCACCGCACGGTCGACGGCGTCAGACGCATCGGCCACGGGATCGCCCTGGTCGCGACAGACGGACTGGCGTTCGGCGACGACGTCCCGGCGTCGTACGTGGAGTTCGTGGACCGGATGCTGTCGGCCACGCCCTTCGAGGTCGTCGCGGAGTTCTTCCCGACGTTCTCGTCCCTGGACAAGTTCGAGGCCCTGTCGGCGCTGTCAGAGGTGCCCACCCGCATCGTGTGCGGCACCGGCGACAAGCTGACGCCGATCTCGATGAGCAGGAGGCTGCACGAGCTGGTCGACGGCTCGACCCTGCACGAGTCGCTGGGGGCTGGGCACATGGTCCTCCTGGAGCGGCACGAGGAGGTCGAGGACGAGCTGGACCGGCTGGTCGCCGCCGCCGTGAAGAAGGTGGCCGGATGACGCAGGTGCGAGCCGTCGGGCCCGAGTCCGCCGCGACGGTCCTGGAGATCGTGCGCACGGCCTTCGCGACCCGCCCGGCCCTCGACCCGCCCGCCGAGGCCCTGGGGGAGACCGAGGCCACGATCGCCGCCGGTCTCGCCCACGGCGGCCTCGTCGCGACGTACGACGGCCGGGACGTCGGCGCGCTCCTGCTCGACCCGCAGGACCGGACCCTGTGGCTGCGACGGGTCGGGGTGCTGCCCGAGGTGCGGGACCACGGGGTCGCGACCGAGCTGGTCTCGGCCGCGCTCGACAGGTCGACCGAGTACGACGAGGTGGCCGTGCTCGCGCGGGTCGAGCTGCCCAGGACCGGCGTGTTCTGGCAGGAGCACGGGTTCGTCGCGGTCGGCGGCGACGCGCCGTACGTCGAGCTGCGCCGACCGGCCGCACGCGTCCACGACGCGCCGGACGCCGACGCGATGCGCGCGCTCGGCGCCGACCTCGCGACTCGACTCCGGGCCGGAGACGTGGTGGTGCTCTCGGGCGGGTTGGGCGCCGGCAAGACGACGTTCACCCAGGGTCTGGGCGCCGGGCTCGGCGTGCGCGGCGCCGTCACCTCCCCGACGTTCGTCATCTCCCGGGTCCACCCCTCCCTGGCCGACGGGCCGGCCCTGGTGCACGTCGACGCCTACCGGCTCGGCGGCGTCCCCGAGCTCGACGACCTCGACCTCGACACGTCGCTCGACGACGCGGTCACCGTCGTCGAGTGGGGCGCGGGGATCGCCGAGGGACTGGCCGAGGACCGCGTCGAGGTACGCATCGGACGGGCCTTGGCCGACGAGGGGGAGCTCGACCCGCGTCTCGTCCGGGTGGCACCGGTGGGGCGGCGCTGGCTCCCACGACCCTAGGGTGAGCCCATGTTCGTCGTGGCTCACGTGAGCGACACCCACTTCGGCAACGACGTCCAGGATCCCGCGCCCCGCTGCGCCGCGGTCATGGACCACCTCCTCGCGATGCGCCCTCGGCCCGACGTGCTGGTGCTGAGCGGAGACGTGGCCGACCACGGCCTCGGGCACGAGTACGCCGCCGCGCGGGCCTGGCTCGACCGGTGGCCGGGAGCGGTC
>JASGIN010000007.1:0-3739 GCA_049841015.1 Nocardioides sp.
CCGATCCGCTCGGCCTTCTACCTCGTCCGCGCGCTCCTCGCGCTCGGTCTCGCACTGGTGCGCCGGCCGGTGCGGCTCGCCGAGATCGCACCCGCGCCGAGCGGCGGGACGGGCACATGCTGAACGGGCAGCAGACCGTATTCGCGCTCGTCGCCGCGTTCGTCGCCGTCGGCCTGGTCTTCGAGATGCTGCGCCGGCGCCGGCTGCGGGAGAAGTACGCCGTCATCTGGATCCTGATCGGCGCAGCGATCCTGATCTTCGCGATCTGGCCGGGGCTGCTGACGACCCTGTCGAGGGCCGTCGGCATCGACACCCCGAGCAACTTGCTGTTCGTGCTGTCCCTTGCCGTCTCGTTCTTCGTCGCGCTGCAGCTCAGCTCCGAGGTCGGCGACCTCGAGGAGGAGACCCGCACGCTCGCCGAGGAGGTCGGTCTGTTGCGGATGCGGCTGGACGAGCTCCGCGACGGCGCCGGGGACGACGGGGCGGGGGCACAGGCGGGCGGGGAGCCGGACGCCGGCCCGCCCCGAGGTTGAGCGGGCCTCGATCTCAGCCCGGCGCTTGTTCCAGTAGTGAGCGCAGGTAATCGCCGTAGCCGCTGCGGCGCAACGGCTCGGCGAGCGCCAGCAGCTGCTCGTCGTCGATGAAGCCGCTGCGCCAGGCGATCTCCTCGATGCACCCGATCTTCAGCCCCTGTCGCTGCTCCACCACCCGGACGAACTCACCCGCCGCCATCAGCGCGTCGATGCTTCCCGTGTCCAGCCAGGCGGTTCCCCGGTCGAGGACCGTCACCGTCAGCGCGCCGCGCCGCAGGTAGGCGTCGTTCACGTCGGTGATCTCGAGTTCCCCTCGGGTGCTGGGTCGGATGTCGCGGGCGATCTGCACGACCTCGGAGTCGTAGAAGTAGAGGCCGGGGACGGCGTAGCTGCTGCGTGGTTCTGCCGGCTTCTCCTGCAGCGACACCACCGATCCGGCGTCGTCGAACTCGACGACGCCGTAGTCGCGCGGATTCCTGACGTGGTAGGCGAAGATGTGCCCACCCTGGGGATCGGCGTTGGCACGTAAGGAAGTTCCCAGCCCGGCCCCGTAGAAGATGTTGTCGCCCAGTACGAGGCACACGCTCTCGTCGCCGATGAAGTCCGCGCCGATGAGGAACGCCTGCGCGAGCCCGTCGGGGGAGGGCTGCACCGCGAAGGAGATCTCGATGCCGAGCCGGCTCCCGTCACCGAGCAGGGTGCGGAATGCGGGTTCGTCTCTGGGCGTCGAGATGACCAGCACCTCGCGGACTCCGGCGATCAAGAGGGTGGAGAGCGGGTAGTAGACCATCGGCTTGTCGTAGACCGGCAGCAGTTGCTTGCTCACCGCGGTCGTGAGCGGATGCAGACGCGTCCCGGAGCCGCCGGCCAGGAGGATTCCACGCACGGTGCAACGCTACCGGGCGTCGCCCTCTCGCGAACGGGTCAGTCGAAGCCCCGGCCGTACCGCGCTGCTGTGACTGGCCGTCCCCCGTCCGGCGGACCCGGCCAGGTGCAGCTTGCCGGCGTCGGGCTCGCGCTCGAGCTGCTCGGCCGTCAGTTCGTCCTGCGCCGTGGTGATCGCGAGGTTCTCGAGGCCTGCACCGACGAAGGCGCAGCTGGTGACGTGCGAGGCACCGACCTGCACGCGGGTGACCAGCGTGGCGTCGGGGGCGTAGCAGCGGACCTCACTCCCACCCCACACCGCGACCCAGAGGCATCCGTCGGCGTCGACCGTCAACCCGTCCGGCGAGCCCTCCTCGGCGGGCAGCCGCAGGAACGCGCGGGGCGGACCCAGCCGGCCCGACTCGACGTCGTAGTCGTGGGCGTCGATCGTGCCGGCGCCCGAGTCGGTGACGTACATCGTGGTGCCGTCGGGGCCCCAGCCCAGCCCGTTCGCGATCGTGAGCCCGGTGCGGACCCGGGTGACCGTTCCGTCGAGGTCGACGCGGAAGAGCGATCCGGCGCCGGAGGTGTTGTCATGGGCCTTGCTCCCGACCCAGAACCGCCCCACGGGTCGCAGGCGCCGTCGTTCATCCGGACCGTCGTCGGCTCCAGGTCGAGCCGGTCGAGCACGACGCCGGTGTCGTCGAGCAGCAGCACCGCCCCGTCGGCGCCGCAGATCCACCCGCCGTCGCGCCCTGGCACCGCGACCCCGAGGGTCGCGGCGACCGGCGCGGCGAACGCGCGGATCGCCGCGGTGGGCGCATCCGTGTCGTCGAGCCTCGCGAGCCACAGTTCACCGCGGGCGATATCCACCCACGAGAGGCGGGCGGTGCGTGGATCCCAGAACGGCCCTTCGCCGAGCCGATACGTCCCGACCTCGCACGCCGCAGCGCTCAGGAGCCGCACCGTCACCTGACCGCTCGCCCGTCCGCCTGCGCGGCGCGGCGTCGGGCCTGCTGCCGGCGGCGCTTGTTCCGACGCCGCTCGAGCGTGCGGCGCTTGCGCCGCAACGCCCTGCGGCGATCACGTACGGCCCGCTTGGCGCGCTCGGTGAGCAGGACGTAGGCGGGGGCGATCTTCTCGAGCACGACGGCGCGGTGGTTCGGGTCCTCCTCGGTCAGCTCCCAGCCGTGCGTCAACGCCCACGGGATGGCGAGGGGGCCCTTGCCCTGCCACGGGCCGTCCGGGTCGTCGCGCCAGGTGTCGTCCAGGACGACCAGGCACCGGCTCGCCCCCGACTTCGTCAGGCCCTGCATGGTCTCGAGGTGCATCACCTCGCAGGCGTGCTGATTGATCCTCGAGCCGAGGTGGGCCTCGTAGCGCTCCTGACGCGCCTCGCTGTGCTGTCCATGATCGAAGTCGTACGCGTCCAGGTAGACGGTGTCGAACCGGCGTCGACCGGTCGCCACGTAGTCCTCGCCCTTGGCGGTGACCGCCTCGAAGGGCTCGCCCATCCGCACGAAGAGCTCGCGGGCCCGGTCGGAGTTCGCCGGATCCATGTCACAGGTGGTGAAGGACCAGCCGTGCTGCTGACAGAACTCGGACAAGACGCGGGTCGAGTCCTGCTCGGGCAGTTCCTCGCGCGTGGTGCCGATCTCCAGCATGCGTACGCCACGGCGGCGGACCCAGTCGGGTCGGCGCTCCTGCAGGACACGCAACAGCAAGGCGTGACCGTGCTCCACCTGCCATCCTCTCCGTCGGGCGCCAGACCCTACCCGAGCCGGGCCAGCCGCCAACGATGTCGTCGGGGGTGCCGGGGTGACGCGCGCGGTGGGCGGCGTCACAATCGGCACGTCGTGAGAACGTCCCCCCCTTCTGGGAGGTTATCCTCGTGCGGCGCCAGCGGCCGTACGGCACACGCCGAAGCACGAGCACGTCGGACCAGCTCCGGCGAGAGACCTAGACAGCGCTGCGGAGAGGGGAGGCCAGGTGCCGACGACATCGGTGATCATCCGGGCCTTGAACGAGGAACGGCACATCGCCCGGCTCCTGGTCGGTCTCCAGCGCCAGACGACGACGGCGGACGAGGTCATCCTGGTCGACTCGGGCTCGAGCGACGCGACCGTGCAGATCGCGGAGCGCTTCGGGGTTCGGGTCGTGCACATCCCGAAGGAGCAGTTCACCTTCGGTCGCTCCCTGAATCGAGGGTGTGCTGCCGCCACCGGTGACGTGCTGATCATGCTGTCGGCGCACGTCTACCCCGTGTACGACACCTACGTCGAGCACATGCTTAACCCGGTACTGTCGGATTCTATCGTGTTTCCCTAACCTTAGCAATACGT